>NZ_CP061296.1:0-600000 GCF_018687555.1 Polynucleobacter sp. MWH-P3-07-1
AAAAAGACGTTTTCTGACCGCTTTCAAGAATTGGCAACACAATATTTTGGCCAATCTACGACCCTGAACTTTGTCTTAGATGTTGAGGGGGCGGCCCCTGAAGTAGTTCCGGCTAGAGGCGGGGCAGCGCCAATGTCAAGCATTGAGGCCGCGGGCCCTGAAGATAATCCAGTGCTGGTTGAGCAAGTTTTTGAGATTGAAGACCACTCAAAATTAAACCCCAACCTCACTTTTGAAACCTTTGTAACCGGCAAAGCCAACCAGTTGGCTCGTGCCGCATCCATTCAGGTTGCCCACAATCCCGGTAGTTCCTATAACCCCATGTTTTTATATGGTGGTGTTGGCTTGGGTAAAACCCACCTCATTCATGCAATTGGTAACCACCTTCTTAAAGAAAAGCCAAACGCCAGAATTCGATATATCCATGCAGAGCAATATGTTTCTGATGTTGTGAGGGCTTATCAACAAAAGGCGTTTGATCGATTCAAGCGCTACTATCACTCCTTAGATTTGCTATTAATCGATGATATTCAATTCTTTAGTGGAAAATCTCGCACTCAAGAAGAGTTCTTTTACGCCTTCGAGGCCTTATTAAGCAACAAGGCACAGGTCATTATTACCAGCGATACCTACCCTAAGGAAATGGCTGGTATTGATGACCGATTGATATCCCGTTTTGATTCAGGCCTGACAGTAGCAATTGAACCCCCCGAGCTTGAGATGCGCGTGGCAATTTTGATGAGAAAGGCTGCGGAAGAGGGCATACCGATGAGTGAGGATGTTGCCTTTTTTGTGGCAAAACACCTGCGCTCCAATGTAAGAGAGTTAGAGGGGGCCTTGCGTAAAATTTTGGCCTTCGTCCGGTTTCATGGGCGAGAAGTAACCATTGATGTGGCTCGAACCGCCCTTAAGGATTTGTTGTCGATTCAAAACCGACAGATTTCTGTTGAGAACATTCAAAAGGCGGTAGCAGACTTTTACAGCATTAAAGTTGCCGATATGTACTCCAAGAGGCGTCCTGCCAATATTGCTCGGCCACGCCAGATTGCGATGTTTATGGCTAAAGAGCTAACCCAGAAAAGCCTGCCCGAGATTGGGGAGTTGTTTGGTGGGCGGGATCACACAACGGTATTGCACGCAGTTCGTAAGGTTGCTGAAGAGCGGGCGCACGATAGCCAACTAAATCATGAGATTCATGTAATAGAACAGACACTCAAAGGTTAAAAAATAGCCTGTGGATAAGGTTGTGGATAGCCCAATGAATAAGTTTGGGGATAGTTGGTGGATAAATTGTGGAAAGACTAGTCTTCGTGCAAAAATAGGGTGTTGAGCAAAAGTTATCCAGTTTTTGTTCAGCCCTTATACAAAAGTTTACCACAGGTTTTTTTGATGGTAATGTGTTGTTAACAAAGCGATTTTTGACTTATCCACCGAAAAACAAAGCCTTATTACTATTACTACTAAGATATATATAAACAAGGATTTAAAAGCAATGCAACTCGTTAACACTTCGCGCGATAGCTTATTAAAACCACTGCAGGTGGTGAGTGGAATTGTTGAACGTAGACATACCTTGCCAATTTTGGCAAATCTGCTTTTCAGAAAAAATGGTGAGAAGGTTTCCTTTGTCTCAACTGATATAGAAATTCAAATTACAACCAATGCCAGCTTTGGGGTTGGTTCAGAGGATGTCACGACAACGGTCGCGGCGCGTAAGTTGTTAGACATTCTGCGCGCCTTGCCAGAGGGCCCCGTTGCGCTGAATCTTAAAGACAATAGGATGGTTGTCCAAAGTGGCAAAAGCCGTTTCTCTCTACAAACTCTTTCCGCATCAGAATTTCCAGTAATGCAAAGCGTTGGTGAGGTTACGGCGAGCTGGAAGATGTCTCAAAAAAGCTTTCGTCAACTCATTAGTCAGGTCCACTTTGCGATGGCGCAGCAGGACATTCGCTATTACCTTAATGGGATGTTATTGGTCATTGAGGGAAAACAGGTCATTGCTGTCGCAACCGATGGGCATCGTTTGGCTTACTCACAAGTGGAGTTGAGTGAGACCCCGTCTGGTTCAGGTCAAAAACAAGAAGTCATTATTCCTCGCAAGACCATCTTGGAGTGCCAACATCTTTTGGAGGAGTCTGATGAGTCGCTAGAGATGAGTCTTACCGCCAATCAAGTGAAGTTCGCCTTTGGTGATATTGAACTTATTTCTAAATTGGTTGAAGGAAAGTTTCCAGACTTCCAGCGCGTAATTCCCAAAGGGCAAAAAAATTCTTTAGTGGTTGGACGTGAAGTACTGCAAGCAGCATTGCAACGTGCTGCAATTTTGACTACAGATAAATTTAAGGGTGTTCGTTTTTCTTTATCCCCCAATCGCATCACCATTCAATCTACCAATGCTGAGCAGGAAGAAGCTCAAGAAGAAATTGAAACCGAATACGCTGGCGATGCGGTAGAGATTGGTTTTAATGTAAGTTATTTACTCGATGTTTTATCAAACCTCAAAAACGAAAAAGTTCAAATCAGCTTGGGTGATGCCAATAGTAGTGCTGTAATTACATTACCTGGCTCTGAGAACTTTAAGTATGTTGTGATGCCAATGCGTATTTAATTTAGAAGAAAATGACTGAAGAAAAAAAAGTAGTAGAGCAATACGGCGCATCATCGATTCAAATCTTAGAGGGTCTCGAAGCGGTTCGTAAACGTCCCGGTATGTACATCGGGGACACCTCCGATGGAACAGGTCTTCATCACCTGGTATTCGAGGTTCTAGATAACTCTATTGATGAGGCCTTGGCGGGCTACTGTTCCGAAATTACAGTCGTAATTCAGACCGACAACTCTATCTCGATTGTTGATAACGGTAGGGGTGTTCCAACCGGCATCAAATACGACGATAAACACGAACCCAAGCGAAGTGCGGCAGAAATTGTCATGACTGAGCTTCATGCTGGTGGGAAGTTTGACCAAAATAGCTATAAGGTGTCTGGTGGACTCCACGGCGTTGGTGTGAGTTGTGTTAACGCTCTTTCAAAATGGTTAAAGCTGACCATTCGTCGCGACGGGAAAACCCATTACATGGAGTTTGAACGCGGCGTCGTTAAAAACCGCAACATCGAACAAGAAAATGGGGTTGCAGTTTCTCCAATTTCAGTAACAGGTAATACCGAACTATCCGGTACAGAGGTTCATTTCTTAGCGGATGAAGAAATCTTCGGTCACGTTGAATTTCACTATGAGATCTTGGTAAAAAGAATACGCGAGCTCTCATTTTTAAATAATGGCGTACACATTCGCTTAATTGATCAACGCACAGGACAAGAGGAAGATTTTGCTTTCTCTGGTGGCGTCAAAGGTTTTGTTGAATACATCAACCAAAACAAAAGCGTTTTACATCCCAATGTGTTTTATGCGGAGGGTGTTAGACCCTCGGATTTGGGTGGACAGATCACAGCTGAAGTTTCTATGCAGTGGAATGACAGCTTCAGCGAACAAGTGCTTTGTTTTACAAACAATATCCCACAAAGAGATGGCGGCACTCACTTAACTGGCCTGCGCGCGGCCATGACTCGCGTCATCAATAAGTACATTGATGAAAATGAAATTGCGAAAAAGGCTAAAGTCGAAATTTCAGGTGACGACATGCGCGAAGGTCTGGCTTGTGTACTGTCGGTTAAGGTGCCCGAACCTAAGTTTTCAAGTCAAACCAAAGACAAGCTTGTATCTAGCGAGGTTCGTGGCCCGGTAGAAGAAATTGTTGCTGAGGCGTTGAGCGCGTTCCTCCAAGAACGACCAGCGGATGCAAAAATTGTCTGCGGAAAAATTGTCGATGCTGCTCGTGCCCGCGAGGCTGCACGCAAGGCGCGCGACATGACTCGCCGCAAGGGCGCCCTGGATGGTTTGGGTCTACCCGGGAAGCTTGCTGATTGCCAAGAAAAAGACCCTGCTAAATCCGAGTTATTTATTGTTGAGGGAGACTCAGCGGGCGGCTCTGCGAAGCAGGGTCGCGATAGACGCTTCCAAGCGATTCTTCCACTCAAGGGAAAGATCCTAAACGTAGAAAAAGCACGCTTCGATAAGATGCTGGCCAGCCAAGAGGTGGTTACATTAATCACTGTCTTGGGCACCGGGATTGGGGTTGAGGAATACAAGGCCGACAAGCTTCGCTATCACCGCATCATCATCATGACCGATGCGGACGTTGATGGTAGCCACATCCGCACACTGCTGCTAACTTTCTTCTATCGTCAAATGCCAGAGCTGATTGAGCGTGGCCACATCTATATTGCCCAACCACCACTTTATAAAGTGAAGTTTGGTAAACAGGAACAATATATAAAAGATGACGTTGAGCTCAACCAACTATTGTTGAGGATCGCCCTTGAAGGCGCATCCTTACAAACCCCTTCTGGCGAGCTTGTTGAGGGCGCCGCTCTTGCCGAGCTATCAAAACACTACCAAGTGATTCAGTCGATTGTTGATCGACTCTCAAGAACGATTGATGAAGACGCCATCCGTGCAGTTGCTGCTGGCGTTCAATTAAATCTGGACACCGAAAAGGCCGCCCAAGAGTCTGCAGAGCGTCTGCGAATTGCTTTAGCAGATCCAAGCAATCCACTTGCCTTGCCACCAGAAATCATTGTCCAAAAAGAAGATCGTACAGAGCGATTCAGACTTTTGCTTTCTCGTAGGGTGCATGGCAATCTCAAACTATCTGCAATTAATTCAGACTTTGTGCATGGTGATGATTATCAAAGTCTTGCCAATGCGGCTGCAGTTTTAAGTGGCAAAGTGTTGCCTGGTACCAAAGTGCGTCGCGGTGATCCTGAGAAAAATCAAAAAGAGCACACCGTTGATAATTTCCGCGCTGCCTTCTCTTGGTTGCTTTCCGAGGCCGAGCGAGTCCTTAGTCGCCAGCGCTACAAGGGTCTGGGTGAGATGAATCCATCCCAGCTTTGGGAAACTACCATGGACGCGGGCTCGCGCACACTCTTGCAGGTAAAGATTGAGGATGCGATTGCTGCCGATCAAGTTTTCACCACCTTAATGGGCGATGAAGTCGAACCCCGTAGAGCGTTCATTGAAAAGAATGCGCTGATTGCTCGCAACCTAGACGTCTAATATGAAAAAGAAAAAGTTAACACCTCCCAAGGTGGACAGATCGCGCATTGCTGTTCAGTCCTCATCGATTCATGGCAAAGGCGTTTTCGTTGTGAAGCCAATAAAAAAAGGCGAGGCCATTATTGAGTACAAAGGTGAGCGCATCAGCTGGAAAAAAGCAGAGAAGCGCCACCCCCACGATCCCAAAGATCCAAATCACACCTTCTACTTCTCTCTTGAGGATGGTCGCGTTATTGATGCCAAATATGGCGGTAACGCCGCGCGCTGGATTAATCACTCCTGTAAGCCTTGTTGCGAAACGCAAGAAGAAATTTATGATGGTGAGCCTCGCGTATTTGTTTTCGCTTTGCGTGACCTAAAACCAGGAGAGGAGCTTTTTTATGATTATTCCTTGGGTGTCGAGGGTCGCGTTACCAAGAAAATGAAAAAAGATTACGAATGTCGTTGTGGCGCCAAAAAGTGTCGTGGCACCATGTTAGCGATCGAAGAGAAATAAACCACTTATCAAATGTTGTTTATTACTATTCAGGAGCTGGAGGCGGCAATCAACTATTGGCGCAGCCAATCCCCTGCGGCCGGAGAAGAGCTTACGCTTTGCCTCGAGGCAACCGCTTTAGCGAAACCATATGCCTTAATGATTGTGCAGGGCTCTCAAAGAATGCCAACAGATGTTTTAGATGAGGGCGCGCGGCTCGCCTTACAGGGCTATTTCAAGGCGACCAAAAACCCATAAGCCCCCAAAGGCTTTGTTTAGGGTTATTGCTATATAAACGTCATTGATCTTGCGGTATTCTCAAGCTCTTGCCTAGAGACAGGGCAGAGGATTTATTTTGCAAGAGACCATACTAAAAACGATTGGGCTAGGAAAGTCCTTTAAAGGCTTCGCGGCGGTTAGTGACGTTAACCTAGAGGTTGCTCGTGGCAGCATTCATGCTTTGATTGGGCCTAACGGTGCCGGTAAAACCACCTGCTTCAACTTACTCACAAAATTTCTTGAGCCCACCGCAGGGCAAATCTTGTTTAATGGGCTTGACATCACCGATGAGCGCCCCGCCCAGATTGCGCGTCGCGGAGTAATCCGCTCATTTCAAATTTCAGCTGTTTTCCCCCATTTAAGCGTTCTGGAAAACGTTCGTGTTGCGCTGCAACAAAGTTTGGGCACTGAATTTTGCTTTTGGAAGACGCAGCATTCACTAGCCGCCCTGGACGAGAGGGCTCACGACCTTTTGGGTGAGGTGGGCCTTGACCAGTTTGCGAATGAAGAGGCTATCAGCTTGGCTTACGGGCAAAAAAGGGCTCTTGAAATTGCCACCACATTGGCAATGGACCCAGAGTTGATGTTGCTTGATGAGCCTACACAAGGGATGGGACATGAGGATGTGGAGCGTGTCACCGAATTAATCGATCGGGTTGCCAAAGGAAGAACGGTTTTAATGGTTGAGCACAACATGAAGGTGGTGTCTTCTATTGCTGACCGAATCACCGTCTTGCAGCGAGGCTCCGTTTTAGCGGAGGGTTCTTATCAGGAAGTCTCCAGCAATCCGCTAGTGGTTGAGGCATACATGGGCAGCCACGGAGAGTCTTTGTGAGCGCCACCGCCTTAGATATTCAAAATTTAGAGTCTTGGTATGGCGAATCTCATATTTTGCATGGAGTGAATTTGTCCATTAAAGAGGGTGAGCTGGTTACGCTTCTGGGAAGAAATGGGGCTGGGCGAAGCACAATCTTGAAAACCATTTTGGGCCTAACAAGCAGGAGAGTGGGTGCAATCAAAGTGTTTGGCAAGGACACCATTCAGTTGCCGAGCTATCAAATTGCGCGCCTAGGTGTTGGTTACTGTCCAGAGGAGAGAGGTATTTTTGCCAGCCTCAGCACTGAAGAAAATTTATTACTGCTGCCCGAAATTGCCCCTGGCGGAATGAGTTTGGATGACATTTATGCCATGTTTCCCAATCTCTACGAGAGACGGCATAGCCCGGGCACGCGCTTGTCGGGCGGTGAGCAGCAGATGCTGGCAATGGCGCGCATCCTAAGAACAGGCGCAAAACTGTTATTGCTTGATGAGATCACTGAGGGCCTTGCCCCGGTCATCGTACAAAAATTGGGTGAGGTTGTGGCTAGTCTGCGAGACAAAGGGTTCACGATCGTTCTGGTTGAACAAAACTTTCGGTTTGCTGCGCCTTTGGCTGATCGTCATTATGTTGTGGAGCACGGCAAAGTTGTTGAAGTAGTGAATCGTTCCGAGTTAGCTGATAAGGCGGGTTTATTAAATGCCTACCTCGGTGTTTAGTCTTTTCTAAAGGAGATAGAAATGAAGTTAAAGCAAATCACGGCGGGGCTGGTTGCGTTCACCATGTTCGGCTCAAATCCGATATTCGCGCAAAGCGCGCCAAAGGTAAGTGGAGATGTTGTGAAGATTGGCGTGCTAACAGATTTGTCGGGCGCTTATTCAGACTTGGCTGGCCCAGGGTCGGTGATTGCAGCAAAAATGGCTGTAGCCGATTTTTCTAAAGATGGCACCGTGCTCGGCAAAAAAATTGAAGTTGTTAGTGCCGACCATCAAAATAAAGCAGACATTGCTGCCAATAAGGCTCGCGAATGGTATGACAAAGATAATGTCGATGTGATCGTGGATTTGGTTTCAACCAATACCGCACTTGCAGTAATGGAAGTGGCCGAGCAGAAAAATAAGATCACTCTAGTCTCGGGCGCTGGATCCACCGCAATTACGAATGAGAAGTGCACGCCTGTGAATGTCCATTGGGCTTACGATACTTATGGCCTTGCTAACGGAACTGCAAAAGCCGTGGTGAAGCAGGGCAAGAAAAACTGGTACTTCATTACTGCAGACTATGCATTTGGCGCAGCCTTAGAAAATGATGCTAGCAATGTGGTGAAGGCTGGCGGCGGAAAAGTGCTTGGTGTTAGCAAGGCTCCTTTCCCAAATAATGATTTTTCATCTTATTTGTTAAAGGCTCAAGCTAGTGGCGCAGATGTTGTTGCTTTAGCAAATGCGGGACAAGATACGATTAACTCTGTTAAGCAGGCCTCTGAGTTTGGCATCAACAAAAAGCAAACCGTTGTCCCTTTGTTAATGTTCATTTCAGACATTCACTCTCTGGGTCTCCCAACCGCTCAAGGGATGTTTATGACCGAGGGCTTCTACTGGGATCGTGATGAAAAAACTCGCGCATGGTCACGCCGCTTCTTTGAGCAGCATAAGCGGATGCCAACCATGGTTCATGCGGCCGTGTACTCATCAGTAATGAATTATTTGAAAACAGTGCAAGCAGTCGGCACCGATGACACCGCAGTAGTAATGCAAAAACTCAAGTCGACCACAATCGACGATGGACTTTTTAAAGGCAAGATTCGCGCGGATGGCAAGTTTGCACATGAAATGTTTTTATTGGAAGTTAAAAAACCAGCCGATGCAAAGAGCCCATGGGACTATTACTATATTCGTGATGTCATTCCAGCCGCAGACTCATCTATTCCGCTGGCAATGTCTAAATGTAAATTGGTTAAGAACTAAGTTAAACCATGTTTGAGCTTTTAGGAATCACTCCACAAGGGCTAGTTGCACAGCTCTTGGTGGGGCTGATTAACGGTTCGTTTTATGCTATTTTGAGTTTGGGGTTGGCCATTATTTTTGGCCTCCTCAACATCATTAATTTTTCTCATGGTGCTCAGTACACCATGGGCGCATTTGTTGCTTGGATAGGCTTCACCCAAATTGGCCAATGGCTTGGTTTTCCAGACTTAAGCATCAATTATTGGTTTGCTTTAATTTTGGTGCCTCTAATTATGGCGGGCTTTGGCCTGATTCTTGAGCGCACCATGTTACGCAGGCTCTATCACCTCGATCACCTTTACGGCCTTCTGCTGACGTTTGGTCTGGCTTTAATTATTGAGGGCCTGTTTCGTGACTGGTATGGCATCTCGGGTGAGAGTTATCCAGCACCCGAATTACTCCAAGGGGCTATCCCGCTGGATGCTATTGGAATCATTTTGCCCAAATATCGTATTTGGGTTGTTGTGATTTCAATGATTGTTTGTTTTTCAACTTGGTATGTGATTGAGCGCACTAAGCTTGGTGCCTATCTGCGGGCTGGAACTGAGAACCCAAAACTATTGCAAGCTTTTGGCGTCAATGTGCCACTCATGATTTCCTTGGCCTACGCATATGGCGTAGGACTTGCAGGATTTGCTGGTGTGCTTGCTGCACCCATCTTTCAAGTAAATCCTTTAATGGGCTCAAACCTGATCATCATTGTTTTTGCTGTAGTGGTTATTGGTGGAATGGGCTCGATCATGGGCGCCATCTTGACTGGTCTTGGTTTGGGTTTAATCGAGGGGTTAACAAAAGTGTTTTACCCAGAGGCATCTAGCGTTGTTATTTTTGTCATCATGGCGATCGTTTTGTTATTGCGCCCTGCTGGTTTATTTGGGCGAGAAAAGTGAGCATGGACGCGCTATGAATCAGAGCACAAAATTACTTTATGCCATCTTGTTGTTAATCGCAGCACTGCTGCCACTGCAAGACTTTATTTATCTGGTGTTTGCCATGAAGGTGCTGTGTTTCGCACTTTTTGCTTGTGCATTTAATTTGTTGCTTGGCTTTACTGGCCTTTTGTCTTTTGGCCATGCTGCGTTTTTTGGAAGCGCCGCATACATCACTGCCTATTTTTGTAAAGAGATCGGCGCTTCCCCAGAAATCGGAATTTTGCTCGGCGTATTCGGCTCTGCTGTATTGGGCCTGTTGATTGGGGCTCTAGCCATTCGTCGTCAAGGCATTTATTTTGCGATGGTGACTTTAGCGTTATCACAGATGGTTTACTTCTTGGCTGTACAACTTCCCTATACCGGTGGCGAAGATGGCATTCAAGGCGTGCCTAGAGGAATGTTGTTTGGTTTGCTTGACCTAAGCAACGATGTGCATATGTATTACTTTGTGCTTGCGGTCTTCGTTTTTGGTTTTGCGCTCATTATGCGAACTGTGTATTCGCCCTTTGGCCAAATTCTGAAAGCCATTCGAGAGAATGAGCCTCGTGCAATTTCTTTGGGCTACGACGTTGATCGCTTTAAGCTGATTTGCTTTGTGATTTCTGCCGCCCTTTCAGGTTTAGCAGGCTCAACAAAATCTTTGGTATTTCAGCTGGCAACCTTGACTGATGTCCATTGGCACATGTCAGGAGAGGTGGTTTTGATGACCCTCCTTGGCGGCATGGGTACGATTTTGGGCCCGGTAGTTGGTGCAGGCGTTGTGGTCAGCCTACAAAACTATCTAGCCAATATTGGCTCATGGAGCACCATTGCCACTGGCTTTATCTTTGTGGTTTGCGTTCTCGCGTTCCGGCGCGGGGTCGTGGGTGAAATTAGCGCTTTCTTCAAAATTAAGCATTAGCGTTCCTGGCTGCTAAAAAATAGACATTTAATAATTTATTCATTTAAATCAGTAGCTTAGGTCATTATCGGCGTACTCGAAGTAATTTATTGGGCCCAATAATCGGGTTTGGTTTCACGTGAAACCTACAAAATGCTATGATCATCGCCCTGCTAGGGTAAAACATGCGCTATTCCAAAAATTTCGATGTCATTGTGGTCGGCGGTGGTCATGCTGGGACGGAGGCCGCCCTGGCCTCTGCTCGGATGGGCTGTGAAACCCTGCTGATTACCCACAGCATCGAAACACTGGGCGCCATGAGCTGCAATCCCTCCATTGGCGGGATTGGCAAGGGCCATTTAGTGAAAGAAATTGATGCAATGGGCGGGGCAATGGCTGCCGCAACAGATGAAGCGGGCATTCAATTTCGAATCCTCAATTCCAGCAAAGGCCCAGCAGTTCGCGCAACTCGCGCTCAAGGCGATCGAATCCTATATAAAGCAGCCATAAGACGGCGCTTAGAAAACCAGCCCAAATTAAGCCTTTTTCAAGCGTCAGTTGATGATTTGTTGGTGAACGCTGATCGGGTTCAGGGTGTTGTGACGCAAACGGGGCTCGAGTTCATGGCTCCCAAGGTGGTTTTAACCGCTGGCACCTTCTTGGACGGAAAGATCCATGTTGGGCTCAATAATTATGCTGGCGGGCGCGCAGGCGACCCAGCATCAGTCTCACTATCTTCCAGGCTCAAAGAGTTAAGGTTGCCACAGGGACGACTGAAGACTGGCACCCCACCCCGAATAGATGGGCGTACGATTGATTTTTCAGTAATGCAAGAGCAGCCTGGTGACCTGGATCCCATCCCCGTTTTTTCCTATTTGGGCAGGCCCGAGCAGCACCCTAGGCAGGTTCCTTGTTGGATTTCCCATACGAATGAACGAACCCATGACATTATTCGGGGCGGTTTAGACCGCTCGCCGATGTACACGGGCGTGATTGAAGGGGTTGGCCCTCGCTATTGCCCTTCGATTGAGGACAAAATCCATCGGTTTGCTTCCAGAAATAGCCACCAAATTTTCTTAGAGCCCGAGGGCTTAACAACCCATGAGTACTATCCAAACGGCATTTCTACTAGCCTACCCTTTGATGTGCAGTGGGATTTGGTGAGAAGCATTCGAGGCCTGGAGTCAGCGGAGATCGTTCGGCCTGGCTATGCCATTGAGTATGATTTTTTTGACCCCAGAGAGCTTCGCCATAGTCTAGAAACAAGGGCAATTTCAGGCCTGTATTTTGCTGGCCAAATTAATGGCACCACGGGTTATGAGGAGGCGGCTGCTCAGGGAATGCTTGCAGGCATTAACGCTGGACTTGCCTCCAAGGGCAAAGATCCTTGGATTCCCAAAAGAAGCGAGTCCTATATAGGCGTTTTAGTGGACGACCTCATTACACGCGGGGTTCAAGAGCCCTATCGTATGTTTACCAGTCGGGCAGAGTACCGCCTCAGCCTGAGAGAAGATAACGCGGATTTGCGCTTAACCACCATTGGGCGCGAGCTTGGCTTGGTTAACGATTACCGTTGGGCTGTTTTCAGCAGAAAACAAGAGGCTGTTTCACGTGAAACAGCCCGCCTCCATGAAATTTGGATCGGCCCCAAACATGAAAACGCCTTGGCTATTTCAGGTTTGCTGGGGCAAGACTTGTCTCACGAGTGCAGTTTGGCTGAAATATTGAAGCGCCCAGGCGTGACATACGAGAATTTGATGGATTTATCAGGTGGAGTTTGGTCGCCTGGCCAGTTGGATGAAGACCTGGGGCTTGCGGAACAAATAGCGGATCAGGTTGAAATTTCAGTTAAGTATCAGGGCTATATAGATCGCCAAGCGGTAGAAATTGCTCGCCAGGAGCACAATGAAAGCTTCCCATTGCCTGAAAATTTGGATTACAACGAGGTTTTAGGCTTGTCGAAAGAGGTTCAGCAAAAACTAAACCTGCACAAGCCTGAAACTCTTGGGCAGGCCGGACGTATTTCTGGGGTAACCCCTGCCGCCCTTTCCTTGCTGCTGGTTCACCTCAAAAAAGGTCTGGGTAGAACTCAGGAGACTGCGTGAGTGAGAGTTTGCTGTCGCTGGGTATTGAAGAGCTCGGGCTTGATTTAAGTGGCGCCAATATTGATCGTCTGGAATTGTTTTTACAAGAAATGGCTCGCTGGAATCGGGTCCATAACTTGACCGCCATCGAGGATCAAAAAGACTCAGTAGTATTGCATCTCGTTGATTCTATTGCAGTTTTACCAATTATGGATCAATTTTTAGGGAATAAACCGGTTGCAATTGCTGATCTTGGATCAGGCGGGGGACTGCCTGCGATACCCATTGCTATTTTGCGTCCAGAGTGGAAGTTAACCCTCATTGAAGCAGTTAGAAAAAAGACGGCCTTTCTGCAACATGCTAGAGGTAAATTAAACCTCAAAAATACTGAGATCTTGAGCGAGCGCGTTGAGGCAGTTGCAAAAAGGCGCCCTGGGGAGTTCGATGCGGTGATTTCCAGGGCGTTTACTAGCCTAGCGAATTTTTTAGAATTGTCTCTCCCCCTCTTAAAGCCCAACGGCCTTGTTTTTGCAATGAAGGCCAAGCGTGCAGACCAGGAGCTGCATGAGGCCTCCCTGGACCAGTGGGAGCTGCTTGCGGATGAGCCCTTAAAAATACCCAATCTCGAAGCAGAAAGACGACTTTTGGTTTTAACCCCCATGAGAAAATCATTTATTTAGGCAAGACCAAAAGAAGCCATGGCAAAAATATTTTGTATTGCAAATCAAAAAGGCGGCGTCGGCAAAACGACAACCGCAGTGAATTTGGCTGCTGGTCTAGCTGGCCACCATCAACGCGTGCTGTTGGTGGATTTGGACCCACAAGGCAATGCAACGATGGGCTCAGGTATTGAGAAAGCAGACTTGAGCGCAAGCGTTTATCAAGTCTTGATTGGCCTCACTTCTGTGAAAGAAAGCGCACAGCGTTGCGACAGTTCAGGCTTTGATGTCTTACCAGCCAATCGTGATTTAGCTGGTGCAGAAATTGAATTAGTGGAGCTTGAGGCGCGCGAACTGCGCTTGAAAGAAGCGCTTGCAACAGTTGCAAATGACTACGACTTTATTCTGATTGACTGCCCCCCCGCGCTTTCTTTGCTAACGCTAAATGGATTGTGTGCGGCCAACGGTGTGATTGTGCCAATGCAATGTGAATACTTTGCACTAGAGGGCTTGTCCGATTTAGTAAACACGATTAAACGCGTGCATGCAAATCTTAATCCAGACCTACAGATCATTGGCTTATTGCGCGTGATGTTTGATGCGCGCATGACCTTGCAACAACAGGTGTCCGACCAATTGATCGAGCACTTCGGCGATAAAGTGTTTAAGACTATTATTCCGCGCAACGTTAGATTGGCTGAGGCCCCATCCTACGGGCTTCCTGGGGTGGCTTTTGATAAATCATCCAGAGGTGCTAAAGCGTATTTAGATTTTGGTGCTGAGATGGTTGAACGAATTCAGCAAATGTAATTTAAGGAAACAAAGAATCGACTATGGTTGCTATAAAGAAAAAAGGTCTAGGACGAGGCTTAGAGGCTTTGCTCGGAGAAAAATCTGCCGCAGAAAATGTTTCGACAGAAATTAATCGTTTGCCGCTTTCCGCTTTGCAGCCTGGAAAGTATCAGCCACGTCAAAAAATGGAGTCCGGCGCTTTAAATGAATTAGCAGAAAGCATTCGCGAGCAAGGAATCATGCAGCCGTTATTGGTTCGTTTGGTTAGTGCGGGTAAGTATGAAATTATTGCGGGTGAGCGACGCTATCGAGCCGCTACTTTGGTGGGCCTAAAAGAAGTTCCTGTTTTGGTTTCTAGTGCAGATGATGAGTCTGCAGCTGCAATGGCTCTGATTGAAAATATGCAGCGCGAGGACCTCAATGCGCTTGAAGAGGCTCAAGGTCTCGCTAGACTGATTGAGGAATTTGGCTTCACGCATGAACAGGCTGCAAAGGCGGTTGGTAAATCGCGTAGCGCAATTTCCAATTTATTACGTTTAATTCAATTGGCTAAGCCTGTGCAGGCCATGCTGATTGCTGGTGAAATTGATATGGGCCATGCCAGAGCGCTACTGCCCCTGCCCGGCTCAAGCCAGGTGGCTTTGGCTCAAAAAATAGCCGCCTTAGGATTGTCTGTGCGAGAGGCCGAAAGAATGGCGGCTGCACTGGCCCTTGCAGGCGGTCAAATTGGTGATAAAAAGGCTAAAAAGCAAGTTGGATCAGAGTCCTTGGGCGCCGATCCAGATATGAAGCGGCTTTCCAGAGAAATCTCAGATCTCATTGGCCTGAATGCGGAATTTAGGCTTAAGGGCAAAGGTGGCGAGCTGCGTATCCAATTTAGCCAATTTGATGAGCTAGATTCTCTATTGAAAAAGTTGGGTATTGAGCCCTAAATTGACCGCCTTTACAGCCCCAAATCCTTTGACGAATGGCGTCCTAGACATTAAACTTGCGGTGCTTAATTGATTCCTACAAAAAATCAATTTTCTAAGGCAAATGACTGGGAAGAGCCCGAAGAAGAGGTGTATCGGGTGCTCAGCAAACAGGAAATGCTTGCGCTGCAACAAAGTAGTCTCAGCAAGCATCGACCACTGTCGCCTTGGAAGATTATTTTGGTTCAAATCGCCACTGCAGTACTTTGCACGATGGTTTGGTCAATTTTTGGAGCAGAAAAGTGGCTTAGCCTTTATACTTTGTCTGCTTTTTTAGGTGGTTTGATTTGCGTCTTGCCTGCGGCACTATTTCTGATAAGAGTAGAGCTGGCAAAAAAATCGCAACGATTAAATCCAGGTAGATTTTTAGCGGCATTGGTGTCAGGCGAGTTTATAAAAATCTCGATGACTTTAATGCTGTTTATAGGGGTTGCTGTTTATATCCCTGATGCGATGTGGGTTCCGCTGTTGGTGACCTATGTCCTAGTTTTAAAGAGTGCGTGGTTAGCGGCTTTTTGGCGCTGACTCATCGTGAAGCTGATTAAAGGACTTATTAAAAGATGTCTAGTGAAGTAATCCAGGCCCATGAGGCAGTTGAGCAAATGACGCCCACAGCGTATATTTCTGAGCATTTACAAAATTTCACTAGTACTGGTGTTCACCAGGCATCTGTCGTCGATTTCAGTGTAATCAACCTTGATACTGTTTTTTGGGCGTCTTTGATGGGCCTGATTGCAGTCTTCATTTTGCTCATCGCCGCTCGGCGTGCAACCCCAGGAGTTCCAGGCCGCTTCCAGTGTTTGGTAGAAATGGTGGTTGAGATGGTGGATACACAAGCCAAAAGCATCGTCCATGGCGACCGCACTTTTATTGCGCCTCTTGCCCTTTTCGTATTCTTTTGGATCATTCTTCTCAATACTTTGGATTTGATACCAGTTGACTGGGTGCTTGGTGTGAACCATTTTCTTGGAA
The DNA here is from genome assembly GCF_018687555.1 of Polynucleobacter sp. MWH-P3-07-1. Lineage (NCBI taxonomy): Bacteria > Pseudomonadati > Pseudomonadota > Betaproteobacteria > Burkholderiales > Burkholderiaceae > Polynucleobacter > Polynucleobacter sp. MWH-P3-07-1. The sequence goes on from NZ_CP061296.1 coordinate 15,983, forward strand.
ACTTCGGCACACACGTTCCTCATCAAAGACTGGTTGCAACGACTGACTTGAATGCCACGATGGGTATGTCGCTCTCTGTATTGCTGCTTGTTTTTTATTACAGCTTCAAGGTAAAAGGTTTTGGTGGCTTTTTGCACGAATTGATTTCGGCCCCCTTTGGCGCAAAGTGGTACCTAGCCCCATTTAACCTAGCTCTCAATATCATTGAATATCTTGCCAAGGGCGTGTCATTAGGTATGCGACTTTTTGGCAATATGTATGCCGGCGAATTAGTTTTCTTATTGATTGCCTTGCTCGGAAGTGCCTGGACCTTCAATTTAGATTTAACTCTGTTTGGATTGGTGGGCCATGTTATTGCAGGATCGGCTTGGGCCATCTTCCATATTTTGGTTATTTTGTTGCAAGCCTTTATTTTCATGATGTTGACCTTGGTTTACATCGGGCAAGCACACAGCCACCATTAATTTTTATTTTTTTAACTTACCTCTTTTAACTTCAGGAGTCAGCAACATGCAAGCATTTCTCGCAACTATTCAAGGTTCAACAGCAATCTGTATCGGTATCATCATCGGCCTTGGCGCTATCGGCGCCTGTTTGGGCATTGCATTGATGGGCGGAAAATACATTGAAGCATGTGCTCGTCAACCAGAATTGATGGAGCCACTCCAAACCAAAATGTTCCTCTTGGCTGGCTTGATCGACGCTGCGTTTTTGATCGGCGTTGGTGTTGCAATGTTGTTTGCTTTCGCAAACCCACTGCTCGCAGTTATTAAGTAATTGTTTTGGCGTGGGTGACCAAGCGGTCATCCAACCGTTCTCAACAATACTGAAAGGAATATCGTGAATCTGAACGCGACCCTATTCGCGCAAATGATCGTTTTCTTCGTCTTATGGTGGGTAGTTGCACGTTTTGTGTGGCCTCCCCTCGTTAAGGCTTTAGATGAGCGTTCAAGCAAAATTGCTGATGGCTTGGCTGCCGCTGAGCGAGGTAAAGAGGCACTCGCATTGGCAAGCAACGAAGCAGAGCATGAATTATCAAAAGCCCGTCAAGAAGGTGTTCAGCGTGTTGCTGAAGCTGAAAAACGCGCGCAAATGTCAGCGGATGAAATTCGTGCAAATGCACAAGCAGAGGCCGCTCGTATTATTTCTCAAGCCAAAGAAGAAGCCGATCAACAAGTAACGCGAGCCCGTGAAGTATTGCGCGCTGAAGTGGCTGTGCTTGCTGTTAAGGGCGCCGAGCAAATTTTGCGTCGTGAAGTCGATGCAAAAACCCATGGCGCACTATTAGACCAACTAAAGGCAGAGCTTTAATATGGCTGAATTAGCCACGATTGCTCGCCCTTACGCCGAAGCGCTTTTTCAAAGCGCCAAGCCTGCTGAACTTGCTTCATTTATGGAGCAATTAAATGAACTGGCTCAGCTTGCTGTGCTGCCTGAAATTGCAAGTCTGTCTAATAATCCAAAGGTTTCTGCGGACGACCTGACCAAACTGTTGTCTGGCATGGTGAAGACAAAGTTAGACGGCAAGACCTTAAGTTTTTTGAGTTTAGTAAATCAAAACCATCGTTTGGCTGCAGTTCCTGAAATTGCTCATCAATTTGAAGCAATGAAGAACAAAAGCGAAGGTGCGGCAGAAATAGTGATTACCAGCGCATTTCCTTTAGAGGGTTCTGCGTTAAATGATTTGTTGTCAAGTTTGAAGAAGCGCTTTGGGGGTAAAGATTTACGCCCAACTATTCAAGTTGATCCAGCTTTGATTGGCGGTGTCCGCATTCAGGTTGGCGACGAGGTGATGGATAGTTCCGTGAAAGCACGGTTGGCTCAGATGCAAACGAGCCTTGGCGCATAAATTATCCCGATTAAGAACATACGAAATAAGACCCAGGAGTAAGTAATGCAACTCAACCCATCCGAGATCAGCGAGCTGATCAAAAGCCGAATTAGCGAACTAGGCGTTGACGCCAAATCTCGCAATGAAGGCACTGTTATTTCAGTAACTGACGGTATCTGCCGCGTACATGGATTGTCTGGTGTGATGCAGGGCGAAATGTTGGAGTTTCCTAACAACACAATTGGCCTTGCTTTGAACCTTGAGCGTGATTCTGTTGGTGCTGTAGTGTTGGGTGAATACACCCACATTAAAGAAGGCGACCCAGTTAAATGTACGGGCCGGATTTTGGAAGTTCCAGTTGGACCAGAGTTGCTCGGCCGCGTTGTTAATGCGCTGGGTCAGCCAATTGACGGCAAAGGCCCTATTAACACCAAGTTAACTGACTTTATTGAAAAAGTTGCTCCTGGTGTTATTGCACGTCAATCCGTTAGCCAGCCAGTTCAAACCGGCTTGAAAGCGATTGATGCGATGGTTCCTATTGGCCGCGGTCAGCGCGAGTTGATCATTGGCGATCGTCAAACTGGTAAGACTGCTGTTGCAGTCGATGCGATCATTAACCAAAAAGGTAAAGGCGTTTATTGCGTTTACGTGGCGATCGGTCAAAAGGCTTCCACTATTGCTAACGTAGTTCGTAAGCTTACAGAATTGGGCGCGATGGAGTACACCGTGGTTGTTGCGGCGAGTGCTTCTGAGTCCGCAGCGATGCAGTACCTTTCTGCTTACGCGGGTTGCACTATGGGTGAATATTTCCGCGATCGTGGTGAAGATGCTTTGATTGTTTATGATGACTTAACCAAACAAGCGGTTGCTTATCGCCAAATCTCCTTGTTGCTCCGTCGCCCACCAGGCCGCGAAGCTTACCCTGGCGACGTTTTCTACCTCCACTCACGCCTCCTCGAGCGTGCTGCTCGTGTAAATGCTGATTACGTTGAGAAGTTCACCAATGGTGCAGTAAAAGGAAAGACTGGTTCATTGACCGCATTGCCAATTATTGAAACTCAAGCTGGTGACGTTTCTGCATTCGTTCCAACCAACGTGATTTCGATTACTGACGGTCAGATCTTCTTGGAAACTGACTTGTTTAACGCCGGTGTACGTCCTGCGATTAACGCCGGTATTTCTGTTTCCCGCGTTGGTGGTGCAGCACAAACTAAAGTGATTAAGAAATTGTCTGGCGGTATTCGTACCGACTTAGCCCAGTATCGTGAATTAGCAGCGTTTGCGCAGTTTGCGTCTGACCTAGATGATGCAACCCGCAAGCAACTTGAGCGCGGTAAGCGTGTTACAGAGTTGTGTAAGCAAGCACAGTACAAGCCTCTACAGGTTTGGGAAATGGCTGCTTCGCTGTATGCAATGAACAACGGCTACTTTGACGATCTTGAAGTTAAGCATGTATTGGCATTTGAAAAAGGCTTGCAAGATCATTTGAAATCTAAGTACGCTGATTTAGTCGGCCGCATTGAAGAGACTAAAGATCTGAGTAAGGATGATGAAGCTGCTTTGCGTGCGGCGATTGAGGACTACAAGCGTTCAGCCTCTTTCTAAGAGGGCTCGTATAAATCATGGCAAGCACAAAAGAGATACGATCTAAGATCAAGAGCGTGCAGAACACGCGCAAGATCACGAAGGCAATGGAAATGGTCGCCGCATCCAAGATGCGTCGCGCCCAGGAGCGCATGCGTAATGCGCGCCCATATGCTGAAAAAATTCGTGAGATTGTTGCTAATCTTTCTAAAGCGAATCCCGAGTTTCGCCCTGCTTACATGGCTACTCGTGAGATTAAGAAAGTTGGCACCATTTTGGTTACGACGGATAAGGGCTTGTGCGGCGGTTTAAATACCAACGTACTGCGTTTTATTACTAATCAAGTGCGTGATTTGCAGGAAAAAGACATTGAGATTTTCTACACTGCAATCGGTTCAAAAGGCCTACAGTTTTTGAATCGCTCAAAAGCAAAATTGATTTCTCAAACCACTCAAATTGGTGATACACCGCATTTGGATGTTTTGATTGGCGCGATTACTGCTCAGTTAGAGGCATTTGAGCGTGGCGAGATTGATGCTGTTTATCTGGCATATAACCGCTTTGTTAATGCCATGAAACAAGAGCCTGTTTTAGAAAAGCTTTTACCTTTAGAGCCAGCAGCATTGGCGCCTGAAGATAAATCAGGAAACTCCTGGGACTACATTTACGAGCCTGACGCTGAGTCGATTTTGAATGGCTTGCTAAAGCGTTATGTTGAAGCAATGATTTATCAGGCTGTTGCCGAAAATATGGCTTCTGAGCAATCTGCCCGCATGGTTTCTATGAAAGCCGCGTCAGATAATGCAAAGAACGTGATTGGCGAATTGCAATTGGAATACAACAAGACACGACAAGCTGCTATTACTAAAGAGTTGTCAGAAATTGTTGGCGGAGCGGCTGCTGTTTAAGCGGTCAGCATTTAGGTATACGAAAGAATTCAGGAATTAAAAGCGGAGAAATGCGATGAGTAACGGAAATATCGTGCAATGTATCGGTCCAGTGGTGGATATTCAGTTCCCACGCGACAAAATGCCAAACATCTATGATGCGTTGACATTAATCGACAGTGGTGAAAAATCATTTGCTGAAAAAGGTTTGACCTTTGAAGTTCAGCAACAAATCGGTGACGGCGTAGTCCGCGCCATTGCTATGGGTGCAAGCGATGGCTTGCGTCGTGGCATGGAAGTGAAATCTACCGGCAAGCCAATTTCTGTTCCAGTTGGTCCAGCAACTTTGGGTCGCATCATGGACGTCTTGGGTCGCCCAATTGACGATGCAGGCCCAATTGCTACTGAAGAGCGCCGCGCTATTCACCAGCCAGCACCGAAGTTTGATGAATTGTCACCTTCTGTTGATTTGCTCGAAACTGGTATTAAGGTTATCGACTTGGTTTGCCCATTTGCCAAGGGCGGTAAGGTCGGTTTGTTCGGCGGTGCGGGTGTTGGTAAGACCGTGAACATGATGGAATTGATTAACAACATCGCTAAGCAACACTCAGGTTTGTCTGTGTTTGCCGGTGTTGGTGAGCGTACTCGTGAAGGTAATGACTTCTATCACGAGATGAAAGAATCAAACGTTGTTGATAAAGTAGCCATGGTGTTTGGTCAGATGAACGAGCCTCCTGGCAACCGTTTGCGCGTTGCGTTGACTGGTTTGACAATGGCTGAAGCATTCCGTGACGAAGGCCGTGACATTTTGTTCTTCGTTGACAACATCTATCGCTACACATTGGCTGGTACTGAAGTATCTGCGTTGCTAGGCCGTATGCCTTCTGCTGTGGGCTATCAACCTACATTGGCTGAAGAGATGGGTAAATTGCAAGAGCGTATTACCTCGACCAAGACTGGTTCTGTGACTTCTATCCAGGCTGTGTACGTTCCTGCAGATGACTTGACTGATCCGTCACCAGCTACCACCTTCTTGCATTTGGACTCCACCGTTGTGTTGTCTCGTGACATTGCTGCTTTGGGTATTTATCCAGCAGTTGACCCATTGGATTCCACTAGCCGTCAGCTTGATCCACAAGTGGTTGGCCAAGAGCACTATGAAGTAGCCCGCGATGTTCAAATGACATTGCAGCGTTACAAAGAATTGCGCGACATTATTGCGATTTTAGGTATGGATGAATTGTCACCTGAGGACAAGTTAGCCGTATCACGCGCTCGTAAGATTCAACGTTTCTTGTCCCAGCCTTTCCACGTTGCAGAGGTATTTACTGGTTCACCAGGCAAATACGTACCATTAAAAGAAACTATTCGTGGTTTCAAAATGATCTGTAGTGGCGAATTGGATCACTTGCCTGAGCAAGCGTTCTACATGGTGGGTTCAATTGATGAAGCCATCGAGAAAGCGAAGAAGCTTTAATCGAACTCATCTAGGGAAATCATGTCAACCATACGCGTCGATGTAGTAAGTGCTGAGCAATCTATTTTTAGTGGTGAAGCGAAGTTTGTAGCGCTTCCTGGTGAAAGTGGTGAGCTCGGTATTTTGCGCGGCCACACCCCATTGATTACACGCATTCGTCCCGGCTCAGTTCGTATTGAAAAAGCGGATGGTGATGAAGAGTTTGTATTCGTGGCAGGTGGCTATTTAGAGGTTCAACCCGATCATGTCACTGTATTGGCAGATACTGCTATCCGTGGTCATGATTTGGATGAAGCCAAAGCTATTGAAGCTAAGAAGCGGGCTGAAGAGGCAATGCAAAATCGTGGCACAGACTTCGATTTGGCTCTGGCCCAATCTGAATTTGCCATGGCTGCAGCACAGTTAGCCGCTATTGCGCGCTTCCGTCGCAAAAAGTAATTACTGGCCAAATCCTTGTTGTTAAATGACCGGTTTTTAAAAGCCTGCCTGGGCGAGGCGGTGGACCAAACCCCGCTTTGGCTCATGCGCCAAGCCGGACGTTATCTTCCTGAATACAATGCTACCCGAGCCAGGGCTGGCAGTTTTCTTGGCCTTGCAAAAAATCCTGCTTATGCAACTGAGGTTACGCTTCAGCCGCTGGACCGATATCCATTGGATGCGGCAATTCTTTTTTCAGATATTTTAACGATTCCAGATGCGATGGGTTTGGGCCTTCAATTTGCGGCTGGTGAAGGCCCCAGTTTTCAACACCCATTGCGGACTGAAGAGGATGTCAAAAAATTACGCGCTGCGGATATGCATCAATTGCAATATGTCTTTGATGCAGTCTCAGAAATTCGTAAAGCCTTAATCCAGGATGGAAAACAACGTGTCCCACTCATTGGATTTTCCGGAAGCCCCTGGACTCTTGCTTGTTACATGATCGATGGATCTGGGTCGGATGATTTCCGTCACGCCAAGACAATGATGTTTGCCCGTCCCGACTTGCTTGAGCATATATTAGAAATCAATGTTCAATCTGTTGCGACCTACTTAACTGAGCAAGTTAAAGCAGGTGCTCAAGCTCTGATGATTTTTGACACTTGGGGCGGCTTATTACCCAATGGATGGTATCAACGCATGTCATTAGCAGCGATGCAAAAAGTGATTGAGCAAGTACCACGCGAATACGATGGACGAAAAATACCCATCATTATTTTTACAAAAGGCGGTGGAATCTGGTTAAAGGATATGGCGCTAATTGGCGCTGATGTTCTAGCCTTGGATTGGACGATGTCTCTATCAAGAGCTCGCAAGGAATTACTAGAAATCAACAGACCACTTGCTTTGCAGGGAAACTTAGATCCTCTGGTTTTATTTTCTGGCTCTAAACACATTGCCGATCAGGTCAATGTCCTTCTTGAGGATTTGGCCGATGCCCCTGTCTTGCGACCCAACTTACATCCACTGGATGGACATATCTTTAATTTAGGCCATGGGATTTCCCAGTTCACCCCTCCTGAAAGTGTGTCTGCTTTGGCCTCGGCAGTGATTGAGAAATCCCGAGCCCTTAGGGCAAGTAGATAGGGCAAAGTAATTGCTAACTTAGCGACGATCTTTTACCAAAGTTATGCACAGCACAGTAGCACTTTTGAAATTCAGATAGATTCGAGATAAAGATCAACAAGAGCTTCGAGAAGTAGTTATAACTTATTGATTTATAAAGAATTATATTTAAACCATCAATTTGTACCTAAGCCGACTTATTTGGTAAGTTGATTGATAAATCAGTATATTGGAATGATATCCACAGACTTATCCACAGGAAAATAGACATAAAAGATGATGCCTAGCGCTCTATTTGTCCAGATTGTTCTAGATAAGCCGTTGGCGCAAGCCTTTGACTACGCCTGGGATGTTGAGAGGCTTGGATGCGAGCCAGCGGTTGGCCTGATTGTATCGGTCCCATTTGGAGGTGCATTATCCGTAGGGGTTGTAATAAAAGTAAATACTCACTCTGATTTAGAGATAAGTAAAATAAAGAGCGTCATAGATGTTGCACCACTCCCCCGGATAGATGCCGGGCTACTGAGCCTGATGAACTTTGCAAGCCAGTACTACATCCATAGTTTGGGTGAAACGATTGTGCCCTCAATCCCGCAAATGTGGCGAAAGCCTGAACGCTGGGACAAGTTGCGGCTAGTAGCGCAGCCCCCTGTAAGTAAAAAGAAAAAAAACAAAACAGCAAGCACTTCTGAGAAATTCATTGGCGTTGATCAATTGAATCCAGAACAAAAAAATGCACTGAATATTCTTTTGCAAAAAGAGAACTTAGGCGCATTTAGGGCAATCCTGCTGCAAGGTCAAACTGGAAGCGGTAAGACAGCCGTTTTTTTAAACTGGTTGGCCAGCATTTTGGAAGAGAAAAATTCCCAAGTGCTACTCTTGGTTCCGGAAATTAATTTAACCCCTCAATTAGAGCGTCGCATCAAAGCCTATTTTCCGGATAAAAAAATTGCCCTATTACATAGCGGGGTCTCCGAGAAACAGCGCGGTATTTCTTGGCAGGAGGCCATGCTTGGAGAGGCGCAAATCATATTGGGCACACGTTTAGCAGTGCTAACACCCATGCCAAATCTGCGAGCCATTGTGGTCGACGAGGAGCATGACCCCTCATATAAACAACAAGAAGGAACCCGCTACTCTGCCAGAGATCTTGCCATCTGGCGCGCACATGATCAAGGGCTGCCTATCTTATTGGCTTCTGCCACGCCATCATTAGAAACTTGGATGGCAGCACAGCTTGGGCGTTATGAATACATTAGGTTAGACAGTCGCGCTCAGGGGGCAACTCTACCCAAGGTGCATCTGGTAAATACGCAAGATCCTCAAAATCGATCTCAGCATTCGCCGTTATTCACCAAAACCATTGAAGGGGCAATCACCAAATCACTTGGAGAGAAAAAGCAGAGCTTAGTCTTGATTAATCGAAGAGGATATTCGCCAGTCATTAGTTGCCCTGCCTGCTCATGGATGTCAAAGTGTGCCCAATGTTCGTCTTGTATGGTGATGCATAAAGCAGGAGCCTTGAGTAAAAAAACAGTATTGAGTTGCCATCATTGCGGCTTAGTAAAACCAATGCCTAATTTTTGCCCTGATTGCGGCAATGCAGATCTAAAGCCGGTAGGCCAAGGCACCCAAAAAATTGAAGATGCAATAGAAAATGCTTGGCCTCAAGCCACAGTCTTAAGGATAGATACCGACTCAAGCAGGAGGAGCAAGGATGCTGAAGAGCTCTTCCAAAAAATTCATGAGGGTGGAGTTGATATTGTTGTGGGCACGCAGATGATTGCAAAGGGCCATGATTATCAAAACATTGGAACAGTTGCAGTGTTAGATGCTGATAGCCGCTTGTACTCACCAGATTTTAGGGCTGCTGAAAGATTGTTTGCGCAGCTGATTCAGGTGGCAGGACGGGCAGGCCGCTCGCAACAGCATCACCAGGAGAGCGGGGATATTTATATTGAAACACAGCATCCTGATGCAGCAGTGTTTCAGTATTTATTAAGACATGATGTTGATGGCTTTTTATCTTTCACAGCCAAAGAAAGGGAAGAGTCAAAACTTCCACCATTTTCTTATCAAGGACTCATCCATGCGGAGGGCAAGAGCATTGCAAAAGCAATTCAGTTTCTCAGTGAGCTGAAGGCTCAGCTAGTAGAGCGGGGGTTGGTGCATAAAGGCGTCAAGATTTATGACCCCGTTCCCAAAACCATCATGCGACTAGCGGGTTCTGAGCGTGCGCAGTTATTGATTGAATCCAATAACCGAAAACACTTACAAGAATTGCTCGAAGCAATTGATCGACTGTTACGTCAGGACTCTCAGGGCCGCATTAGCAAGGCTACACGTATTCGTTGGTTGATTGAGCGCGACCCAATTGCAATTTAGTGCAGCGAGAAGAATATCAAGCCCCTGCAGTAGCAGAGTAATTTTCTAAATCCATTAGCTTGTGAAGCTCTGTATTTAATTCAGCAGCAGAGTTCGGCTTGATTTTAAAAAGCCAAACGGAATACGGTTTTTCATTAATGATTTCAGGCTGACTCTCAATTTCAGGATTGAGGGCAACGATCTCTCCACTGATGGGGGCATGAATATCACTTGCCGCTTTCACTGATTCAATGACGGCAATGGTTTCTCCTTGCCTTACAGCTAGACCTAGCTTTGGTGCTTGAAAGAACATGACATCGCCAAGTGCTTCTTGCGCATGATTGCTAATCCCCACCCACACCAAGCCATCATCTTCTGGGTCGGCCCACTCATGAGTTTGAGCAAATCTAAATTTTTCTTGTGTGTTCATTATTAACCTTGTTGGCTTATTTTATAACTTGTGTTCTAAACTGGCATCTTACTGATTCACTTAACAAGTTATCAAAATATGCCCATTAAATTAGGTATCGTTCCAGTTACGCCTTTTGAACAAAATTGTTCAATTTTGGTATGTCAAAAGACTGGTGATGCAGCTATTGTTGATCCAGGCGGCGATATAGAGAAGATTCTAGATGGCGTAAAGCAAATGGGTGGCAAGGTAAAAAAGATTCTGCTTACGCACGGACATCTTGATCATTGTGCTGCAGCTCAAGAGCTATCAGAGCAATTGGACGTCCCGATTGAGGGCCCTCAAATTGAGGAACGTTTTTGGATTGATCAGCTACCAGAGCAAACCCTTCGTTTTGGGTTTGGTCACGCTAGAGTTTTTGAGCCCAATCGCTGGCTTAATGACGGAGATCATGTCCAAGTTGGCGAAGTAGATTTCGAAGTTTTCCACTGCCCAGGACATACTCCGGGACACGTTGTATTTTTTGACAAAGAAGATAAGCTAGCCTTGGTTGGCGATGTGTTATTTGCAGGATCAATTGGTCGAACCGATTTCCCGCGCGGTAATCACGCCGATTTAATTAATGCCATAAAGACAAAGTTATGGCCCTTAGGCGATGAGGTGCAATTTGTGCCCGGACATGGGCCGATGTCTACTTTTGGACAAGAAAGAAAAACCAATCCCTATGTTGGGGATGGTGTCTAGTCCCGTTTTAGGTTTTTGCAGAGCCCGTACGATGTGTACGGTTGTAAAGGCAGCTTGCGCAAATCCAACGTTGCTTACGATTCCTGGTCGGAATCCAGGTTCCGCCCTCAAGGCGCTTTTCACGACTGCAAGAAGAGCAAAACTTAAGGCTCTGGGAGGTTTCTTGGGTAGCGGCTGGAGTCGAGGTAGTCATGGGCAATCCGGGTAAGACAAATCAAAACAGAAGGTCTATTTTACCCGTTTTGTCCCGCTGGGGCTGGGCTTAGCAGAACTCGAACCGAATCCGCCGTTTTATTGCCATCAAAATCCAACCAAGCTTTATTTTCGAAGTCATAAAGCTTGCATTTGCGGGCAGTATCAAAATACCATTCCCAAGAGAATTTTTGAATGAAAATCCGCTCTGGAAGCATTGTTTCGAGGGTGTTTTGAGCATCTTTTAGGTTGTAAAGAGGGATGCTCATATCAACGTGGTGGGCAGTATGTTCCATGATGTGGTGCATCAGGGCGCCCCAAATCCAGCCAAATGTCAGGTGGACAGTGGTGGAAACAAAGGGCTGGGCACGCAACCATTCTGATTTTTTGTCATACCAAGATACAGAGGGGTGGGTGTGGTGTACGTAAACTACAAAACCAATCATCCCATTCCAGAACAAGAATGGAAGAGCAAAACCGGTAATGAGGCCAATCCAAACAGACTGACCTGTTGCCAACGCTCCAGCGATTAAGCAAGCAATCCAGACGATTGCAAAAGCCGTAACCAATAGGTTGTCTTTCAGAAAAATCGGACGATCACCTGGTTTATTTTTTGCATTTGGGAAGTACTCACGTCTCCACCAAATTTCAATGAGGTAGTAAAAAACCGGGCCCCAACCGCTTCTATAAAGACGCTCAAGTGCTTTGCGCCATGCTGGCAAAGCATCAAATTCCGCCTTGGATAGAGGCGCCCAGACAAAATCAAATCCCTTGAGATTTGTCTGACCATGGTGAACCACGTTATGGCCAACATCCCAAAGACTATAGGGAGTAAGTGAGGGCAGGAAAGCAATCCGGCCAAGGACCTTATTGAGCTCACGATTGGGCGTAAAGCTCTGGTGACAGGCATCATGCCCCAAGATGAAAATGCGTCCAGTAACAAAGCCAGCAATTAAGCCTAATGCAATCTTGACGGCAATGTTTTCAATAAAAATGGTACCCGCAATGCATCCTAACCATAAAGCAGCATCAAGCACTAAAAGGCCTAGCGCACGACCAATCTGGCCCTGTGCCATATGAATTAGCCAGCCGCGAATAATTTTGCGATGAGGCAATGGCTCGCTAGGGGCTAAGGGGGCCATATTTTGATCGGTAAGGGATGGATTTAGATGATTAGACACGTTAATATTCATTAGAAATCAATTATTTAGAATTAAATAATAGCGGTTTTTGAGTTTTCGCGCACGACCTAGGTTAAAAATACCCCTACTCTGGCGCGCCCGGCAGGAATCGAACCTGCGACCCTTGGCTTCGGAGGCCAATACTCTATCCACTGAGCTACGGGCGCCATTTGAAACCCATCATTGGCTGCACTCGTATTGTAAGTGCCCTAGGCAAAAAGCACTCGCTATAATTGAACCTAATTAACCCAACAACCTATAAAACTACAAAAGTCCTATGAGCAACGAGCACGGCAACCTAATTAAGTCACCAAAACAACTCATCACCGTTGTATTTGCAAGTTTTTTTGTGCCATTGATTGTGATTTTATTGTTGATGGTTTATGTCAATAACGGTAAGCGTATTGATAGCGGTAAGTCTGCCGATGAAATTATCAAGCCAGTTGGCCAGCTGAATGTTCAGGATGCTAATCCTCCAGCTGAAGTCAAGACTGGCGGTTAGCCCTAACCAAGAGATGAATAAAGCTGACAGTTGGTCAGCTTTATTTTTTTGCACCCTCCACCTTGGAATCGATGGCTGCTTGATAAGCCTCTTTTTTGGGCACTGAGAGAGTTTGAGCCAGAACTGCAGCAATTTCTTTGCTGCCCAAGTAAGGCTTGAGTGTATCAACCCAGAGGCTCAATAATTCATCTGAAACTAGATCTTTGCCGGCTTTGCGACCCGAAACCATAATGACAAATTCACCCTTTAGGCTAGATGCTTGTGCTAGCCACTGTGGAATATCGGCAGCCCTAACGAAACTAACTTGCTCAAATTTTTTGGTTAACTCTCGCCCAATCATGAGTTCACGTTCTGGCTCAAGAGTCTGCGAAATTCGTATTAAGGTTTCTTGAATATGATGGGGTGATTCGAAAAAGATGCTGGTTTGTAAGCTTTTTTGAATGAGCATTAGCAGGGCATCACGCTCTTTTGTTTTATTTGGCCAGAAGCCTAAAAATTGAAAGCGCCCTTCTGATGCGCTTAATACGGAACCCCCTACCGAAACTGCTGCAGCAACCGCACTGGCGCCAGGAATAGGAATTACTCTAAAGCCTGCTGTATGGACAGCTTGGACTAAGCGGGCGCCAGGATCGGATACCCCGGGCGTACCCGCATCCGAGATGTATGCCCATCTTTCATGATTGGCCAGATGTTGAATGACGGTTTGGGCACCACTCATCTCATTATGTTCATGCAGGGCTAAACATTTTTTATGAATGCCAAATTGTTGAAGCAGTGCAACACTATGACGGGTATCCTCACACGCAATTCCTTCAACTGTGTTTAGGACATGCAGGGCGCGCAAGGTAATGTCACCAAGATTGCCGATTGGGGTTGCAACCAGATACAGCGCCCCGGCTGGCAAATCTTGCTGCTTCAGAAAGTCAAAACGATCAAATTCCATAGATATTGTTTGCAAGTCAGTCTTATACAAGTAAGAGCATACGTGGGTTTTATATAGAGCCCCTTGAAACAGTGTTTCACTTCAAATTGGGTCATAATATTGTTATGGATCAAAAAACAATGGAACGCTTGCGTGCAAGAGCCTCCCAACACTTTTTAGACAGTATTGCAGTGAAGCAAGAGGCGGAGAAAATTCTGCCAACTGCAGTAGCTCAGGGTGTTATTGCCATGACAGACTGTTTGCGCAACGGCGGCAAAGTGATGGCTTGTGGCAATGGCGGATCGGCCGCTGATGCGCAACATTTTGCAGCAGAGTTAATCGGCCGTTTTGAGCGCGAGCGTCAAGAGCTTGCCGCAATTGCATTGACTACTGATAGCTCGATTCTGACGGCCGTTGGAAATGATTACAGCTACGACGAAGTCTTTAGCAAGCAAGTACGGGGGCTTGGTAAACCAGGCGATATCTTGCTTGGCATCTCTACCTCAGGCAACTCCAAGAATGTAGTGAAAGCCATCGAGGCTGCAAAAAAACTCGGCATGAAAGTGATTGCGCTAACTGGCAATGGCGGCGGAAAAATTGCCAGCCTGCTAGATAGTAATGATGTGCATCTTTGTGCGCCCTCCACTCGCACCGCTCGTATTCAAGAAACGCATTTAGTTTTATTACATAGCCTTTGCGATGGCGTTGACCATTTGATGTTTGATTAAACGATTTTCAAGAAAATAAAAATGCAGACTCAGTCTCTCAGTAAATTGATTGTCGTTGGAGTACTGCTTTCATTTTTATCGGGGTGCGGAGTTTTGGCTGTGGGTGGAGTTGCCGCAACCGCTTCAGTGATGGCTGATCGTCGAAGTCCTGGTGTTCAAGCAACCGACAAAGGATTGGAGTTAGAAGCAGATAGTGCACTTGCAAAACGTTTTGGAAACTCAGCCCATATCAATGTGAACTCTTTCAACCAGAAAGTATTGCTCACTGGCGAAGTGAAGAATGAAGAGATCAAGAATCAAGCTGCCGAGTACGTCAAGAGCCTGAAGAACGTTCGTTCAGTATTCAATCAATTAATCGTAGGGCCAAACAGTTCTTATGCTGCTCGCGCAAGCGATTCGTATTTAGACTCCAAAGTAAAGACCCAAATGATCTTTACAGATAAGTTGCCATCAAATTCAATGGACATCATTGTTGAGGGTGAAAACGTTTACTTGATGGGCATCCTCACTCAAAACGAGGCAGATCTAGCTAAAAAAGTAGCCAGCAATACGAACGGAGTTAAAGAAGTATTTGCATTCTTTGACATCATCTCAGACGCCGAGAAGGCTCGCTTAGAGAAGCTAGGTAAGGCAGAGGAAAGCCAACCTACAAGCCCTGTAAAGCCACAGTAACCATCATAGATCCTTAATGAAGTTTCTGCGAGAGTTCCTCCAAGCAATCGCTTGTTTACTCCCTATTTGCGTATTGTGTGCTACCCCATGCCATGCAGGGCAAGATGATGCTAATGCCTATGCCCTGGCCAAGCAAAATGCATGTCTAGGTTGTCATGCGGTCAATAAAAAAATTGTGGGCCCAAGCTATCAAGATGTTGCAAAAAAATATCAGGGCAATACAAATGCGCTGGTGTATTTGAAAAACAAAATTCGTCATGGTGGTGCGGGAGCATGGGGTGTTGTCCCAATGCCTGCGAATACTAAATTAAGTGATGCAGAACTATCGGTATTGAGCGCTTGGATTTTGCAAGGCGCGCCAACCCCAAGGTAAATTAAACCTTGGCGACCCCATGGCTTAAGAACCATTGCCATGCATCGTTAGCATTTTTGAGGTTTGACTTTAGTGCGTAATCAAAGTTAGCCCACTGAGCATTAGCAACTTCTGTAACGAGCGTGGCCGAAGTGGCTGGATCAAGTTTGAGATAGGCATCAGCATCGCCATATGCAAACTCAACACGCATACCCGCCTTTTGTGCCAAGCTCATCATAGATTTGTTATTTGCTAAGCAATGCACGTACAAAGTTTCAACACGCGTGTTTCGTGAATGTGTCGCCGCTCTATCAAGCAGTGCTGTGCCAACGCCGTGACCCCTTGCGTGCTCAAGAACAGATACTCCAAACTCTGCAGCAAGAGCCTGATTTTTTTGTGCGGGTAAGTAGGCTAAGTGCGCGAGTCCAAGTATCTTGAGATCAGCATCAAATACTGCGAAGACAGAATCATGATCAAAATTGAGATTCTCAACGTAGTGTTCAATGACTTCATTGGGAGTCTGGGTGCCAAAGCGTAGGCGACGATCCTCTTCTTCTAGTAATAGAAAATGTTCTAGGATGGCAGCACGGTGTCCGGCGTTTAATTCGCGGACCGGAACGGCTAGACCGCCGGGGATAGGCAAATTAACATTTTTTGTATACATAGCAATACTCTAGCAGGCTTCTCCAAATATTTCAGGGTTTTCCCTTATAAGACAGGAAAAACAACACTTATTTCACGGCTGATAACCTAAAAATTGGGTGATTACTGAAGAAAAAATCCAAAAAATTGAAAATTACTGTCAGGAGCCCTATTTTTTTCATAAAAGTGTAATTTTTTTATTTTTTCTATATCCTTGATTTTGATACGTTTTCTGGATTTGGCTATCAAAAAATAGCGTTTTTATAAGAAAAAGACTACGAAAGGTGTTGACGACCCAAAATAAGTGCGCTATAGTCTCACCTCTCTGCTGGATGTTATTTGAAATACAAAACAAGCCAGCCCTCTTTAAAAATTAGTCAACCGATAATTGTGGGTACTAAGTGAAAGCATCCAGTCCTTCGGGACAGATGTAAATAAATAGTACTCATAGACAGTAAAAAGATTTGGTTTTATTACCAAGTCAATTTCTTGAATGAGTGCGACGATCCGCAAGGATCACAGGAATTGAACTGAAGAGTTTGATCCTGGCTCAGATTGAACGCTGGCGGCATGCCTTACACATGCAAGTCGAACGGCAGCACGGGTGCTTGCACCTGGTGGCGAGTGGCGAACGGGTGAGTAATACATCGGAACGTACCTTATCGTGGGGGATAACGCAGCGAAAGCTGTGCTAATACCGCATACGCCCTGAGGGGGAAAGCGGGGGATCGAAAGACCTCGCGCGATTAGAGCGGCCGATGCCTGATTAGCTTGTTGGTGGGGTAAAAGCCCACCAAGGCGACGATCAGTAGCTGGTCTGAGAGGACGATCAGCCACACTGGGACTGAGACACGGCCCAGACTCCTACGGGAGGCAGCAGTGGGGAATTTTGGACAATGGGGGCAACCCTGATCCAGCAATGCCGCGTGAGTGAAGAAGGCCTTCGGGTTGTAAAGCTCTTTTGTCAGGGAAGAAACACCGGCTCTAACACAGTCCGGGAATGACGGTACCTGAAGAATAAGCACCGGCTAACTACGTGCCAGCAGCCGCGGTAATACGTAGGGTGCGAGCGTTAATCGGAATTACTGGGCGTAAAGCGTGCGCAGGCGGTTATACAAGACAGGCGTGAAATCCCCGGGCTTAACCTGGGAATGGCGCCTGTGACTGTATAGCTAGAGTGTGTCAGAGGGGGGTAGAATTCCACGTGTAGCAGTGAAATGCGTAGATATGTGGAGGAATACCAATGGCGAAGGCAGCCCCCTGGGATAACACTGACGCTCATGCACGAAAGCGTGGGGAGCAAACAGGATTAGATACCCTGGTAGTCCACGCCCTAAACGATGCTGACTAGTTGTTCGGGATTTACATCCTGAGTAACGTAGCTAACGCGTGAAGTCAGCCGCCTGGGGAGTACGGTCGCAAGATTAAAACTCAAAGGAATTGACGGGGACCCGCACAAGCGGTGGATGATGTGGATTAATTCGATGCAACGCGAAAAACCTTACCTACCCTTGACATGTCACTAACGAAGTAGAGATACATTAGGTGCTCGTAAGAGAAAGTGAACACAGGTGCTGCATGGCTGTCGTCAGCTCGTGTCGTGAGATGTTGGGTTAAGTCCCGCAACGAGCGCAACCCTTGTCTTTAGTTGCTACGCAAGAGCACTCTAAAGAGACTGCCGGTGACAAACCGGAGGAAGGTGGGGATGACGTCAAGTCCTCATGGCCCTTATGGGTAGGGCTTCACACGTCATACAATGGTGCATACAGAGGGTTGCCAACCCGCGAGGGGGAGCTAATCTCAGAAAATGCATCGTAGTCCGGATCGTAGTCTGCAACTCGACTACGTGAAGCTGGAATCGCTAGTAATCGCGGATCAGAATGTCGCGGTGAATACGTTCCCGGGTCTTGTACACACCGCCCGTCATACCATGGGAGTGGGTTTTGCCAGAAGCCGTTAGCCTAACCGCAAGGAGGGCGACTGCCACGGCAGGGTTCATGACTGGGGTAAAGTCGTAACAAGGTAGCCGTATCGGAAGGTGCGGCTGGATCACCTCCTTTCTAGAGAAAGATGCTGGATCTATAGTGCCCACACTTATCGGTTGACAATAAAAGCCACGGGTCTGTAGCTCAGCTGGTTAGAGCACTGTGTTGATAACGCAGGGGTCGTAGGTTCAAGTCCTACCAGACCCACCAATCAGCAGTAGCGATATGGACTTAGTGGACGTTGGGGGATTAGCTCAGCTGGGAGAGCACCTGCTTTGCAAGCAGGGGGTCGTCGGTTCGATCCCGTCATCCTCCACCAACATCTAAATGTCAAAACTAAGCGATTTAACGATTGTTTAGTTTTGCCATTTATGGCTGTTCTTTAAAAATTTGAGTAAGCAAAGTGTCAAATGTTTCTTTGAGAGGACATTTGACAATGTAATAAGGGTAAAGATTGAATCATCAATCAGTAATACAAACGAGTTTTACCAAGTTCTTTAACAAGTACTTACAGTTTGGATTACGGCAAACATGTCAGAAGTAGAAGTAAAACCTGTAACAGGTACTAGCAATGGTGCTCGTTATAGGATCAAGTGAATAAGTGCACATGATGGATGCCTTGGCGATTACAGGCGACGAAAGACGTTATAACCTGCGATAAGCCCCGGGGAGCTGGTAAATAAGCTTTGATCCGGGGATTTCTGAATGGGGAAACCCACCACTTTTGTGGTATCCATACCTGAATACATAGGGTATGAGAAGCGAACCTCGTGAACTGAAACATCTAAGTAGCGAGAGGAAAAGACATCAACCGAGATTCCCAGAGTAGTGGCGAGCGAAATGGGAAGAGCCTTCTAGTGATATCTCAGTAATTAACAGAATGGAATGGAAAGTCCAACAATAAAGGGTGATAGTCCCGTATGTGAAAATTATTGAGTGGTACTAGGCTAGAGACAAGTAGGGCGGGACACGTGAAATCCTGTCTGAATATGGGGGGACCATCCTCCAAGGCTAAATACTCGTAATCGACCGATAGTGAACAAGTACCGTGAGGGAAAGGCGAAAAGAACCCCGGGAGGGGAGTGAAATAGATCCTGAAATTGTGTGCATACAAACAGTAGGAGCCTCGTAAGGGGTGACTGCGTACCTTTTGTATAATGGGTCAGCGACTTACATTCAGTAGCAAGCTTAACCGAATAGGGAAGGCGTAGCGAAAGCGAGTCCGAATAGGGCGTTAGTTGCTGGGTGTAGACCCGAAACCAGTTGATCTATCCATGGCCAGGTTGAAGGTGCGGTAACACGTACTGGAGGACCGAACCCACTAACGTTGAAAAGTTAGGGGATGAGCTGTGGATAGGGGTGAAAGGCTAAACAAAACTGGAAATAGCTGGTTCTCTCCGAAAACTATTTAGGTAGTGCCTCGTGTATCACTGTAGGGGGTAGAGCACTGTCATGGTAGTGGGGTCCATTGCGGATTACTGCGCCATAGCAAACTCCGAATACCTACAAGTGCAAGCACGGGAGACAGACATCGGGTGCTAACGTCCGGTGTCAAGAGGGAAACAACCCAGACCGCCAGCTAAGGTCCCTAATATATGCTAAGTGGGAAACGAAGTGGGAAGGCTAAAACAGTCAGGAGGTTGGCTTAGAAGCAGCCATCCTTTAAAGAAAGCGTAATAGCTCACTGATCGAGTCGTCCTGCGCGGAAGATGTAACGGGGCTAAGCATATAACCGAAGCTGCGGATCACAGTAATGTGATGGTAGGAGAGCGTTCTGTAAGCCTGTGAAGGTGTCTTGTAAAGGATGCTGGAGGTATCAGAAGTGCGAATGCTGACATGAGTAGCGATAAAGGGGGTGAAAAGCCCCCTCGCCGTAAGCCCAAGGTTTCCTGTTCAACGTTCATCGGAACAGGGTGAGTCGGCCCCTAAGGCGAGGCAGAGATGCGTAGCTGATGGGAACAAGGTTAATATTCCTTGACCATTGTTAGATGCGATGGGGGGACGGATCGCGGAAAGTTGTCCGGGTGTTGGATATTCCCGGTTCTTGCGTTGGAGATGGCTATTAGGTAAATCCGGTAGCGTAATTCAAGGGCGTGAGACGAGCGAATTTATTCGCGAAGCAATTGGAAGTGGTTCCAAGAAAAGCCTCTAAGCTTCAGTCTAACAAGACCGTACCGCAAACCGACACAGGTGGGCGAGATGAGTATTCTAAGGCGCTTGAGAGAACTCAGGAGAAGGAACTCGGCAAATTTGCACCGTAACTTCGGGATAAGGTGCGCCCTTGTAGTTTGACCGTGAACAACGGGAGGACGAAAGGGTTGCAATAAAAAGGTGGCTGCGACTGTTTAATAAAAACACAGCACTCTGCAAACACGAAAGTGGACGTATAGGGTGTGACGCCTGCCCGGTGCTGGAAGATTAAATGATGGGGTGCAAGCTCTTGATTGAAGTCCCAGTAAACGGCGGCCGTAACTATAACGGTCCTAAGGTAGCGAAATTCCTTGTCGGGTAAGTTCCGACCTGCACGAATGGCGTAACGATGGCCACACTGTCTCCTCCTGAGACTCAGCGAAGTTGAAATGTTTGTGATGATGCAATCTACCCGTGGCTAGACGGAAAGACCCCATGAACCTTTACTGTAGCTTTGCATTGGACTTTGAATCGGTCTGTGTAGGATAGGTGGGAGGCGTTGAAAGCGGAATGCTAGTTTCGCTGGAGCCAACCTTGAAATACCACCCTGATTTATTTGAGGTTCTAACCTTGGCCCATTATCTGGGTCGGGAACAGTGCATGGTAGGCAGTTTGACTGGGGCGGTCTCCTCCCAAAGTGTAACGGAGGAGTACGAAGGTACGCTTGGTACGGTCGGACATCGTACCTAAAGTGCAATGGCAAAAGCGTGCTTAACTGCGAGACCGACAAGTCGAGCAGGTGCGAAAGCAGGTCATAGTGATCCGGTGGTTCTGTATGGAAGGGCCATCGCTCAACGGATAAAAGGTACTCTGGGGATAACAGGCTGATACCGCCCAAGAGTTCATATCGACGGCGGTGTTTGGCACCTCGATGTCGGCTCATCTCATCCTGGGGCTGTAGCCGGTCCCAAGGGTATGGCTGTTCGCCATTTAAAGAGGTACGTGAGCTGGGTTTAAAACGTCGTGAGACAGTTTGGTCCCTATCTGCCATGGGCGTTGGAGATTTGACGGGGGCTGCTCCTAGTACGAGAGGACCGGAGTGGACATTCCGCTGGTGTACCTGTTGTTTCGCCAGAAGCATCGCAGGGTAGCTATGAATGGAAGAGATAACCGCTGAAAGCATCTAAGCGGGAAACTTGCCTGAAGATGAGATCTCCCGTAGGTTTAACCTACATAAAGGGTCGTTGAAGACCACAACGTTGATAGGTCGGGTGTGGAAGCGCAGTAATGCGTTAAGCTAACCGATACTAATTGCCCGTTAGGCTTGATCCTATAACCAGCACTATTGTGTTGGATGTTTGCCAGATTTAATCTGCATCCTTATTACATGCTTACTCAAATCGAACTGTTGATTTATCAACAGTTCAACCCTCTACGCCCGGTGACCATAGCAAGTTGGAACCACTCCTTCCCATCTCGAACAGGACAGTGAAACGACTTTACGCCGATGATAGTGCGGATTACCCGTGTGAAAGTAGGTAACTGCCGGGCACCAAAGCGACGCCCAGACCCTCTTAGGTCTGGGCGTTTTTACTTGTGCAAAGCGTTTGAGAGATTGACAGATACTCCGTTAGGAGTCAAAATATTGGGTTCGCGGAGGGGTGTCCGAGCGGCTAAAGGAGGCAGACTGTAAATCTGTTGGCTATGCCTACGTAGGTTCGAATCCTACCCCCTCCACCAAGATGTGCGGGATTAGTTTAATGGTAAAACAGCAGATTTCCAATCTTCGGTCAAGAGTTCGATTCTCTTATCCCGCTCCAGTATTTGTAGCAAAAGATTGGCCCATGTGGCTCAGTGGTAGAGCACTCCCTTGGTAAGGGAGAGGTCGGCAGTTCGATCCTGCCCATGGGCACCATGTTTCAGTTTATAAATTGTGATTTCGTAGGTTTGAAGAGTTAACTAAAGGCAGACAAAAATGGCAAAAGAAAAATTTGAGCGGACAAAACCGCACGTAAACGTAGGCACTATTGGTCACGTTGACCACGGTAAAACTACTTTGACAGCAGCAATTGCAACCGTGCTTTCTAAGCAATTCGGTGGCGAAGCAAAAGCATACGATCAGATCGATGCTGCTCCTGAAGAAAAGGCCCGTGGTATTACGATTAATACTGCGCACGTTGAGTATGAGACTGCAAATCGTCACTACGCTCACGTTGATTGCCCAGGACACGCTGACTACGTTAAGAACATGATTACTGGCGCTGCCCAAATGGACGGCGCAATTTTGGTTTGCTCTGCAGCTGACGGCCCAATGCCACAAACCCGTGAGCACATCCTCTTGGCACGCCAAGTAGGTGTTCCTTACATCGTCGTGTTCTTGAACAAGTGCGACATGGTTGATGATGCTGAGTTGTTAGAGCTCGTCGAGATGGAAGTGCGCGAACTGTTATCTAAGTACAACTTCCCTGGCGATGACACACCGATCATCCATGGTTCTGCTAAGTTAGCCCTTGAAGGCGACGAAGGTCCATTGGGTAAAGAAGCCATCATGAAATTGGCTGAAGCTTTAGATACTTATATTCCTACTCCAGAGCGCGCAGTTGACGGTGCGTTCTTGATGCCAGTAGAAGATGTGTTCTCCATCTCTGGTCGCGGTACTGTAGTGACTGGTCGTATTGAGCGCGGTATTGTTAAGGTTGGCGAAGAGATCGAAATCATCGGTATTAAGCCAACCCTCAAAACTACCTGTACTGGTGTAGAGATGTTCCGTAAATTGCTCGACCAAGGTCAAGCAGGCGATAACGTCGGTATTTTGCTCCGCGGTACAAAGCGTGAAGAAGTTGAGCGCGGCCAAGTATTGGCTAAGCCAGGTTCAATCACCCCACATACTCACTTTACAGCCGAGGTTTATATCTTGGGTAAAGATGAAGGTGGTCGTCATACTCCGTTCTTTAACAACTATCGTCCCCAGTTTTACTTCCGTACTACGGACGTAACAGGTTCTATCGAGTTGCCAAAAGACAAAGAGATGGTCATGCCTGGCGATAACGTCACCATTACCGTCAAACTCATCGCGCCAATTGCGATGGAAGAAGGTTTGCGTTTTGCGATCCGTGAAGGTGGCCGCACTGTTGGCGCCGGAGTGGTTGCAAAGATTTTGGCTTAAGTAGTTTTTTGAAATAAAGGGGTGTAGCTCAATTGGCAGAGCGTTGGTCTCCAAAACCAAAGGTTGGGGGTTCGATGCCCTCCGCCCCTGCCACGATTTGAACTGAAAGCAATATGTCGCAACAAACAGTAGGTCATTCTGAAGATAAAAGCAGCTGGGTCTCTGGACTCGCTGCTTTGATTGTCGTAGCAGCATTGGTTTTGTACTACGTGCTGGTTGACCAATCTTTATTGTTGCGATTAGCCGTCTTATTTGGCGGCATTGCAGTTGCGGTTTTGATTGTGGCGATTTCACCAGAAGGGCGTAGGTTTTTCTCCTACGCAAAAGATTCTTGGTACGAAGTAAAGAAAGTTGTTTGGCCAACTCGTAAAGAAGCCACCCAAATGACTTTGGTCGTATTTGGTTTTGTTCTGATCATGTCCCTGTTTTTATGGGTTGCAGACAAATTGATTGAATGGCTAGTTTTTTCAGTCTTCTTAGGCTGGAAGTGAGTAATAAAAATGATTGATTCTGAATTGGCCGCAAATCCACAAGCTACTGGCAATATGCGCTGGTACGTTATCCACGCTTATTCGGGCATGGAAAAAAGTGTGAAAAAAGGACTCGAGGAGCGTATTGCGCGTTCGGGCATGCCTGAAAAATTCGGCCGTATTTTGGTCCCATCCGAAGAGGTAGTAGAGATCAAATCTGGTCAAAAGTCAGTTTCAGAGCGCCGTTTCTTTCCAGGATATGTCCTGATTGAGATGGAGATGACCGACGAAAGCTGGCATTTGGTCAAAAATACGCCAAAAGTAACCGGTTTCGTTGGTGGTGTTAGAAACCGCCCAAGCCCGATTTCGACTGCTGAAGTGTCAAAAATCATGGATCAGATGCAGGCCGGGGTTGATAAACCTAAGCCTAAAACTCTTTTTGAGGTTGGAGAGATCGTGCGAGTCAAAGAGGGCCCGTTTGTCGATTTCAATGGAAATATTGAAGAAGTCAATTACGAGAAGTCAAGATTGCGCCTTTCTGTTACAATTTTTGGCCGCGGTACCCCAGTTGAGCTGGAGTTCGGCCAAGTAGAAAAGATGTAAAAACAAGGACTTAGTCCTTTTTTGTACTGCAGTAGTTTGTAATTTGATGGTTATTTAGTTTTTGTAATTAACCGAGGAGCGGAGCTAGAAAGCCAAAAACTAGCAAAGCGTTTACTCAACGGCGGTCTTACCTGATAGGGTCGGGCGCGCTTTTAGGAGCAATACATGGCAAAGAAGATTATTGGCTTTATCAAACTGCAGATCCCTGCAGGTAAAGCAAACCCCTCACCTCCCGTCGGCCCAGCATTGGGTCAACGCGGTCTGAACATTATGGAATTTTGTAAGGCGTTCAATGCTCAAACCCAGAGCATGGAGCCAGGCCTGCCTATTCCAGTTGTGATCACGGCATTTGCTGACAAGAGCTTCACGTTCATCATGAAGACTCCACCAGCAACCATCATGATTAAGAAGGCTGCGAAGTTGGAAAAAGGTTCACCACGTCCCCATACCGACAAGGTTGGAAAAATTACTCGTGCTCAAGCAGAAGAAATTGCTAAAGCAAAAATGCCAGATTTGACAGCAGCCGATATGGACGCAGCTGTTAGAACAATCGCTGGTAGCGCCCGTTCCATGGGCATCACTGTGGAAGGTCTCTAATCATGACTAAATTATCTAAACGCGTAAAAGCGATTCAATCCAAGGTTGATCGCAATAAGTTTTACTCACTGGAAGAAGCGTTGACCCTCGTTAAAGAGTGTGCAACTGCCAAATTCGATGAGTCTATCGATGTTGCAGTTCAGCTTGGTATTGATGCCAAGAAATCTGACCAAGTTGTGCGCGGTGCAGTGGTGCTCCCAGCTGGTACAGGCAAGCATGTTCGTGTTGCAGTTTTTGCGCAAGGCGAGAAAGCTGAACAAGCTAAAGCCGCTGGCGCAGAAATCGTAGGCATGGAAGAGTTGGCTGAACAAATTAAAGGCGGCAAAATTGATTTTGATATTTTGATCGCATCCCCAGACACCATGAAAATCGTTGGTACTTTAGGTCAGGTATTGGGCCCACGTGGTTTGATGCCAAATCCAAAAGTAGGAACCGTTACTCCTGATGTTGCAACTGCGGTTAAGAATGCAAAAGCAGGTCAAGTGCAATTCCGGGTGGACAAAGCCGGTATTGTGCACGCAAGCATTGGTCGTCGTTCATTCGAGCCAACGGCATTGAAGACCAATTTACTAGCATTGCTGGAGGCTTTGAATAAAGCAAAGCCACCTGCATCTAAGGGAATTTATTTGAAGAAGGTTGCCGTAAGCAGCACTATGGGTGCAGGCGTACGTGTAGATCAAGCTTCGCTACAAGCCGCGCAGTAATTTGTAGCAAAAGAACTTTGGGTCGACTCTGTAGCTAGAGTCGAACATCAAAGACCGTTGGCGGGTTAGTTGCTTGTACAGAGTTAACTCTTAATTGTTACGAAAGTAATAGCCAGCGCAGATGGCGACCCTGAAAAGATTTCGCAAGATTTTCTTGTGATTGAATAATCAGACGCTGGTGTGTAACCCCAACTGGAAACAGTTGGTTTTTATGGAGTTAAACCGTGCCTTTGAATGTAGAAGACAAAAAAGCAATCGTTGCTGATGTCGGCGCTCAATTGGCTGGAGCCCAAACTGTCGTTCTCGCTGAATACCGTGGTATTCCAGTTGAGGAATTGACAAAGCTGCGTGCTAGCGCTCGTAGTCAAGGTGTATATCTTCGCGTTTTGAAGAACACATTGGCACGTCGTGCTGCACAAGGCACACAGTTTGAGCCCCTTGCTGATTCGATGGTTGGCCCCTTGATCTATGGCATTTCTGCAGATCCAATTGCTTCGGCAAAAGTACTGCAAGGCTTTGCTAAGACTCAAGACAAGCTAGTCATTACTGCTGGCTTATACAACGGCAAGTTGTTAGATGTTGCAGGCGTTAAAGCCCTCGCAACAATTCCAAGCCGCGATGAGTTGTTATCGCAGTTGTTGGGCGTCATGTTGGCCCCAGTATCTGCAATGGCTCGCGTATTGGGCGCAGTAGCAGCACAAAAGGCAGCTGGAGCACCTGCTCCTGTTGAAGCACCCGTAGCAGAAGTTGTAGCAGCCCCAGCAGAAGCAGTAGCTGAAGCCGCCGCACCTGAAGCAAGTGCTGAGCCTGCAGCCGCAGCCCCAGAAGCTGGAACAGAAACCAAAGAACCCCCTGCCGCTGAATAAGCGACAGATTAACTATTTAAGTATTAGGAGCTAAAAATGGCGATTACTAAAGAAGAAATTATTGATGCAGTAGGTAGCATGTCCGTAATGGATTTGAACGACTTGGTTAAAGCGTTCGAAGAGAAGTTTGGTGTTTCCGCTGCAGCGATGGCTGTTGCTGGCCCTGCAGGCGGCGGCGCTGCTGCTGGTGCTGGCGAAGAGCAAACCGAGTTCACCGTGAACTTGCTTGAAGCTGGAGCAAACAAGGTTTCAGTAATTAAGGCAGTTCGTGAAATTACTGGTCTTGGCCTCAAAGAAGCAAAAGACTTGGTTGATGGCGCACCTAAGCCAATTAAAGAAGCTGTCGACAAAAAGACTGCTGAAGAAGCCAAGAAGAAGCTCGAAGAAGCTGGCGCAAAAGCAGAACTCAAGTAATGCAACTTTTGCTAGCGCCTCCCAAAAGGAGTCGTTAGCCATGTTGGGTTTGACCTTTAGAGGTCAAACCCGATTTCATTTCTGATTGAAATCGGGTTTGCCTTCTGATACGACTGCAGAATGCAAGTTTGGTCGGACACTGAATCTGAGGATTTAGTGTTGTCCGCCAGTGGTTGGTAGTGGCCAACCGCCAAATCTTTGTACAGTCGCTGAATTCGGAGATGAAATGAACTATAGCTTCACCGAACGCAAGCGAGTCCGTAAAAGCTTTGCTAAGCGAGTAAATAATCACCAGGTTCCATACCTGATTGCAACCCAGCTGGAGTCCTACGCTAAATTTTTGCAGGCAGAAAAGCCTCCAACTTCGCGTATTACTGAAGGTCTACAAGCAGCATTTACTTCTGCTTTCCCAATTGTTTCCAACAATGGTTATGCGCGTATGGAATACGTGTCATATCAATTGTCACAGCCACCGTTTGACGTCAAAGAATGTCAGCAACGAGGCTACACCTATCACTCCGCCTTGCGCGCTAAAGTTCGCTTGATTATTTATGATCGCGAAGCGCCTACTAAGGTAAAAGAAGTTAAAGAGAGCGAAGTCTACATGGGCGAGATTCCCTTGATGACTGAGAATGGCTCCTTTGTTATCAACGGTACTGAGCGCGTCATTGTTTCTCAGTTGCACCGTTCCCCAGGCGTGTTCTTTGAGCACGATAAAGGCAAGACACATAGCTCTGGTAAGTTGCTGTTCTCAGCACGCATCATTCCTTACCGTGGTTCATGGCTCGATTTCGAGTTTGATCCAAAAGATATTTTGTATTTCCGTGTTGACCGTCGTCGCAAGATGCCTGTCACCATTTTGCTTAAAGCCATTGGCTTAAACAACGAACAAATTCTTGCGAATTTCTTTAACTTTGACCATTTCACGTTAAGTGCAAATGGTGCATCGATGGAGTTTGTTCCCGAGCGCTTGCGTGGCCAGTTAGCCAACTTTGATGTGCTTGATAAGAATGGCGTTGTTGTCATTCAAAAAGATAAGCGTATCAACGCAAAACACATTCGTGAGCTCGAAGCTGCTAAAACTAAAAACATCGTAGTGCCTGATGACTATTTAGTTGGTCGTGTAGTGGCACGCAACATTATTGATCCAGACTCTGGTGAAATTTTGGCTTACGCTAATGATGAAATTACTGAAGAGTTGTTGGCAAGCTTGCGGGATGCAGGTATCAAGCAATTAGAGACTATCTATACCAATGATTTAGATTCCGGCGCATATATTTCCCAGACCTTGCGTACTGACGAAACCGCTGACCAAACAGCTGCTCGTATCGCGATTTATCGCATGATGCGTCCTGGTGAGCCACCAACAGAGGATGCAGTTGAGGCCTTGTTCCAGCGCTTGTTCTATAACGAAGACAGTTATGACCTGTCACGTGTTGGTCGTATGAAGGTGAATAGTCGCTTGAATCGCCCAGAGATGGAAGGCCCAATGGTCTTGTCGAATGAAGATATTCTCGACACCATTAAGTCTCTTGTAGATTTGCGTAACGGCAAAGGCGAAGTGGACGATATCGATCACTTAGGTAATCGCCGTGTACGTTGTGTTGGTGAGTTGGCTGAGAATCAATTCCGCGCAGGTTTATCCCGCGTTGAGCGTGCAGTAAAAGAACGTCTTGGTCAGGCCGAGACAGAAAACTTGATGCCGCATGATTTGATTAACAGCAAACCAATCTCTTCAGCGATACGTGAGTTCTTTGGTTCTTCACAGTTGTCCCAGTTTATGGACCAAACCAACCCACTTTCAGAGATCACGCACAAGCGTCGTATTTCTGCATTGGGACCTGGTGGTTTGACACGCGAGCGCGCAGGTTTCGAAGTGCGCGACGTGCATCCAACTCACTACGGACGTGTTTGCCCAATCGAAACTCCAGAAGGACCAAACATTGGTCTGATCAACTCACTTGCGCTATTTGCCCGTTTGAATGAGCATGGTTTCTTAGAGACCCCATATCGTAAAGTTGCTAATAGCAAAGTCAGCGATGAAGTGGTTTACCTTTCAGCAATTGAAGAAGCCAAGTATGTGATTGCTCAGGCAAACGCGACGATCGATAAGAATGGCAAGTTAGCTGATGAGTTGGTTTCTGCTCGTCAAGCTGGCGAAACGATGATGGTCAGCCCAGAGCGCATCGATTTTATCGACGTTGCTCCAAGCCAGATCGTTTCTGCTGCTGCTTCACTCGTTCCCTTCCTCGAGCACGATGATGCGAACCGTGCTTTGATGGGCGCGAACATGCAGCGTCAAGCAGTTCCTTGCTTGCGTCCAGATAAGCCATTAGTTGGGACTGGCCTCGAGCGTATCGTTGCGGTTGACTCAGGTACTGTTGTATTGGCAAACCGTGGCGGTATCGTTGACTACGTCGATGCAAACCGTGTGGTGATTCGTGTAAACGATGATGAAACTGCAGCCGGTGAAGTTGGTGTCGATATTTATAACCTCATCAAGTACACCCGTTCAAACCAAAACACCAATATCAATCAGCGCCCAATCGTGAAGGTTGGCGATCGCGTTGAGCGTGGTGATGTGGTTGCTGACGGCGCCTCTACTGATTTAGGCGAGTTGGCCTTGGGTCAAAATATGACTGTGGCATTTATGCCATGGAATGGTTACAACTTCGAAGATTCTATTTTGATCTCTGAGAAGGTAGTTGCTGATGACCGTTACACCTCAATTCATATTGAAGAGCTGTCTGTTGTTGCTCGCGATACCAAATTAGGTTCCGAAGAAATTACTCGCGATATCTCTAATTTGGCCGAGTCACAACTCTCCCGTTTAGACGAGAGCGGTATTGTTTACATTGGTGCCGAAGTTGAAGCTGGCGACGTATTGGTTGGTAAAGTTACTCCAAAGGGCGAGACCACTCTCACTCCTGAAGAGAAGCTTCTCCGTGCGATCTTCGGTGAGAAAGCGTCTGATGTAAAAGATACTTCCTTACGCGTCCCGTCTGGAATGATTGGTACCGTGATTGATGTTCAAGTCTTCACCCGTGAAGGCATTGAGCGCGATGCACGAGCACAATCCATTATTCAGGAAGAGTTGCAGCGTTATCGCTTGGACTTAAATGATCAATTGCGAATTGTTGAAGGCGATGCCTTCATGCGTCTAGAGAAGCTTTTGGTTGGTAAAGTTGCTAACGGCGGCCCACAGAAGTTGGCTAAAGGTAGCAAGATCGAAAAAGCGTATTTGGCTGATTTAGATAAATATCATTGGTTTGATATTCGTCCGGCAGATGAAGAGCTTGCAAGCCAAGTTGAGGCAATTAAATCCTCCATCGAAGCTAAACGTAAGCAATTTGACGAAGCGTTTGAAGAGAAGCGCACCAAGTTAACTCAAGGTGATGATCTTCAGCCTGGCGTAACAAAAATGGTTAAGGTCTACTTAGCCGTTAAGCGTCGCCTACAGCCTGGCGATAAGATGGCCGGCCGTCACGGTAACAAAGGTGTGGTTTCAAAAATCGCTCCTGCTGAAGATATGCCATTTATGGCTGACGGACGTCCTGTCGATATCGTCTTGAATCCTTTGGGCGTTCCTTCCCGTATGAACGTAGGCCAGATTTTGGAAACCCACTTAGGTTGGGCAGCCCAGGGTATTGGTAAGCGTATCGACGAGATGGTCCGTGAACAAGCTAAACAAGCTGAGTTACGTAAGTTCCTCAAGCAGCTTTATAACGAGACTGGCCGTCACGAAGATATTGATGGTTTCACTGATGAGCAAATTACTGCTTTGGCAGAGAACTTGCGCCAAGGCCTTCCATTTGCTACGCCAGTGTTTGACGGTGCTACCGAAGCAGAGATCGCCAGAATGTTGGAGTTGGCTTATCCGCAAGATGTCGCTGCTGCATTACAAATGACACCATCACGTCAGCAAATGATTCTGCGTGACGGTCGTACAGGTGACCAGTTTGAGCGTCCTGTAACGGTTGGTGTGATGCACGTCTTGAAGCTGCACCATTTGGTCGACGACAAGATGCATGCCCGTTCAACCGGACCATACTCTTTGGTTACACAGCAGCCATTGGGCGGTAAAGCTCAGTTTGGTGGTCAGCGCTTTGGTGAGATGGAAGTTTGGGCTCTCGAGGCATACGGCGCTTCATACGTTCTGCAGGAAATGCTGACCGTGAAGTCCGATGACGTCACCGGCCGTACCAAAGTTTACGAAAACATCGTCAAGGGCGAGCACACAATTGATGCTGGCATGCCCGAATCCTTCAACGTATTGGTAAAAGAAATCCGTTCGTTGGGTATTGACATTGACATGGAGCGCAACTGATATGAAAGCATTGCTCGATTTATTTAAGCAAACCCAGGGCGAAGAGCAGTTTGATGTCATCAAAATTGGTCTCGCATCTCCTGAAAAAATCCGTTCGTGGTCTTTTGGTGAAGTTCGCAAACCAGAAACCATCAACTACCGGACTTTTAAGCCGGAGCGTGATGGCCTTTTCTGCGCCAAGATTTTTGGACCAACTAAAGACTATGAGTGCCTATGCGGTAAATACAAGCGCTTAAAGTTCCGCGGCGTTATCTGCGAGAAGTGTGGTGTAGAAGTTACCCTTGCTAAAGTGCGTCGTGAGCGTATGGGCCACATTGAGCTGGCTGCGCCTGTAGCGCATATCTGGTTCTTGAAGTCTTTGCCATCCCGTTTAGGCATGGTTTTAGATATGACCCTGCGCGATATTGAGCGAGTTCTTTACTTTGAAGCCTATGTAGTTGTTGACGCCGGCATGACCCCTGAAGGCGCGATGAAGCGCGGTCAGATTATGTCTGAAGATGAATACATTGCGAAAACGGAAGAGTACGGTGATGGTGCATTTACCGCCATCATGGGCGCGGAAGGTATTCGTGATCTCTTGCGCTCGATTGATATCGATCGTGAAGTAGAAACTATTCGTGCTGAATTGAAAGCAACTGGTAGCGATGCCAAGATCAAGAAATACGCTAAGCGCCTTAAAGTGCTCGAAGCATTCCAGACTTCAGGCATCAAGCCTGACTGGATGATCATGGAAGTATTGCCAGTATTGCCACCAGAATTGCGCCCATTGGTGCCATTGGATGGCGGTCGCTTCGCTACTTCTGATTTAAACGATCTCTATCGTCGCGTGATTAACCGTAACAACCGCTTGAAGCGTTTGTTAGAGTTGCGCGCACCAGAGATCATCGTTCGTAACGAAAAACGCATGTTGCAAGAAGCGGTTGACTCATTGCTCGACAATGGTCGTCGCGGTAAGGCCATGACTGGTGCTAACAAGCGCCCTCTCAAGTCCTTGGCTGAGATGATTAAAGGTAAGAGCGGTCGTTTCCGTCAAAACTTGCTGGGTAAACGCGTTGACTACTCTGGTCGTTCAGTCATCGTGGTTGGCCCTACATTGAAATTGCACCAGTGCGGTTTGCCAAAATTAATGGCCTTGGAATTATTCAAGCCATTCATTTTCAACAAGCTTGAGACTTTAGGAATTGCAACCACCATTAAGGCAGCAAAGAAAGAAGTTGAAAGCCAGACGCCAATCGTATGGGATATTCTCGAGGAAGTAATTCGTGAGCATCCAATCATGCTTAACCGTGCGCCTACATTGCACCGTCTTGGTATTCAGGCTTTCGAGCCAATGCTGATTGAAGGTAAAGCAATCCAATTGCACCCATTAGTCTGCGCAGCATTTAACGCCGACTTTGACGGTGACCAAATGGCGGTTCACGTACCTTTGTCGCTCGAAGCGCAAATGGAAGCACGCACATTGATGTTGGCTTCGAACAACGTCTTGTTCCCAGCGAACGGTGAGCCATCTATTGTTCCTTCTCAGGACGTAGTTTTGGGTCTCTATTACGCTACTCGCGACAAGATCAACGGTAAGGGCGAAGGCATGGTTTTTGCCAACATTACTGAGGTAGTTCGCGCTTATGAAGCCGGTGAAGTTGAATTGGCTTCCCGTGTTGCTGTGCGTATTACCGAGTATGAGATCGTAGACAAGAAGGCAGAGGGCGATGCCCGTTTTGCTGAAAAGACTAAGATTTATCAAACCTCAGTTGGCCGCGCGATTTTGTCAGAGATATTGCCCAAAGGCATGTCTTTCGAAGAAATTAACAAGCCATTGAAGAAAAAAGAAATCTCACGCTTGATCAACACTTCATTCCGTAAGTGCGGATTACGTGAAACGGTTATTTTTGCTGACCGTCTCTTGCAGTCTGGTTTCCGCTTGGCGACTAACGCCGGTATCTCGGTTGCGATCGACGATATGCTGATTCCAACTTCCAAAGAGCGCATCATCACCGAAGCTTCTACCAAGGTAAAAGAGTATGACAAGCAATTCATGTCAGGTCTCGTAACCAATCAAGAGCGTTATAACAACGTGGTTGATATTTGGGGTGCTGCTGGCGACCAAGTTGGCAAAGCGATGATGGACGAGTTATCACACGTTGATGTGCTTGACCGTAACGGCAAAACTGTGCGTCAAGAATCTTTTAACTCCATTTACATGATGGCTGATTCTGGTGCGCGTGGATCTGCAGCGCAGATTCGCCAGTTGGCTGGTATGCGTGGTTTGATGGCAAAGCCAGATGGCTCGATCATCGAGACGCCAATTACTGCGAACTTCCGTGAAGGTTTGAACGTATTGCAATACTTCATCTCAACCCATGGTGCTCGTAAAGGTCTGGCTGATACTGCGTTGAAGACCGCGAACTCAGGTTATTTGACACGCCGTTTGTGTGATGTAACTCAAGATCTAGTTGTGATCGAAGAAGATTGCGGAGCAACTTCTGGCGTAACAATGAAGGCCTTAGTTGAGGGTGGTGAAATTATCGAAGCATTGCGTGACCGTATCCTGGGCCGCGTATGTATCGGTGATATTGTTCACCCAGATACACAAGAGGTCATCGTACCTAACGACACATTGCTCGACGAAGACCATGTTGATCAGATCGTTGCATTGGGTATCGACGAAGTTAAAGTTCGCACAGTATTGTCTTGCTTAACTCGCTTTGGCTTGTGCGCTAAGTGCTACGGACGTGATCTAGGTCGCGGTGGATTGGTAAACGTTGGTGAGGCAGTCGGTGTTATCGCTGCTCAGTCCATCGGTGAGCCAGGCACACAGTTGACTATGCGTACCTTCCACATTGGTGGTGCAGCGTCACGTGCTTTAGTGGCAAGCAATATCGAAGCTAAGTCTAACGGTGCTCTGAAATTCTCCGGAACGATGCGTGTTGTGAAGAACGCGAAGGGTGAGCAGATCGTGATTTCACGCTCTGGCGAAGCCTTGATCGTTGATGACAATGGTCGTGAGCGTGAGCGTCATAAAGTGCCTTATGGCGCAACTCTCTTGTTAAAAGAAGGTGCGGCAGTCAAGGCCGGCGCAAGCTTGGCGACATGGGATCCATTAACCCGTCCGATTATTTCTGAGTATGCTGGTATCGCTCGCTTTGACAACGTCGAAGAGGGTGTAACTGTTGCTAAGCAGGTTGACGAAGTAACCGGCCTCTCCACTTTGGTGGTCATTGATGGTAAGCGCCGTTCTGCAGCAAGCAAAGGCGTTCGCCCAATGATCAACTTGGTTGATAAAAAGGGTAGCGAAGTCATGATCGCCGGTACTGATCACCCAGTAAATATTGGCCTCCAAGTGGGCGCATTGATTACTGTTAAAGATGGTCAGAAGGTCGAAGTTGGTGAGGTATTGGCACGTATTCCAATCGAATCCCAAAAGACTCGCGACATTACCGGTGGCTTGCCACGCGTTGCAGAATTGTTCGAAGCACGTTCACCAAAAGATGCAGCAGTATTGGCGAAAGTAACCGGAACAGTTTCCTTCGGTAAAGAAACCAAAGGTAAACAACGTTTGGTGATTACCGATATGGACGGCGAAGCGAACGAATTCTTAATTCCTAAAGAGAAGCAAGTGCTTGTTCACGATGGTCAAGTTGTGAACAAGGGCGAGATGATTGTGGAAGGCCCTGCCGATCCGCACGACATCTTGACTCTCAAAGGTATCGAAGAGTTGGCAATCTACATTGTTGACGAAGTGCAGGACGTTTATCGTCTCCAAGGTGTGAAGATTAATGACAAACACATTGAAGTGATCGTGCGTCAAATGTTGCGTCGTGTTCAGGTAACTGATCCAGGCGATACATCCTTCATTCCTGGGGAGCAGGTAGAGCGCTCCAAGCTATACGATGCAAACGATGCAGTGATTGCTCAAGGTAAGCGCCCAGCCTTATTCGATAACGTGTTGCTTGGTATTACTAAGGCATCCTTGTCGACTGACAGCTTCATTTCAGCGGCTTCTTTCCAGGAAACCACCCGTGTATTGACCGAAGCCGCGATTATGGGCAAGACCGATACACTCCGTGGCCTCAAAGAGAACGTCATTATTGGCCGCTTGATCCCCGCTGGTACCGGTTTGTCTTATCGCCGTGCCCGCAAGGTCAGAGAGCAATTTGAGCGCGATCGTGCCCAAATGATTGCTGCTGAAGAGCAAGCAATGGCTGATATGCCTGTAGAAATAGAGGCAGAAGTTGTCGCTCCCGCTGGGGAGGCCGATCCTAGTTAATTTGGTTTTTAGCCATTAAATGGCCAGTTCTTTCCTATTTGGTTGACGGGAGAGGCTGGCCAAGCTAGAATGCTGAGTTCTACTGATTCAGAAGAGGGTCTTTTTGACCTAGAAATTATCTAAGTCATTGATTTTCTTAAAGAAAGCAACAAAGAAGTACTAACCGAGCTATTTTATGCCAACAATTAATCAATTAATACGCAAGCCAAGATCAAGGCTAATCGTTAAAAGTAAGAGCCCTGCACTGGAAAACAGTCCGCAGCGCCGTGGTGTATGCACACGCGTATACACAACAACTCCTAAAAAGCCAAACTCTGCGTTACGTAAAGTAGCCAAAGTTCGCTTGACCAATGGTTTTGAAGTCATTTCATACATTGGTGGTGAAGGCCATAACCTCCAGGAACACTCAGTAGTGTTAATCCGCGGTGGCCGTGTGAAGGACTTACCAGGCGTGCGTTATCACATCGTTCGTGGATCTTTGGACTTGCAAGGCGTTAAAGACCGCAAGCAATCTCGCTCCAAGTACGGTGCTAAGCGCGCTAAGAAAGCGGCTTAATAAGCCGTTTCAGAATTTGTAGTTTGAAGTAAGTCAATTTTTGTCGGACTTAAAAGACAAGTAAGTGGTTGCTCCGTTTAGAGGCATTGTTTTCTAAATAGTAGGGCAACTGGAGCGGGCAATTAATTTTGGTTGCCCCCAACTGAACTGAAGGAGTTGTTATGCCACGTCGTCGTGAAGTTCCCAAACGGGAAATCTTGCCTGATCCAAAATTCGGCAATGTAGAAGTCGCTAAATTCATGAACGTCCTCATGTTGGACGGCAAGAAATCGGTTGCAGAGCGTATCGTTTACGGTGCCTTTGATCATATCGAGAAAAAAGCAAACAAAGAACCACTCGAGATTTTTTCAACAGCCATGGGTAATGTAAAGCCAATGGTTGAGGTGAAGAGCCGCCGTGTTGGTGGCGCTAACTATCAAGTTCCTGTGGAAGTTCGTCCATCACGCCGTTCTGCTCTGGCAATGCGCTGGGTGCGCGAAGCCGCTAAAAAGCGCGGTGAAAAATCGATGGCGCAACGTTTGGCTAACGAATTATTAGAAGCTGCTGAAGGTCGTGGCGGCGCAATGAAGAAGCGTGAAGAAGTTCACCGTATGGCGGAAGCTAATAAAGCTTTCTCACATTTCCGTTTCTAACCCATTAGTAAAGAAAAGGCATAAACAGTGGCACGCAAAACCCCCATCGACAGATATCGCAATATTGGTATTTCAGCGCACATTGACGCAGGTAAAACCACAACTACAGAACGTGTTTTGTTCTATACCGGTGTTAATCACAAAATTGGTGAAGTGCATGATGGCGCAGCTACCATGGACTGGATGGAGCAAGAGCAAGAGCGTGGTATCACGATTACTTCTGCTGCTACCACCACTTTCTGGAAGGGCATGGCGGGCAATATGCCCGAGCACCGTATCAACATTATTGATACCCCAGGACACGTAGACTTCACGATTGAAGTTGAGCGTTCCATGCGTGTTCTCGATGGCGCATGTATGGTGTATTGCGCTGTGGGTGGTGTACAGCCTCAATCTGAAACTGTTTGGCGTCAAGCAAACAAGTATCAGGTGCCACGTTTAGCTTTCGTAAACAAGATGGACCGTACTGGTGCGAATTTCTTCAAGGTCTACGACCAAATGAAGGCTCGTCTCAAAGCAAATCCAATCTTGATTCAAATTCCTATCGGTGCAGAAGAAAACTTCAAGGGCGTGATTGACTTGGTGAAAATGAAAGCTGTCTATTGGGACGAAGCTTCACAAGGCACCAAGTTCACATACGAAGATATCCCTGCAGAATTGCAAGCTTCCGCTGAAGAATGGCGTGAGAAGATGCTCGAAGCGGCTGCCGAAAGCTCCGAAGAGTTGATGGAAAAGTATCTCGGTGGCGAAGGTCTGACTGAAGAAGAAATCAAAGGCGCATTGCGTCAGCGTACTATTGCTAATGAAATCGTTCCAATGTTGTGTGGAACTGCATTTAAGAACAAGGGCGTTCAGGCAATGTTGGATGCAGTAGTTGAATTGCTGCCATCCCCATTAGATGTTCCACCAGTTCCATGTGAATTGGAAGACGGCACACCTGCAACTCGCGAAGCATCTGATAGCGCAAAGTTTTCTGCATTGGCATTTAAGATCATGACCGACCCATTCGTTGGTCAGCTTATCTTCTTCCGTGTTTATTCAGGCGTAATGAAGTCGGGCGACACAATCTATAACCCAATCAAGGGTAAAAAAGAGCGCGTTGGTCGTTTGTTGCAGATGCATGCAAACCAACGTGAAGAAATCAAAGAAGTGTATGCCGGCGATATTGCTGCAGCAGTTGGTCTAAAAGACGCAACTACAGGTGAAACATTGTGCGATCCAGATAGCATTGTGATCTTGGAGCGCATGGTATTCCCTGAGCCAGTGATCTCACAGGCAGTTGAGCCAAAGACGAAGGCTGACCAAGAAAAAATGGGTCTTGCTTTGAATCGCTTGGCGCAAGAAGATCCTTCTTTCCGCGTGAAGACAGATGAAGAATCAGGCCAAACGATTATTTCTGGAATGGGCGAGCTCCACTTAGAAATTTTGGTTGACCGCATGAAGCGTGAATTCGGTGTTGAAGCAACTGTTGGTAAGCCACAAGTTGCATACCGCGAAACCATCCGTAAGGTTTGCGAAGAGATCGAAGGTAAATTTGTTAAGCAGTCCGGTGGTCGTGGTCAGTATGGTCACGTGGTATTGAAACTTGAGCCCCAAGCACCAGGCAAAGGCTTTGAATTCGTTGACGCTATTAAGGGCGGTGTGGTTCCACGTGAATACATTCCTGCAGTAGAAAAAGGCATCATTGAAACATTGAACTCCGGTATCTTGGCTGGCTATCCAGTAGTTGATA
The DNA here is from genome assembly GCF_018687555.1 of Polynucleobacter sp. MWH-P3-07-1. Lineage (NCBI taxonomy): Bacteria > Pseudomonadati > Pseudomonadota > Betaproteobacteria > Burkholderiales > Burkholderiaceae > Polynucleobacter > Polynucleobacter sp. MWH-P3-07-1. The sequence goes on from NZ_CP061296.1 coordinate 54,461, forward strand.
TCAAAGCAACATTGTTCTTTGGTTCATACCATGATGTTGACTCGAACGAAAACGCATTTAAGATGGCTGGCTCGATGGCATTCAAAGACGGTATGCGTAAAGCAGCCCCAGTCTTACTCGAGCCAATGATGGCTGTTGAAGTTGAAACACCAGAAGATTTCATGGGCAACGTAATGGGTGACCTCTCATCACGTCGCGGTATTTTGCAAGGTATGGATGACATTCCAGGCGGCGGTAAGATTGTTCGCGCTGAAGTGCCATTGGCAGAGATGTTTGGTTACTCAACCGGCTTGCGCTCGTTGACCCAAGGTCGTGCTACTTACACCATGGAATTTAAGCACTATTCCGAAGCACCTAAGAACGTTGCTGAAGCAGTCATGGCTGCTAAAGCGAAGTAATTTATCCACATTAATTTTGAATATTGACTAGCTAAGAAGGCAGACAAAAATGGCAAAAGAAAAATTTGAGCGGACAAAACCGCACGTAAACGTAGGCACTATTGGTCACGTTGACCACGGTAAAACTACTTTGACAGCAGCAATTGCAACCGTGCTTTCTAAGCAATTCGGTGGCGAAGCAAAAGCATACGATCAGATCGATGCTGCTCCTGAAGAAAAGGCCCGTGGTATTACGATTAATACTGCGCACGTTGAGTATGAGACTGCAAATCGTCACTACGCTCACGTTGATTGCCCAGGACACGCTGACTACGTTAAGAACATGATTACTGGCGCTGCCCAAATGGACGGCGCAATTTTGGTTTGCTCTGCAGCTGACGGCCCAATGCCACAAACCCGTGAGCACATCCTCTTGGCACGCCAAGTAGGTGTTCCTTACATCGTCGTGTTCTTGAACAAGTGCGACATGGTTGATGATGCTGAGTTGTTAGAGCTCGTCGAGATGGAAGTGCGCGAACTGTTATCTAAGTACAACTTCCCTGGCGATGACACACCGATCATCCATGGTTCTGCTAAGTTAGCCCTTGAAGGCGACGAAGGTCCATTGGGTAAAGAAGCCATCATGAAATTGGCTGAAGCTTTAGATACTTATATTCCTACTCCAGAGCGCGCAGTTGACGGTGCGTTCTTGATGCCAGTAGAAGATGTGTTCTCCATCTCTGGTCGCGGTACTGTAGTGACTGGTCGTATTGAGCGCGGTATTGTTAAGGTTGGCGAAGAGATCGAAATCATCGGTATTAAGCCAACCCTCAAAACTACCTGTACTGGTGTAGAGATGTTCCGTAAATTGCTCGACCAAGGTCAAGCAGGCGATAACGTCGGTATTTTGCTCCGCGGTACAAAGCGTGAAGAAGTTGAGCGCGGCCAAGTATTGGCTAAGCCAGGTTCAATCACCCCACATACTCACTTTACAGCCGAGGTTTATATCTTGGGTAAAGATGAAGGTGGTCGTCATACTCCGTTCTTTAACAACTATCGTCCCCAGTTTTACTTCCGTACTACGGACGTAACAGGTTCTATCGAGTTGCCAAAAGACAAAGAGATGGTCATGCCTGGCGATAACGTCACCATTACCGTCAAACTCATCGCGCCAATTGCGATGGAAGAAGGTTTGCGTTTTGCGATCCGTGAAGGTGGCCGCACTGTTGGCGCCGGAGTGGTTGCAAAGATTTTGGCTTAAGTAGTTAGTTTTTATTTAGGTTTAGCGTTTTGCTAACCGGTGACATCTGTGCTGCAGATGTCACCCGCTCTTTAGATTGATAACGCGGCAGCACCGCACTGTTCTTTGGAATTAATATGCAAAACCAGAAAATTCGTATTCGTCTCAAAGCATTTGACTATCGTTTAATTGATCAGTCAGCGGCTGAAATTGTCGATACAGCCAAGCGTACAGGCGCTGTTGTTAAGGGTCCAGTACCTTTGCCTACTCGTATCGAGCGTTTTGACATCTTGCGTTCCCCACACGTGAACAAGACTTCACGTGATCAGTTGGAGATTCGTACCCATTTGCGTTTAATGGATATCGTTGATCCAACCGAAAAAACGGTAGATGCATTGATGAAATTAGACCTCCCAGCTGGTGTGGATGTCGAAATTAAGCTGCAATAAAAGTTATTTTGGCCTTTAAGCTTGTCAAGGTTAGTTTTTCGAGATAGAATCTAAGGCTTCGCTAAATTATTTGGCGATTTTATTGGTTTTATCAGCATCAAAATTGTTGTAAGTTACTGATTTAGAAGTATTTTTACTTGTAAATCACCTAAATTAAATTTTGCCGACCAATCGAAGTCGGCGTGGAGCATGAATATGAGCTTAGGCTTAATCGGCCGCAAGGTCGGCATGACCCGTCTATTTACGGACGAAGGGGATTCTATCCCTGTAACCGTAATCGACGTGAGCGATAACAGAATCGCTCAAATCAAAACCCAGGCAACTGATGGCTATGATGCTATCCAGTTGGCTCATGGCACACGTAGAGCTACTCGCGTTACTAAAGCAATGGCAGGACATTTTGCAAAAGCAGGTGTCATGGCTGGTAACGGGCTCAACGAATTTCCATTAGATGCAGCAAAAATTGCAGAAATGACCCCAGGACAAGTTATTCCTGCGGAAGCTGCATTTACTGCTGGCCAAAAAGTTGACGTGCAGGGCGTATCGATCGGTAAAGGTTACGCTGGTACGATCAAGCGCTATCACTTTGCTTCTGGTCGTGCTTCCCACGGTAACTCACGTTCACATAACGTTCCAGGATCCATTGGTATGGCGCAAGATCCAGGTCGTGTTTTCCCTGGTAAGCGTATGACCGGTCACTTGGGTGATGTCACCCGTACCGTACAAAATTTAGTTATCGCACGCATTGATGCAGAACGTAATCTCATCATGGTTAAAGGCGCTATTCCAGGCGCTCCAGGCGGTAAGGTCATTGTTACTCCAGCGGTGAAAACACCGTTGAAGAAGAAATAAGGAGAGCGAATATGGAACTCAAGCTACTCCAAGATAACGGAACTTTAGGTGCAGGCATCCAAGCTTCACCAGAGGTATTCGAGCGCGAATATAACGAAGCATTGGTACACCAAGTTGTTGTGGCTTACCAAGCAAATGCTCGTAGTGGTAACCGCGCACAAAAAGACCGTGAGCAAGTTAAGCACACTACCAAAAAACCTTGGCGTCAAAAAGGTACTGGTCGTGCGCGTGCTGGTATGAGCTCTTCCCCGCTGTGGCGTGGAGGTGGTCGCATATTCCCAAATTCTCCTGAAGAGAATTTCAGCCAAAAAGTAAACAAGAAAATGTATCGCGCTGGTATGAGATCGATTTTGTCTCAGTTAGCCCGCGAAGGTCGTTTGAACGTGGTTGATCAATTTAGCCTTGACGCACCTAAGACCAAAGAGTTGGCTGACAAAGTCAAAGCAATGGGTTTGGACTCAGTGTTAATCATCGTTGATCAAGTTAGCGAGAATTTGTACTTGGCATCACGCAACTTGCATAAGGTTGCGATTGTCGAGCCACAGCACGCTGATCCATTAGCTTTAGTTCAGTACAAAAAAGTATTGGTGAGTAAAGCTGCGATCGCAAAAATTGAGGAGTTGCTGAAATGAGCCAAGTCCGTAAAAACGATCACAATTTAATGAAGGTGCTGCTTGGCCCCGTTATCTCTGAAAAAGCCACTATGGTTGCAGAGAAAAACGAGCAAGTAGTTTTCCAAGTAGCTCGCGACGCAAATAAGAGCGATGTAAAACAAGCGGTTGAATTGCTCTTCAAAGTGCAAGTTGACTCAGTTCAAATCGTGAATCAAAAAGGTAAGCCAAAGCGCTATGGCCGTTTTGAAGGTCGTCGTGACCATACTAAGAAGGCCTATGTGAATTTAAAACCAGGTCAAGAAATTAACTTTGAAGCGGAGGCGAACTAATCATGCCTTTGATGAAAACAAAACCGACCTCACCAGGTCGTCGCTCAATGGTCAAGGTGGTCAACCCTGATCTGCATAAAGGTAAACCTTTTGCAGCATTGGTGGAGCCACAGTTCCAAAAAGCAGGCCGTAACAATAATGGCCACATTACTACTCGCCATAAGGGTGGTGGTCATAAGCACCACTATCGTATGGTTGATTTCAAGCGCAATGACAAGGATGGGATTCCAGCAAAAGTTGAGCGTTTGGAATACGATCCAAACCGCAGTGCCAATATTGCTCTGATCGTGTTTGCTGACGGCGAGCGTCGTTATATTTTGGCCGCTAAGGGAATGACTGTTGGTCAACAGATCCAAAATGGTTCTGAAGCGCCGATTAAGTCAGGAAACAATTTACCAATTCGTAATATTCCTGTTGGTAGCACCATTCACTGTGTAGAAATGTTGCCAGGTAAAGGCGCGCAGATTGCTCGCTCTGCTGGTGGTTCTGCAGTTCTATTGGCTCGCGAAGGTGTTTACGCTCAGGTGCGCTTGCGCTCCGGTGAAGTCCGTCGTGTGTTGATTGAGTGCCGTGCCACTATCGGCGAAGTTGGCAATGAAGAGCACAGCTTGCGTCAAATTGGTAAAGCTGGTGCAAATCGCTGGCGTGGTATTCGTCCAACCGTTCGCGGTGTGGCAATGAACCCAGTAGATCACCCACATGGTGGTGGTGAAGGTAAAACTGGCGAAGGCCGTGTACCTGTCTCTCCATGGGGCACACCAACCAAAGGTTATCGCACACGTCGCAATAAGCGCACAACTTCGATGATCGTTCAACGTCGTCAAAAACGTTAAGCGACAAGGATAAATAGATATGACACGTTCAGCTAAAAAAGGCCCATTCTGCGACGCCAGCTTAGTAAAAAAAGTTGAAGTTGCACAGGCTAACAAAGACAAGAAGCCGATCAAGACTTGGTCGCGCCGTTCAACAATTCTGCCAGACTTTATTGGTCTGACAATTGCTGTACATAACGGTCGCCAACACGTTCCGGTTTATGTATCAGAAAACATGGTGGGTCATAAGTTAGGCGAATTTGCCTTGACCCGTACTTTCAAAGGTCACGCTGCTGACAAGAAAGTTGTGAAGAAGTAAGGGGATGATGATGGAAGTTAAAGCAATTCACCGCGGTGCCCGCATTTCTGCGCAAAAGACACGATTGGTCGCTGACCAGATTCGTGGTTTGCCAATTGCGCGCGCTATGAACATTTTGAATTTCAGCCCCAAAAAAGCTGCTTTCATTGTGAAAAAAGTAGTTGAGTCTGCACTCGCTAACGCTGAGCACAACAAAGGCGCTGATATTGATGAACTCAAAGTGTCAGCAGTCATTGTTGACAAGGGAACATCCTTGAAGCGTTTTACCGCTCGCGCTAAAGGCCGTGGCAATCAAATTGAAAAACAAACATGTCACATTAGCGTGACCCTGAGTAAGTAAGGAAAGATATGGGCCAAAAGATAAACCCCACCGGATTCCGCCTCTCGGTAACGAAGAATTGGACATCACGTTGGTACGCAAACAATACTGATTTTGCAAAGATGCTGAAAGAGGACGTCGATGTCCGTAGCTATTTGAAAAAGAAGTTGAAAAATGCATCAGTAAGCAAAGTAGTGATTGAGCGCCCTGCAAAGAATGCACGCATCACTATTTACAGCTCGCGTCCTGGTGTTGTGATTGGCAAGAAAGGCGAAGATATTGAAGTTCTCCGCCGTGAGTTACAAAAGCGTATGGGTGTTCCAGTCCACGTGAATATCGAAGAAATTCGCAAGCCTGAAGTAGATGCGCAGTTAATTGCTGATTCCATTACTCAGCAGCTCGAGAAACGCATTATGTTCCGTCGCGCAATGAAGCGTGCCATGCAAAGTGCAATGCGCTTGGGTGCTCAAGGTATCAAGATCATGTCCTCCGGACGTTTGAATGGTGCTGAGATTGCTCGCCGCGAATGGTACCGTGAAGGTCGCGTTCCACTTCATACATTGAAGGCTGATATTGATTACGCAACTTCAGAAGCAGAAACCACATACGGCATCATCGGTGTAAAAGTATGGGTTTACAAAGGCGATACATTAGGTCGTGGTGCTGATGTTCAAGTTGCCGCACCTGCAGCCGAGCCTGCAGCTGAAGAAAAGAAAACCCGTCGTGCACCAAGCAAAACTGCAGCTCGCAAGCCTGCTGGTGAAGACAAGCCATTAGTTGCTGCTAAGCCAGCGGTCAAGCGCGTTCGTAAAGCGGTTGAACCTGCTGCTGATGCACAGAAGTCAGGAGAGTAAGCATGCTGCAACCAAAGCGTCGCAAGTATCGTAAAGAACAAAAAGGTCGTAACACCGGCGTGGCAACACGCGGTAGCTCAGTTGCATTCGGTGACTTTGGCTTAAAGGCCGTTGGTCGTGGTCGTTTGACTGCTCGCCAAATCGAATCCGCACGTCGCGCTATGACCCGTCACATTAAACGTGGTGGTCGTATCTGGATTCGTATTTTCCCAGATAAGCCAATTTCACAAAAACCTGCTGAAGTTCGTATGGGTAACGGTAAGGGCAATCCAGAGTACTACGTTGCAGAAATTCAACCAGGCAAGATTCTCTATGAGATGGATGGTGTAGATGAAACCTTGGCGCGCGAAGCGTTCAAGCTTGCTGCAGCTAAATTACCTTTACAAACCACATTCGTGATTCGTCACCTTGGTTGAGCGGGATAGATATTATGAAAAATAAAGAATTAGCTACTAAAGATCTGAATTCCTTGAATGCAGAATTGACTGAGCTTTTGAAGACCAACTTCAAGCTCCGTATGCAAAAAGGAACTCAGCAACTCACCAATACCAGTCAATTGGGTAAGACTAAACGCGATATCGCTCGCGTAAAGACTTTTATTACCCAAAAAACTGCTCAGAAATAAGGAAAAAGGGATATGACAGAATTATCTAAACCCTTGCGCCGCACCCTTGTGGGCCGTGTCGTTAGCGACAAAATGCAAAAAACCGTGACCGTTCTTGTTGAGCGCCAGGTCAAGCATCCCATCATTGGTAAATATGTTGGCCAATCCAAGAAATACCATGCTCATGATGAGGCTGGCACATACAAAATGGGTGATACCGTTGAAATTAGCGAATCTAAGCCAATTTCACGTACCAAATCTTGGGTAGTAACCCGTTTGGTAGAGTCCTCAAAGGGTATTTAAGAGAAATTATTAGGGATTTTGGCGAAATTCATTGCCAAAATCCTATTTTACGTAGTATGATAGAAGGCTTTTCGCGGTAATGCGTTAAGAAAAGCAGTGTTTTTCATTAATTCCGGGTCTTAGCTTTCGCTAGAACCCATAACGGAACCAAGACTGTTTGCCCTTTGGCTAATAAGTTGGGGATTAGAAATGATACAAACTGAAAGTAGATTGCAGGTTGCCGATAACACAGGCGCCAGTGAAGTTTTGTGCATCAAGGTATTGGGCGGCTCTAAGCGTCGTTACGCCAGTATCGGTGATGTCATCAAAGTCAGCGTGAAATCCGCTGCTCCACGTGGCCGTGTAAAAAAAGGTGACATTTATAACGCTGTAGTGGTGAGAACCGCTAAGGGTGTTCGTCGTCCAGATGGTTCATTGATTAAGTTTGATGAAAATGCTGCTGTATTGCTCAACGCTAAGTTAGAGCCGATTGGTACACGTATCTTTGGACCTGTTACGCGCGAACTGCGTACAGAGAAGTTCATGAAGATCGTTTCTCTCGCGCCCGAAGTTATTTAAGAGGCTGATATGAAAAAGATTCGTAAAGGTGATTCCGTAGTTGTTTTGACTGGCCGCGATAAAGGCAAGCAAGGAACAGTTACCGATGTACTCGAGAACAAATTGGTTGTCGAGGGCGTCAATATTTATAAAAAAGCGGTTAAGCCTAATCCTGCTGCTGGTGTTACCGGCGGAATGATTGATAAGACTATGCCCATTCATGTTTCGAATGTGGCATTGGTAGACGGTAATGGCAAAGCATCACGCGTTGGCATCAAATTAGTTGATGGCAAGAAACAGCGTTTCCTGAAAACTACTGGCGCAAGCTTGAGCGCATAAGGGATACGGAGAAATTATGAGCACACGTTTTCAAGAGCATTATCAAAAGCAAGTTGTTGCTGATTTGATGACCAAGTTTGGTTACAAGTCGATCATGGAAGTTCCACGCATCACCAAGGTAACCCTCAATATGGGCTTGGGCGAAGCTGTAAACGACAAAAAAGTTATCGAGAACGCAGTTGGTGACTTAACTAAAGTTGCAGGCCAAAAGCCAGTGGTAACTAAGGCTAAAAAAGCGATTGCTGGTTTCAAAATTCGTCAAGGCTACCCAATTGGTGCGATGGTGACATTGCGCGGTCAGCGTATGTACGAGTTTTTAGATCGCTTCGTTACTGTTGCATTGCCACGAGTTCGTGACTTCCGGGGTATCTCAGGTAAGGCATTTGATGGTCGTGGTAACTACAACATCGGCGTTAAAGAGCAAATTATTTTCCCTGAAATTGAGTACGACAAAATTGACGCACTCCGTGGTCTCAATATCAGTATTACGACAACCGCTAAATCAGACGAAGAAGCAAAAGCTTTGTTGGCGGCGTTCAAATTCCCTTTCCGCAATTAAGAGGCTAACGTGGCAAAACTATCCCTAATTGAGCGCGAAAACAAGCGCGCCAAAACTGTAGAGAAGTACGCTGCAAAGCGTGCTGAGCTCAAAGCAATCATTGCTGATCAGTCAAGAAGTGATGAAGAGCGCTATGAGGCTCGCTTGAAGTTGCAAGCGCTTCCACGCAACGCTAGCCCGATTCGTCAAAGAAATCGTTGTTCATTAACCGGTCGTCCACGTGGCACATTCCGTAAGTTTGGTTTGGCCCGTAGCAAGATTCGTGAAATCGCCTTCCGTGGCGAGATCCCTGGTTTAACCAAGGCCAGCTGGTAAGCGGCGAAAGAATTTAGGAGAACTCATGAGTATTAGCGATCCAATCGCCGACATGTTGACCCGGATCCGCAATGCGCAAGCAGTGCAGAAGCCCGTTGTCTTGATGCCGTCGTCAAAAGTTAAAGTAGCCATTGCAAAGGTTTTGCAGGATGAAGGCTATATCGATAGTTTTGAAATCAAAGGTGAGGCAGCTAAGCCAGTACTTCACATTGACCTCAAATACTACGCAGGCCGTCCTGTTATTGAGCGTATTGACCGTGTTTCTACACCAAGTCTTCGCATCTACAAGGGCCGTCACGACATTCCAGAAGTAATGAATGGTTTGGGCATTGCAATTATTTCAACCCCTCAAGGCGTAATGACTGACCGCAAAGCACGTGCAACTGGCGTGGGCGGCGAAGTTATTTGCTACGTAGCTTAAGGAGCGAAATATGTCCCGCGTAGGTAAATCACCAATTACAGTTCCTAAGGGCGCTGAAATCAGCATCAATGGTGCAAACATTACTGTTAAAGGCCCATTAGGCACTTTGACTCATAACTTGCATCCTTCAGTTGGTTTGAAACAAGAAGACGGCGTATTGACAGTTGTTTTAAATAATGACACACCAGAAGCTGGTGCACAGTCAGGTACAGCCCGTGCTTTGGTTAACAACATGGTTGTTGGCGTTACTTCTGGCTTTGAGCGCAAGCTCAGCTTAGTAGGCGTTGGTTACCGTGCTGCTGCTCAAGGTGAAACATTGAAGTTGCAGTTGGGTTTCTCACACGACATCATTTACAACCTGCCAAAAGGTGTAAAGGCCGAGACCCCATCCCAAACTGAAATCATTATTAAAGGCGCCAGCAAGCAACAAGTTGGCCAGGTCGCAGCTGAAGTTCGTGCATATCGTTCGCCAGAGCCTTACAAAGGTAAGGGTGTTCGTTATGTTGATGAAGTTGTGCATCTCAAAGAAACCAAGAAGAAGTAAGCGAGATTAGAAAATGAATAAAGACGAATCCAGACAAAGACGTGCTCGGCAGACTCGTATTCGCATTGCCGAAGCATTGGCCAATCGCTTAACAGTTATTCGTAGCAATACGCATATTTCTGCACAGGTTTACAGCCCATGTGGAACTAAAGTGCTTGCTGCTGCTTCAACGATGGAAAAAGAGCTGCGCCAAGCAATTAAGAATGGTGGCAACGCAGCCGCTGCTCAGCAAATCGGCAAATTAATTGCTGAACGTGCTGTTAAGGCGGGTGTTGTAGATGTTGCATTTGATCGTTCTGGTCACCGTTATCACGGCCGTATTAAGGCCTTAGCTGAAGCTGCGCGTGAAGCCGGCCTGAAGTTCTAATAGATTGGTTTAGGAAAAAAACATGGCAAAAATGCAAACCAAAATGCAAAACGAAGAGCGTGATGATGGTCTTCGCGAGAAGATGATCGCTGTCAATCGCGTAACTAAAGTGGTTAAAGGTGGCCGTATTCTTGGCTTCGCCGCACTCACTGTAGTTGGCGATGGCGATGGTCGCATCGGCATGGGTAAAGGCAAGTCAAAAGAAGTTCCAGTGGCTGTTCAAAAAGCGATGGATGAAGCACGTCGCAAAATGATCAAGGTTCCATTGCGTAAGGGCACCTTACAGCACTCAGTGATTGGTCAGCATGGTGCTTCACGTGTTTTGATTTCTCCTGCAAAAGACGGTACTGGCGTTATTGCTGGCGGTCCAATGCGCGCGATTTTTGATGTAATGGGCGTAACTAACGTGGTTGCTAAGTCACTCGGCTCAACCAACCCTTACAACATGGTTCGTGCAACGATTGACGGTTTAAGCAAGATGAGCACTCCTGCTGAAATCGCTGCTAAGCGCGGCAAGTCAGTAGAAGACATTCTGAGCTAAGACTCAAAGATTAGGAACTCCAAATGACAACATCAAACTCTAAAGTCAAACTGCAATTAGTGCGCAGCTTGATCGGTACACGCGAAAGCCATCGTGCAACCGTTCGTGGTTTAGGCCTCGGACGTATCAATTCAGTTTCTGAATTGGAAGATACGCCTGCTGTTCGCGGAATGATTAATAAAGTTTCTTACCTGGTCAAAGTTCTCGGTAACTGATCAGCAAGTAAATAGGCAAAGAATATGGAACTCAATACACTCAAACCCGCAGCTGGCTCCAAGAAAAACCGTCGTCGCGTAGGACGCGGCATCGGTTCAGGTCTTGGTAAAACCGCTGGTCGAGGTCATAAAGGTCAAAAATCGCGTTCAGGCGGTTTCCACAAGGTGGGCTTCGAAGGCGGTCAAATGCCAATGTATCGTCGTTTGCCAAAGCGTGGATTCGTATCCTTGACACGTCGTCACGTTGGTCAAATTACTTTGAATGACTTAGCAAGTATCAATTTGCCTGAGGTAGACCTCTTGGTTCTCAAGCAACATGGTTTTGCTGGTGAGCAGATCAATGCAGTTAAGGTAATTAAGACAGGTGAATTGAAAATTGCAGTGACTCTCAAAGGCATTACTGCAACTGCTGGCGCTAAAGCAGCTATCGAAGCAGCTGGTGGCAAGTTGGTAGAGCAGGCTTAATCGGTATCTAGTTGAATATGGCGATCTCATCTAACAATAGCACTGACACTGCACAATCCGGAGGCAAGTTTGGCGACCTACGTCGTCGCTTGGTATTCCTGATTTTGGCTTTGGTCGTCTATCGTTTGGGCGCTCATATTCCTGTACCAGGCATTGACCCTGATCAGCTAGGCCAATTATTTGCTGGCCAAAAAGATGGCATTTTGGGAATGTTTAATTTGTTCTCAGGCGGGGCCCTATCTCGCTTCACAGTTTTTGCTCTGGGAATCATGCCCTACATTTCTGCATCGATCATCATGCAGTTAATGACAATCGTTGTTCCATCTTTAGAGTCTTTGAAAAAAGAAGGCCAAGCTGGACAAAGAAAGATTACCCAGTACACCCGCTATGGGACTGTATTTTTAGCTATATTCCAAGCGATGGGAATTTCGGTTGCGCTCCAGGCTCAGCCAGGTTTGGTGATTAATCCCGGCATGATGTTTGAATTCAATACTGTAGTGACTTTAACTACTGGAACGATTTTCTTAATGTGGCTAGGTGAGCAGATTACTGAACGCGGTTTAGGTAATGGTATTTCTATCATTATTTTTGGTGGTATTGTTTCTGGCTTGCCAAATGCGCTCGCAAGCTTACTCGAGTTAGTTCGCACCGGCTCAATGAATATTCTTTCTGCTTTGATGATCGTTGTGATCGTCGCAGCGGTGACCTATTTCGTTGTATTCGTAGAGCGTGGTCAGCGTCGTATTTTGGTGAACTATGCCAAGCGTCAAGTTGGCAACAAGATCTACGGCGGCCAATCTTCTTATTTCCCATTGAAGTTAAATATGGCAGGCGTTATCCCTCCAATTTTTGCTTCATCGATTATTTTGTTCCCCGCGACCATTGCTGGCTGGTTTACTTCAGGCGAGCCAAAGAATGTCTTCAGTCGCATCATTAAAGATTTGGCTGCAACCCTTGCCCCAGGCCAGCCTGTGTACACAATTTTGTATGCTGCTGCGATCATTTTCTTCTGCTTCTTCTATACAGCTTTGGTATTTAATAGCCGCGAGACTGCAGATAACCTGAAGAAGAGTGGCGCATTTGTTCCCGGCATTCGTCCTGGCGATCAGACTGGTCGTTACATCGATAAGATCTTGGTGCGCTTAACCTTGGGCGGTGCAATTTACATGGTTTTGGTTTGCTTGTTACCAGAATTCTTGGTGTTGAAGTACAACGTGCCATTCTATTTTGGTGGTACTTCATTGTTGATTATTGTCGTTGTTGCTATGGACTTTATGGCTCAAGTGCAGTCATTCATCATGCAGCAGCAGTATGGATCTTTAATGAAAAAAGCTAACTTTAAGATGGGCGCCTAACTGAATGTCTAAAGACGATGTAATTCAGATGGCGGGTGAGATTGTTGAGAATTTGCCGAACGCAATGTTTCGCGTAAAGCTAGAAAACGGACATGTAGTTTTAGGCCACATTTCCGGAAAAATGCGGATGCATTACATCCGAATTTTGCCGGGAGATAAGGTGACGGTGGAGATGACTCCATACGACCTGACTAGGGCCAGAATTATTTTCCGGGCGAAGTAAAGATTAAGTAGTACCTATTTTTAAGAGGTGAGTTATGAAAGTTTTAGCATCCGTTAAGTGTATTTGCAGAAATTGCAAGATCATTAAGCGCAAGCGTGTTGTGCGTGTGATCTGCTCTTCAGATGCACGTCATAAGCAGCGTCAAGGCTGATCTGGTTAATTAAGAGGAAATCTCATGGCACGTATCGCTGGGGTAAACATCCCAAATCATCAACACACTGTCATCGGTTTGACAGCAATTTTCGGCATCGGTATGACCCGTGCGCGCAAGATTTGCCAAACTACTGGCGTGGCTATTGATAAAAAAGTTAAAGATCTCACCGACGGTGACTTGGAAAAGTTGCGCGATGAGGTAGGTAAGTTCATCACTGAGGGTGACCTACGTCGTGAAGTAACGATGAGCATCAAGCGTTTGATGGATTTGGGCTGCTATCGTGGCGTTCGCCATCGTAAAGGCTTGCCTGTTCGTGGACAACGTACTAAGACAAATGCGCGTACCCGCAAGGGCCCACGTAAGTCTGGTATTGCACTGAAGAAATAATCAAGAAAGTTTATCGAAATGGCTAAACAACAATCCGCATCTGCTGCATCACAACGTGTACGCAAGAAGGTTAAGAAAAACGTTGCTGATGGTATTGCACACGTTCACGCATCCTTTAATAACACCATTATTACGATCACTGATCGTCAAGGTAATGCGCTTTCATGGGCAACTTCTGGCGGCCAAGGCTTTAAAGGCTCACGTAAATCCACCCCATTTGCTGCTCAGGTAGCGGCTGAAGTGGCTGGTAAAGCTGCAGTCGAGTGTGGCATTAAGAATCTAGAAGTGCAGATCAAGGGTCCAGGCCCAGGTCGTGAATCTGCTGTTCGCGCATTGAATTCACTCGGTATCAAGATTACTGAGATTCAAGACGTAACACCAGTTCCACACAATGGTTGCCGCCCTCCAAAGCGTCGCCGTATTTAATTTGTTTTAGGTAGTCCAGTTTTATTTATTTTTTAATCAAGCCCACCGTTCATCTGAATTAAAGGGTGAACTCACCGCCGGTCGTAAGACTGCGGCAAAGAAAGGAAAGCATCGTGGCACGTTATTTAGGGCCTAAGGCCAAATTAGCACGTCGGGAAGGTACCGACTTATTTTTAAAGAGCGCACGTCGCGCCCTGTCAGACAAGTGCAAGCTAGACAGCAAGCCTGGTCAACATGGCCGTACCTCTGGTTCAAGAACATCAGACTACGGTAATCAATTGCGTGAAAAGCAAAAGGTTAAGCGTATCTACGGAGTTTTAGAGCGTCAGTTCCGTCGTTATTTCGCTGAAGCTGAGCGTCGTAAAGGCAATACTGGTGCGACATTGCTTCAGTTATTAGAGTCACGTCTTGATAACGTGGTTTATCGCATGGGCTTTGGCTCAACACGTGCTGAAGCACGTCAATTGGTGTCCCATTGCGCAGTTTTGCTCAATGGTAGCCCAGTGAATATTCCGTCTATTCAGGTTAAGCCAGGTGATGTTGTTGCAATTCGTGAAAAAGCGAAGAAGCAGACACGTATTACCGAGTCATTGAATTTGGTTCAGCAAACGACTGCAATCAGCTGGGTATCAGTTGATGCGGCAAAGCTGGAAGGGACGTTTAAGCAAGTGCCAGACCGCGAAGAAATTAGCGGTGATATTAATGAAAGTTTGATCGTCGAATTGTATTCACGTTAATTAGGCACTCTCAAGGAAAAAATATGCAAACAAATTTGCTCAAGCCAAAAATTATTTCTGTTGAAGCGCTTTCTGCCAACCAAGCAAAGGTTGTTATGGAGCCATTTGAGCGCGGCTATGGCCACACTCTAGGTAATGCATTGCGTCGTGTATTGTTGTCTTCTATGGTTGGTTATGCTCCAACTGAAGTTGCAATCGCTGGTGTTGTTCATGAGTATTCCACCTTGGACGGTGTTCAAGAAGATGTTGTTAATCTTTTATTGAATCTGAAGGGCATCGTTTTCAAATTACAGTCCCGTGATGAAGTCACTATTAATTTGCGTAAAGAAGGCCCAGGCGTTGTTACTGCAAAAGATATCGACTTGCCACATGATGTAGAAATCATTAATCCTGATCACGTAATTGCTCACTTATCCGCTGGTGGTAAGTTGGATATGCAGATCAAGGTTGAAAAAGGTCGCGGTTATGTTCCTGGCAATATGCGTCAGTATCACGATGAGGCCACCAAGATTATCGGCCGTATCGTACTAGATGCCTCTTTCAGTCCAGTAAGCCGTGTGAGCTATGCAGTAGAGTCTGCTCGTGTTGAGCAACGTACTGACTTAGATCGTTTGGTAATGACTATTGAGACAAATGGTGTTTTGTCTCCTGAAGAGGCAATTCGTCAAGCTGCAAGTATTTTGGTTGATCAATTAGTCGTATTTGCTGCCCTTGAAAGCAGTGAAGTTTCTGGCGATCTCGCACCAAGCCGCTCATCCATGGTTGATCCAATGTTGATGCGCCCAGTAGATGACCTCGAACTCACAGTGCGCTCTGCAAACTGCTTGAAGGCCGAGAATATTTACTACATCGGTGATTTGATTCAGCGTACTGAAAATGAATTGTTGAAGACTCCTAACTTAGGTCGTAAATCTTTGAATGAAATCAAAGATGTTTTAGCGGCTCGTGGTTTAAGTCTGGGCATGAAGATCGAAACCTGGCCACCAGCCAGTCTCGAGAAATAATTAGAAAGGAAGTATCATGCGTCACGGAAACGGCTTACGCAAACTCAACAGAACTTCGTCGCACCGCTTAGCGATGCTACGTAATATGTCCAACTCACTTTTGGAGCATGAAGTCATTAAAACGACTCTGCCAAAAGCAAAAGAATTGCGCATGGTTGTTGAGCCTTTAATTACTTTGGGTAAAAAAGATAATTTGGCAAACCGTCGTTTGGCATTTAATCGTACCCGCGATCGCGATATCGTTGCCAAGCTCTTTACTGAACTTGGACCACGTTATGCAACTCGTCCAGGTGGCTACCTTCGTATTCTGAAGTTTGGCTTCCGCGTTGGCGACAATGCGCCAATGGCTTTGGTTGAGTTGGTTGATCGCCCTGAAGTTGAAGAAACTGTTGTAGCCGAAGAAGCTTAAGTCCTTCGGGTATATTGAAAAGCCAGGCTCCGGTCTGGCTTTTTTCATTTTGTTATCAGTGCCAAGGCTATGACTCCAAATATTTCACTGCTCGTTGTGACAACAAGCTTTCAAACACTTGAACAAGCGCAGACTATCGCTCGACAGTTAGTCGAGAATCGCCTAGCAGCCTGTGTTCAGATCCAGCAGGGGCTTTATTCAATATATCGCTGGGATGGCAAAATTTGCGAAGAGAATGAAGTGTTGTTATCAGCTAAAACAACCGCAGCAAATTGGGAGGAGATTCGCACCTTTATCCATAATAATCATCCCTATGACTTACCTGAAATAATGGCATTTACACCAATAGATTATGAGCAGCAATATGGAAAATGGATTGAAGCTGAGCTAGAGAGTAAATGACTAAATATTTGAAATCCTTGCTGAGTAGTATTTTTATCTTAGGCTTGTTTTTGAATCAAGCCCAAGCTGGCCCCGATTTTTTACCACCCGAGCAAGCATTTTTAGTTGAGGCTTCATGGCCAGTGAATAGCAATCAAATCAAGGTTCAGTTCGCGCCAGTTAAAGGATATTACCTTTACAAAGAGTCCCTACGCTTTCAGGCGGGAAGGGATCAGAAAAAACTTTCAGTAGTCACCCCCAATCTACCTGTTGGTATTGAAAAGTTTGATCCTACTTTTAATAAAAAATTACAGATTTATAAGCAAGCTTTTGAGGTCCTTATTCCGGTTGCTAACGCTAAAAACCAGCCTATCTATCTTGAGGTCGAGCTTCAGGGTTGTGCAGAGGCAGGTATTTGTTATCCGCCGATGACGATGCATTTCTTGCTGACTGCGCCTGGAGTCAGAGTAGGGCCTCTATTAGACAATGGCGCTCGTCCGGAAGAGATAAAAAAATCGACCAACTTGATTGATCTATGGAATGACAGAGAAGACGTTCACGCTATTAGTGACTTTTTAGAGCAGACTTCAGTTGGCTATCTCTTCTTGGCATTCTTTCTGCTGGGCTTAACTTTGGCTTTTACGCCGTGCGTATTGCCCATGTTGCCAATTATGTCGAGTGTCATTTTTGGGCGACAAGCAGGAAGGGTGGTTTCTAAATCGCGCGCAAGTGTTCTGGCGCTTGCCTATATATTGGGCATGGCCTTGCTCTATTCCCTAGCGGGTGTTGCTATGGCAGCTCTGGGCGGTAGCGCTCAAAGGGCTCTTCAAAGCCCGCTGGCACTGATTTTATTTGCATGTCTTCTCTTGGGTTTATCGGGAAGCCTATTTGGTTTTTATGAACTGCGACTACCGCATTCTTGGCATCAGTTAATCGATCGAATTGCTGGTAAACAGAAGGGCGGTAGTATTGTGGGTTCGTTCGCCTTGGGCGGAATTTCAACTTTGGTTGCAAGCCCCTGCATCACTGCGCCCTTAGCTGGAGTGCTTGGTTTTATCGCGCAGACAGGATCGATGACTCTAGGGGCTGGGCTTTTGTTTGTAATGGCGCTGGGCATGGGATTGCCATTATTTTTCATTGCCATAGAAGCGCGGATTTTGATTCCAGCTACTGGCATTTGGATGGTGTGGCTACAGCGTGCCTTAGGCATGTTGTTGGTACTCACGGCAATTTGGGTTGCAAGCCCCTTATTCCTTGACTCTAGTGCCAAACAAAATGGGCAAGTGATTCGACAGCTTGGCGAGCTTCATTTCAGAATGATTGACTCCGTATCAGAATTAGACCAGCAACTGGCTTTAGCAAAACAAGCTAAGCGCCCCGTGCTATTGGATTTTTATGCGGACTGGTGTATCAGCTGTAAGGAGATGGAGCTCAATACCTTTAGCAATCCTGAAGTTGGTAAAGAAATGCATAATTTTGTCTTGCTGCAGGCAGATGTGACTAGCAATACTCCCGAGAATAAAGAACTACTCAAACGTTTTGGCCTATTTGGCCCACCTGCCATTTTATTTTTTAACGCAGAAGCAAGTGAGCTCAAGCAAAACAGAATCGTTGGCTATATGTCCCCAGAGCCTTTTGCTAAGGCGCTTGCAGAGATTGCAGTTAAAAATTAATTATGCTTTGGCTTTAAGATAGCGCGCAGCCTCTAGGGCAAAGTAGGTCAAAACACCATCTGCGCCAGCACGCCTGAACGCCATGAGTGATTCAATCATGACTGCATCATGATCAAGCCAACCATTTTGGGCAGCAGCTTTGAGCATGGCGTATTCACCGCTCACTTGATAAGCGTAAGTGGGATATTCAAAAACATCTTTTACTCGACGCACAATATCTAAGTAGGGCATACCAGGCTTAACCATCACCATATCAGCGCCCTCATTGATGTCGAGAGCAATTTCTCGCAGAGCTTCATCACTATTGCTAGGATCCATCTGGTAAGTTTTTTTATCGGCCTTACCTAAATTTTTTGCTGAGCCAACTGCATCACGAAATGGTCCATAGAAGGCGGAAGCATACTTTGCAGAGTAAGCCATGATCAAAGTATGACTTAAACCTTTTTGTTCAAGCGCTTCACGAATTTTTCCAATGCGTCCATCCATCATGTCGGATGGCGCAACAATATCGACCCCCGCCTCAGCTTGTGTGAGCGCTTGCTGCACCAAGATTGCCGTGGTCTCATCATTGAGAATGTAAGCGTCAGAATCTAATACACCGTCTTGGCCATGACTGGTATAGGGATCCAAGGCGACATCAGTCATGATTCCTAAATTAGGAAATTGTTTTTTTAGCTCCCTTACTGCTCTTGGAATCAAACCATTGGGGTTCGTTGCCTCTTTACCATCGGGAGTTTTGAGGGACGCATCAATTACTGGAAAGAGTGCCAATACCGGAATGCCGAGATCAACACACTCTTGCGCAATGGGTAGAAGCAAATCAAGTGATAGTCGATTGACTCCTGGCATTGAAGCGACTGCCTCCGATTGATTTTTACCATCTAGTAAAAAAACCGGGTAGATTAAATTATCCGCACTGAGACTATTTTCTTGCATCAGGCGGCGAGACCAATCATTGCGTCTCATACGACGGGGACGATGCGCTGGAAAATGCAGCAAAGGATTAGTTGGTAGTTTCATCTTCATGAGTTTTTGCTTCAAATAGCCATTGAATAATCAGATTATCGGCTTCTTCAAGCCCAATCCGTTTGGTGCTGGAAAATAATTGTGCCGTAAGTTGCTCGGATTCTCCCGTACCCTCGGGAAGTTTTGGGTCGTATTGCTGCAATTGTTTTCTAACGGCCTCTAAAGTATGTTTGCATTCGCTGTTATTGAGCTTGTCGCATTTGCTAAGCAGAATATGAATCGGTTTTCCGGTAGGAACAAACCACTGAATCATCTGCTCATCAAGCTCAGTAATTCCTCGCCGAGCATCCACAATTAAAACCATCCCTACCAATTGCTCTCTTTCCTGGAGGTAGTCGCTCAAAAGCGTATTCCAGTGATATTTGGTTTCATGATTTACGGCAGCAAAGCCATATCCTGGCAGGTCCACCAAATAGGCCAAAAGATCATCTTTGGCAAATAAGCCAAAATAATTGATATGCTGGGTTCTACCGGGGGTTTTACTGGCAAAAGCGAGCCGTTTTTGGTTACAAAGAACATTAATTGCGCTGGATTTACCCGCATTTGACCGACCCGCAAAGGCTACTTCACGTAAGGGCGTGCTGGGTAGGCAATGGGTGTCATTGACTGTGGTCGAGAATCGGGCTTGAAAGAGTTTAGACATGTCGAGAAGCTATTGTAAAATCACGCAAAATCATGAAATATCTCATGGTGTTGGGTAAAAAGTTGTAAATGTAGGGCCCAAACACTTTTAGGAATTTTTGCCAAGGTAAACATAATGCGTCAAAGCTCTCAAATCTCCAAATTAACTGGGTTATTAGCTATTTCCCTCATTCTAGGCTTGAGCCTTTCGATTGGTGCTAAAGCTGAAGAACCTGCGCCCGCCGCCCAAGCTGCACCAAGCAAACCAGTCGTTGATCCAGCTGCAGGCGAGGCCCTTTATAACGGCGGTGATGCCACTCGTGGCGTAGTGGCCTGTATTACTTGCCATGGCCCAAAAGGTCAAAGTGCTGTTGGGACATGGCCTAAATTAGCTGGTCAGCATGCTGCTTATATTGCTAAACAGCTACATAACTTCAAAGAGGGTACTCGCGCCAATGCGATCATGATGGGCATGGCAATGCCTTTAACTGATCAAGATATGGCTAATATTGGCGCTTACCTCGCTAAGCAGACGCCTTCCCAGGGTGTTGCTCAAAATAAAGACACCATTGAGCTTGGTCAGAGCATCTACCGTGGTGGCATTGCATCCAAGGGTGTCCCAGCCTGTGCGGCTTGTCATAGCCCCAATGGCGCTGGAATTCCAGCTCAATATCCATTGTTATCCGGTCAGTGGTCTGATTACACCAGCGCTCAGTTAACCGCTTTCCATGATGGAATTCGTTTAAATGGACCGATGATGAACACCATTGCTGGCAAGCTCTCTGAAAAAGAAATGAAAGCAGTTGCAGATTACATCGCTGGCTTACATTAATTTACGGCGACCATAAAAAATAAACCCCGCAGAAGTTGCGGGGTTTTTTATTGTCCAGAAGTTCCTGAATTATTTTGGTGCAACTTGTTCGTTTGCAAAAAGGTCTTGAACTTTTTGACGTTCTCTAACCAGATGCACATTTTTTCCATCCACTAAGATTTCAGCAGGCATGGGACGTGTGTTGTAGTTTGAGGCCATGACAAAGCCATATGCGCCCGCAGAAAGAATCGCTAATACATCACCTTCCTCAACAGCTAGCGCACGATCTCTACCAAGCCAGTCACCAGATTCACAAACAGGCCCAACAACATCATAGACAACAGCCTTGGCTGACTTTGTCTCAATTGGCACAATGCCATGATGCGCTTCATATAGGGCGGGGCGCAACAACTCGGTCATTGCTGCATCGACAATACAGAAGTTTTTTTCGGTTCCAGGCTTGAGGTATTCCACTTGCGTGAGCAGAACTCCGGCGTTACCTACTAGGGATCGACCAGGCTCTAGGATGATGTCGAGGTGGCCAAAGCCCCGCTGGGCAACACGGTTCAATAAGGCATCAGTGAACTCAGTAATATCCGGTGGCGTTTCTGAGCTGTAAGCAATTCCGAGGCCACCACCTAAATCCAGATGATGAATGATGATGCCTTCTTTTTTGAGCTGCTCAACGAGATCTAGCACTTTATCGAGTGCATCTAAGTATGGCGCGGTCATCGTAATTTGAGAGCCGATATGGCAATCAATTCCGACAATATCAATTTGGGAAAGCTGAACTGCCTCACGATAGGTTTTTAAAACTTCGTAATAGGCAATGCCAAATTTATTTCCCTTAAGTCCAGTAGAGATATAAGGATGGGTTTGTGCATCGACATCTGGATTGACGCGCAATGAAATCGGGGCGCGGCAATGAAGTTCTTTTGCAACACGATTAATTTTGTGGAGTTCTGCAATAGATTCCACGTTAATGCACTTCACACCGACTTTAAGGGCCTGAGCAATTTCTGCGGCAGACTTGCCGACGCCTGCAAATACTAGACTGGTAGGTTCCGCACCAATCGCAAGAGCGCGAGCCAGTTCACCCCCGCTGACTAAATCAAAACCAGCGCCGAGATTTTTAAAGCAATCAATTACTGCTAAGTTGCTGTTGGCTTTCATGGCGTAATGAATCCGAGCGCGCCGCTCACCCTTTGCATCAATACAGGCGCGGTCATAGGCTTGATAGGCTTCAGTCAGTGCTTTTTTGCTGTAGACATAGAGTGGGGTGCCGAACTCTTTTGCCAGATCCGCCAATGGAATTTCCTCGGCAAACCAAGCACCGTTTCGCTCTGTAAATCCATTCAAGTGGGGCAGGGGGATTGCTTTAGTCATTGTGGCGCAGGAGGAGGGTTGGGGTTGCTTGTGGCAGGAGGAGGATACAGAATTCCTTGAGGCTCAGGCGCACTCGGCGGTATTGGTTCTGGTGGCACATTTGGCAAATAAAGTGGTCCCCTAACCCCGCATCCCACTAGGGACATTAGGAGGGTAATCAGTAAGGTTCTGATAAGAATCGCTATCATGAATATCTCTAAAACGAATGATTGAATATAGCATGCAGGACTCCACGATGACACCAAATCAGCTTAATGTAGAAAAGATTGATGACAAACAGTTTCACCTGCTCGGAGGACAAGTTTTGCAATCGATCGAACTTGCTTTGGAAGCTGCCGATGAAGAACTCGATCTAGATTTAGATATTGAGCGCCAAGGTGGCAATGTCATCAATATCCGCTTTCGGGATCGCAGCGTCATTGTTGTTAATACTCAGCCCCCATTGCATGAAATTTGGGTTGCTGCAAAGTCGGGTGGTTATCACTATCGCTGGTCAGGAACACTCAGTAAGCCCTTATGGCTTGACACTAAAACAGGTCGAGAGCTGATGGGTGATTTATCTGAATTTGCTAGTACTCAGGCTGGCATTCCGGTGAAGATTACTTTACAAGCCTAGATTAGGCAGCGCCAGTCGCTAGCAAAGTTTCAAGGACTGCCTCATGAGGGGCAGTCGACATATATGCTTTACCAATTTGCTCTAGCAGTACGTAACGAATTTGTCCGCCTTCTGCTTTTTTATCTACCTGCATTAACTCGATATAGCGCTCAGCGCCAAACTTTGGAGCTGTGATTGGAAGATGCATTGCATGAATAATGCGGGTCAAGCGATCGACATCAGCTTGGGTAATTTTTTGTAGAAGGCAGGAAAGTTTGGCGCCCATCACCATGCCACAGGCAACGGCTTCACCATGTAGCCATTCTCCATAGCCCATGCCGGCTTCAATTGCATGACCAAAGGTATGGCCAAAATTGAGCGTAGCGCGAACCCCACCTTCTCTCTCATCCGCAGACACGACGGCTGACTTAATTTCACAGGAGCGCAAAACGGCATGCGACATTGCTTCGATATCACAGGCTAGTAGCGCGTTTGTATTGGCTTCAATCCAGTCTAGGAAGCTAGCATCGGCAATAGCCCCATGCTTGATCACTTCAGCGAGGCCTGCTGAGAGTTCACGAGGGGGTAAAGTTTTTAAAGTATTTAGATCAGCGACTACCGCCACAGGCTGATAAAAGGCTCCAATCATATTTTTGCCCAGCGGATGATTAATGCCAGTTTTTCCGCCAACCGAAGAATCTACTTGAGACAGCAGCGTAGTCGGTACTTGAATAAAGCGGATGCCCCGCATAAAACTCGCTGCAGCAAATCCAGTCATATCGCCAATGACTCCACCACCTAGTGCAACAAGAACAGCCTGTCGATCTGCACCATGCTTGAGAAGTTCATCAAAGATGGTTTGAAGATTTTTCCAGTCCTTAAAAGACTCTCCATCAGGGAGCGTAATGGTTCTAACTGACTTTCCAAAAGTTGCTAGCGTTTTGCTAAGACGCTCTGCATAGAGTGGCGCCACCGTGGTATTGGTAACGATATAAATAGAGCTGGCTTTTGAGCAAGCTTCAAATAGTTCTGGGCGATCAATTAAGTCAGAGCCAATATAAATCGGATAGCTTCTTTGATCGAGATCAACTGTCAGTGTTTTCATTAGGAGAGTTCAAGTTGCATCATTAAAGTATGAACCAATTGATTCACGCTAGGTTTGCCAGTTTCAATAATATGATCGGCGATTTCACGATAGAGCGGATCCCGAAAGGTGTAGAGCTCTTCCAGAATCTTGCGAGGATCACCATTTTTCAGTAAAGGGCGGGCATCACTCCCTTTAGTGCGATGCCAGAGTTCAACGGGGTTTGCATGAAGGTAGACCACCGTACCTCGTTCGCGTAAAAGTTGACGATTTTCAGGAAGCAGAACTGCGCCACCACCAGTCGCCAAAACAATCCCGGTGCCCAAGCTTGCATGATCTAGTGCTTGCGCTTCACGTTTGCGAAATCCAGCTTCACCTTCCATTTCAAAAATGAGGGGAATCTTGACACCACAACGTTCTTCAATAACATGGTCGACGTCGATAAATTGCCTACCCAATTTTTTAGCTAACAGTTTTCCGACGGTTGACTTACCGGCACCCATAAGACCAATCAGAAAGATGTTATTGCTTGAAGAGTTCACTCTCTGATTTTATTAGGGTTTATCTAAGACGGTAGGAGTTAGAAAGACCAAGAGCTCGGTTTTGTCTTGCAGCTTCGACTTATGGCGAAATAAATGACCAAGTAAGGGGATATCCCCCAATACAGGAATTTTGACCTCATCCTCACGCTCGGTAGTTTGAAAGATGCCACCAATAATGGCTGTACCGCCATTTTCAACCGTAACCTCAGAACTGAGGTTTTTGGTGTCGATCGCGTAACCCTGCTCAGTTTTCATGCCTACAGTGTCTTTATTGATTCCTACGAGCATAGAAATCTTTCCGTCGGGATGAATTTTAGGCATCACCTCCAAGCGGAGATTCGCCTTTCTAAATTGCAACTTGCTCCCACTTTGACTGCTCACTTGATAGGGTAATTCAGTACCCTGCTCAATGGTTGCTTTCACCTGATCGCCAGTCATGATTCGCGGATTGGAGAGAATTTTCCCCTGCCCATCTGACTCTAATGCGGAGAGTTCTAGTTGCAATAGTCGGCTAGCATCAGGAGAAATTAGGGTTGCAGCAAGCGAGGCCGGGTTAAAGCCATTCAATCCTGCACCAGATAAATCGATATTTCCCGAAAAGGTTTTTGTATCCTGAGGCGAGGTATTTTTCGCCTCGTAGGCTAGCTTCATGCCCAGTTCCCTGGCAAATCGCTGGTCTGCCTCTACGATACGAGCCTCAATCAATATTTGCCTTGGGCTATTGACATGATCGCCCCCAAAAGGAAGGGCAGCATCTTCTCGGCGATATTTCTGAAATGCCTGAATTTCAGAATGAGGCCCAATCCAGTAAATATCGCCATGCCGCAAAAGCCGTAGACCTCTGCTAGCGAGTATTGAATGCAGGGCAGTGTGCCAAGGGGTATTTTTCAGGTCAATCGAAATATCCCCCTGAATGGATTCACTCAGTAAAAAGTTGGTGTTCCCGATGCGCGCCAAGGTCTGTAATAAATCCCGCAGCTCGATCTGAGGAAAATCCAAACTAATCAAGGTTTGAGAAAAACTCTCTTGATATGTATTCCCCCAGATGGGCTTATTCCAAAGCCATAGAAAACTAAGGCAAATCAACCCCTTTATAAGCGCCTTTTTCATCGACTGGTTTTAGCTTTCAGGGTCAATAATTTGCCTTCAGAGTTCATTAGCAAGGCCTCATCTTTTTTAATATCCTGGAGGCGCCAAGATCCCAAAATGAAATCACCCTTGTTGATGAAAAGATTGGTTTTGCCATTATTGAAAAGGGCTTGGTGAGTGCCGCCGATTTCAGCGCTGCCCAGAAAGCGCCAGGATTGAAGCAGCAGTTCATCTGAGGCGATTTTTGCCTTAGGTAGAGCTGAGACTGAGCCCTTTGATTTATTTAATGAGTGAACACTCACTTCCATTTCATCTATTGCCAAATAGAGATCATCAATTTCATTTTCCTGATCCTTCCGGATGCCTTCAATCTCTACAGCCAAGTTTTTTAAGTCCTTCTCAAGCTTTAAAAGGACCGGATTTTCTTCTGGACTTGATATTGGGCTCAGCCACCAATAGGTCAGAAATGCGCCTGAAATGCAAAGCAAAAGACCCCCTAATAAAAGCAGAACGATGCCTGAATGGGGTGGGAGCCTATCCTGAAAAAGTGGTTTTTTGGCGTGCGGAAATGATGTGGGCCGGCTGACTTGAGGATCAATTTGAGGGGCATGGGGTTTGCGAATGGCTTGAGGATCCGGGATGGCTGGATCGTCTCCAAGCTCACTCAAAATGTCATCAAAAGATTGGGAAGAAATATGGCGTGTAGGCATGCCATATTCTTGGGCAGGTAGCCAGAAAAAACCATCGGCCTAAGCTGAGATTGACGTCAGAAAACATGGTTAGCCGAGGTGGTGACGCCTATAATTTGTACTTATGGCTCTCCCCCCAAAAGACCGGCCACCGCAGAATCAGCGGTCCAATCCTCAGCCCAATCGGCGTCCACGTGATTTTCGAGCAAATCCCCCTGCATTTGCTAAATCAGGCAGCCCCTTAATTAAGGCTTTATTCGTGATGGGGATGGCAGTCGGGCTGATGTTCGTGCTGTTGCTGGGGTATGCTTTTTTGATTGCCAAGCCAAATTTGCCCAAGATTTCTGCCCTAGTAGATTACAACCCCAAAACCCCACTACGCGTGTATACCGCTGACAAGGTTCTCATTGGTGAGTTTGGAGAGGAGCGTCGCAAGGTGATCCCCTTGGCTGATATGCCTCTGGTGATGCGGAATGCTGTCATTGCTACCGAAGACGACCGTTTCTACTCACATGGCGGCGTGGACTATATCGGCGTTTTGCGGGCAGGGGTGGCAAATATGCGCGGCCATCTTGCGCAGGGCGCCTCCACAATTACGATGCAAGTTGCTCGAAACTTCTTTCTGAGTAATGAAAAAACCTTTAGTAGAAAAATTTATGAAATTTTGCTCGCATGGGAAATTGAGTCACAACTAAGTAAGGACAAGATTCTGGAGATATATATGAACCAGATCTTTTTGGGCCAACGCGCCTTTGGTTTTTCCAGTGCTGCGCAAATCTATTTTGGAAAAGACTTGAAGGACATCAGCACTGCAGAGGCAGCAATGTTGGCAGGTCTACCTAAGGCTCCATCAGCATACAACCCGGTGACCAATTTCCGTCGAGCCAAAATGCGTCAGACCTATATTTTGGGTCGTATGCGAGATTTGGGTTACATCACGCCTGAGGAGTATCAAAAGGCAATTGGTGAAGAGCTACATATTCGTGGACTGGGTAATGAATTTAGTACGCGGGCAGATTTTCCAGCAGAGATGGTCCGTCAATTACTCTATGCCCAATATGGTGAGGCCATTTATTCGCAGGGTATCGATGTCTACACCACCTTAATTAAGGCAGATCAGGATGCTGCATATAAAGCAGTGCGCCGTGGAATCTTTGAATACGATTTGCGTCATGCATATCGCGGGCCAGAGGGATTTGTTGACTTGCCAGATGATCCTGCAAAACGCCAGCGCACAATTGATGATGCATTATTAGCCTATCCCCAGTTAGATGATTTGCAATCCGGGATAGTCTTAGATGCAAAACCGAAGGAGATGCAAGTCATTATTTCAACGGGTGACGTCATTACCTTGAAGGGCGACGCATTGAGATTGGCAAGTGCCTCCTTGACTGACAATGCGCAGCCTAAGAAGAAGCTTCGTCCTGGATCTGTAGTGCGTTTATTACAAGCAGATGATGGCGTCTGGAAACTGGCGCAGCTACCTCAAGTAGAGGCAGCATTTGTTTCTATGAATGCCCAGAATGGTGCAATTTTATCTTTGGTTGGCGGCTTTGATTTTAGGCGCAACCAGTTTAATCACGTGACACAAGCATGGCGCCAACCAGGCTCATCATTTAAACCATTCATTTATGCCGCTGCTCTGGAAAAAGGCTTCTCACCTAGCACCATGGTGAACGATGCACCTTTGTCGATTGGTAGCCTAGAGACTGGAAGTCAATCTTGGGAGCCTAAAAACTATGATGGTAAATATGACGGCATGATGCGTTTACGCAATGCTTTAGCAAAGTCAAAGAATTTAGTATCGGTCAGAATCGTACGTGCTATTGGACCTTCGTATGCACAAGAATATATAAAGCGCTTTGGCTTTGATCCCGAGAAGCACCCACCGTATCTCACGATGGCATTAGGCGCGGGCTCAGTAACGCCATTGCAAATGGCGTCTGCTTACAGCGTATTTGCAAATGGCGGCTATCAAGTAGAGCCCTACTTGATTGATAGGATGATTGATACAAAAGGTAATGTGTTATTCGAAGCAAAGCCAACACGTGCCGGTGAAGATGCAACCCGAGTGCTCGATAAGCGCACAGCTTTTGTGATGGACAGTATGTTGCAAGAAGTCACCAAAACCGGAACAGCTGCTAGCGCACGCGCTAAGCTTGGCCGTAACGATATTGCAGGAAAAACGGGTACTACCAATGAATCTCATGATGCTTGGTTTGCAGGGTACAACCCAAAGATTGTTGCGATTGCTTGGATTGGTTTTGATAAGCCAGAAAGTTTGGGCGATAAAGAAACAGGCGGCGGACTTGCATTGCCAATGTGGATCTCCTATATGGGGGTTGCCTTAAAAGGAGTTCCGCAAGAATCTCGCGAGGTACCTGATGGCGTTACTCAGTTCGATGGAGATTGGTTTATCCCTGAGTTTTCGCCTAATGGCGGTGTGCGCGAACTTCAATAAAATTTGAGCAGATGGCGCGACAAGCACGCATGGTGATTCCTGGACAGGCGATGCATGTCATGGTCAGGGGCAACAATCGCGAAACACTTTTCTTTACGGCGGAAGATCGACGAATCTATCTAGACTGGTTAAAAGAAGCCGCAAAACAATTTTCTTGTTTAGTGCATGCTTTTGTCTTGATGCCCAATCATGTGCATATATTGCTGACGCCTACGAAAGCGGATTCATTAGCCAAGACCATGCAGTCGCTAGGTCGGCGCTATGCGCAGTATTTCAATCAACGGCATCATCGCTCTGGCACGATTTGGGAAGGGCGTTTTCGTTCGTCACTGATTGATCCGAGCTATTTCTTGCGTTGTCAGCGCTATATCGAATTGAATCCAGTACGTGCAGGTTTTGAATCTAGCCCTCAAGATTCGACTTGGACTAGCTACGGATCGCATGTTGGACAAAAAGTAGAACCCTGGCTAGTGGACCATGAATCTTTTTGGAAGCTAGGCAATACCCCCTTTGAGCGTCAAATGGCTTGGGCGGGGTTTATCAAGGAGGGCGCGCCACATTGGGAGGATAGACAAATTACCGAGACTCTATTGCGTTCCAAGCCCTGGTTGAGCGACACCCTGGCTCTAAAGTTGCTTAAGGAACGACCAGATCAGCTGGCAATTCGGCATCGGGGGCGCCCTAAAAAAGATAAAACGGTGACTGAAGCTGCTCAAAGCGTTTCCTAGTAAATTATTGACTCTGTCCCTGAATAAATGACTTTCAATCAGGGCTCGGCAATTTAAATGGGACAGAGTCATTTAATTTCTATTGCATCGAGAGGGGTATTCCCCTATATTTGATCCTCCAAAAGTAATAAAGCCATTAAGGCTCACGGAAGAATCATGAAAACATCATTCGGCACCCCAATTCGTCCAATCGCACAAGGTTTGTACGATCCTCAAAATGAACACGACGCCTGCGGCGTAGGATTTGTTGCTCACATTAAGGGCAAGAAATCACATGAGATCGTTGCTCAAGGATTAAAGATTCTTGAGAACTTAGATCATCGGGGTGCGGTTGGCGCTGATCCGTTGATGGGTGACGGTGCTGGAATCCTGATTCAGATTCCTGATGCCTTATATCGAGAAGAGATGGCAAAGCAGGGCATCACTTTGCCGCCCTTAGGTGAGTACGGTGTTGGCATGATTTTTCTGCCAAAAGAAAATGCATCACGTCTCGCATGCGAACAAGAATTAGAACGCACTGTTCGATTAGAAGGTCAGGTAGTACTCGGCTGGAGAGATGTACCCATCGATGTGCAATTGCCAATGTCACCTACCGTCCGAATGACCGAG
Source organism: Polynucleobacter sp. MWH-P3-07-1 (assembly GCF_018687555.1). NCBI lineage: Bacteria > Pseudomonadati > Pseudomonadota > Betaproteobacteria > Burkholderiales > Burkholderiaceae > Polynucleobacter > Polynucleobacter sp. MWH-P3-07-1. The sequence continues at coordinate 84,226 of NZ_CP061296.1, forward strand.
CCTTTTATCCGTCAAATATTTATTGGACGTGGTCGCGACATCATGACAACTGACGCATTAGAACGAAAGTTATACGTCATTCGAAAAACGGCAAGTCACGCCATTCAGGATTTGCATTTGAAGCACGGAAAAGAATATTTTGTTGCTTCAATGTCCGCTCGTACTATTGTTTATAAAGGCTTGCTCCTGGCAAACCAAGTGGGAGCGTATTACGAAGATTTAAAGGATGCGCGCACTATCTCGGCCCTAGCCTTAGTGCACCAACGTTTCTCAACCAATACATTCCCTGCATGGGAATTGGCTCACCCTTACCGCATGATTGCGCACAACGGAGAAATTAATACCGTTAAGGGTAACGTCAATTGGGTTAATGCTCGTGAAGGTGCTATTAGCTCGCCTGTCTTGGGCGACGACCTGAAAAAACTATGGCCACTCATTTATCCAGGTCAATCAGATACCGCTTGCTTTGATAACTGCTTAGAGTTGTTGGTCATGGCTGGCTATCCGCTGGCGCAGGCCATGATGATGATGATTCCAGAGGCATGGGAACAACATACTTTGATGGACGATAACCGTCGTGCATTCTATGAATATCACGCGTCAATGATGGAGCCATGGGATGGTCCGGCAGCGATGGCTTTTACTGATGGCCGCCAAATTGGTGCCACACTCGACAGAAATGGATTGCGTCCAGCGCGTTACTACGTCACCGATGATGATTTGGTCGTCATGGGATCAGAGGCGGGCGTACTGCCAATTCCCGATAGCAAGATCGTCCAAAAGTGGCGCTTACAACCGGGCAAAATGTTCCTCATCGATATGGAGCAAGGACGCATCATTGATGACGTTGAACTCAAAAATGCCGTCTCGAAAGCCAAGCCCTATAAGAGCTGGATCGATGCAGTGCGTATTAAGCTTGATGAAGTAGATGCAAGCCAAGCAGACCTGATCGACGAAAAAACAACGATTCGTCCTGCAGCAAAACTGTTAGACCGTCAGCAAGCATTTGGATACACCCAAGAAGATATTAAATATCTGATGGCACCAATGGCGCAAAACGGAGAAGAGGCAATTGGATCCATGGGTAACGACAGCCCATTGGCTGTGCTCTCTAACAAGAACAAACCCCTCTATAACTACTTTAAACAATTGTTTGCACAGGTGACCAATCCTCCGATTGATCCGATTCGTGAAAACATGGTGATGTCTTTAGTGTCCTTTATTGGACCTAAGCCCAATTTATTAGACACCAACAACATCAATCCTCCAATGCGCTTAGAAGTCAGTCAGCCCATTTTGGATTTTGATGACATCACGAAGATTCGTCATATTGGCCATTACACCAACGGTAAGTTCCGCTCATACGAGTTGGATATCTGTTATCCAGCAGCTTGGGGCAAGGCCGGTATCGAAGCGCGACTTGCTTCACTTTGTGCGGAAGCTGCAGATGCAGTCCGTTCGGGCTATAACATTTTGATTGTGAGCGATCGTCAAGTGGATGAGCAACACGTTGCTATTCCTGCGTTATTGGCTACCTCAGCAATTCATCAGCATCTAGTAGAAAAAGGATTGCGCACCAGCGTCGGTTTGGTGGTTGAAACCGGAAGTGCTCGCGAGACACATCATTTTGCGCTGCTAGCTGGTTATGGCGCAGAAGCTATTCATCCCTACCTTGCGATGGAAACGCTTGCTGAAATGGCAAAAGGTCTGACAGGCGATTTATCGCCTGAGAAGGCCATCAAGAACTTTGTCAAGGCTGTCGGTAAGGGATTGCAAAAAGTGATGTCCAAGATGGGCATTTCAACTTATATGTCGTATACCGGATCACAGATTTTTGAAGCTATTGGCCTCAACCATGATGTGATTAATCAATATTTCAAGGGCACGCCTTCAAATGTCGGCGGTATTGGAGTATTTGATGTTGCTGAAGAAGCTTTAAGAATGCATCAAGCCGCTTTTGGCGACGACCCTGTATTAGAAGATATGCTCGATGCCGGTGGTGAATATGCTTTCCGCGTGCGTGGTGAAAACCATATGTGGACACCTGACACGATTGCGAAATTGCAGCACTCCACTCGCATTGGTGTTGAGAAGGGCTATCAGACTTATAAAGAGTACGCCAACATCATCAATGACCAAAGCAAGCGTCAAATGACTTTGCGTGGTTTATTTGAGTTCAAGATTGATCCCATTAAAGCAATCCCCCTGGATGAGGTGGAGCCAGCTAAAGAAATTGTGAAACGCTTTGCTACCGGCGCAATGTCTTTAGGTTCCATCTCGACTGAGGCGCATGCGACTTTGGCAATTGCAATGAACCGAATTGGTGGTAAGTCGAATACCGGCGAAGGCGGTGAAGATCCGAATCGTTACATTAAAGAATTAAAAGGTATTCCGATTAAGCGGGGTGAGACTTTAGCAAGCATCTTGGGTGACGATGTTGTTGAGGTGAATATTCCCCTGCAAGATGGCGACTCATTGCGCTCCAAAATCAAGCAAGTTGCTTCCGGGCGCTTTGGGGTAACAACAGAATATTTGCGTTCTGCTGATCAAATCCAGATCAAAATGGCGCAGGGCGCTAAGCCAGGTGAGGGTGGACAACTCCCAGGCGGGAAAGTCTCAGACTATATTGGTATGTTGCGTTTCTCGGTACCAGGCGTTGGCTTGATTTCTCCTCCTCCACACCATGACATTTATTCAATCGAGGATTTGGCACAGCTGATTCATGATTTGAAAAATGTGAATCCTGCAGCAGATATTTCAGTGAAATTGGTTTCTGAAGTTGGCGTTGGTACGATTGCTGCTGGAGTTGCCAAAGCAAAAGCAGATCATGTGGTGATTGCCGGACATGATGGTGGCACAGGCGCTTCACCACTTTCTTCTATTAAGCATGCTGGTTCCCCATGGGAGCTTGGCTTGGCTGAAACCCAACAAACCTTGGTATTGAATGGTTTGCGGAGTCGTATCCGTGTTCAGGCTGATGGTCAAATGAAGACCGGGCGTGATGTGGTCATTGGCGCTTTATTGGGTGCGGATGAATTTGGTTTCGCTACAGCACCATTAGTTGTTGAGGGTTGCATCATGATGCGCAAGTGTCATTTGAATACATGCCCAGTTGGCGTTGCTACTCAAGATCCTGAATTGCGTAAAAAGTTTTCAGGCAAGCCAGAGCATGTGGTGAATTTCTTCTTCTTCATTGCTGAAGAGGCGCGTGAGATCATGGCGCAATTAGGCATTCGTAAGTTTGATGATTTAATCGGTCGAGTAGATTTATTAGATACCCGCAAGGGCATCGAGAACTGGAAAGTCCATGGCTTGGATTTCAGTAAGATTTTTTCTCAGGTCGACGTTGCTGCTGATGTACCACGCTATCAAGTGCTCACACAAGAGCATGGCCTTGGCAGTGCGTTAGACAACATTTTGATTGAGAAGAGTGAGCCTGCTTTGGAGCGAGGCGAGAAAGTCTCTTTCATTGTTCCTGTGAAGAACGTTAATCGCACAGTGGGGGCGATGTTATCGGGTGAAGTCGCTCAACGCTATGGTCACGCTGGCTTACCAGATGACACGATTCATATTCAACTCAATGGAACTGCTGGACAAAGCTTTGCTGCATTCTTAGCAAAGGGCGTTACGCTCGATTTAGTCGGCGATGGTAACGACTATGTGGGCAAAGGATTATCCGGCGGTCGTGTCATCGTGCGCGCTCCCCATGAGTTCCGTGGTGATACTGCTCGCAATATTATTGTTGGTAACACCGTTCTGTATGGTGCTATCGGCGGAGAAGCTTTCTTCAATGGTGTTGCTGGAGAGCGTTTTGCAGTGCGTAACTCTGGTGCCACTGCAGTCGTTGAGGGCACCGGCGATCATGGCTGTGAATACATGACAGGCGGAACAGTTGTGGTCTTGGGTAATACTGGCCGTAATTTTGCTGCAGGGATGAGCGGTGGTATTGCTTATGTGTATGACGAAGATGGTTTATTTGAAAAGCGCTGCAACACGAGTATGGCGAGTCTTGAAAAAGTTCTGCCATCTGCTGAGCAGATTGCCAAAATGCCTAAGTCTCAATGGCACGCACCAATCGATGTAAAAGATGGCGGCGAACGTTTAACGGATGAGCAGATTCTGAAAGAGCTCATTGAGCGTCATTTCCGTCACACCGGATCAGAGCGTGCTAAGTCTCTATTGGCTGATTGGGATAAATCGCGCACACGATTTGTGAAAGTGCTTCCAACCGAATATAAGCGGGCCTTGGGCGAGCTTTGGGAAAAATCCCAAAATGCTCCTGTTGCTGCTTAACGAATGTGAATACAAAGAATCAATACTAAGGATTAGATATGGGTAAGATCACTGGATTTATGGAGTTTGAGCGGGTAGATGAAACCTACGAGGCTCCTGTAAAGCGCCTGCATCATTACAAAGAGTTTGTTCATGCGCTAACTGATGAGCAGGCAAAGGTGCAAGGTGCGCGCTGTATGGATTGCGGCATTCCATTTTGTAACAGTGGTTGCCCAGTAAACAACATCATTCCTGATTTCAATGATTTGGTATTCCACAATGATTGGAAAAATGCCTTAGAAGTTTTGCACTCTACCAATAATTTCCCAGAGTTCACGGGGCGGATTTGCCCCGCACCATGTGAAGCTGCTTGTACATTAGGAATTAATAAAGCGCCAGTTGGCATTAAATCCATTGAGCACGCCATTATTGATAAAGGCTGGGAAAACGGTTGGGTTAAACCGCAGCCATCGAAAATCAAGACTGGTAAAAAAGTAGCCATCGTTGGTGGCGGGCCTGCTGGTATGGCTGCAGCCCAACAGTTAGCGCGTGTTGGCCACGATGTCACCGTGTTTGAAAAAAATGATCGAGTTGGCGGATTGTTGCGCTATGGCATTCCTGATTTCAAAATGGAGAAGTGGCTGATTGATCGTCGTGTTGAGCAAATGCAAGCCGAGGGCGTGAAGTTTGAAACCAGTGTCTTTATTGGAAAAGAGGCCATTGGTGCTGAGGTAAAAAACTACGCCACCAAAACCGTCTCACCAGATCAACTGATGAAAGATTTTGATGCGGTAGTTATTACTGGTGGTGCAGAACAACCCCGTGACTTACCAGTGCCTGGACGTGACTTGGCTGGTGTGCATTACGCCTTAGAGTTTTTGATTCCTCAGAACAAAGAAAATGCTGGTGATTTAAAGAATGAGATTCGTGCGACCGATAAGCATGTTGTCGTGATTGGCGGTGGCGATACTGGTTCTGATTGTGTGGGTACCTCAAACCGCCATGGTGCAAGTAAGGTGACTCAGTTTGAGTTGTTGCCTCAGCCTCCAGAGGAAGAAAACAAGTCTTTGGTATGGCCCTACTGGCCAACGAAATTGCGCACATCCTCCTCGCATGAAGAAGGTTGTGAGCGCGATTGGTCTGTGGCAACAAAACGCTTTGAAGGTAAAAATGGCAAAGTGGAGAAACTGATTGGTGTTCGCCTGGAGTGGAGAGACGGCAAAATGTCAGAAATGCCAAACTCTGAGTTCGAGATTAAAGCCGATCTGGTACTGTTAGCTATGGGCTTTGTGTCTCCAGCGCAACAAGTATTGAGTGCTTTTGGTGTTGAAAAAGATGCGCGTGGCAATGCCAAAGCAACTGTAGACGGCCAAAAAGCTTATCAAACGAATGTTTCTAAGGTATTTGCTGCGGGTGATATGCGTCGTGGTCAGTCTTTAGTGGTTTGGGCAATTCGTGAAGGTCGCCAGTGCGCGCAAGCGGTTGATGAATATTTAATGGGATCATCAGTCTTACCGCGATAATATGCGGCATGACTGACGACAACTGCTCCACTTTGCAAAGCAGCCAAGGGAAACCCGAATCCATTGCGGGTGATGTTGTTGTCTCGGTTCGGGATGTGAACTTTGCTTATGCGCCTGAAGAGCGGCAGATTCTCTCTGGGCTCAATATGGAGTTCAAGCGCGGACAAGTAGTCGCCGTCATGGGTGGGTCTGGTTGCGGTAAGACTACTATTCTCAGACTCATTGGCGGACAATACGCCGCTCAATCAGGTCAGGTTTTATTTGAAGGCCAAGATATCGGCAGAATGAATTCTGCGCAGTTGATGAATGCACGCCGTCGCATGGGAATGCTTTTTCAGTTCGGCGCGCTCTTTACAGATTTAAGTGTTTATGAAAACGTCGCATTTCCTTTGCGTGAGCATACGGATTTAACTGAAGAGCTATTGCGTTCCTTAGTGTTGATGAAGCTCAATGCCGTTGGCTTGCGTGGAGCGCGTGATTTGATGCCCGCTCAAATTTCTGGTGGAATGGCTCGGCGCGTTGCACTAGCCCGTGCTATTGCTTTAGATCCGCCGCTGATCATGTATGACGAGCCCTTTGCAGGTCTCGATCCGATTTCCTTGGGCATTACAGCGCGATTGATCCGGGATTTAAATAATGCACTTGGCGCTACCAGTTTGCTGGTAACGCACGACGTTGAAGAAACTTTTGCAATTGCAGACTATGTTTACTTCATTGCCAATGGTCGTATTGGCGCAGAAGGTACACCCGAAGAGCTAAGCCGTTCAACGGATCCTTTTGTGCGTCAATTCCTAGATGCCTCACCAGATGGCCCAGTACCCTTTAATTATCCTGGCCCAAGTTTGGCTCAAGATTTTGGATTGAGAAACACATGATGATTTTGCATACCGTGCTCGATCTTTTTGGGAGTCTTGGTTTCTTTGTTCGTCGAAACCTGACCAGCTTAGGTTTGGCAGCAAGAATGTTTACTGCTGCAATCTATCGCTCTACCTTTCTGCTAAAAAGACCACGTTTAGTGATTGATCAAATTTTATTTGTAGGCAATCATTCATTTGTGATCATTGCAGTTTCAGGATTATTTGTTGGCTTTGTTCTCGGCTTACAGGGTTACTACACGCTGAATCGCTACGGTTCTGAACAGGCTTTAGGTTTACTAGTAGCACTCTCACTTACAAGAGAGCTGGGACCAGTAATTACTGCCTTATTGTTTGCGGGCCGCGCAGGCACTTCACTTACCGCTGAAATTGGGCTGATGAAAGCTGGAGAGCAATTAAGTGCTATGGAAATGATGGCTGTAGACCCATTGGCCAGGGTGATTGCTCCTCGTCTTTGGGCCGGTATTATTGCGATGCCGATCTTGGCAACGATCTTCACTGCGGTCGGCGTGATGGGCGGTTATTTTGTAGGCGTCCCGCTCATTGGCGTGGACTCGGGTGCTTTCTGGTCACAAATGCAGGGCGGGGTAGACCTATTCTCGGATATTGGCAATGGCCTGATCAAAAGTCTTGTTTTTGGTGTTGCAGTGACTTTCATAGCGCTTTATCAGGGTTATGAGGCAAAGCCTACCCCCGAGGGCGTATCGCAAGCAACCACTCGAACGGTAGTCGTTTCTTCCTTGTCAGTCCTGGCACTGGATTTTTTATTGACCGCCATGATGTTTTCAAATTAGAAAGATAAACTAGGGCTCATATGAGAAAAAGTGCAATTGATATTTGGGTGGGAATTTTTGTTGCCTTGGGTTTATTGGCAGCACTCTTTCTTGCTTTGAAAGTGGGCAATATGAATGCTGTGTCATTCCAGCCAACTTATAAAGTATCTGCACGTTTTGACAATATTGGTGGCTTGAAACCGCGTGCGCCAGTCAAAAGTGCCGGCGTGGTTGTTGGCCGAATTGCCAATATTTCTTTTGACGATAAAACCTACCAAGCAACAGTCGTGATGACGATTGATCAGACTTATCAATTTCCTAAAGACTCATCAGCCAAGATTTTGACTTCAGGCTTATTGGGCGAACAATATATCGGCCTTGAGGCTGGCGGTTCAGATGAGATGTTGGCAGATAATGGAAAAATTACTCAGACTCAATCAGCCATTGTTTTAGAAAACTTGATTAGTCAATTCCTTTACAACAAAGCTGCCGATAGCGGTCAAGATAAAGGTGCCGCTAAGTAATGAACGCATGGCTAAGTTTTAAACGTCTTGTTGTGCTTAGTCTATTGGCCTTGATGTTTGGCTGTGCTTCCATCCCGGCTGGTGTTCCGCCTTCCCCTGATGATCCATGGGAGCCATTTAATCGTTCTGTCTTTGAGTTCAACGAAGGCTTAGATGCATATGTTTTGAAGCCCGTCGTAGCTGGCTATCGTTTTGTCTTACCTGAATTTGTTCGCGAAGGTATTTATAACTTCTTCAGCAACTACAACGATATCTACACTGCACTGAATAATTTATTGCAAGGCAAGCCCGACTATGCATTTAACGATCTGATGCGAGTTGTCGTGAATACGACGATGGGTCTTGGCGGCCTGATTGACCTTGCTACTCCTGGCGGTTTAGAAAAACACAAAGAAGATTTTGGACAAACCTTCGGGGTTTGGGGGGTTCCTTCAGGCCCTTACGTAGTTCTGCCCTTCTTTGGACCCAGTTCTGTCCGCGATACCTTCGGTACGGTGGCTGATTTAGAAACGGACTACCTCTTTAAATATATTCCCAATGTGGGATTGCGTAATAGCTTAACGGGCTTGCGCGTGGTCAATGCCCGTAATACCTACTATGAGGCAGGTGATTTATTGGATGGCGCTGCAATTGATAAATACAGCTTTTTACGTGATGCTTATATTCAGCGACGCAAGTATCAAATTAATGAAGGTCGGGACGATGAGGAACCTCAGATGCCTGTCTACGAAAATCCCTACGAATAACGATATTCCCTATTCGAGAGCTAAAATAAGGGCCTACTCTGCTTTATTCAAATCTAGGAATCTATGAAATACCCTTTCACAATTCGACAGTGGTTTACGTTCCTGTTTTGTGCTCTCGTGCTGAGCGTGAATGCATATGCACAAGCCCCTGATCAGTCGACTCCAGATGGCTTAATCAAAAGCGTGGTGTCGGATGTGATGAGCTCTGTAAAGTCTGATCCAGAAATTCAAAAAGGAAATATCCCTAAGATTGTCGATCTAGTAGAAAAAAAGATTGTTCCCTATACCGATATGCGTCGCACTACCGAAATGGCAATGGGCCCTAACTGGAAAAAAGCGACTCCTGAACAACAGGCTCAATTGATTGCTGAATTCAAGAATTTGCTGATTCGTACTTATTCTGGCGCTTTAAGTCAGCTGAGAGATCAGACTGTGCAATTTAAGCAATTGAGAGCAGCACCCGATGATCAAGAGGTTACTGTGAAAACCGTTGTATTGGGTCACGGTGATCCAGTGCCATTGGATTACCGTTTGGAAAAAACGCCAAACGGCTGGAAAGTCTACGATATGAACATCATGGGTGTATGGCTGGTTGAGGCTTACCGTAACCAGTTCTCAAATCAAATTAGTCAAAATGGCATTGATGGCTTAGTGAAGTTTTTACAAGACCGCAATAAGCAATTGGCTTCCGCTAAACCTGCGAATTCATAAGTCGATTTCAATGCCATTTTCCTTGCCTAGCAAAGTTACACAAGCAAATGTAGTTGCTCTTGAAAATGAAGGCTTACTCAATATCGCAAGCCTTCAAGCGATCGACTGTTCACAATTAGTCGATTTTGATTCCACTGTATTGACGGTGCTATTGGCATGGCAAAAAAAATTACAGGAAAAAGATCAATCCATTGCCATTCATCATGCCCCTGAAAAACTAAAGGTGCTTGCTAATGTCTATGGCGTATCTGCCCTATTAGGTCTGAGCTAATATGAGCGCTGCAATTTCGATTCAAGCTATTTCAAAAAACTATGGTGCATTGCAGGCCTTGGATCAGGTTTCGCTCAAGATAGAACAGGGTGAGTTTTTTGGTTTATTGGGTCCAAACGGCGCAGGTAAAACAACCCTGATTTCAATCTTGGCTGGCTTGGTAAAAGCTGATCATGGTCATGCAGCCATTATGGGTGCGGATGTACAAAAAGATTTTCGTCAAGCGCGCCGTATGCTTGGAGTGGTTCCCCAAGAATTGGTGTTCGATCCCTTCTTTACGGTTAGAGAGACTTTGCAGTTCCAATCTGGATATTTTGGGATTCGTAATAATGGCGCATGGATAGATGAGATCATGGCCAATTTGGATCTTACCGGCAAAGCCGATAGCAATATGCGCTCTTTATCCGGCGGCATGAAGCGTCGTGTCTTAGTTGCACAGGCTTTAGTGCATAGACCCCCCGTGATTATTTTGGATGAACCAACCGCAGGTGTTGACGTTGAATTGCGTCAATCACTTTGGCAATTTATTAGTCGCTTAAATCAAGATGGACATACCATCGTCTTGACCACTCACTATCTTGAAGAGGCGGAGGCACTTTGCCAGCGCATCGCCATGCTCAAGCACGGCAATATTGTTGCCTTAGATACGACATCGAATTTATTGAGTCGGTATGGTTCAGTGAAAAAAGATGGTGAAGGTAAAACCGATTTAGAAGAAGTGTTTATGAACATCATGTCAGGACATGCTTCATGAGTAGCGTGATGGAGAAAAACACTTTGAAGTATGGGAGCGGCTTCCCAACCCTCTTGCGTAAAGAGATTAAACGCTTTTATAAGGTTGCCTTTCAGACAGTAGCTGCTCCCGTTTTAACTGCCATTTTGTACTTAATGATTTTTGGGCATGTCTTGGAGGGGAAAGAGGTCTATGGCCATATCAGTTATACGGCCTTCTTAATCCCCGGTTTAGTCATGATGAGCCTCTTACAAAATGCCTTTGCCAACACTTCCTCCTCTTTGATTCAATCAAAGCTTACTGGCAATCTGGTGTTTATCCTGCTTACCCCGCTAAGTCATTTTGAGTTCTTTTCAGCATATGTATTGGCTGCGGTTTTTCGTGGAGTCGTGGTGGGCTTCGGCGTATTTTTGATTACCGCCTGGTATGGCTTACCTGCGCTGGAATATCCTCTGTGGATTATTATTTTTGCCTTTCTCGGTGCAGCAGTGCTGGGAAGTCTTGGACTGATTGCTGGAATTTGGGCTGATAAATTTGATCAGCTTGCAGCCTTTCAGAACTTCTTCATCATGCCGGCGACGATGTTGTCTGGAGTCTTCTATTCAATTCACTCGCTTCCCCCAATTTGGCAGGCTATCTCACGCTTTAATCCATTCTTCTACATGATTGATGGATTTCGTTATGGATTCTTCGGGGTATCAGATGTGTCTCCTTGGACCAGTTTGACTATCATTGGCAGCTTCCTCATTTGCGTATCTGCGATTGCATTGCGAATGCTGCAAACAGGCTATAAGTTAAAGCATTAATCAGTATTAGGAGATTGTGATGTTGCCCACCCCCGAGCAAATTGAAAGCTATATTCAGCAAGGTATTGCCTGCACACATATTGAGGTTGAGGGCGATGGCCAACACTTTTTTGCTACTATCGTGAGCCCCGATTTTGTCGGCAAACGTCTGGTGCAGCGCCATCAATTGGTTTATGCCGCAATGGGCGATCGTATGAAGGCAGAGGTACACGCACTTTCGATCAAAGCATTTACCCCCGAAGAGTTTGAGCAGAATCATGGATAAATTGCGTATGGTGGGTGGCACGCCCCTCAAGGGAGAGGTTGTGATAGCGGGAGCAAAAAATGCAGCCCTCCCGATTTTGTGTGCTTGCCTTCTCACAGATCAAGCCATTACTTTACGTAATGTTCCAGAATTACAAGATGTCAGAACGATGCTTAAGCTTCTGCAAGAGATTGGGGTGACTGTTGAGTATCCAGACGCCAATGACCGCACCCACTTAATTCTCAATGCTGCCAAGATCAAAAGCTCCGAAGCAACTTACGAAATGGTGAAAACTATGCGCGCTTCAATCTTGGTGCTGGGGCCATTACTTGCCCGCATGCATAGCGCTAAAGTCTCTTTGCCTGGGGGCTGCGCGATTGGTGCGCGTCCAGTCGATCAGCACATCAAGGGTTTGAAGGCGATGGGCGCAAAGATCAAGATTGAGAGCGGCTACATTCAGGCAGAAACTCAGACGCCGTTGAATCGTTTGTTGGGCGCTTCGATTGTGACCGACATGATTACGGTTACTGGCACCGAAAATCTGTTGATGGCTGCCACTTTAGCCTCAGGCACTACCGTCTTAGAAAATGCTGCTCGCGAGCCAGAGGTGAGCGATCTTGCTGAGCTGCTCGTCAAAATGGGAGCAAAGATTTCCGGAATTGGAACTGATCGCCTGATCATTGAAGGTGTTGAAAGTCTGCATGGAGCGGAACATTCTGTAATTCCCGATCGGATTGAAGCGGGCACCTTTCTGTGTGCAGTAGCAGCAGCTGGTGGAGAAATTACTTTGAAGCACTGCCGTCCAGATACATTGGATGCGGTAATTGTCAAACTCAAAGAAGCGGGCCTCAAAATAGAAGTGGGTGCCGATTGGATCAAGGCTTCGATGCATTCTCGTCCAAAGGCAGTGAGCTTTAGAACTTCCGAATATCCAGCCTTTCCAACGGATATGCAGGCACAGCTGATGGCAGTCAATGCACTTGCTTCAGGAAGTGCCAGCATTACCGAAACCATTTTTGAGAATCGCTTTATGCACGTCCAAGAACTCAATCGCTTGGGGGCAGATATTGCGATTGAGGGTAACACTGCGATAGCGCAGGGCGTTGAACAGCTTTCAGGAGCCATCGTTATGGCCACGGATTTGCGGGCCTCAGCAAGTTTGGTGATTGCTGGCTTGGCTGCTCAAGGGGAAACTCAGGTTGACCGGATCTATCATCTGGATAGGGGTTATGACCGTATGGAGCAAAAGCTGACCCTCTTGGGGGCCAACATTCAGCGCGTTAAGTAAGGCTGATGGATAATTAGTCCATGAAGTTGACTCTAGCCCTCTCAAAGGGGCGCATTTTCGAAGAAACCGCAGAGATCTTGTCCAAGGTCGGCATTCGGCCGCTGGAAGATCCTGAGAAGTCACGCAAACTCATTATTGAAACCTCTAATCCTGACGTGCGCTTGATTATTGTGCGTGCCTCAGATGTGCCAACCTATGTGCAATTTGGTGGCGCTGACTTTGGAGTGGCTGGCCTCGATATTTTGATGGAAAAAGGAGTCGATGGACTATATGTGCCATTTGATCTCAATATTGCCAAGTGTCGAATGTCAGTAGCAGTGCGCGAAGGATTTGACTATGCAGCAGCAGTCAAGCAGGGCTCACGCTTACGAGTTGCGACAAAGTATGTGAATTGCGCACGCGAACACTTTGCGAATAAAGGTGTTCACATCGATACGATTCAACTATATGGTTCGATGGAGTTGGCGCCTTTAGTTGGTTTGGCCGATGCGATCGTAGACTTAGTTTCTACTGGCAACACTTTGCGTGCAAACGGTTTGGTAGAGGTCGAACCAATCGCCGATATTAGTGCACGTTTAATTGTCAATCAAGCCTCCTATAAACGGAAGCGCGATCAACTGCAGCCCTTTTTTGAGCAATTGAAGTAAAACAATGACTGTAGCAATTTCAATTCAGCGTCTGAATAGTCTAGATGCGAACTTTAAAGAGAAATTATTGGGCAGCCTGTCTTTACCGATGGCTGACGACGCAGCGATTGATGCGGCTGTAGTCAATATTCTCAATCAAGTGAAGTCTGACGGTGACACTGCTGTCTTGGGTTTTACCAAACAATTTGATCGCCTCAATGTCAACAGTGTTGCTGAACTAGAGATTCCTAAGAGCGATCTTGAGGCCGCCTATCTGCAATTGTCATCAGAGCAAAAAAATGCCTTAGATATTGCAGCGCAGAGAGTACGGGCTTATCACGAGCAACAGAGAAAAGAAGCGGGTTGCCATTCTTGGGAATACACCGAGAAAGACGGTACTCGCTTAGGGCAAAAAGTGACACCTCTGGATCGGGTGGGAATTTATGTGCCTGGTGGTAAAGCGGCATACCCTTCATCGGTATTAATGAATGCGATACCTGCAAAAGTTGCTGGTGTTCAAGAAGTCATGATGGTGGTGCCCACTCCTGATGGAGCCCGCAACTCTCTAGTATTGGCGGCTGCATGGATCTCTGGAGTTGATCGGGTCTTCACGATTGGTGGGGCGCAAGCCGTTGCAGCTTTGGCTTATGGCACTCAAACCATTCCTTCAGTCGATAAAATTGTTGGTCCCGGTAATGCGTATGTCGCTGCAGCTAAGCGCCGCGTATTTGGTACGGTTGGCATCGATATGATTGCAGGCCCATCGGAAATTTTGATTCTGTGTGATGGCTCGATTGATCCTAATTGGATTGCGATGGATTTGTTCTCGCAAGCTGAGCATGATGAATTGGCTCAGTCAATTTTGCTGTGTCCAGATGCAGCATTTATTGAAAAAGTACAGGCCAGTATTGATCGGTTATTGCCTGAGATGCCCAGAAAGCAAGTCATTGAGACTTCGTTGAAGAATCGCGCTTTACTTATTCAGGTGAAAGATATGCATGAGGCTTGCGAGATTGCCAATGCTATTGCGGCTGAGCACTTAGAGATTTGTGCAGCTGAGCCTCGCCTATGGGCTGAGAAGATTCGCCATGCTGGCGCTATCTTTATGGGTAACTATACGAGTGAATCGCTAGGCGATTATTGCGCCGGACCCAACCACGTATTACCAACCGCTCGTACAGCACGCTTTTCTTCCCCCTTGGGCGTTTACGATTTCATCAAGCGCTCAAGCATGATTGAGGTCAGCGAAGCAGGTGCACAGACTTTAGGTCAAGTAGCCAGTACCCTGGCTCATGGTGAGGGTCTGCAAGCGCATGCACGTGCAGCAGAGATGCGTCTCAAGAAGTAAAGCAAATACTAATTCAAGATTTCTTGCAGTGCTGAGAGTAATTCTTGGGTTTGCTCATCCGTACCAATGGTGATTCTCAAGAAATCCGCAATACGTGGAGTCTTAAAGTGGCGCACGATAATGCCGCGTTCACGAAGCGCTTGATAGAGTTTTTCGCCAGCATGTTTTGGATGCTTAGTTAGAATAAAGTTGGCGCTTGAAGGTAAAGTGTCAAAACCCAAAGCGCTAAGCGCTTCAACTAATTGCTCACGTGTCTGCATCACTTTTGAACAGGTGCGCTCAAGATAGGCTTGATCTTCGACCGCGGCAACTGCCCCAGCCTGCGCGAGCCTGCCCAATGGGTAGGAGTTAAAACTATCTTTGACTCTTTCTAGTCCGGCGATCAAATCGGGATGTCCTACTGCAAAGCCAACCCGAAGACCTGCTAAAGCCCGTGATTTGGATAGGGTGTGCACCACGAGTAAATTTTCTGGGCAGTTGGGTCCACGCAAAAGTGGAATGGAAGATTCAGTTCCGTAATCCACGTAGGCTTCATCGATGACTAAAACAGAGCCTGAATTTCTTTTTAGTAGGGCTGCAATCTCTGTACGCGGAATAGATCGACCAGTAGGTGCATTGGGATTGGGAAAAATAATTCCGCCATTAGGCACTTCATAGTCAGTGGCATTGATCTCGAATTCTGGGCCCAATGGCATCGTTTGATATTCAATCCCATAGAGTTTGCAATAAACGGGGTAAAAGCTATAGGTGATATCTGGAAATAAGATGGGTTGCTTTTGCTTGAATAGCGCTAAAAAAAGATGTGCTAGAACTTCATCGGAGCCGTTACCAACAAACACTTGATTTGCTTCTAGCCCATGTAGCTTTGCAATCGCAGCCTTGAGAGCTTTGCTCTCAGGATCAGGATACAGTCGAAGATCATCAGTAGTCTGACTTTGAATCGCGGTCAATGCTTTAGGAGAGGGACCATAGGGGCTCTCATTGGTATTGAGCTTAACCAAGCGCTGCATTTGCGGCTGCTCCCCCGGAACATAGGGCGTGAGTGTAGCTACAACGGGGCTCCAAAAACGGCTCATGGGGTACTCAAGTCAATGATTAAAATTATATTTAGGGTGAAACCAGTGAATTACGCTATTTCTATATCTAGTAGGAATGATATTATGAGGCTTCATTCAACACTTCGCCTCACGGCGCTATGAAGTATGCGGCAAGCTGACGTTACCCGAAACACTTCGGAAACCAAAATCGATATTTCCATTAATTTGGATGGAACTGGTAAGGCTGAATTAGCCTCAGGCGTCCCTTTTTTGGATCACATGCTTGATCAAATTGCACGCCATGGAATGATTGATCTTAAAGTGCTTGCAAAGGGTGATACCCATATTGATGACCACCATACCGTTGAGGATGTCGGCATTACTTTGGGCCAGGCTTTTGCAAAAGCGGTTGGCGATAAAGCGGGCATTACGCGTTATGGGCACTCTTATGTCCCACTAGATGAAACCTTGTCCAGAGTCGTGATTGATTTTTCTGGCCGTCCCGGCCTGGAATTTAATGTGCCCTTTACGCGTGCCCGAGTGGGTGATTTTGATGTGGATCTGAGTATTGAGTTTTTCCGTGGCTTCGTGAATCACGCCGGGGTCACTTTGCACATCGATAATATTCGGGGCATTAACGCCCATCACCAGATTGAGACAGTCTTCAAGGCCTTTGGTCGCGCATTAAGAATGGCTTTGGCGATCGACCCCCGTGCTTCGGGTGCTGTTCCCTCAACCAAAGGCAGCCTCTAATCCAGAACTTGCTGGACCAAGACTAAACGGAAAATAGGTTAAAAGTTGGCGCAAACCATTGCGATCGTAGATTACGGAATGGGCAATCTTCGTTCTGTGTATCAAGCTTTTCATCACGTTGCCCCTGATGCCAATATTGTGTTGACTCAGCGACCTGAGGAAATTGCTCAGGCCCAGAGGGTGGTTCTCCCTGGTCAGGGCGCCATGCCGGATTGCATGAAGCAACTAACAGACTCCGGCTTGTTGGAGGCGGTTTTGGAGGCCGCCAAAAATAAGCCTTTGCTAGGTGTTTGTGTTGGCGAACAAATGCTTTTTGATCAAAGCGCTGAGGTTCGCCCTGGTTCTCGGTTCACGACTTGCTTGGGTTTAATTCCAGGAGAGGTGCGTCGTTTTGAATTGCAAGGACAAAAACAAGCTGATGGCTCGGATTACAAAGTCCCCCACATGGGCTGGAATCAAGTCCGTCAGGATATCGCTCACCCGCTTTGGGCAGGCATTCCGGATTTGACGAGCTTCTATTTTGTACATAGCTACTATGTTGTGCCAAAAGAGGTAAAAAATATTGCCGGTTCAACTGAGTATGGGAATTGGTTTACTTCTGCAGTAACGCGAGATAATATTTTTGCTACGCAGTTTCATCCAGAAAAGAGTGCAGAATATGGGCTGCGACTATATAAAAACTTTGTTTCTTGGCAACCTTAAAATTTTGACATGCTGCTGATTCCTGCAATTGACTTAAAAGATGGCCACTGCGTTCGATTAGAGCAGGGTGACATGGATAAGGCTACGGTTTTTTCTGAAGATCCAGGTGCGATGGCTAAGCATTGGATTGCAAAAGGTGCGCGTCGTCTGCATTTGGTAGATCTGAATGGCGCCTTTGCTGGCAAGTTAAAAAATGAAGCAGCGATTAAGGCCATTCTCAAAGCAGTCGGTGATGAGATCCCGGTACAGCTCGGTGGCGGCATTCGTGATTTAGAAACCATTGAGCGTTTATTGGATGATGGCATCAGTACAGTCATTATCGGTACCGCTGCCGTAAAAAATCCTGGTTTCTTGCAAGATGCTTGCACCGCTTTTCCAGGACACATCATGGTGGGCTTGGACGCACGTGATGGGAAGGTGGCAACTGATGGCTGGAGCAAGATCACTGGCCACGAAGTCATTGATCTCGGTAAAAAATTTGAGGACTACGGCGCTGAAGCCATTATCTATACCGACATTGGTCGTGATGGCATGCTCAAGGGCGTGAACCTTGAGGCAACCGTGAAGCTGGCGCAGGCTGTTCGTATACCCGTGATTGCTAGCGGTGGTTTATCCAATAACAAAGATATTGAAGCGCTCTGTGCAGTAGAAGAAGAGGGCGTCATGGGTGTGATTGCAGGGCGCTCAATTTATGCTGGCGATCTTGATCTGACTCAAGCGCAAAAATACGCTGATGAGATGACGCTCAAATACGCTAAGAAAATTAGCTAGTAACAGTGCTCACTAAAAGAATTATTCCTTGCCTAGATGTTACTGCGGGCCGCGTGGTTAAGGGTGTGAACTTTGTAGGTCTGCGCGATGCGGGTGATCCGGTTGAGATTGCGCGACGTTACGACACACAAGGCGCAGATGAGCTCACTTTCTTGGACATCACTGCGACATCCGATGGGCGCGACCTGATTCTGCACATCATTGAAGATGTTGCTTCACAGGTTTTCATTCCGCTTACGGTTGGTGGTGGTGTGAGAGCGGTAGCTGATGTACGCCGCTTACTGAATGCTGGTGCAGATAAAGTGAGTATGAATTCCTCCGCAGTGGCCAATCCCGATTTAGTTTCAGATGCTGCTGCTCATTATGGTTCTCAATGCATTGTGGTGGCAATCGATGCTAAGCAAACAGCAGGCGGTACTTGGGAAGTATTTACCCATGGTGGCAGAACAGCAACGGGTATTGATGTTGTTGCTTGGGCCAAAGAAGTGACTGAGCGTGGTGCTGGGGAAATTTTATTAACCAGTATGAATCGCGATGGCAGTAAAGATGGTTTTGATCTTGAGCTAACTGCCGCAGTTAGCAAAGCCGTGAGTGTGCCCGTAATCGCTTCTGGCGGTGTTGGCAATCTTCAGCATTTGGTGGATGGCATCACCAAAGGCCACGCCGATGCAGTCCTCGCTGCAAGTATTTTTCATTATGGGGAATTCACAGTTGGGCAAGCAAAAGAATATATGGCCAGCCAAGGAATCCCAGTGCGCATTTAGCAGTAAAGTAAGACTATGAGCACATTTACCCCTAATCAATCCTTGCAGGCAGATGGCTGGCTGGATGCCATTTCCTGGAATGAACAAAGCCTCGTGCCAGTCATTGCCCAAGAAGTGGGTAGTAAAGACGTCTTAATGATGGCCTGGATGAATCGAGACGCCTTGCTTGAAACATTGCGTTTAGGTGAGGCTGTCTATTGGAGCCGCTCAAGGCAAAAACTGTGGCACAAAGGGGAGGAATCTGGCCATACTCAAAAAGTCAGAGAAATTCGTTTAGATTGTGACGGCGATACAATTTTGCTTCTAGTAGAGCAAAAAGACGGAATTGCTTGCCATACGGGCGAGCACAGCTGTTTCTTCCTCAAATGGAATAGTGCTAAATCGGCTTGGGTAGATGAATCAAAAGCTGGCAAGTAAGCCTTAGCCTGACAAAAGACATAAAATTGAGGCATGAATAATTCTGCAAAATCGGGATCAAGCTTGGATTCGGCCTTAGCCCATTTGGCTGATGTCGTGGATCAGCGTCGAGATGCATTCAAGGCTGGCCAGATCGACCCCAAGACTTCCTATACCGCTTTGCTCTTCTCAAAGGGCGATGATGGAATCCTGAAGAAAATCGGTGAAGAGGCAACCGAGGCAGTTATGGCTGCTAAAGATGCTCGTCAGTCTCAGCTTGCTCCAGAGCAGCAAAAACTCTTGGTTGGTGAGATGGCAGATCTCTGGTTTCATTGTTTGATTGCCTTATCCCAATTTCATTTGAGGCCAGAGGATGTGATTGCTGAGCTAGATCGTCGCTTGGGAACCTCAGGTATTGAAGAAAAGGCTGCTCGCAAAGCAACTGGCCAAGAGTAAAGCTGATGAGTCACGATCCTAATTGCCTATTTTGTAAGATTGCCCAAGGTCTGATTCCTTCGCAAAAGGTCTATGAAGACGAGGAAATCTTTGCCTTTAAGGACATTAATCCTGGTGCCCCAATCCATTTCTTAATGATTCCGAAGAAACATATTCCGATGTTGGAGGCTGCACAGACTCAAGATGCGCCTTTGCTCGGTAGAATGATGGAATTAGCACCTCGTCTTGCCAAAGAGCAGGGTTGTCGTCCTGGAAAAGAAGGCGGCTTTAGGGTGATGGTCAATAATGGCGCAGATGGTGGACAAGAGGTCTATCACCTGCATTTACATGTTTTGGGCGGTCCACGCCCCTGGAAAAAATAATCCAAGGAGAAAATGATGGGTTCATTCAGTATTTGGCATTGGTTAATTGTTTTGGTGATTGTGATGTTGGTTTTTGGTACCAAAAAATTACGCAATATTGGTCAAGATCTTGGCGGTGCAGTCAAAGGTTTCAAAGACGGCATGAATAGTGCCGATACAACTAAAGAGCAAATCCCCCAAAGTGGTGCAGCTACAGATAAAACGGTTGATGTGCAAGCCAAAGATCTGAATAAGTGATCTTGTCAGCATCAATGACTACACATGATTGATCTTGGGGTTTCCAAACTTGCGCTGATTGCGGTCGTCGCTTTAATTGTGGTCGGACCAGAGCGCTTACCTAAAGTGGCGCGTGTCGCAGGGAACTTATTTGGACGCGCTCAGCGTTACATGTCTGAGGTGAAATCAGAAGTCAACCGTCAAATGGAGATGGAAGAGTTCAGAAAATTGCGGGAAGACAGTGTGGCAGCCCTTAAAGAGGTTGAGAACAGTATTCATTCCACTGCACAAGAAGTGACGACGCATTTAAGTGATCAAGCCGATATTGGTTTGGCAAGCTCAACGAACTTCTCCGAGGCTATTCCTAGCGAGCAAGATGTGATTCGGAGAACGCAACGTCAAGGTAGAAATAGTTGGGCAAATAAAAGAGCAGCAAGACCTTTGTGGTTTAAACGGTCTGCTGGAATTCGGGCGCGCGTGCAATCTGGCGCAGCTAGAATGAAGCGCTTTCACCATAGCGCCATCAAGTAAACCCATTTTTAGCTCTACATGACAGAAAACCATTCCACTGAAGATTCTGGATTGCAAGAATCCTTCCTATCGCATTTATTTGAATTGCGAGATCGGATCATCAAGGCGGGTCTAGCCATTGTGATTGTGTTTGCTGGCTTGGTGTATTGGGCGCCAGATATCTTTCATCTTTTTGCGCAGCCCTTACTCAATGCATTGCCTGCTGGCGGCAAAATGATTGTGACTGATGTGACGGGTTCTTTCTTTGTGCCCATGAAGGTCACCATGTTGGCTGCTTTTATGATTGCATTACCAGTCGTGATGTATCAACTATGGGCCTTTATTGCGCCTGGTCTCTATTTGCACGAGCGTAAATTAATTGTGCCCCTGGTGATTAGTAGCTACACCCTATTTATTGTTGGGATGGCTTTTGCTTATTTCTTGGTCTTTCCAACAGTCTTTAAATTTATGGCGAGTTACAACGCTCCACTGGGTGCGGAAATGTCGACTGACATTGATAATTATCTGAGTTTTGCCATGACCAGCTTCTTGGCATTTGGTATTACATTTGAGGTGCCAGTGGTAGTCGTAGTCCTGGTCCGCATGGGAATGGTTACCTTGGCGAAGTTGAAAGAGATTCGCCCTTATGTCATTGTGGGCGCCTTCATTATTGCTGCGGTAGTCACGCCGCCAGATGTGCTGTCTCAGCTATTGCTTGCTTTACCCATGATCGTGCTTTACGAAATTGGTCTTTTGGCTGCGCGTCTGTATGTTCCAAAAGACAACGAGAATTAAGCGAGCTCTATATCTGATTCATCCGGCTGGCGTTTATTGATCCGAGTCTTCAGCCAGTCCGTCACGCGATCAAATCGGTAGCGTCTTTGTCTGAGGTTGCCTTCTTGATCACTAGGGATGCCTGCAAAGGCTTTCCCTGCGGCCAACAAACTGCGACGTTGACTTACCGTCTCAATCTGAATGAGCCGAGGTAATATTTTTGGCAATTCCCAACGAATATCCACCACTACACAATGCTCATGTTGCATCTGACTGACTTCACAGAGGAGTAACTCCGCCTTGCTCAATTGAAACTGATTGGCAATGACCAGGCGATGACACAGCAAGATCCATTCTTCATCTAACTTGTGTTCAGCATGGTGGTTCAGCGCATGCTCTGCCAAGGTGGCAAGTTCGTGCCAATCATTCTGTTTGGGAGTGGGAACGCTCTCCAGAATTTTCTGTATCAATTCGCTTGCTTCACTAACACCTTGCTGATGCGCTTGCCATACCCAATAGGATGCTTGCAAACCGCGAACCGGCTCTTCTAACTTTTCTCGCTTGCGCCACAAGTTGGCGCCTTTCCGAAACTGAGCTTCAGGGTGTCCCAGATCAGCGGCACGATCAAAGCAACGATCACTCTCTGCAGCGCTGTAACCAGAAAATTGAGGGCGCCGATAAATTTCACCTAAAGCAAACCAGGCATCTCGATCACTATCTTTAGCAGCCAGCTCTAGCCAATGCGCTGCTTTTTTTAATGAAGCATTTGATTTAGTAGCGGATGATTTTTCTAACTCTTCCTTCTGATCAATGCGCGCGAGTCGCAAACCCAGAGCAAGCTTGGCTTTAGTGAGGCCTAGCTCAGCGCAACGATAGAGCGCTTCTTCGCTGCCATCATTTACCCAAGCATCCCACAGAGATGACAGGGCCTGATTCTTGGGCTGAAGTTGCAGTAATAATTCTTTGGCTAAATATTGGTAGGCTGATTCAGCATCTCCAAGCTCATGAAGATATTGTTTGGCTAATTCCTGAAGGCTCTCAAAGTTGTACTTCGATAATGTTGCAACTGTTGATGAAGACTTTTCATTTTTAAACCACTGCTTGAGCTCTGCTTGTAGTTCTGCATGAGCGGGGTTCATTAGTAAATTGGCGAGTTGCCACTTTGCTGGTATTGAATTTTCTTCAGCGAGCTTCCAAAAAAGATCCCATGCAAAGCCAAACGAAGGAGATTTGAAGACCTCAATCAGGGGAATTTGGGCAATCAATTCATAAAGTGATGAAAGTTGACTGAAATTTGAGGAACTAATCTCAAGTGATTGATTTGTAATGGAAAAATAGGACTTTTCCAGCCAAATCAAGGCATTTGCAGGCTGAATGGGGGTTTTGAAAGAGCCCTTGAGATAGGCTGAAGCCAGATTTTGTTGCGCAGATACATCACCTAGTCGCGCAGAACTGAGGATTTTTAAGAATTCACGGCTTGCCATGTGACAATTTTGTCATTCAAAGCAGTAAAAAGATAGAAAACAGAGCCCTTGTTGCCGAGATACAACGAAGAAAGCCAAAAAACTCCCTTTTGACAAGCAAAAAGAGTCTGTAATTGCTCTAACCCCCAGTCTCGTAGTTCAAAACCAGCAAAATTCATAGGTCCCAGCTTTATTGGGCATTACTTTCAATTTATGGAGATTTAAAGAATGAAAAAATCGCTATTCGCACTCGCAGCTGTTGGTGCACTTGCTGGCACAGCTCAAGCTCAGTCAAGCGTAACCGTATACGGCATCATCGATATGGGTTTGATCGGTGGTAATAACTACGGCACTACTGGTGGTGCTGTTAACTCTTCAGCCGGTGTAGTTAAGACTACTGGCCTTGGAGTTGTTTCAAGTGGTGAATCTACTTCACGCATCGGCTTCAAAGGTATGGAAGATTTAGGCGGCGGTTTGTCTGCTCTCTTCACCTATGAAACTGCAGTTGATCCATCTGCTACAACTTTAATTACCACAACACGTCAGGCTTTTGTTGGTTTAAAGAAAAATGGCGTTGGTTCATTCTTGGCTGGTTCACAAAACACTGTTATCTATGACGCTGTTTTGGCATCCTCACCAAACGGTGTTAACAACATGGGTGGTGACTTGGTTACCCTCGGCGTTAAGGGCCTTCAAGGTCAAGTTGCTGCATCTAACTCTGCTTCCCTCGGCGGCAACCAGTTCGGTTTGAGCAATAATGCTGCTTACGACACCCGCACTGCAAACGCTTTGCAATTCAAATCTGATGTTTTCTCAGGTTTTGACGCACGCGCTATGATCATCGCTAACAATAAGAGCAGTACACAGACAACTGCTGGTGGCGCAGGTGCTGGTGTTGGCGGTAACGCAAGCAGCAATGGCTATGCACTTGGCCTCGACTACACCTGGACTAAATTAAACTTGACAGCCAACTGGCAGCAGTTGAATGCACTCAGCAATACTGCTGCTGCTTCCACAGCTCCAATTATGTTCGGTCAAGGTACTGACTCAAATACAAGTTCAACAGTCTCTGCTGGTTCCAACGTCCGTGATGCGGGTATTTACCTTGCTGCTAACTACGACTTCGGTGTCTTGAAGGCGTTCTATCAGTACGTTAACCGTAAAGCGACTTCCGCAAGTGCTCCTTTGTACTATCAAAAGTACACAGCTAACCAAATTGGTGTGAATTCTTACGTAACTCCTGCTATTCAAGTATTTGCTTTAGCAGCGATTGGTAAGTACCAGCCTGAGGCTGCATTTAATGCCTCTAGCGCTCTTTACACACCTGGTACAACCAATCTGAGCGGTTACCAGCTTGGTGCTAACTATTGGTTGAGCAAGCGTACTAACTTGTATGCGATCTACGGTCAGATGGAGCAGTCTAACCAATCCTTTGGATCTGCTACTGCCAATCCTAGTGCCTACAACATGAATAACTATGGTGTTGGCGTACGTCACACTTTCTAATTTGACACTAGCGTAAGCTAGTCAATAATTAGTTAGGCATTAAATCAACCCACTGTGGCAACACAGTGGGTTTTTTCTTTGCTCGACAACAAATCAATGAATAAACTGAATCCTTCCTGAAAAAAGATGGAATTAAAAAAAACAAGAAGCCGACAAATTCTTTGTCATAATGAGATCGTTAGGTCTTGTGCTCTGGTGTTTATTTGAGCTGTTATGGGAAAAAATGGAGATTATCAAAATGAAAAAAATATCGTTTCAAGGCAATATAAATGCAGTATTTTGGTTTGGCTTAATGCTAGCCATAAGCTCGGTGACATCAATGGCAGCAAGTCCTACGTTGGATAAAATCAAGTCCACTGGAGCAGTCACCATGGGCGTTAGAGAGTCATCTATTCCGATGTCTTACACCACCGGGGATAGCCGGTTTGATGGGTATCACGTCGAGATCTGCCGCATGATCCTAGGCGATATTAAAGATAAGCTCGGCATTAGTACCTTAAGAATTAACTATCAGCCAGTGACTTCTCAAAACCGGGTGCCATTAGTTCAAAACGGCACAGTGGATATCGAGTGCGGCACTACCACTAACAATACTGCGCGGGGTAAAGATGTTGCATTTGCAGATACTTTGTATGTGGAAGAGGTTCGCATTGCTGTTAAGGCAAATTCCAATATCAAATCAATTGAAGATTTGAATGGTAAAAGAGTCGCCAGTACCACTGGTACCACCTCTGTTCAGTTAATTCGTAAAAATCAAAAGGCTAAGGACATTAAGTTTGAAGAAGTCTATGGCAAAGATCATGCCGATAGCTTCCTGCTCCTAGAAACAGGTCGTGCAGATGCGTTCGTGATGGACGGCTCTATTCTGGCGGGTAATATTGCAAATGCGAAAAATCCAAAAGACTTTAAGATTGTAGGCGAGCCTTTAAGCGTTGAGCCAATCGCCATTATGCTTCCAAAAAATGATCCAGAGTTTAAGGCTGCTGTCGATGCCGCCATTGCTAAGATTGTAAAAAATGGCAATATGCCAAAGCTTTGGAACAAATGGTTTTTATCACCCATTCCTCCTAAAGGCATCGTCGTTGGTTTAGAGCTTTCTCCAGCAACTAAAAATGCTTGGGCTCACTTGAACGACAAGCCTGCTGAAGATTACATTGCTAAGTAAGCACTTGTCTACTTTGACGGTGGCCTAAAGTATGGCTTTAGATTTCGGTATCTTTTGTAAAAATACCCTAGACGGAGGAGTGGTTGATCACTGCTTCTCCTCAATCTTTGGCCTAGCTGGCAATAGCGATCCAAGCTATTTGGATTGGTTAATTAGTGCCTGGGGGTGGACTCTATTGGTATCTGGCTTAGGCCTAGCCATTGCCATTGTGCTTGGTATTTTGATGGGCGCCTTACGGACTCTGCCTGATACAAAAGTAGTCTATCAATGGCTGCTGTGGCTTTCAACTTGCTGGGTTGAATTATTTCGGAACATTCCGATCATTGTTCAGGTCTTCCTTTGGTATTACGTAATACCCGCATTTATCCCACCCCTGAAAGCGGTTCCTTCGTTTTGGCTGGTGAGCATGGCACTTGGGTTTTTCACTTCCGCTCGAATTGCAGAGCAGGTGAGGGCAGGCATTGGATCCATCCCAAGTGGACAGCGCGCTGCGGCAACAGCTTTGGGACTGACAACTTTGCAAACCTATCGTTATGTGATTTTACCGATCGCTTTAAGAATTGTGATTCCACCACTGACTTCGGAGAGTATGAATCTCATAAAAAACTCTTCCGTTGCGTTTGCGGTGTCGGTCCCCGAGTTAACGCTCTTTGCTATGCAGGCGCAGGAAGAGACATCCCATGGTATCGAAGTCTATTTAGCTGTCACTGCTCTGTATGCGCTATCTGCATTTTTTGTCAATTGGGTGATGACGGTAATCGAAAAAAGAAGTCGCATTCCTGGCGTGGTTAGCATGTCTCCAGATGCTAAATTAGCGCATTAATGGTGATGAAATGTTAAGTCTTGATCTAAGTTTTTATAACTGGGAGCTGGTTACTAATTACTTGCTAAAAGGTTTTATCTTTAGCGTTCAGCTCACCATAATTGCAACTGTAGGCGGGATTGCATTTGGAACCATTCTGGCACTGATGAAACTGTCGGGGAAAGCCCTGTTCCAATACCCCGCTACCTTCTATATCAATACGATGCGATCCATTCCTTTGGTGATGGTGATTCTGTGGTTCTTTTTAATCATCCCAATGTTGATCGGTAGACCTATTGGCGCTGATTTATCAGCAATCATTACGTTCATTGCTTTCCAGGCCGCATTTTTTGCAGAGATTGTCAGGGCCGGCATTCAATCAGTTCCTTTGGGTCAGACCTACGCTGCAGAAGCTTTGGGTATGACATATGGTCAGAATATGCGCTTGATTATTCTGCCACAAGCCTTTAGAAATATGATCCCAGTCTTTATGACCCAAGTCATTATTTTGTTTCAAGATACATCTTTGGTTTATGCCATTGGCGCCTATGATCTTCTCAAAGGCTTTGAGATCGCTGGTAAAAATTATGGCCGGCCAATCGAAACCTATGCATTGGCTGCAATTACTTATTTTGTAATTTGTTTTTCGCTTTCCAGACTGGCTCGCAGAATTCAAGCCAAAGTGGCCATTATTCGTTAATTATTTTGCATAAATTACTTAATCCATCATGATCGAACTTAAAAACGTTTCCAAATGGTATGGCTCCTTTCAGGTGCTGACAGATTGCAGCGTCTCCATTACCAAAGGTGAAGTGATGGTGATTTGCGGCCCTTCCGGATCCGGAAAATCCACCTTGATTAAAACCATCAATGCTTTAGAGCCATTTCAGGCGGGAGAGATTATCGTCGATGGCATCAACTTGCATGATCCCAAAACCGATTTGCCTAAGTTAAGAGCGCGAATTGGGATGGTCTTTCAGCAGTTTGAATTATTCCCCCATTTGAGCGTCACTGAAAACCTGACGCTTGCCCAGATGAAAGTCCTCGGTCGTTCACTTGATGAGGCTAAGACTCACGGACTAAAGTATCTTGATCGTGTTGGTTTAATTACACAGAAGGATAAATTTCCAGGACAACTTTCTGGCGGTCAACAACAGCGTGTTGCAATTGCCCGTGCATTGAGCATGGACCCGATTGTGATGTTGTTCGATGAGCCAACCTCTGCACTTGATCCAGAAATGGTCGGTGAAGTTCTCGATGTGATGGTGAGTCTAGCGAATGATGGCACAACGATGTGCTGCGTCACTCATGAAATGGGGTTTGCTCGTAAAGTTAGTGATCGCGTGATCTTTATGGATCAAGGGAAGATTATTGAAAACTGTAGCAAAGATGAGTTCTTTGGCGATCCAAGGGTACGCTCACACCGCGTACAAGATTTTTTATCGAAGATTCTTGCGCACTAATTACTTTTGAGGGCTTGGGCGTTTCCCGACGCGTATTTTCAGATCCAGATCTTTATTTTTACGAATCACTTTGAGATTGATCTCATCACCGGGTTTTTCTTGGGCAATGAGATTGAGTAGGCTGCGAACATCGTAAACTTTTTCACTATTGACAGTTAGCAAG
This sequence comes from Polynucleobacter sp. MWH-P3-07-1, assembly GCF_018687555.1. Taxonomy (NCBI): domain Bacteria; kingdom Pseudomonadati; phylum Pseudomonadota; class Betaproteobacteria; order Burkholderiales; family Burkholderiaceae; genus Polynucleobacter; species Polynucleobacter sp. MWH-P3-07-1. The sequence continues at coordinate 112,269 of NZ_CP061296.1, forward strand.
ACGTCCCCAGGTTTTAAGCCGCCGCGGTCACCAGGGCCTTGATCTAGAACGCCTGAGAGCAGGACTCCACGAGTATCTTTGCTAAGTCCAAGCGACTCTGCTAGCTCAGGAGAGACATTTTGTGGTTCAACGCCAATCCATCCTCGGGTAACACTACCGCTCTGAATAATCGATTCCATTACTTGTTTCACTAGGTTGATGGGGATTGCAAATCCAATGCCCATTGAGCCACCATTATTTGAGAAGATCGCAGTATTAATGCCAATCAGATTGCCGCGTGTGTCAATTAAAGCGCCACCAGAATTTCCGGGATTAATCGCAGCGTCAGTTTGAATAAAATTTTCAAAAGTATTAATGCCAACGTGGTCTCTACCCATTGCAGACACAATTCCAGAGGTTACTGTTTCTCCAACTCCGAATGGATTGCCAATCGCCATCACAACGTCACCAACATGGACCGAATCGATTTTTCCAAGCGTGATTGGGCTTGGTAGTTGTTTGGCATCTATCTTTAAAACGGCAATATCGGTTTCGGGATCACTGCCAACGACTTTTGCTTTAAATTTTCGGTTATCAGAAAGAGCGACTTCAATTTCATCTGCGTCGCTAATGACATGATGATTGGTGATGATCACACCCTCTGGACTCACCAAGACTCCGGAGCCTAGACTAGATATGGGATCGCTATCAGGGCTGTCACCAAAGAAAAATTGATTGAAGCGATCTGATTTTTTATTCTTGTCTTTTGAGCCAGCTGGTTTATTTGAGTTTTTGCTAGTAAAAATATTGACGACTGCGGGCATCGATTTTTTTACTGCCTCATGATATGAACCTGGGCTCAGGCTAGAGCTATCTTCATTTTCTTTGAGGGTAACGCTATCGACAATGGTGGTGATATTGGTTTGCGCCAACCAATCTGGTTTCAGTGTGATGAGAATGAACCATGCTGCCAGAAGTATGGTGACAGCCTGGGCAAAAAGAAGCCATAGTCGATTGAGCATCTGCTTTATGTTGCCCCGATTTATTTTTTGAGACTGTCTCTAATTTCTCTCAGCAAGACAACATCTTCTGGAGTGGGTGGAGGTGGAGGCGCATCATTGGCGCGAATCTTATTCACTACTTTGACCATTTGGAATATCACAAAAGCGAGTAGAACAAAGTTAATTGAGATGGTGATGAAGTTTCCATAGGCAAACATGGGAACCCCAGCCTTTTTTAAGGCATCGTAAGTATGGGGGACGCCTTCGGGGGCCGTCCCAAGCAGAATGAAGAGGTTAGTAAAGTCGATATGACCGCCAAGAAGGGTCGAAATGATGGGCATGACGATGTCATTCACCAAAGAATCCACGATTTTTCCAAAAGCCCCGCCAATAATGACGCCGACAGCCAAATCGACCACGCTGCCCTTGACGGCAAAGTCCTTAAATTCCTTTAAAACGCCCATAATTCCCTCACTTTTTCGTCTGATATTGCTTTGCTGAAGATTAACCCCAGATCTTTCTTCGTTACCCCACTTTTTACTTTAAAATCCTACCTTTAAGCAATTTTCACTATTAAACGCGTCTTTTGAGGATTTTTGTAAATGAGTGACAAGCCCAGTATGGATAAGGATCGCCGCAATTGGCTGATCGCTACTTCAGCAGTGGGAGGCGTTGGTGCCGCTGCAGCCCTTTACCCCTTTATTGACAGTTTTGAGCCCTCTGAGCGCGCTAAGGCCGCTGGCGCTGCGGTTGAAATTGACATTACTGGCATGAAACCAGATGAGATGAGAACCATTGAGTGGCGCGGAAAGCCAGTTTGGGTCATTCGCCGTACCGAGGCTCAGCTGGCTGAATTACCGCAAAATGATTCAAACCTGGCAGATCCTGAGTCTAAGCGGAATCAAGATGCCTTGACCCCGCCTTATGCGCGTAACGAATGGCGCTCGATTAAGCCTGAATACCTCGTTGTGGTGGGTATTTGTACCCATTTGGGCTGCTCACCTTCTGCAAAGTTTGACTCAGGTCCACAGCCATCCCTCCCAAATAATTGGCCAGGAGGCTTCCTTTGCCCATGTCATGGCTCCACCTTTGATATGGCAGGCCGTGTCTACAAAAATAAACCAGCCCCAGATAATCTTGAAGTGCCGCCACATATGTATTTGAGCGATACCAAGATTCTGATTGGCGATGATAAGAAGGCCTAAGGAGAGATAAATGGCATTCCACGAAAAAGAAGTTCCTGCTAACGCATCTGCTGGTGAAAAAGTACTAGCATGGGTTGACTCTCGGTTTCCGTTGACGGAGACCTTTAAGAAGCATATGAGCGAGTACTACGCTCCTAAGAATCTCAATTTCTTTTACATCTTTGGCGCACTCGCTATTGTTGTTTTAGCGATTCAGATTACTACCGGTATTTTCTTGGTGATGAACTACAAACCAGATGCTGCTAAAGCATTTGAGTCTGTTGAATACATCATGCGCGAAGTGCCATGGGGCTGGGTCATTCGTTACATGCACTCCACAGGCGCGTCGATGTTCTTCGTCGTGGTTTACATGCACATGTTCCGTGGCTTAATCTACGGCTCCTATCGTAAGCCCCGTGAATTGATTTGGATCTTTGGCTGCGCTATTTTCTTGTGCTTAATGGGCGAGGCCTTCTTTGGCTACTTGCTGCCATGGGGACAAATGTCTTATTGGGGCGCTCAAGTGATTGTGAACTTGTTCTCCGCTATTCCATTAATTGGCCCAGACCTGTCTTTGTGGCTTCGAGGTGATTACGTAGTGGGTGATGCCACTTTGAATCGCTTCTTTGCATTCCACGTAGTTGCGATTCCATTGGTACTTATTGGTTTGGTTGCGGCCCACATCATTGCTTTACATGAAGTTGGCTCTAACAATCCTGATGGCGTAGAAATTAAAAATACGCTCGATGCACAAGGCCATCCAGTTGATGGAATTCCTTTCCATCCCTTCTACTCAGTACATGATGTGATGTACTTGGGTGGTTTCTTGATGATCTTTGCCCTGATCGTATTCTTTGCTCCTGAGATGGGCGGCTACTTCTTAGAAGCCAATAACTTCATCCCTGCAAATCCATTGCAAACGCCTCCACACATTGCACCAGTTTGGTATTTCACGCCGTTCTACTCAATGTTGCGTGCAACTACCAGTAACTTCCTGTTGCCATTATGGATTTTCCTGGCAGTGATTTTGGTGATGTTTGCCAGAATGGCTAAGACATGGAAGACCAAAGGGATTTGTTTGTTAATCTTAGTTGTATTGGCGGTTGGCTTTAAATTCTTAGACGCAAAGTTCTGGGGTGTAGTGATCATGGGTGGTTCAGTAGTGATCATGTTCTTCTTGCCATGGCTTGATCACTCACCAGTGAAGTCAATTCGTTATCGCCCACAATTCCACAAATACATTTATGGAATCTTCGTAGTGAGCTTTGTGATTTTGGGCTATTTGGGTATTCAGCCACCATCACCAACATTTGAAAAGATTTCTCAGGTCTGCACGATTTACTATCTGGGCTTTTTCTTGGGAATGCCGTTCTGGAGCAAGCTTGGCAAATTTAAGCCGGTTCCATCACGCGTAACTTTTGAAGCGCATTAATTCAGATACCAGAGAGATATTAGGAACGAGTATGAAACAGATTCTGCAAACCTTGAAAAGCCTCTGCCAAGTTAGTCTGCTAGTTGCAGCTTTGGGAGTAAGTGTTAATGTAAACGCAAACGAAGGTGGCTTTCCATTAGATGCTGCTCCAAATCGCGTAAGTAATAACGCTTCCCTGCAAAATGGCGCAAAACTTTTTGTGAACTATTGCTTTGGTTGCCATTCTGCAACTAGCGTGCGTTACAACCGGATGCGCGATATTGGTTTAACCGATCAGCAGATTAAAGATAACTTGATTTTGACTGATGCCAAAGTTGGCGATTTGATGACGATTGCGATGTCACCAAAAGAAGCTAAAGTGTGGTTCGGTAAAGTTCCACCTGATCTTTCTGTGGAAGCTAGGGCGCGTGGCACTGATTGGCTCTATACCTACTTGCGTACTTTCTATAAAGACGACGAGCGTCCTACTGGCTGGAATAATTTGGTTTATCCAAACGTCGGTATGCCCCATGTTTTATGGCAACTCCAGGGTCAACGTGCTGCAAAGTTTGAAGAGCATAAAGATCCCCATGACGAGTCAAGAACTGAAAAAGTATTTGTTGGCTTCGAGCAGTTGACGCCCGGAACAATGACGACTGCAGAATACGATGACAACATCGCAGACTTGGTGTCATTCATGTCCTGGATGGCTGAACCTGTTCAGCTAGAGCGTAAGCGTTTAGGAGTAATCGTTCTGTTGTTCTTGGCGATCTTTACCTTGTTTGCTTGGCGCTTAAATAAGGCTTATTGGAAAGATATCCATTAAGCTGTGAACTCAATTTAAAGTTGTACTGTGAAGTGTTGATTAAGGAAATATATTTATGATGGTGTTGTACTCGGGTACCAATTGCCCATTCTCGCAACGCTGCCGTCTAGTGCTTTTTGAAAAAGGCATGGACTTTGAAATCCGTGATGTTGACTTATTTAATAAGCCAGAAGATATCTCGGTCATGAACCCCTATGGCCAAGTTCCTATCTTGGTTGAGCGCGATCTGATTTTGTATGAATCGAACATCATCAATGAATACATTGATGAGCGTTTTCCTCATCCACAATTGATGCCGCCTGATCCAGTGGCCCGTGCTCGTGCCCGTCTCTTCCTCTTTAATTTTGAGAAAGAGTTGTTTGTGCATGTAGCTGCCTTGGAAAATGAAAAAGGTAAGGCTGCTGAAAAGGTTCACGAGAAAGCCCGTCTGGCTATTCGTGATCGCTTGACTCAGCTAGCCCCCATTTTTGTTAAGAACAAATATATGCTGGGCGAAGAGTTTTCCATGCTCGACGTAGCGATTGCGCCATTGCTATGGCGTCTTGAGCACTACGGCATTGATCTCTCCAGAAATGCTGCACCACTCTTGAAATATGCTGAGCGTATCTTTAGCAGACCTGCTTACATCGAGGCCTTAACGCCTTCAGAGAAGGTCATGCGCCGCTAAGCGGTTCATTTGTCAGATCAGATCAATATGTCTGACGTTCCAAGTAATAAGCCTTACTTAATCCGTGCACTACACCAGTGGTGTGCGGATTTTGGTTTTACCCCCTTCATAGCGGTTTTTGTGGATCAAAACGTAGAAGTGCCTATGGAGTTTGTGAAGAAGGACGAGATTGTCCTCAATCTCTCTGCGGATGCTTGCCATAATCTGCAGATTGATAATGACTGGATCAGCTTTCAGGCAAGGTTTGGTGGAGTGCCCAAGAAGATTTTGGTGCCAATAAGCCATGTTTTAGCTATCTATGCGCGGGAAAATGGCCAGGGAATGTCTTTCCCATTTGATCCCAGTCAGGCTTCACCACAAAACAAGCCAGATCACGAGGGGGGTGATGGCGAGCCCCCCAAACCCAATCGACCGGCATTAAAGATTGTGAAATAGGCTAAAATTCTATCCATGCCCCTTTAGCTCATCTGGTAGAGCAACTGATTTGTAATCAGTAGGTGGTCTGTTCGAGTCGGACAAGGGGCACCATTCCTATTGCTTAGTTCTTAGAGCAAAGTATTTCTCGAAGTTTCTGGTAAAAATTTCAATCCCAGAATTGTCGCTACAAACAAAAATACCGTTGGGTACCATAGGCCATCTAACGAGCTGTTAGTTGCTTGGTTAGCCCAAGTCACTATAAATGGCAGCGTTCCTCCAACCCAGCCCGCAGCGAGATTGTGTGGAAAGGTAGCCGCACTATTTCTAGATTTGCTATTGAATAGTTCGGCCAATATTGCTGCCTGAGGACCCCCTAGTAATCCCAGAATCAAGGATAAGCCAAGCATGATGAAGCTGATGGTAAAGGTATCGCTAGTGCTCAGCCCGTGACTATTTAATCCTATTTCTTTCATCAACCAAAAAGCAGGCAGAATGAGCAAGGCGCCCAAGAGTAGGCCGGATGTAATGACTGGCTTTCTTCCGATTCGATCTGATAACCATCCTGCAAAAATAATGGATAGCACTAAGAAAAGAGTTGATAGGACACTTAATTGATCAACAAGTTCCGCTGAAAGCTTGACAGTTGTTTTGAGGAAGATGGGTAAATAAATTTGCGTGCAGAAAAATAGTATTGCACCAGCCCCAGAAACGCAGAAAAATAGCAAAAACATTCTCTTGCGAATTTCTGAATCTTTGAAATTATTGAGTAGTTGCCCCTCCGTTTTTAAATCTTTTATTTTTAATTCCTCAAAGATTGGGGTCTCTTCCAAAGTCTTCCGGAAATAGATTGCAAGCAAGAGCAATAAGAAGGATATGAAAAATGGAATACGCCATCCCCAGGCCTGAAATTCCTCTGGGGACAGCCATCGCTGAAGAAATGTGATTTGTAAAGTCGAGGCAAGGATGCCAAATGGCCCCATCAGCTGTAAAAAGCTGGTCTTGAATCCGCGGTTCTCTTTACCTGCATGCTCAACTAAAAAGATGGCTCCGCCGCCAATTTCTCCGCCAGCTGAAAACCCCTGAAGTATGCGAAGTGTCACCAAAAGAATGGGGGCCCAAATGCCAATTTCAGAGTAAATCGGTAAAAAGCCAACTAAAAGCGTCGCTAGACCCATGATCGTGATGGTGATCATGAATACCGGCTTACGACCAATCCGGTCACCCAAAGAGCCAAAGAATGCTGCTCCAATCGGTCTGACTATCATTCCCACCCCAAAGGTTGCAAGACTGGCTAAAAGACTGGCGGAGGGGTCACTCGAGGGAAAGAATAGGGGCCCAAAAGTCACGGCTAGGGCGCCAAAGGTTAAAAAGTCGTACCACTCCAAAAAAGTCCCAAAACAAGCCGCAACAACGGTTTTAAGGTAACTTTGTGGCTTCTTATTTATATGTAAGTTGTTGTTTATATTCAATTTTTCTTAATTTAATCTATATTTGTTGCAAAGCAGCAAAAAGTTCTTGATTTGTCATTATTCTTTGGATATAGTTCTATGGTGCAGTGCAATATTTAAAGTTTTCAAACGCATTAAACGCACTTAATAGATTAGTCGTACCACTTAATTACTGGAGAAATAAATGAACCAAGAACAAATCGCAGCTCAATTGTCCCAAATTAACAGCAAAGGCCTCGAGGCTACATTTTCTTTGAGCGAAGCTGCTCTTGAGAATGCTCAAAAATTGGCTGAGTTGAACTATGCAGCATCTAAAGATGCATTAGTAAATGCACAAGACGGTATTCAGCAAGTTTTGAATGCTAAAGATCCAAAGCAAGTTACTGAGATTATCAGTGCCGATGCATTGCAAGCTGTTGGTACACAAGCTGTTGCTTACCAACGTAAAGTGACTAAAGTATTGCGTGATAGCAATAAAGAACTCGCAAGCGTAATCGAAGCCAATATTGATCAATTGCAAAATGGTTTCCAAGAGTGGGTAAACACTGTTTCCGCTAATGCTCCTGCAGGTTCTGACGCATTCTTGTCAACATTCAAGACTGTATACGGCAGCGCATTGCAAGGTTTTGAACAGTTCCGCTCTGCAAGCAAAGAAGCTTTTGCAACTGCAGAAAAAACTGCTGAGCAAGCAATCGATGCTGTTCAAGGTCAGATCACTCAAGTGAAAAAAGCTGCTCCTGCAACACGTGCACGCAAAGCTGCTTAATTGCTAAAGCAATAACTAGTATTTAGTTTTAAGAAAGCCCGCTGTAGAAATACGGCGGGCTTTTTATTTGCTTATTCAGCGTCGTCAGCGGATTCAAGCAGAGGCGAAGCAAGATTTTTGCTAGGCTTTACACCCAGTTCACGCACCTTTTCAGCGGAGCGGATTAAATTCCCTTTGCCAGACTTCAGCTTATTGAAGGCATCGTGATAGCTTGTTTGTGCTTGGTCCAAACGTTGACCGAGTTTTTCAAGATCATCTACAAAGTTCACAAACTTATCGTATAGATTGCCACATTGCTTAGCGATCTCCAGGGCGTTACGATTCTGATGATCTTGCCTCCACAGATGGGCAACAGTTCTCAGTGTGGCCATGAGCGTGCTTGGGCAGACCAGCACAATATTCTTAGCAAGCGCCTCTTGGTAGAGGTTTGGTGCTGTCTTCAGGGCCAATAAGAAAGCAGGTTCGACGGGTACAAACATCAGCACAAAATCGACAGAACCAATGCCATACAGGGAGCTATAGTTCTTTGCAGAAAGTCCCTGAATATGTTGACGCAAGGACTGAATATGGGCTGCAAGTTCTTGCTCGGCCACAATCGGATCGGTACTTTCAGCATGGCGGGCATAGGCGGTAATTGATACTTTGCTATCTACAACGAGGCTTCGACCTTCGGGAAGTTTTACGACGACGTCAGGTTGTAAGCGTGAGCCATCAGTGAGAGTATGGCTATCCTGCACTAGATACTCTTCCCCTTTGCGAAGGCCAGAAGATTCTAGGATGGACTCTAGAACGAGTTCGCCCCAGTTGCCTTGAGCCTTAGAGTCTCCCTTAAGGGCTTGCGTTAGAGAACGGGTTTCATCTGACATCTTGAGGTTCAGGTTAGCAAGACGTTCAATCTCGCTCTTTAAGGCAAAGCGTTCGCGCGCTTCATTGCCATAGGAAGTATTTACCTGCTCTTTGAATTCAGTCAACTTTGTTTGCAGTGGTTTGAGCAGGGCGTCTAAGCTAGCAGCGTTCTGTTCGGTGAAGCGCTTTGATTTATCTTCAAGAATCTCATTAGCTAAATTCTTGAACTGACTAGTTAAAGCTTCTTTAGCTTCATTGAGTGACTCAATGCGGCCAAGGCCTTGCTTGCGCTCTGAATCGAGCTCAGCCTCAAGTCGAATCGCTCTTTGAATCGCTTGATCCCGCTCTTGCTGCACACCGGTAAATTGTTGGAGTGCGCTGCGAAGATTGGCAATGTAGACGAGCAGGCCTACCAAAACCCCAAAGGCTAGGCCTAATAGCAGAAGGGTGTCGAGGCTGAAGTTCAATTAGGCTTTAACGAGTTTCTGAAGTTCGCCGCTCTGAAACATTTCTGTCAGGATGTCTGAACCACCAATAAATTCACCGTTGATGTAGAGCTGGGGAATGGTTGGCCAATTGGCATATTGCTTAATTCCTTGACGAATATTTTCATCATCAAATACGTTCACGGTATGGAGATTCTCAACTCCGGCTGCCTTTAAAATATTGATGGCGTTTCCTGAGAAACCACACTGTGGAAACTGAGCAGTGCCCTTCATAAAAAGGACAACTGGGTGAGAGGTAACAATTTCTTTAATCTTTGCTTGGGTGTCCATGATGGTCTTTCTTGAATCTATTGGGATGGGTTGATTTTAAAGCTTTATCGAAAAAGGGCGCCAAAGCCGTTTAAGTAAAAACCTTATTTTCTGGCAGTGCAGACCCTGGGATTGCCAGCTAAATCGACATGGTTCTGAATACTCCTCAATCCAGCTTCAGCCATGATCTCCATTACGGCAGCACTCTGATCAAAGCCATGTTCAACTGCAAGCAGCCCTTCAGGCCTAAGATGAGCGGGGGCGCCAAAAATAATGGCCTTTAAGCAGCTTAAGCCGTCAAAGTGATCGCTTAGGGCGGACTGAGGCTCAAAGCGTAAATCTCCTTGTTCTAGATGAATATCCCCTTTGGCGATATATGGGGGATTACTGACGATGACATCAAAGGACTCATTTCCTGCAAGCGCTTGATACCAGGACCCTGACTTGAAATCGACCTTTTTATTTAAATTGAGGTGGTGAGCATTTTTCTGAGCAATCTCTAAGGCTTCTAAAGATTGGTCTGTCGCAGTGAGCACTGCATTATTGGCTGAGAAGGCAATTGCTAAAGCAATCGCACCCGAACCCGTACCCAGATCCAGGACTTTTACAAAGTCCTGCGTTTTTTTGATTTCATCTAATGCTAAATCAACCAATAGCTCAGTTTCTGGCCTTGGAATCAAGACGCCTGAAGAAACCATAAGCTCAATATCATGAAAGCCTTTTTTGCCTACCAGGTAGGCAATCGGCTCCCCAGCAAACCGCTTACTCTCTAATGCATTCCAGTCTGCCAGTGCTGAGGGGTTCAGTACCAAGTCATCTTGAGAAAATAGCGCGCTACGGGGAAGTTGGTAATGTTTATCTAGAACATGCGCCAGGAGAATGCGGGCTTCATTGGGAGCGAGTTGACTTGCGCCTAATAAAGCGCGAATCGAGTGATCAGCGCTCATAAAAAATTAGTTATCACCTAAAGCAGCGAGAAGCTCGGCTTGATGCTCGGATGCTAATGCGTTGCAAAGATCATCGATATCACCGTCCATCATGGCATCGATTTTATAGAGCGTGAGATTGATGCGGTGGTCGGTAATCCGACCTTGCGGGAAGTTGTAGGTCCGAATACGATCACTACGATCGCCCGAGCCAATCAGAGATTTGCGGGTTTGTGCTTCGAGCTGATGCTTCTCGCGCTGCCGCGCATCCATAATGCGCGATACCAAGACCTTCATAGCCTGCTCTCTATTGCGATGCTGACTGCGATCATCCTGGCATTCAACTACTGTCCCGGTTGGTAAGTGGGTAATCCGGACTGCTGAGTCAGTCTTATTAATATGTTGACCGCCTGCACCAGATGCTCTGAAAGTATCAATCCGCAGTTCAGCAGGATTGATTTTGACGGCTTCCAATTCATCTGCCTCTGGCATCACCGCTACAGTGCAGGCTGAAGTATGTATTCGTCCCTGCGTTTCAGTTTGCGGAACTCGCTGAACGCGATGACCGCCGGATTCAAACTTCAGTCTTGAGTAGACTGACTGTCCAACCAGGCGGAGCACGACTTCTTTATAGCCACCCAAGTCTGACTCAGCTGAACTGACTACTTCGACTTTCCAGCCCTGTCTTTCGGCGAAGCGTGTGTACATTCTGAGTAGGTCTCCTGCAAAGAGGGCGCTTTCGTCACCACCAGTACCTGCTCTAATTTCTAAGAAGACATTACGCTCGTCATTTTCATCTTTGGGAAGTAAGAGTTTTTGTAAAACCGCTTCCAGCTCTGCCATCGTGGCCAAAGCTCTTTTTTGCTCTTCATCCGCAAAGTCTTTCATCTCCGGATCTTTGCGCATTTCTTCAGCCGCCTCAGAATCCGCTTCAGCTTGTTTATATAGACCAAATTGCTCAACGACAGTGGCAATATCTGCATGCTCACGAGTGAGTTTGCGATAGATGTCCATGTCTTTTGTGGACTCTTCAGTGGTTAAGAGGGAATTGAGTTCAGCTAAGCGTGTATCGAGATGGTCTAGCTTAGCCCGCATGCTGGGCTTCATTTAATGATCTTCTGGCTTAGTCTGTGAGGCAAATAATTTAGGAAGGAGCTTAATCAGGGCGTCACGCTCAGCACCATTGGAATGTTGTAAAGCATGAAGAGAGCCATGTAAAAACTTATTGGTAAGCCCTTGCGCCATGGCTTGCAGGACTTCCTGAGGATCATCACCGCGCATGAGGCGCTTCATCGCGCGCTCTAATTCCAGTTGACGCAGTTGCTCACCCTGTTGCTGAATATCTTGAATCAACGGGACAGCATTGCGACCTTGCATCCAATGCATAAAGTTGCCCACACGATCTTCAATAATCGCTTCTGCCTGACTTACTGCTGCTTGACGCAAAGAGGCGCCCGTCTGAATCATGACGCCTAAGTCATCAACGGTATAAAGATACACATCATTCAGGCGAGCAATTTCAGGTTCAAAATCTCGTGGTACTGCTAAGTCAATCATGACCATTGGCTTATGACGGCGATGCTTTAGGGCGCTCTCTACAAGACCCAATCCAATAATCGGTAAGGAGGAGGCGGTGCTTGAGACGACAATATCAAATTCGTGGAGGTGATGGGATAGCTCAGAAAGCTTAAAAGATTCTGCTTCAATATCTTGATTGGCAATCGAGTCAGCCAGTTCTTGGCCACGCTCGATCGTCCGATTTGCAATCGCAACACTTTTCGGATGATGTGCAACAAAGTGCGTGGCACATAAATTAATCATTTCTCCTGCGCCAATAAACAATACTCTTTGGTCCTGAATGCTCTCAAAGATCCGCTCAGATAATCGGACTGCGGCTGCTGCCATAGAAATCGAGTGTGCACCAATTTCAGTAGTGCCACGGACTTCTTTAGCGACTGCAAAGGTTTTCTGAAAGAGTTGATTCAGATAGGTGCCTAATACGCCAGCATCATTTGCGGTACGAACGGCATCCTTCATTTGCCCAAGGATTTGGGTTTCACCAATCACCATGGAGTCGAGTCCACAGGCTACTCTAAAAGCGTGTCTGACTGCTTCAGATTGTGGCAATGAATAAATATGGGGTTGCAAGCTACTGGGGGCTAGGCCTTGGGTTTTCGCTAACCAGTCAAAAGTGGCCTCATGTAAGACGTTGGCAGCATCAGAATCATTAGCGGCACAATAGACTTCAGTGCGATTGCAGGTTGACAGAATGGTTGCTTCTGGCAGCCCGGCCTGATTCGCGCCAACGAGATGTTGGCGAAGGTTGTGCAACGCTTCTTGAAGAAATTCAGGGTCAAAGGCAACTTTTTCCCGAATGGCGACCGGCGCTGTGTGATGATTGATGCCGAGTGTCAACAACTTCATAATGGTAATTATAGATTTGAAGACGCTAATCATGGGGGTTGCAATGGGGTTTTTGGCTTTTCTGCTAATCGGGGGTGGTTCTAGCCTAGCTAGTTGGATTTTCTATCCCCGGCGATCCTTGCGTCCAACCCCAATTTATCGCCTGCTTGGCGGTGTTTTGCTGGGCTTTCTAGCTGCCCTTGGAAGCTCCTATATCGGTCAAATTGGACAGTTTTTTCAATCTGGCCAGATGCTTGAGTGGTTTAGTGCCATTGTTGCTTCTGGTATCTCAGGGGCAGTCTGGGCTGCCTTATTCAAATAAACCTTCCTGCGTGCCAGCTGGTTTCTGATCCTCCCTAACCCAAACAATCGAAGATTGCTGATGGCTATCGAGCCATTGATTGGCTTTTGTGAAATGCCCACAGCTTGCCTGCCCACCGGGTTTTAAAAAGGGGCGATCGGTTTTATATACCCCAAGTCCAGAAGGGTGAGAAGCACACAAGATCAATTGATCTCTGCCTGGTTCAATCAGGCTCAATTTCGATTGCGCATGACCACCCCAAAGCATCCAAACTAGACCAGTCCGCTGGTTAGCTAAAGAGCGAATCAAGGCATTTACCAGCGAGCCCCATCCTAAATTAGTATGGCTGCCGGCTTCGCCCAATTTCACACTGAGTGCGGTATTGAGTAGGAGAACGCCTTGAGTGGCCCAATCTTGTAAATTCCCGTGCGGTAAATTCCCGAAGCCCTCAAGAGCCAGTGCTTTACGAATATTGCGAAGCGAGCTTGGAAACTCTCTGGAGTTTGTAGGAATATCTGCCGGGATTGAAAAAGCAAGGCCTTGGGCTAAACCAGGAGAGTGATAGGGATCCTGCCCCAAGATAATGACTTTGACTTGATCGACTGGCGTCAAACGCAATGCACTAAAAAAATTTTTGGGCTCAGGTCGGATCAATTCTGGATGAGCTTTAAGTTCTGATTGCAGACCGGTTTGTAAGTCAAACCATTCTGGCGAACTGAAATAATCCCCAAGCAATGCCCGCCAATCCTGCGGAATATCTTCTGGTGAAATCAGCATCAGACTCGATTACACGGTTGAAAGTTGATATTGCTTTGGCGTTTGATGAATGTTGAGAGGTGCCATGCGCTCATGCTCAAGATCTTGACGATAAAAACAGATAATCAGATCTTGATTCATTGTCAGGCTACCTAAGAGTTTATCCCAGCGCGAGCCCGTGACTCGCTGACCGTTGATGCTAGCAATCAGATCGCCGGGTGCTAGTCCAGCTGCTTGAGCGAGTCCACCATCAAGTACATGTGTTAATTTGAGCCAGCCCTTCTCGTCTGTATATCGAACGCCGAAGCTTAGCTTTACCATCTCAAGCTTGGTGAGTAATTTAGAGTCCACCTTAATAAAGCGCGGGTTAAACCATTTTTCTAAGGGAAGATCGGCTGTACCAAAGATGTATCGGGTCTTAAATTCAGACCAAATTTTTTGAAAGCCCATTCCCAATAAATCAGAGATAAGAGAATCGAGACCATTTTCTTCAATGCCATTCATGGTCAAACCATGCTCTTGCCAAATTAAGCGCATTAGATCATCAAGTGACTTACGACCTTTTGTGAAATTCCGAATTTGAAGATCCAGGCCCAATGCTAAGAGGGCTCCTTTACCGTAGTAACTGACAACACTATTGGGGGTATTTTCATCAGCTTGGTAATACTTAGTCCAAGCATCAAAGGAGCTGTCAGCGAGGCTTTGTTTATTTCTTCCTGGACTGCGCAAGATGGCGTTCCAGTGGTCAGCAATAATACTGAGATATGTTTTTAAATCGATTCGCTTACTGCGGAAGAGTTGCAGATCATCGTAGTAGCTAGTAAAGCCTTCGAATAACCAAAGTAATCGCGTGTGATTTCTGCGATCTAAATGATAGGGTTGAAATGCTTTAGGCTGGATGCGCTTGACTAGCCATGCATGAAAATATTCGTGACTGCACAGTCCTAAGAATTCTTGATAGGCTTTTTCCTCCAAAGCCATCTCTGTCTGGGGGATTTGGTCACGACGGCAGAGTAGAGCGGTACTATTACGATGCTCCAGTCCGCCATAACCGCTGATCACTGCATTGACTAAAAATAAATAGCGATTAAATGGAGCCCGTTTACTTTTGGGTTCAAAGAGCGCAATGGTCGATGAGCAAATCGCTTCCAGATCTTCTGCCAGTCTTTTATGTTGCACTGGATGAACACACCCCTGAATCGCCATGCTGTGTGAAATGCCCTGAGATTTCCATTCAACCACCTGAAACTGTCCCATCGCAATTGGATGATCAATCAAGTCATCAACATTTTCAGCGAGATAAAAGCCAAAACCTTGCCGATCTATTTTGACGGAGCGCAGCGTGGTTTGAACGGACCAAAATTCAGCATCTGCAGTCTTTGGCGGAACAAGCACCAAAGCGCATGGAATATTTTCCTGCCCTTGCACTATTAAACACAAACTGGTTGCATTAAAAAATGCACGTTCAGTGTCCAGATAAGCGGCGCGAACCGATGAGTCAAAGGCATAAATGGTTGTCAGGATTTCAACTGGGCCAGTAACGCGGGGCAAGCGCCATTGGTCATTGTTAATGCGCTCTAGTGCAATTGACTGCTGAGGTTTATGGCTAGAGTAGGCCGCAATGGTCTCAATATGCTTACTAAAGTCTCGAATCAAATAACTCCCCGGAATCCAGCTGGCCATTTGTAAGACTTGTCCAGCAGGATCGGGATTCTGAATGCGAAGTTTGACGTGAAAGCGGTGTCCATGCAGATCTGCTGGCCAGATCGTGTATTCAATTGCAGGGTAATCTTGAGTAATGGCTGGGTTCATATTCATGAGTGGCTAACTATTTGAGGCTAGCCAGCTTTTTCTCGATGTCAGCCAACTGCGCTGCGCCAGGGAAGCGACTGCCATCCATAAAGAAGATCGTAGGCGTGCCAGTAATCCCTAAAGTCTTTGCTAAAACAAGATTTTTCTCGATTGCTCCAGTATTGCAATCGCTTTTACCAGTGATAGGTACGCCATTGAGCATCCAATCCACATATGTTTTACTGGGATCGGCGGCGCACCAAATTTGTTTGGCTTTTTGTACTGAGTCTGCTGACAAAATCGGAATGAGATAGTTATAAATAGTGACGTTATCGAGTTGCTGTAAAGACTTTTCTAAGCGCTTGCAATAGCCACAATTGGGATCGGCAAAGATGGCTAACTGGCGGCTGCCATTACCGCGCACCACTTTGATGGCATTGGCGCTTGGTAAATCAGACCATTTAATTCGATTCAGATCACTTTGCCGTTGCTCGGTGATATTTTTACCAGTAGCAACTTCAATAATCTCTCCTTGAAGAAGATATTTACCATTGACGTCGGTATAGAACACATCATTACCTACTTGAACTTCATAAATCCCTGCAATTGGAGAAGCGGTAACAGATTTAATCTTGGCATTAGCACCTAATTTGCCTTGAAGCTCAGTTTTGATTTTTTGCTCAGACTGAGCATGGGAAAGATTTGCAAAACCGAGGCTCAAGGCAAGATATAAAAGGACTGGTAATAATTTATTCAAGATTGCTATCTCCAAGAGCCTGTTGAATCAGGCGCTGCTTCAAAAAATGACTTTTGTTTACTAGTCCTAGACCAAAGTTGCGGATGAAACGTTCTGTATTGCTTGAACCAGAAAATAATTTTTTTAATTTATCGGTAACCCAGAGCAAGGCGCTCATATCGCCTTGACGTTCACGCTCGTAGCGTCTTAGTAAATTGAAATCATTAATCGAGCGAAAGCTTTCGCGTTTCCCTAGAACATTTAGGAGCGTAGCAACATCGCGCAGTCCCAAATTGAGTCCTTGGCCGGCTAAGGGATGTATGACGTGTGCCGCGTCCCCAAGAAGAGCAACTTTAGGATCTTCTGAGGGCCCAATTAATCGTTCGGCACGCATTTTTCTTAAGGGAAAGCTAGTAGGCTGTGATCTCAGGGTTAACTCACCGAGTTGTTGAAAAATAGCCCCATTTGCGATTTCTGAAAACTGTCTACTCCACTCAGACTGGCTGAGCTTAAGTAAATGTGCGGCGTGACGATTTGATGTAGACCAGACCATCGATACTTGTTGATTGGGTAAGGGCAGCATCGCAATAATGTCACCGTCTGGCAGAAACCATTGGTAGGCAGTTTGTAAATGCGATTGGGTGCACTGCCAATTGGCTACGACTGCATTCTGCTCATAACTTTCTTCTGTGATTTCAATTCCGATGGCTGAGCGAATAAAGGAGTTGGCACCATCAGCAGCAATCACGAGCTTGGCAAAAATGGATTTTCCATTTTCAAGTTGTAAGTGAGCGCCGCCCTTGTCAACATGGATTTCAGCAATACTGGCACTTAAACGCTCTAATTTATTTTGAAAGCGTGACGCAGTATCTAAGGTATGTTCAATCACTTCAGATTCACCAATCCAGGCTAATTCGGAAACGCCTGCCTCGAAAGCCGATAAATGGAGTTGGTCTGTCCGCTCGCCCCGATCGCCATAAATACGCATATCTTTCACAACCTGAAGGCGAGCATGATCAACGGCATCCCAGACTTGTAGATGTTTTAGTAGAGAAACAGTTCCTGGCGAAAAGGCATAAATGCGCTGTCCCCACCCGGATCCGGCAGGGCTGGGAATGCTCTGGTCCAGCCCGGGAGCAATCTCTAAGGTTTGGAGCCCTAGTTGTGCGAGGCCCAGCGCCACTGCTTTGCCAACGATGCCCCCGCCAATGACAGCTACGTCAATCGACTTAGAGCCTAGGGGGTTGGTAGTGCTTACGAAAGCCTGTTTTTGATGAACTTCTGACATAACTCGATGATATCGAAACCAGCCCCTTTACAATGTAAACATGTCTTTGAAATGTGGCATCGTCGGCCTGCCTAATGTCGGCAAATCTACCCTGTTTAATGCGCTTACCAAAGCTGGTATTGCGGCTGAGAACTATCCTTTTTGCACAATCGAGCCTAATGTGGGCGTGGTCGAGGTTCCTGACCCCCGCTTAGCCGCCCTGGCTGAGATTGTTTCTCCGGAGAGGATCCTTCCTGCTGCGGTGGAATTTGTGGATATTGCCGGTTTGGTCGCAGGCGCCTCCAAAGGTGAAGGTCTAGGCAATCAATTTTTAGCGAATATTCGCGAGACCGATGCGATTACGCATGTGGTGCGCTGCTTCGAGGATCCTAATGTGATTCACGTGGCTGGCAAGATTGACCCAATTGCCGATATTGGTGTGATTGATACCGAGCTCGCTTTATCCGATTTAGCAACGGTTGAAAAGACCTTAAATCGGTCTTCTAAAGCAGCAAAGTCAGGTAATGACAAAGAGACTGCTGCATTGGTAGCGGTGCTGACTAAAGTCCAGGCTCACTTAGATTCCGCTTTACCGGTGCGCAGCCTAAAGCTCACTGATGAAGAGAAATTATTGATCAAGCCACTCTGTTTGATTACTGCCAAGCCTGCCATGTATGTGGCGAATGTGAAAGAGGACGGTTTTACCAACAATCCCCATCTTGAGGCCGTTCAGCAGCATGCGGCAAAAGAGGGTGCACCGGTTGTGGCAGTCTGCGCCGCAATTGAGGCAGAAATTGCCGATTTGGACGAGGCTGATAAGTCGGCCTTCTTGGCGGATCTGGGTATGGAAGAGCCTGGCCTAGATCGTGTTATTCGGGCCGGATATGCTTTACTAGGTTTGCATACTTATTTCACCGCTGGCGTCAAAGAAGTGCGAGCCTGGACGATTCATCAAGGAGATACTGCGCCACAAGCGGCAGGAGTGATTCATACGGACTTTGAGCGTGGCTTTATTCGTGCCCAGACCATTGCTTACGCTGATTTCATTCAATATAAGGGTGAATCGGGAGCCAAAGAAGCCGGCAAGATGCGTGCCGAGGGCAAAGAATACGTAGTCAAAGACGGAGATGTATTGAATTTCTTATTCAATGTCTAGATTGCTCAACTAAAACAACAAAGCCCGCTACATAGCGGGCTTTTTATTTGATACCAGAGAAGATTTGATCAGCTGGCTGCTTTAACGGCCTTTTCAAGACACTTCGAAAGCTCTTCATAGCGCTTAAGAGCAAGCTTAGTAGGAATAACCTCTTTCTTACGACCATCTTCATTTGCTGCCATCTTGATATATCCCATGGCACTCAAGGTCTTAAGACGACCATGCAGTGTAGCTTGCGAACCTAATGCTGAAAGTGAAATTAAATCGCCGACTAGCACTGATTTTTTCGCCTGAAAGTTCAGCACAATCGTATTGAGCAGGCTTTCTTCTGTGTGATCTAGCTTTTTGCCTGGCGCAATTCTGTCGATTGCATCAATGAGATTTAAAAATCGCAAGTAGGCGGAAGAGTTGGTATTTGACATTTTGTATTGGTGAAATGAACGTATCGTTCAGTATTAGCCTTAGAGCTAATTATATGCCTAATTGAATGCAAATACATTTCAATCCTTGCACTTGAAAAGTGCATTAAGCGCTTCACCAGGATTGGGCGCACGCATAAAAGTTTCGCCAACCAAAAAGCCATGAACATCATGATCTTGCATTAACTGGACGTTCTCGATATTTAATATCCCAGACTCAGTAATGACGATCTTCCCCTTTGGTATAAGGGGGAGTAAGGAGATAGTGGTTTGCAAACTCACTTCAAATGTTTTGAGATTGCGATTATTAATTCCGAGTAACGGCGTTTTTAATTCAAGTGCAGACTCTAATTCTTCAGCATCATGAACTTCTACTAATACATCCAAGTTTAGTTCGCTAGCGCACAGTTCAAGCTCTTTCATTTGGTTGAGATCCAGGGCTGCAGCAATGAGCAGAATGGCATCGGCACCAATGGCGCGAGCCTCGTAGACTTGATAGGGGTCAATCATGAAATCTTTTCTAAGTACCGGAATAGTGCAGGCAGCACGAGCGGCCTCTAAGTAAGCATTCGCCCCTTGGAAATAGTCGGTATCAGTTAAAACAGAGAGACAGGCCGCGCCATTAGTGGCATAGCTTTGAGCAATTTCAGCAGGATGAAAATGCTCCCGCAAAATACCTTTGCTGGGGCTGGCTTTTTTAATCTCGCTGATGACGGCAGGTTTGCCGCTGGCAATTTTCTTTTCAATCGCCGCTACAAACCCACGAGGTTTGAGTGACCCGTTTTGATTATTAGACTCTGCTTTGTTACGTTGCTGGGCAAGAGAAATCTGTTGTTGATCTCTGGCCACTTCCAGTCGCTTGGTCGCCACAATTCGGTCGAGAATATCGCTCATATATATCTAGTGCTTAGGATTGATTGCGATGACTCGCTGCGGTGAATGCATTGAGTTTTTGTAGCGCGGCACCAGATTCAATTGCTTGCTTTGCCATTGCAATGCCACTAGCAATATCTTTGGCTATATCAGCAACATAGAGCGTAGCCCCAGCATTCAGACAAACAATATCTTTGGCTGGACCTACTGCACCACTCAGGATATCTAGAATGATCTGCTTAGACTCCGAAGCATTTGCTACTTTGAAGCTAGCCGTGGGGGCGGTGGTTAGACCAAAATCTTTGGGGTGAATTTCATATTCGCGGACTGTGCCATCTTTAAGCTCACCTACTAAAGTGGCGCCCTCAAGAGAAATTTCATCAAGGCCGTCGCGACCATAGACCACTAGGGCATGTTTCATATTCAGCGCTTGTAGAACCCGCGCCTGAATCCCTACTAGATCAGCATGAAAAACGCCCATCAAAATATGCTGAGCATCTGCAGGATTGGTTAATGGCCCAAGAATATTGAAGATGGTTCGCACACCCAGCTCTTTGCGAACTGGGGCAACATTTTTCATGGCAGGGTGATGATTGGGGGCAAACATAAAGCCTGCGCCAATCTCAGCAATACATTGAGAGACTCCTGCTGGGGTCAGGTTCAAGTTGACGCCAAGAGCCTCAAGAACATCCGCACTGCCGGATTTACTACTCACGCTGCGATTGCCATGCTTAGCAATTTTTGCGCCAGCTGCCGCTGCAACGAACATGGCTGCAGTAGAGATATTGAAAGTATGGGCGCCATCACCGCCAGTACCAACTACATCCACTAAGTGCGCTTTGTCATCAACATGGACAGGGGTGGCAAACTCACGCATCACCTTAGCGGCAGCGGCAATTTCACCAACGGTCTCTTTCTTAGTACGCAAGGCGACTAATAATCCCGCAATCAAGGTAGGCGGCATTTCACCATTCATCATCATGCGCATGAGATAGGTCATCTCATCAGGAAATAACTCGCGGTGTTCGATACAGCGCTGGAGGGCTGCTTGAGGGGTAATGGACATGACGCTCATGATGAGGCCTGAAGGAAATTCTTTAAGAGAGCATGTCCATGTTCGGACAGAATTGACTCAGGATGAAACTGCACTCCTTGCACAGCAAGTTCGCGATGACGCACACCCATGATTTCTCCATCGGATGAGCTTGCGGTGATCTCTAAAGCTGCTGGTAAAGAGCTTCTTTCAATTGCCAAAGAGTGGTAACGGGTCACTGTAAATGGATCGGGCAAGTTCTTAAAAACGCCTAATCCCGTGTGATGAATTTGATCTGTTTTGCCATGCATTACTTTTTGGGCGCGCACAATCCGTCCGCCGAAGGCTTCGCCAATGGCTTGATGCCCTAAACAAACGCCCAAAATCGGAATTTGTCCTGCGTAGCGCTTGATAGTCGCTACCGAGATGCCGGCTTCTGCTGGGCTGCAAGGTCCTGGAGAGATACAAATACGACTCGGCTTAAGAGCGGCAATCTCTTCAACTGCAATTTCGTCGTTACGAACAACTTTTACTTCTTCACCCAGTTCAGCAAAGTACTGAACCAAGTTATACGTAAAAGAATCATAGTTATCAATCATGAGGAGCATCGAGTCCTCCTTGTACTAAATCTGCTGCCATTAAAACTGCACGGGCTTTCGCTTCTGTCTCTCTCCATTCGGCGGAGGGATCTGAGTCGGCTACTACGCCAGCTCCGGCTTGGGAATGTAAAACTCCATTCCGAATAACTCCTGTACGAATTGCAATCGCAACATCCATATCACCCGAGAAAGAAAGGTAGCCCACAGCGCCGCCATAGACACCGCGTTTAACGACTTCCATCTCATCAATAATTTCCATTGCCCGAATCTTGGGGGCACCCGATAGGGTGCCTGCTGGAAATGTAGCGCGCAGAACATCCATATTGCTCATATTGTCGAGTAATTGACCCTCAACTGAACTCACAATATGTTGCACATGAGAATATTTTTCAATCGACATAGAGTCAGTGACTTTGACTGAACCTGTTTTAGCAATCCGACCCACATCGTTACGAGCCAGATCAATCAACATCACATGCTCAGCAATTTCTTTGGGATCCGCCAACAGTTCTTTTGCTAGACGTTCATCCTCTTCTGGAGTGCTACCACGAGGACGTGTGCCAGCAAGCGGACGAATCGTCACCATCTTATTTCCCTCACGAAGCTCTTGTCTAACCAAAATTTCTGGCGAGGAGCCAACTACTTGAAGGTCCCCAAAGTCATAGAAGTACATATAAGGTGATGGATTAAGGGATCGTAAAGCCCTATACAGCGCCAAAGGAGAATCAGTAAACGGTTTGCTAATACGTTGGCCGATAACTACTTGCATGCAATCGCCAGCCAAAATGTATTCTTTGGTTTTGAGAACGGCGCTCTCAAAATCTGCCGCCTTAAAGTTACGCACCAATTCAGTTTTGCTACTTGGTCGAGAGGCAGGCATGCTGAAAGGTTTGCTTAAACATGCGAGTAATTCCTTCAAACGCGCTTGTGCTTTTGAAAAGCTATCGTTCTGAGAAGGATCGGCATAGACAATAAAATAAATTTTGCCAGCAACGTTATCAACTACTGCTAATTCTTCTGTGAGCATGAGTTGAATATCAGGCACACCCAGCTCGTCTGGGAGATTGTGTCTAGCGAGTTTTGCTTCGATATAGCGTACAGTGTCGTAAGCAAAATAACCTGCTAAGCCCCCACAGAAGCGGGGTAGCCCAGCTTGTAAGGCAACCTTAAAACGTTTGAAGTAAGCGTCAATAAAATCGAGCGGATTATCTTGATTGCTTTCTACAACCTTGCCATCAGTGACGATTTCAGTCAGAGGGGCAGTAGGTGTACCAGTAGTTCTTAAGATGGTTTTGGCTGGTAGGCCAATAAATGAAAAACGCCCAAAGCGCTCACCGCCCAAAACAGATTCTAATAAGTAAGTATTTTTCTTACCAAAGGCTTGAGTGAGCTTCACATAAAGTGATAGCGGTGTCTCAAGATCGGCCAATACTTCTTTTACCAAAGGAATGCGATTAAAGCCTTGCTTTGCTAAAGCATTAAATTCATCGAGCTGCATTACGCTTGTCCTGACTTCGCCAATTCTGAGCGCATCTCTTGAATAATATTTGCGTAATTGGGTTTGCCAAAAATCGCTGAGCCAGCGACAAATGTATCAGCACCAGCCTTTGCAACCTCAGCGATGTTATCGATTTTGATACCACCATCGACTTCAAGTCGTATCTTTCTACCGCTTTCCTGTTGATGGCGGTCTAAGCGAGTTCTGACTTGGGCTATCTTGCTGAGCGTGCTTGGAATAAATGACTGCCCACCAAATCCGGGATTGACTGACATGAGTAAAACCAGATCCACTAAATCCAGAATGTGATCGAGATGGTCTAAGGGGGTTGCAGGATTGAAAACTAAACCTGCTTGACAGCCGTGATCACGTATCAGATTCAGCGTGCGATTCACATGAGGGCTTGCCTCAGGATGAAAGCTAATGAGGTTGGCCCCCGCCTTGGCAAAGTCAGGAACAATTCGATCAACAGGTTCAATCATTAGATGGACATCGATGATTGCTGGCACACCATTTTTGATGGCGTGTGGTCGAATAGCTTCACAGACCAATGGTCCAATGGTGAGGTTAGGGACGTAGTGGTTATCCATCACGTCAAAGTGAATCCAGTCTGCCCCAGCAGCGAGAACCTCTGTCACTTCTTTGCCTAGACAGGCAAAGTCAGCCGACAAGATCGAGGGCGCTATGACAAAAGGCGGATTGGGGGGCAAATTTGGCTTATCCATCCCTAGATTCTAGCTTGCAGTTGTACTTTGGATGGAGCAGAATTGCGGCATGAATTCCATAGAGATCAGTATTACTGTGCACTCCCAGTACCTTCCAGAGCAATCTGACCCCGATAACCAACAATTCGCCTTCGCCTATACCGTGACCATTCGGAATTCTGGGGCGGTGAACGTTCAGTTGATCGCCCGTCATTGGTTCATTACGGATGGAGATGGAGGCGTCCAGGAGGTGCGTGGCTTGGGGGTGGTTGGTCAGCAACCGCTTTTAAGGCCAAACGAGCAATTTGAGTACACCAGCTGGGCGACTTTGCCCACTCCGGCCGGCACCATGAGAGGGGAATATTTCTGCATTACTGAGGAGGCTCAGTTCTTTCAGGCGCCTATTCCTGAGTTTGCCCTAGTGATGCCTAGAACTTTGCACTAGCAACTAGCTATTTTTTCCCTTTTCCGGTCCAAAGGACAATAAACAATAACAATCCCAGCGCAATGGCTGCCTCAAGGACAAAAAGAAGCATTGGGTATTCATCGAGTAAATTGGCAATCATGGCTTCTAAATTTCATCAATTATTGGGTTGTCTCAGTCGGCGCTACCTGAGTAGTGTATTCCTAGCGGCTATTTTGGGTTTGGTTGTGGGCTGCTCTGTGCCCCCCACACGTGGCCCGGGAACTTACTCCAGTGGTGGAGGGGCTCCCAGTTCATATGGCTCTCAGATAGCTACTTTTTCTGCAGTCTCATGGCAGGCTCTACCAGGATGGCGCGAGGATGATCTCAGCAAGGCTTGGCCTGCGTGGCTGAGGAGCTGCGAGGTCCTTCGGAAAAAAAGCGGCGAGATCAATTGGCGCGGAGTTTGTGCCCAAGCAAATACCCTTTCAGCGCGTGATACCCAAGGCATTCGTCAATACTTTGAAAGTCGTTTTCAGGTCTACGAAGTGCGTAATAGCAATAACGGTAGCGATACCGGCCTCATTACGGGCTATTACGAACCTCTCATGAATGGTTCGCTAACGAGAACAAATACATTTACCGTTCCTTTATATGCCTACCCAAGTGCCTGGAAGAAATCCAAGCCGATGCCTGCGCCAACGCGGGCGCAGCTACTGAGTTCAGGGGTTTTAAATGGCTCTGAAATCGCTTGGGTCCAAGATCCGGTTGCAGCAGCGTTTATGCAGGTTCAGGGTTCGGGAAAAATTCGTCTGCAAGATGGCCGTATTTTGCGTCTAGGTTTTGCTGGAACAAATGACCAGCCTTTTCAATCTTTTGCCCAGTGGTTAATTAGTCGCAATGCGCTTTCCAAGAGCCAGGCCTCGATGCAGGGTATCTCTGAATGGGCTAAGCGCAACCCAGGCCAAGTAGACGAAATGCTGAATGCCAATCCGCGCTTTGTTTTCTTTAAAGAGTTGCCGAGCGATGGCGGTGCTGATGTAGGTCCAGTTGGAGCCTTAGGGGTGCCACTGACTCCCGAAAGAAGTATTGCCGTTGATCTGAGGTCAATTCCTATTGGCGCGCCAGTATTTTTAGCGACCAGCAAACTATCGAATGGCGATTGGATTCAAAAGTTGGTCATGGCGCAAGATACTGGAAATGCCATTGTGGGCGGCGTTAGAGCAGATTTCTACTGGGGATCTGGTGATGCAGCGGCAGAGCTAGCGGGCCATATGAAGCAAAATGGCAAGATGTGGTTACTATTGCCTCGTTAAGACAATCTTCTTGCTGGAAGGAAATCATGAGTAATCAAAATATATTGACTGAGGTGGATGGTAAGGTTGCCATCATCACCCTGAATCGACCTCAGGTCCTCAATGCGATTGATAACGACTTGATGGATGAGCTTGTTTCTGCTTTGCAAAAATTCGATGCCGATGATCAGATTGCATGCATGATCGTGACGGGAAGCGAAAAAGCGTTTGCCGCAGGAGCGGATGTTTCTAAGATGGCAAGCCTGAGCTTTAACGAAGTCTATCGCCAAGAATTCATCACGCGCAATTGGGATCAGATTAGAAAAATTCGTAAACCGATCATTGCTGCAGTATCTGGTTATGCGCTTGGCGGTGGCTGTGAGCTAGCTATGATGTGCGACATGATCATGGCCTCAGAAACCGCTAAATTCTCCCAACCCGAAATTAAGTTAGGAATTATTCCAGGCGCTGGTGGCACCCAACGCTTGCCCCGCGCTGTCTCTAAATCGAAAGCAATGGATCTCGTATTAACCGGCCGCATGATGGATGCAGCTGAAGCTGAGCGAGCAGGCTTGGTTTCTCGAATTTTTCCACAAGCGGATTTCTTGAAACAAGTGATCGCAGTTGCGCAGGAGATTGCATCGATGCCTTTATTGACCATCATGATGGCCAAGGAAAGCATCAATACTGCTTATGAAACGACGCTCTCTGAAGGAATTCATTTGGAACGCCGTTTATTCCACAGTTGCTTTGCTACCCATGATCAAAAAGAAGGCATGGCAGCTTTTATTGAAAAACGCCCAGCGAAATTTACGAACTCTTAAGCTAGATAGCGCTGAGCGAGTTTGACCCAGTAACTCACTCCAACCGGAATGAGCGCATCATTGAAGTCATAAGACGGGTTGTGTAAGTGACATGGTCCCATGCCATGACCTGCCGAGCGATGGTCCCCGTCGCCGTTACCTAAGAAGACGTAGCATCCCGGCTTCTCTAGCAGCATAAAAGCAAAGTCTTCAGCACCCATAGTGGGATCAATATGCATATTCACCCGATCTTCGCCTACGAGTTCTTTCATCACTTCGCCAGCAAAATGAACTTCTTTTGCATGATTAATGAGTGGAGGGTAGTTGCGTGAAAAGACAATTTCGGCGTGACAGTCAAAAGCATTGGCCACATGTTCTGCAATTTCACGTAGTCTTTGCTCCATTAAATCTAAGACCTCTAAGGTAAAGGTCCGAATAGTGCCACCAATAAAGGCGCTGTCTGGTATTACATTGCTGGTCTCACCAGCATGAAACTGGGTCACAGATAAAACGGCGGCATCAACCGGACGTTTATTGCGAGTAATAATGCTTTGCAAGGATTGAACTACTTGCACTCCAGTGAGAACGGGATCTGCGCTATTGTGTGGAAGTGCGGCATGACCACCTTTGCCTTTGATCGTAATTTCAAAAGTATTACTAGAGGCCATCATGGGGCCAGTAGTAACACCAAAATTGCCTTCAGCTAAGCCTGGCCAATTGTGAAGGCCAAAGACGGCGTCACAAGGAAACTGTTTAAATAGGCCATCGTTGATCATTTCGCGGGCGCCAGCACCACCCTCTTCGGCAGGCTGAAAAATAAAGATCACACTTCCTTTGAAATCTCGATGATTGGATAAATATTCAGCAGCTCCGAGCAACATTGCGGTATGACCATCATGGCCACATGCATGCATTTTTCCAGCGTATTGAGATGAATGTGAAAAAGTGTTGTGCTCTTGCAAGGGCAGAGCATCCATATCGGCGCGCATGCCAATCATTTTTCCTGGACCGAGCTCTCCATTAATACGACCGACCACCCCAGTTTTTCCGAGGCCACGGAAGACTTCAATCCCCCAGCTCGAGAGTGCTTCAGCTACGAGTTGTGAAGTGCGATTCTCTTCAAAGCGTAATTCAGGGTGGGCATGGATATTGCGCCGAATTTCTTGAATTGCGCTTGAGGAATCAATGATCTCAGGGAGTAAACGCATCCCTTCATCTTAGCCGAAAGTGATGGAAAGTCTCTTAAAGGAGCTCTAAATTCAGGTGCTGAGCAGCAAAATCAAGCGCTTCTGTCGAATAGGGCGCATTTTGGGGTTTTACTAAGTGATTGCTGAGGCGAGGAATAAGCCCTAAAAAGGGTGCGGGAATACGAGTTTTTAGGGTTGAGACATTTTCTTCCAGCATGCTCATCGGTTCATTCAATGTATTGGCAACCCATCCTGCCAGCTTGAGTTTGCGCTTGGCAATGGCTTCGCAACTCAAGAGGGCATGATTAATGCAGCCTAAGCGCATCCCAACAACCAAGATCACAGGTAAATCAAAGTTGACAGCCAGATCGCCCATATTTTCTTCAGCATTGATGGGTACTAAAAACCCACCAACACCTTCGACAACAACAGTTGAGAATGTATTTTGTAATTTCTTAAAGGTACTCAAAATGACTTTTGGATCAATCACGATATTTTGAGCAGATGCGCCAAGGTGCGGTGCAACGGGGGCATCTAAGATATATGGACAGAGATCATTTGCGGATGGCGGGTATTGAGTTCTGGTTGCAGATGCAATTCTTAAACTTTCTAAGTCTTCATTGAGAGGTGACCCATCTGCTGCTGGATAGGTACCAGCAACAACTGGCTTGAATCCAACGGAATCAATGTTCATGGCATTGAGTTTCCATAGCAATGCTGCGCTGACGAGCGTTTTACCAACTTCAGTATCGGTGCCTGTAACGAAATAGCCCTTTGCAAGACTCATAGTGATACACCCTCTACAAGCATGCTGGACTCGATCTTTTGTAAGGTTTGAATGAGTTCTTTCACATCATCCACGGTATGGTTTGCAGAAAAAGTAATTCGCAAACGGGCCTTACCCTCAGGGACAGTTGGGGGTCGGATGGCTGGTATCCAATATCCCGCTGCATCCAGCAATTTGGCAGCTTGTAAGGCATGCGCATTGCTGCCGATGATCACAGGCTGAATAGCGCTTGAAGAAGATGCTTTCTGCCAGCATGAGAACACCATTTCCTCATTCCAAAGCTTGATTAATTCATCTAAATGTTTGCGCCTTGTCTTACCCTCAATTCCTTCAATCAGATCAAGACTTTTGGAAACAGCATGCGCAATTGCTGGAGATGTTGCAGTGGTGTAGATGTATGGCCGTCCTTTTTGAATCAGCCATTCAATGAAAGAATCCGCAGCACAAATAAATGCACCGCTGACACCAGCTGCTTTGCCTAAGGTGCCGATATAAATCAATCGCTCAGAGTGAAGATCTAAGTACTCTAGGATGCCATGACCCTTTTCACCGAGTACGCCAAAGCCATGCGCATCGTCGACCATGAGTAATGCATCATATTGGTTCGCTAGCTGCAGTAATGAGTTGAGTGGTGCGAGATCACCATCCATGCTGAAGACGCCATCGATCACGATCAGCTTTAAAGAGGAGGTATCTTTACTCAAGTCCTTCTCAAGCGAAGCAAGATCAAGATGATCAAAAATAGTCACTAAAGCTTGGTGTTGTGAGCTAGCTAAGCGAACGCCATCGATTAATGATGCGTGATTGAGCGCTGCAGAGTAGATATGAGCTTCACCCTTGTTCGCCAATCCAATGAGTCCAGTAATGGCGGTCAGATTCGCCATATAGCCAGTACTAAAAAAAAGGGCGCGTGCATTTGGGATATGTGCACTCTGAAAGCGAGCCAATTGATTTTCGAGTAACTCATGTGCGCGACTATGGCCACTAATGAGATGTGAGGCACCGCTACCAACTCCATATTTTTGGGCGCCATCAGATAATGCTGTTACCAGTGCGGGATGATTAGCGAGCCCTAGATAATCGTTGCTACAAAACGTTTTTAGCGCTCGGTCTCCCACAACAGCATCTACATCGCAGGCTTTTTCATTAATGCGAAGGCTGCGTTTTAGGAGCCCCTCTTCCAGTCGAGTAATGGCTTGATTGACGAGTGTCAGTGCCTTAAACGAATTGCTCATTGCAAAACCTGGTTCAGGGCGCGCTGTACTGCTTGACTCATATTTTGAGTTTCAGATTGAGTCAAAATATATGGAGGCATGACATAGATTGTGTTGCCGATGGGCCTAATTAATATTCCCTCTAAAAGGCTTGCTGCAAACATCTCTCGTGCGAAACGATGCGGCTTTTTTAAAGCCGAAGGTTTAACGTCAAAGGCCAGAATTATGCCTTGCTGGCGCCAATGTTCTAAACGTGGATCTACTTTGGCCCAGCTAAAAGTATTTTTTAGATCTTGTGCTCGCTCAATATTTTTTTCCAAGACCTGGTCTGTTTCAAAGATCGCAAGGGTAGCCAATGCAGCAGCGCAAGCTAGAGGGTTGCCGGTATATGAGTGCGAATGCAAAAATCCCTGAGCAGTTTGATCTTGGTAAAAGGCGCGGTAAATTTTCTCTGTTGTCATAGAAAGTGAAAGCGGTAAGTAACCTCCGCTAATGCCTTTAGACAATGTTAAAAAGTCAGGCCAAATACCAGCATGCTCACAAGCAAAAAATTTACCAGTCCGTCCGCACCCCACTGCAATTTCATCGGCTATCAGATGAATCTCATATTGCTCACATAAGGTCTTCACTCGCCGCAGATACTCTGGAGAGTGCATTGCCATTTGTCCTGCACATTGCACTAAGGGCTCTATGATCAAGGCAGCAATGTTGTGATGTTCTTTAGCAAGAATGGCTTCTAGATCATCTGCAGCTCGAATTGCAACATCTACACTGGACTCCCCTGATATTGCTTTTCGACTATCTGGTGAGGGCGCAATAAAAACCGATTGCAAGAGTGAGCCATAGGCCTCACGAAAGAGGGCAACATCAGTCACTGCTAATGCACCGAGAGTTTCCCCGTGGTAGCTATTCTCAAGGCAAACAAATTTTTTCTTTTCAGTCTTCCCTTGAAGCTGCCAATAGTGATGACTCATCTTTAAGGCAATCTCCACTGCAGAAGCGCCATCAGATGCATAAAACACATGACCCAGATGACCTTGGGTTAAGGCGCTGAGTTTTTCTGAAAGTTCGACAACTGGTGCATGGGTAAACCCAGCCAGCATCACATGCTCAATTTTTTCTAGCTGACTTGTAATGGCTTGGTTAATGCGAGTATTAGCATGGCCAAACAAATTGGTCCACCAGGAGCTGATGCTATCTAAAAATGGATTACCTTTATCGTCGAATAGCCAAGCACCCTCACCACGAGTAATGGCAATGAGTGGTAAAGACTCATGATGTTTCATCTGGGTGCAGGGGTGCCATACTGCTGCCAAACTCCGCTTAACCCAGTTTTTTGAGTCTGGCAAATTCTGCTCGTCAATCCAATGCGTATTCATGATTGATATTTGACCACTAGTTTTCCCTAATTTAAGTCTCTATCTGTTATGTTTGAGGTTTGAATAGGTCATTTCCTGGAAATTCACCATGCTGGACTCGCAAACGATTGAAAAGCCGCTGAATCACATCAAATCGCCAGATCAGCGCATCAAGGAGTTGGATATTGGGGCGACCTGGACCGTTGCCCAAATTGAGGCACTTTTTGCCCTCCCATTTAATGAGTTGATGTTTAAGGCACAAGAGACGCACCGCAGCAACTTCCCAGAGGGTGATGTGGAATTAGCCACCCTCCTGTCGATTAAGACAGGTGGTTGTCCTGAGGATTGTGGCTATTGCCCCCAAGCAGCGCGCTACCACACCGATATCAAAGCCAATAAGCTAATGGACTTGGACGAAGTCTTAGAGGCAGCTAAAGCAGCAAAAGCGGCAGGCTCCAATCGCTTTTGTATGGGTGCAGCCTGGCGTGAACCCAAGGACCGAGATATAGAAAAAGTGACTGCCATGATCAAGGGCGTGAAGGCGCTTGGTCTAGAGACCTGTGCAACCCTGGGTATGCTAGAAGCCAATCAGGCTAAGGCTTTGCAGGAAGCGGGCCTGGATTTTTATAACCACAACCTGGATACCAGCGAAGATTTTTATCGCTCTGTCATCACCACTAGAGACTACCAAGACCGCCTCGATACGTTAGATCATGTGCGCGCAGCTGGGATGTCAGTCTGTTGTGGTGGCATTGTGGGTATGGGTGAGTCACGCCAGCAAAGGGCCGCTTTTATTGCCCGCCTTGCCAACCTGAAGCCTTACCCAGAGTCTGTGCCGATTAACCATTTGGTGCCTGTTGTAGGTACACCTTTGGCCGACCAAGAACCTTTAGATCCTCTGGAGTTTGTTCGCACGATCGCAGTGGCTCGCATCACCATGCCTCGTGCCAGAGTGCGTTTATCCGCGGGTCGCCAGGAGCTGGGTAGAGCCGTTCAGGCAATGTGTTTTCAGGCTGGAGCAAACTCGATTTTCTATGGTGAGCAACTACTTACTACCGGTAATCCTGAGGCGGAACAAGACCTCGCTCTTTTGAAAGAGTTGGGTCTCAAGACCAAGTCGAGCTGCAAGGCTGAGGTTCAGGTCTAGGATTTTTGCCTATGTTTTTGTCAGATCGCCTGATTATTGAGTTTGATACTGCCCTGAAATCGATTTCAGGCGGAGCCCATTCTCGACGCTCGATTCCGAAAAATGAAGTTCAGGGTAAAACCCCTTTAAGTGAAACAGAGCGTGCACATTCTGCAGGTTTAATGCGCGTCAATCACGTGGGTGAAGTTTGTGCCCAGGCACTCTACCAATCACAAAAATTTTTAGCACGAGACCCTCAAATTCAAGAGATGCTCAAGCACTCTGCAGAAGAGGAGATGGATCATCTTGCTTGGTGTGAAACACGGTTAAAAGAGTTGGGCTCACATACAAGCTATCTCAATCCATTTTGGTATGCTGGATCCTTTGCAATTGGCTTGCTAGCTGGCTTAGCGGGTGATCAATGGAGTTTAGGTTTTGTTGCTGAAACCGAAAAACAGGTTGAGAATCACCTTCAAAGTCACTTATCGACTTTGCCTGAAAATGATCAGCAGTCTCGTGCGATTGTCGAGCAAATGCGCCTTGATGAAATCGAGCACGGCAAAGAGGCGATGGAAGCTGGTGGAGTGGTTTTGCCTCCGACAGTTCAGAAGCTAATGGAAGCAAGTTCTAAGCTGATGACGAGCAGTGCTTACAAAATCTAAATCACACGTTTTTTGAATATCGAAAAATAAATATACTGTGATTAAAAACAGTGTATTTCTGTCATATTTAGCTCTATAGCTAAGACCTACTATTAAGTATATTAGCCAAGTTATTGTTTAAAAGAGAGATTTTATTCTCAGTATTTTATGAACAGACAACGCTAAGTGTTTGTAAACACTAGAGAATTTCCTAAAAAAACCCCTTAAAACACTTGACCCTCGGTATTTGATCCTCTAAAGTGGGAGGAAGTGTGAAAAAGTGGGGTAAATCGTGTTTCAAGGTGCTTCAGCTCTCAATTTAGATGCAAAAGGTCGCATGTCTGTGCCGGCCAAGCATCGTGACGCCTTGTTGGTTCAGGGCGAAGGTAGAGTGACCCTAACCAAACACCCCGATGGCTGCTTGCTGTTATTCCCCAGGCCTGAGTGGGAAACCTTTCGTTCCCGCGTTGCTCAGTTGCCGATGGATGCGCATTGGTGGCGCAGAATATTTTTAGGAAGTGCTGCAGATGTTGAGTTAGACAGTGCAGGCAGAATTTTGGTCAGTCCAGAGTTGCGTTCAGCTGCAGGCATTGAAAAAGAAGTGATGCTTCTCGGAATGGGAAGTCACCTCGAATTGTGGGATGCGGCAAGCTATGCTGCAAAAGAGCAGGCTGCCATTGCACAAGGCATGCCTGAGGCACTCAAGCAATTTAATTTTTAATGATTGAGTGCCATGAACCATACACATCGCCCAGTACTTCTGGCCGAGGCGGTGACCGCTTTAATCGATGGGCCACTGCTTCAAGATCAAACCAAAAAGATTGTCATCATCGATGGGACGTTTGGGCGAGGCGGGCATTCACAGCGGTTACTGAGCAAGTTGAATACAAATGCACGTTTGATGGCATTCGACAAAGACTTGGATGCCATTGCAGTAGCAAAAGCAATCAAGGATCCAAGGTTTTCCATCATTCACAGCAGCTTTGCACAGATGGATCAGTACGCCGAACCAGCATCGATCGATGGAATTTTGTTGGATCTTGGAATCAGCTCACCTCAAGTAGACGAAGCGCATCGTGGATTTTCATTTCGACGGGATGGACCGCTCGATATGCGAATGAATACGGATCACGGAATCACGGCAGCGGAGTGGTTAGAGCAGGCGCCGCAGGAGGAAATCAGTAAAGTGATTAAGACCTACGGAGAAGAGCGCTTCGCATCACAAATTGCCAAAGCTATTGTTGCTAAGCGTGAGGAAGGCTTGTCTCCTAAAACGACCTTGCAGTTAGCAAATTTGGTGGCTAGCGTGGTTCGCACTCGCGAGCCAGGTCAAGATCCTGCTACACGTACTTTTCAGGCATTGCGGATTTTTATTAATCGGGAATTAGAAGACCTTGAGTTGGGTCTTAAAGCTGCTTTAAGTTTGCTTAAACCAGGCGCACGCTTAGCCGTCATTAGTTTCCACTCTCTTGAAGATCGCATCGTCAAACAATTCTTGCAAGCGCATGCCAAAGTGGAAGTGCCTCGCGGTTTGCCTCTGCGGGAAAAAGATTTGCCACAAAGCGCCCTTGAAATCATCGCTCGAATTCGTCCAGGCGAGGAAGAACTTAAAGAAAACCCTCGTGCACGCTCGGCCATTATGCGAGTGGCAGAAAAAAGAATGGGGGCGTTAGCATGAACCGCGCAACCTTTACTTTGCTCGCTCTGCTATTGATTTGTGCTTTGTCGCTCGTAGCTGCACAACAGCGGGCGCGTAAATTATTTGTTGCCATTGAGCAAGTGCAAAACGAAGAGCGTCGATTAAATCAAGATTGGCTACGCTTGGAATATGAGCAGCGTAACCTTTCAAAATCTTCACGTATTCGTGACACTGCTCGCAATCAATTGCACATGTCACCCATCTCTCCTGAACGTACTTTGTACATTAAGGAGAGCAAATGAGACCAGTTGGTTTTTCGACTACCCCGAATTTAGTGTTGCGTCTGCCAATGTGGCGGTCGCGCTTGATGTTATTCATGCTGTTCTTTGTTTTCATGCTACTTTTATTAAGAGCATTCTGGATTCAAGGTCCGGGCAATGCTTTTTATGAAGCAAAAGCAGTACGAGGAACTCAGCGCGAGCTTGAATTGCCAGCAAGTCGCGGCAAGATTTTGGATCGCAATGGCAATGTCATCGCAACCAGTCTTGAGGCGAAATCCGTGATCGCTTATAACGATACCGTGCCTGATGATTTATCGTCAGAAAAGATTCGTCAGCTAGCAAACCTCTTGCAAATGAATGAATCAGACTTGCGTAAAAAACTCAAAGAAGAGCGCAAGCAAGTTTTCTTGAAGCGACAGGTTGATCCTGCAGTAGCTCAGCAAATTAAACAATTAGAAATACCGGGTATTGGACTAAACAATGAGTACCGTCGCTTTTACCCAGAGGGTGAAGCGATGGCTCACGTTGTAGGCTTCACCAATGTGGAAGACCGCGGCCAAGAAGGCATGGAGCTCTCACATGAAAAAGAGCTGGCTGCTCGTCCTGGGCAACGGCGCGTTGTGGTCGATCGTTTAGGTCGAGTTGTTGAGGATGTTGCTATTGAGCAAGAACCACAAAATGGAAAAGATTTGCAGTTGTCCATTGATAGCAAGATTCAATATCTTGCCTATAACGCCGTCAAGAGTGCGGTTGAGCAGCATCATGCTAAAGCAGGTGGGGCAGTCGTTTTAGATACTCAAACTGGGGAGATCTTGGCTTTAGCGAATTACCCAAGCTATAACCCGAATGATCGTCGTAATTTGACTGGCGAGCAACTTCGCAATCGCGTGCTCACCGATACTTTTGAGCCTGGCTCAACGATAAAACCTTTCACAATCTCAACGGCATTAGAGAAGGGTGCCATCACTCCTAATACGAATATGGTGATTGGTGCGAGTTATTTGATTGGCCCTAAACCTATTACGGATACCCATCCCTATGGAAATCTAACGGTCTCACAAGTGATCCAAAAATCAAGCAATATTGGAACGGCCAAAATTGCGATGAATAATCTCTCGCCTGAAGAGATGTGGAATATGTATACAGCCGTTGGTTTTGGCCAGGCCCCCAAGATTGGTTTTCCTGGTTCCGTATCTGGAACATTGCATCCCTATCAAAAATGGGTTCCATCCGATCAGGCGCGCATTGCATTTGGTTATGGAATCTCTGCATCCCTATTTCAGGTTGCACGCGCTTACACCATTTTTGCGCGTGACGGAGAGCTAGTTCCTTTGACGATACAGCGCAGCTCAGAAGTTAAGCCAGGTGTAAGAGTGATTTCTGCCAAAACTGCGATTGAGATGCGCAGCATGCTTGAGACAGTAACTGAACCAGGTGGTACAGCCGTCAAAGCCCAAGCAGATGGTTATCGGGTAGGTGGCAAAACTGGTACAGCACATAAGTTGGTTGGTAAAGGTTATGGTAATTCTTATCGTGCTTATTTTGCCGGCATTGCACCGATCAGTTCGCCACGAATTGTCGTGGCCGTGATGGTTGATGAGCCCACTGGCGGGAGTCACTATGGTGGTGATGTTGCGGCCCCTGTGTTCTCAACCATTGTGAGTGAGACTTTGAGAACCTTGAATGTCTTACCCGATGCCAATATTAAGCAAATGGTATCTGATGATGTAAAGCCTCCTGTTGAGAATCAGGCAACAGGACTAAAAGCTCAACAAGTGGTTTTGAAAAGATGAGGGTGGCAGTGCATATTGAACCCAATCACTTGATTGAGCATTTACAAAAAATGGTAGCTCCCGCCGCCAAGATTAAAAGCGATAGTCGACAAATCAAATTAGGCGATATCTTTTTTGCCTATCCCGTTGGTCATGGCAAGGCACTTCGTGATGGTCGACTGTATATCGCTGCTGCTCTTGAGGGTGGTGCTAAAGCAGTGGTTTATGACCCGACTGACATGGATGATCAGTTTGAAGATCACCCACAGTGCTTTGCAGTTCAGAATCTAGCAAAATATGCAGGAGTTATCAGTGCGGAGTGGTATGGCAACCCCAGTCTCGATCTCAATGTAGTTGGGGTTACTGGTACCAATGGGAAGACGAGTATTACCCAGTGGATTGCTCAGGCTCTAGATACTCCCACTCAGCGTGCAGCTGTGATTGGCACACTAGGAGCGGGGCTGTCGGGTTCCTTAATTCAGACGGGGTATACGACCCCAGATGCGCCGACATTGCAGACGCAGTTAAGTAGCTTGCGTGATCAAGGCGCCAAACAATTGGCCATTGAAGTCTCTTCTCATGCTTTAGATCAAGAGCGTATTGCCGGACTCAATATAAATTGCGCAGTATTTAGCAATTTGAGTCAAGATCATTTGGACTATCACGCCAATATGGGAGAGTATGCCCAGGCAAAAGCAAAATTATTTACGCAGCCCGGCTTAAAAAATGTTGTTCTGAACATGGATGATCCTTTTGGAAGAGAGCTTGCAATGCAAGCACTGACTAGGAATACCGTTAATGTTTGGGGCTACGGATTAGATCAAAGCACCTTTCAGGGTTTTGAAAAATTTGGTGACCGTTTACAGCGGGTACACGCAAAAGACTTGGTCATGAGTAGCAATGGCTATGACGCCGTATTTGTTTATGGAGGTCATGGCTCACAAGCGCTTCATATTCCGGTGATCGGGGAATTTAATGTCAGCAATTGTTTGGCAGTCTTTGCTGTTTTACTCAGCCAAGGTTTGGGTATTGCAGAAGCTAGTAAGCGAATTAGTAAATTAAAACCCGTCATAGGTCGTATGGAGTTAGTGCAGCTCAATAAAGCTGGGCCATTGGTGATCGTTGATTACGCTCATACCCCAGATGCCTTAGAAAAAGTGCTCAATACCTTGCGCCCCATTGCGGATCAACGTCAGGGTAAGCTCTGGTGCGTCTTTGGTTGTGGCGGCGATCGTGATATCAACAAGCGCCCACAGATGGGGCGAGTGGTAGAGCAATTTTCTGATGAAGTAATCATCACCAGCGATAACCCCAGATCAGAAGATCCTCATGCAATTATTGACATGATTCGATCTGGAATGGGAGTGTCAGTAAGTAAAGCGCAAATTATTATCGATCGGGCTGCTGCCATTATGTCGGCTGTGCGTCATGCAAAAGAAGCGGATGTTGTGCTGGTGGCAGGTAAGGGGC
Source organism: Polynucleobacter sp. MWH-P3-07-1 (assembly GCF_018687555.1). Lineage (NCBI taxonomy): Bacteria > Pseudomonadati > Pseudomonadota > Betaproteobacteria > Burkholderiales > Burkholderiaceae > Polynucleobacter > Polynucleobacter sp. MWH-P3-07-1. Next base: position 150,007 of record NZ_CP061296.1, read on the forward strand.
ATGAGTCGACCCAGGAAATTAGCGGTAAGAAATTTGACTTCTCTGATCAAGAGCACATTCTTTTAGCGGCAGGAGGGGTGATCTGATGCACGCGATGACCAATCTTGCAGAAATTCATCAAATGCTACCCGGTAGCGAATTACTGAATATTGCCCTTGAGAAATCTCATGAAGTCAGTGTTTCTGGGATCAGTAGTGATACCAGAAAAATACAGCCAGGCGAATTTTTTATTGCTTTAAGTGGTGAGCATTTTGATGCACATCAGTTTTTAGGAGAGATTGCAAAATCTGCTGCCAGTGCTGCCATGATTAGCAATCCAAGTCAGTGCCCAGAGAATTTAGCAGCGGTATGTGTCACAGACACTCGAGAAGGCCTTGGTCAACTGGCTAAAGCATGGAGAGCAAAGCATCCCATTCCTCTCGCACTAGTTACTGGTAGTAATGGTAAGACTACCGTTAAAGAAATGATTGCTGCAATATTTAGAAGTGCTGTGGGTGAGTCCGCAACCTTAGTAACCCAAGGTAATCTCAATAATGACATTGGATTGCCATTAACCCTACTACGCCTGCGTTCATCTGATCATCTGGCGGTGATTGAGTTGGGTATGAATCATCCTGGTGAAACTGCTGAGTTAGCAGCGATTGCCCAAGCGAATATTGCACTGATTAATAATGCACAACGAGAGCACCAAGAGTTTATGGCCAGTGTTGCCGCTGTAGCTCAAGAGCATTCTGATGTATTAAAAGCATTGCCATTGAATGGTGTAGCGGTCTTTCCAGCCGATTCTGAATATAGCTCCTTATGGAAAAAAGTAGCAGGTGATCGCAAAGTGATTGATTTTGCACTTTCTGCTCCAGCTGCAGTTTCGGGAGTTCTGTTGGGCAATGGGCATTTACAAATCAACACTGACAATGGATCCATTGAAGTTCAATTGAAAACTCTGGGTCTACACAATGCTTCCAATGCCCTTGCTGCAGCAGCAGTAGCTTTAGCAGCCAATCTCAGTCTAAAAAATATTCAAAACGGTTTAGAAGCCTTCTCCCCAGTGAGTGGTCGGATGCAGTCCAGTCAATTGAATGCACAGTGCACCTTAATTGACGATAGTTATAACGCGAATCCAGATTCTGTTCGTGCAGCCATCGATGCTTTAAAGCAAACGCGCGGAGCTAGTTGGCTAGTGTTGGGCGATATGGGTGAAGTGGGAGAGCAAGGCCCTGCATTTCATCATGAGGTAGGGGTCTACGCTGCACAGCAAGGCATTGATCAATTGTTTGCGATTGGGGAGCAGTCTCAATTAGCAGTCCAGGGTTTCAATGAGATTAAACAAAAGCACCAGCTGGATTCGCGTGCTATGCACTTTGCAGAGTTAGACAATTTACAAGCAGATCTAGCTCTCGCTTTAAAAACAAAATGCACTGAGTCTGCAGAAAAAATTCATATTTTGATTAAAGGTTCTCGGTTTATGCGTATGGAGCGAGTCGTAAAAGCCTTGCAAGAGGAGGCCAATACATGTTCTTAATCTTGGCGCAATGGTTACAAGACGATCTCGGTTTCTTGCGGGTCTTTAACTACATTACTTTCCGCGCTGTGATGGCTACGTTAACAGCCCTATTAATTGGTTTGATTTCAGGCCCTTGGGTGATTCGCAAATTAACAGCATTAAAAATGGGTCAATCCGTACGAAGCGACGGACCACAAAGCCACTTGGTGAAGACCGGGACACCCACGATGGGTGGGGTCCTCATTTTGTTGGGAATTTTTATCTCCTGTATTTTGTGGGCAGATTTAACGAACCGCTTTATCTGGATCGTGATGATTGTGACTTTTGGATTTGGTGTAGTGGGCTGGGTTGATGATTATCGTAAGGTTGCACGTAAAGATCCCAAGGGAATGAGTTCAAGAGAAAAATTCTTTTGGCAGACCCTGATTGGATTATTTGCAGCAATCTATCTGGCATTCTCAGTTTCAGAAATCAACAATCTCAAAGTCCTGCAATTGTTTCTAGACTGGCTCCGCAGCGGGTTTGCGCTAGATCTTCCAGCGAAGACAAACTTGTTATTGCCATTCATGAAAGAGGTGAGCTATCCCTTGGGCATGATGGGCTTCATTATCTTGAGTTATTTTGTGATCGTAGGCAGCAGTAATGCCGTCAATCTCACAGATGGTCTCGATGGGTTAGTGATCATGCCGGTGATCTTAGTTGGTGCTGCCCTGGGTGCATTTGCCTATATCATGGGTAATGCAATCTATGCAAAATATTTGCTTTTTCCATACATACCTGGCGCTGGCGAGTTAATGATCTTTTGTGGCGCAATGGGTGGCGCGGGATTGGCATTCCTTTGGTACAACACTCATCCTGCACAAGTCTTCATGGGAGATGTTGGTGCGCTTGCCCTGGGCGGTGCTCTAGGAACTATTGCTGTAATTGTCCGTCAGGAGATTGTTCTTTTCGTCATGGGCGGAATTTTTGTTGCAGAAACATTCTCAGTGATGCTCCAAGTATTTTGGTTCAAGTACACCAAGAAAAGATATGGTGAAGGGCGGCGTATTTTTCGGATGGCGCCACTACATCATCACTTTGAGTTGGGCGGCTGGAAAGAAACGCAAGTGGTAGTGCGTTTTTGGATTATTACGATCCTGTTGGTGTTAGTTGGCTTATCAAGCCTGAAATTACGGTAAGCCTAGAATCCTATGTTGAATATTCAAAACCCTTTTGCCAACCCTAAAGCGACTGTAGATTCGGTCACAAAGACCCCAAGTCATTTTTTAATCTTAGGCTTAGGTGAGTCTGGCGTAGCAATGGCGAAATGGTGCTTGCGTAATGGTGCAAAGGTTTGTTTAGCAGACACACGTAATCCTGAGAAATTTTCAGAGCAGCAAAAAGCGTGGTTAGCCGAGCTTGAGCAGGCAGGTTTGCAGGATGTCCAATACGGTCCTTTGGCTAATGACTTGCTAAAAGAAGTTGATGTTATTGGCATCAGCCCTGGTTTATCACCAATTCAAGAGCCCATTCAATCTTTCTTAGCAACAGCGCAGGAAAGTAATGTTGAAGTGTGGAGTGAGATTGAGTTTTTTGCCCGCGCGATTGCAGCAATAGCCCTCATCCAAGCAGAAGGTCTGCCTGCCTATATTCCAAAGGTGCTAGCTATAACTGGGACGAATGGCAAAACGACGACTACCGCATTAACGGGTCAACTCTGTGAGCGGGCTGGTAAGAAGGTGGCGGTGGCTGGCAACATCAGTCCTGCTGCGCTTGATAAGCTTCAACAGTGTTTAAACGAAGCAGATCAGTTCAGTGATATGCCAGACGTATGGGTGTTGGAATTGTCGAGCTTTCAGTTGCTATTTACATCTAGCTTAAATGCAACTGCAGCGACTGTTCTCAATATCACCCAGGATCATTTGGATTGGCATGGTGATATGCAGTCATATGCTAATGCAAAAGCACGAATTTTTGGCTCTGACTCTATTTGTATCTTGAATCGTGATGATTCTCTTGTGCTCGATTTGCTCTCTGAAGAAGAGAAGCTCAATAGATCGGTTGTGACCTTTGGTGCTGGACGTCCAGATGAGCAGGGTGCATTTGGTATTGAGCGAGATTTACGTGCAGGCGGAATTGATTGGTTAGTGTGGGCTGAGGTCGATGAGAATCAAGAGCCAAAACCCAAGCGCCGTCGTAAATCGGTCACTCCAGACGATGAAGAAGAATTGCGACTCAAGCGTTTAATACCAGCCGATGCACTGAAAATTCGGGGACGTCATAATGCTCTTAATGCCTTAGCTGCACTGGCTCTAGCCCGTTCCGCAGGTTTACCAATGAGTCTGCTCTTGCATGGTTTACGGGATTACGAGGGCGAGCCTCATCGTGTACAAAGTATTGGCATTGTTGCTGATGTTGAGTATGTTGATGACAGTAAAGGCACCAATGTTGGCGCCACAGTGGCAGCATTAAATGGCCTAGCGAATAACGAGTCTAGAAAAAGAATCTGGTTGATCGCCGGTGGGGATGGTAAAGGCCAAGATTTTTCGCCACTTCGCGAACCTGCACTGCGTTTTATTAAAGGTGCCTTCTTGATTGGCAAAGATGCAAACCTCATTGCAGATGCGCTCGGTAATGAGGTTTCTTGCACTATCAGTGAGACTCTAGCTAATGCAGTTCATCAAGCGGCTCATCAAGCCCAATCTGGCGATATTGTTTTGTTATCTCCCGCCTGTGCCAGCTTTGATCAGTTCAAAGATTACATCGCGCGTGCAGATGCTTTTGTATCCGAAGTGGCTGAATTAGGTATGCAGATCGATGGAGTTCATGTATGAGCTTAAAAGATAAGTTATTTCCTGATAATCGTTTAGGGCTCGATCGCTTCTGGAGTTTTTCTCGCGGTGGAATCAATAATTTCCGGAGCGGCTTAAGAGACGCTGTCTCGGGGGTTGAGCAGACCCGCTCTCGCATGATGGAGTATGACCAATTATTAGTTTGGGCAGTACTATCGCTCACGCTGATTGGTTTGGTGATGGTTTACTCGGCATCGATCACTTTAGCTGATGGGCCAAAATACTCAAGCTATAGCAGTAATCACTTTTTGATTCGGCATTTAATTTCTTTGGCAATTGCTTTAGGCGTTGGTATCTGGGCATTTAAGATTCCAAGCAAGGTTTGGGATCGTTATTCGCCGATTATTTTTGGTGTAACGCTGCTGTTATTAATAGCAGTTCTGATTCCTGGACTTGGTAAGGGTGTGAATGGAGCAAAGCGCTGGATTCCACTGGGATTAATGAACTTCCAGCCGTCTGAACTCATGAAGTTTGCTACGGTAATCTTTGCGGCAACCTATACCGTTCAACGCCAGGAGCATTTGCATACATTTATCAAGGGCATGTTACCGATGGGTATTGCAGTGGCTCTAGTTGGCGCACTGTTAATGCTTGAGCCCGATATGGGCGCGTTTATTGTGGTTGCCCTGATTGCTTTCGGCATTCTCTTCCTCGGTGGAATCAATGCCAAATTATTTGGAGGCTTGGTCTTAGTTGGGATTACGAGTGCCTCTACCATCATTGCACTATCTCCATTCCGACGTGGACGCATTCTGGCTTTTATGGATCCATGGCAGGTGGATAACGCTGCTAATAAGGGCTACCAGCTCACTCATTCTTTGATGGCTTTCGGACGTGGCGAATGGTTTGGTACTGGTTTGGGTGGCAGCGTCGAAAAACTCCATTACCTTCCTGAAGCGCACACCGATTTTATTTTGGCAGTCATTGGTGAAGAGCTCGGGTTTGTTGGTGTACTCGTGATGATCTTCTTGTTTTACTGGATAGTGCGCCGCTCGTTCATGATCGGCCGTACCGCACTGCAATTGGATCGCAGCTTTGCAGGTTTAGCTGCGAAGGGAGTAGGCATTTGGATTGGTTGGCAAGCCTTCATCAATATGGGCGTGAATTTAGGACTCCTGCCAACTAAAGGTTTGACTCTCCCTTTGGTGAGCTATGGTGGCTCAGGAATATTGATGAATGCCATTGCGATCGCTATGCTGTTACGCATCGATTATGAAAATCGAGTCCTGATGCGGGGAGGAAAGCTGTGACCCAACCCTCAATCTTGGTGATGGCTGGTGGTACGGGAGGACATATCTTCCCTGGCCTAGCTGTTGCTCAATACCTGAGAGCCCATGGTTGGCAAGTTTCTTGGTTAGGTAACCAAAACGGTATGGAATACCGCCTTGTGAATGCTGCAAAGATATCTTTCGAGTCAGTAGATTTTGGTGGCTTGCGCGGTAAGGGACTAAAAGCTAAATTGATGTTGCCGATTAATTTGGTGCGAGCCAGTTTGCAGAGTTTCCAGATTATGCGTCGTCTCAAACCAAGCGTGGTCTTGGGTATGGGCGGCTATATTACTTTCCCAGGCGGTTTAGTTTCGGTACTCTTGAGACGACCATTAGTCTTGCATGAATCCAACTCCATCCCTGGCAGCGCTAATCATGCCCTCGCAAAGATCGCGAGAAAAACCTTGACCGGTTTTCCAAATACGATGTCAGATGCTGAGTGGGTGGGAAATCCCATACGTCAAGATTTTGATCAGCTAGCTTCTCCTGTAGAACGCTACAGCGTACGGCAAGGCCCTTTATCTATCCTGGTAGTAGGCGGCAGCTTGGGTGCTGCAGCTCTAAATCAAGCAGTGCCAGCAGCCCTGGCTTTAATACCCGCAAGCTCTCGACCAAAGGTAATTCATCAGGCGGGTGAGAAGCATCTTCAAGATCTTGAGCATTTATATTCAAGCCTGGGAGTGCAGGCAGATATCCGCAGTTTTATTGACGACATGCCTACTGCTTATGCGAATGCAGATCTTGTGATCTGTCGCTCAGGTGCAATGACAATTTCAGAATTGGCAGCAGCAGGAGTAGCCTCTTGTTTGGTTCCGTTTCCATTTGCCATTGATGATCATCAAACTGCTAATGCCCGTTTCTTAGCAGATGCTCATGCAGCAATCTTGTTGCCACAAACCCAACTGAATCCAGATGACTTGGCTCGAATGATTCAGGGAGTGAGTCGTGATGCTTTATTGAAGATGGCAGAGCACGCTCATGCCTTAGCTAAACCACAAGCTACAGTTCGGGTTGCTCAAGTATGTGCAGAAGCTGCGGGGGTAGCGCTATGAAGCATATCGTTCAACAAATTCACTTTATTGGTATCGGCGGCGCTGGTATGAGCGGTATTGCTGAGGTACTTCTCAATTTAGGTTATCAAGTATCAGGTTCTGACTTAGCCGAGAGTGTATCTACTCAGCGCTTGAAGGCATTGGGCGCAGTCATTCACATTGGACATGATCCAAAAAATATTGGTACAGCAGAAGCAGTTGTTATTTCAACTGCAGTTGCTGGCAATAACCCCGAAGTGCTTGCAGCACGTGCAGCCAAAATTCCAGTGATTCAGCGCGCAGTGATGCTAGGTGAATTAATGCGTCTCAAGCAGGGTATTGCGATCGCTGGAACGCACGGTAAAACAACTACCACCAGCTTGGTGGCCTCCGTTCTAGCAGAGGGTGGCTTAGATCCGACTTTTGTGATTGGTGGGAAATTAAATTCTGCTGGTGCAAATGCGCGCTTAGGACAGGGTGACTTTATTGTGGTTGAAGCAGATGAGTCTGATGCTTCCTTTTTACAGCTTTTTCCTGCAATGGAAGTGGTCACCAATATTGATGCTGACCACATGGATACTTATCAACATGATATGGCTCGCCTCAAACAGGCGTTTGTGCAATTTATTCAGCGCATGCCATTCTATGGAGTAGCAGTACTCTGTATTGATGATGTCAATGTTCGCGACATTATTCCATTTGTTTCCCAGCCTGTTTTACGCTACGGCTTATCAGATGATGCGGATATTCGTGCAACTGATGTGCGTGCAGAGGGAACATCAATGCGCTTTACAGTGGAGCGCCGGACAGTCAGAAGACACGGTAATAAGCCCGGCCCACTCCAGATTTCTTTAAATCTACCGGGTCTACACAATGTCAGAAATGCCTTGGCAGCGATTGGTATTGCAACTGAACTTGGCGTAAGTGACCAAGCCATTGTCAAAGCCCTATCCGAATTTAGTGGTGTAGGCCGTCGATTCCAACGCTATGGCGAAATCCCACTTGCCAGTGGCGGTAGCTTTACCTTGATTGATGACTATGGTCATCACCCCGTTGAAATGGCTGCGACTTTATCAGCAGCAAGAGGGGCTTATCCTGATCGTCGTTTAGTGTTGGCTTTCCAGCCACATCGATTTACTAGAACCCGTGATTGCTTCGGTGAGTTTGTCCAAGTCCTGAAAAATTTTGACGCACTCGTATTGACTGAAGTCTATCCAGCAGGAGAGGCTAAGATTCCTGGGGCAGATGGTAAGAGCCTATTAAAGGCAGTAGTAGCTGAAGCGGGCACTCAAACTGCTGATCTAGATCCTAAACAGACGGCTTTTGCGAGCACCATTCTTGAGATGCCAGAAAAAATTACTGGTCTTCTGCGTGATGGTGATGTCTTAATTACGATGGGGGCAGGCTCCATTTCCAATCTGTCGCATGTCTTAGCGGAGGCTAAGCATGCATAGTCAATGGGGTCAACGCGTTCATCGTGAGCTAGCCAAGCTCGATATCCAATCTTTAGGTCGAGTTGGCGTATTGCTTGGTGGGCGTTCTGGTGAGCGAGAAATTTCATTGATGTCAGGCAATGGTGTTTTAGAAGCCCTGCATCTAAAAGGTGTGGATGCACATCCTTTTGATCCGGGACTTCGATCTCCTGCTGAACTGGCGCAAGAAAAATTTGATCGAATCTTTATCTCATTACATGGACGATATGGCGAAGATGGAACTATTCAAGGTTTACTTGAGCTCTTAAATATCCCATATACGGGAAGCGGCGTCCTTGCCTCTGCATTATCGATCGACAAAATTGTCACCAAACAAGTGTGGCTCAGTAATGGCCTATCGACACCAGTGTTTGTTGAGTTGACTGCCAATAGCGACTGGGATGCGGTAGCAGAAAAATTAGGCTTACCTCTGATTGTGAAGCCTGCACATGAGGGCTCATCTTTAGGGTTAACGAAGGTGAAGAGTGTCAGCGATTTACCGGCAGCTTACGAGTTAGCAGCAAAGATTGATACGAAGATCATTGCCGAAACTTGCATCATCGGAGATGAGCTAACCTGTCCATTAGTGGGAGAGGGCGCTAGTGCTGAAGCTCTACCAGTAATCAAAATTGTTCCGCCGGATGCTAACTATGATTTTCATCATAAGTACTTTTCGGACGAAACAAAATATTTATGCCCAACAGGCCTGCCCGAAGAGATCAATCTTGCTGTTCAGAATTTGGCTCTTGCTGCTTATAAAGCCCTCGGTTGCCGGACTTGGGGTCGGGCAGATGTGATGATCGATCAGAAGACTGACAAGCCCTACTTGCTGGAAATGAATACTTCCCCTGGGATGACTTCCCATTCATTGGTCCCGATGGCTGCCAAAGCTGCTGGTATCGAGTATGCAGATTTAGTGCTTTGGATATTGAGCCAGACTCTAAAACAAGAGGGGGTTGCATAAGCATGAGTCACTTCCTACAACAGTTTGGCAATTTCTTTGCTTTTGTAATGTCTCCGATCTGGAATCACCCAGAGAGAATGCAAAAGTTAAGCCGTCTCTTGACTCGTTGTTTTGTAGTGATGCTAGTGATTGGTATTTTGGTTTGGCTAAGTCAGCGTCCAGTTTTTGTGCTTAAACAAGTTCAAATTGAGCCTGTGACAGGTCAAACCTTGCAACACATTAATAAAGCGACTGTGAAGCAAGAAGTGCTAGAGACCGTTCAAGGAAATTTCTTCAGCGTCAAACTGGAAGATGTGAAGAAGGGCTTTGAGTCTATGCCATGGGTTCGCCACGCCAATGTACGTCGTATTTGGCCTAATGGCCTAGTTGTCAGTATTGAAGAACAGAAAGCCTTTGGTACATGGGGTGGAGCCGATAGCCATCAGCTGATCAATACTCATGGAGAAATATTTAGCGGACGTACTTCAGAGCTTCCAGAAGATACCCAGTTGATTGATTTCCGTGGGCCGAGCGATGCTGGCCAAGAGGTGATGCGTTTATATGAGAAAGCCAATGCCTGGTTTAAGCCATGGAATACAGAAATTAGCTCGCTAACCTTATCGGATCGATATGCATGGCATGTCAAGCTATCCAACGGGATGAAAGTGGAATTTGGACGCGATGAAGAAAGTTCAGACAAAAACTTAACGGAGGAACGAGTTGCGCGACTCTTTAAATATTGGCCTCAGGTCCAAGATAAGTGGGCTAATCGAGTAGATGCAATCGACCTACGCTACGCCAATGGTTTTGCAGTTCACTTAGCTTCTGTCAATATCAAAACGAATGACCCAAATGGAAAAAAAAGTGAGCTTAAGCAATGAATATATTCATGAGGAATTGGAATGAGTAAGGACAATCGCGATTTATTGGTCGGGTTAGATATTGGCACCTCCAAGGTAGTTGCCTTGGTTGCTGAGTTAGCGCCTGATGGACAGTTCAATGTAGTCGGAGTTGGTCAAACCGTTTCAAAAGGGTTGAAAAAAGGCGTTGTGGTGAACATTGAGGCAACCGTGCAGTCGATTCAGAAGGCACTGGAAGAAGCCGAGGTCATGGCTGATCGTCAAATTGCACAAGTCTTCACTGGCATCGCTGGAAATCACATCATTAGCTTTAATTCGAGTGGCATGGTGGCTATTCGTGATAAAGAGGTGAGCGAAGGTGATGTAGAGCGGGTTCTCGAAACTGCTAAGGCGATCAATATTCCGACAGATCAACAAATTCTGCACATCCTAGTTCAGGAATTCATCATCGATGGTCAAGAGGATGTGCGTGAGCCAATCGGAATGAGCGGTCTACGTCTCGAGGTCAAGGTACATATCGTGACAGGCGCCGTTAGTGCTGCCCAAAACATTGTGAAGTGTGTACGTCGCTGTGGTTTAGAAGTGAATGATTTAATTTTGCAACCCTTGGCTTCTAGTTTGGCGGTGCTCACTGAAGACGAAAAAGAGTTAGGCGTTGTTTTGGTAGATATTGGCGGCGGCACTACGGATATCGCTATTTATTGCCAAGGATCCATTCGCCATACTGCAGTGATTCCAATTGCTGGCGACCAAATTACCAACGACATTGCGATGGCTCTGCGCACGCCAACGATCGATGCGGAAGACTTGAAGATTCAATATGGTATTGCTCGTCAAGATATGGCAGATCCAGCGGCAATGATTGATGTGCCAGGTGTTGGTGATAGAGATCCACGTCCCATGTCTAAGCAGGCATTAGCAGCGGTTATTGAGCCTCGAGTTGAGGAGTTGTTCACATTAGTCCGTGGTGTCGTTCGCGAATCTGGCTATGAGGATATGGTTTCTTCTGGAATTGTTTTGACTGGTGGCACAGCTTTGATGCCAGGCATGGTTGAGCTTGCAGAGCAAGTATTTTTACGCCCCGCTCGAGTAGGGACTCCTGAATATCGCGGCCATCTTCATGAAGTTCTAAGAAGCCCTCGTTTTGCTACCAGCATTGGTTTGCTGATGGAAGGCCAGGCTCAGTTATTACGCGGTCGTCGCGTCTCTCAATCTGGCGCATTACAGAGTGTGGTGTCGCGGATGAAGGAATGGTTTGCAGGAAATTTTTAAGTTGTTTTTCGTCGTCGTCAATGTAGTACGTTTTTTACCTAGGAGGGTATATGGAATTTGAAATGTTAGATCAAGAAACAGCCGGGAAAACTATCATTAAGGTAGTTGGAGTCGGTGGGGCTGGTGGCAATGCTGTCCAGCATATGATTCGTCGCGGTGTAGACGGCGTAGAGTTTATTTGCATGAACACCGATGCTGGCGCGTTACAGCGTTCTGAGGCATCTGTGAATTTGCAACTAGGCTCTAGCGGTCTGGGAGCTGGGGCTAAACCAGAAATTGGTGCAGCCTCTGCTGAAGAAGCCCGTGCTCGCATTGCTGATGTATTGCAAGGCGCCCACATGGTATTCATCACCGCGGGTATGGGTGGTGGTACCGGGACTGGCGCTGCTCCGGTGGTTGCCCAAGTTGCAAAAGAGATGGGTATTTTGACAGTTGGTGTCATTAGTAAGCCATTCGATTTTGAGGGTGTTAAGCGTTTGAAGGTTGCTGAGAATGGTGCAAGCGAACTAGAGAATCATGTGGACTCACTCATTGTGGTTCTGAATGAAAAGCTATTTGAAGTGATGGGTGAAGATGCAGAGTTTGATAAAGCTTTTGCTTGTGCGGACGATGTATTGCATAACGCGGTGTCTGGTATTGCCGAGATCATCAATGTTCAAGGCTTAATTAACGTTGACTTTGAGGACGTCAAGACCGTGATGGGTGAGCAAGGCAAAGCCATGATGGGAACTGCAACTGTTTCTGGTATGGATCGTGCACGTTTGGCTGCTGAAGCGGCAGTTGCTTCACCATTACTTGAGGGTGTTGATTTATCCGGTGCCCGCGGCGTCCTAGTCAATATTACTGCTAGCCGTTCATTGAAGTTGTCAGAGACACGCGAAGTGATGGCTGCGATTCGTGGCTATGCTGCAGATGACGCTACTGTGATTTTTGGTACGGTATACGACGATAGCTTAGGTGATGCACTGCGTGTAACGGTCGTTGCGACTGGTTTGAATAATCCCCTAGCACGTCAAAATAGCCAGCCTGAAGTAGTTTGGAGACAAGCTACGGGTACGCATGATGCTATGCCAACTATGGCCGATTTAAATAGTTTTGCTCCTGCCAGTCCTTCTGCGGCAATGAGTAAGGTAGGTTTAGATTCCGCTATGAATGTCTCAGCTTCGATGCCAATGACCGGGTCTGCGCCTGCAATTCAGCCTGCTTCTGCAGGGGTTGATTACAGTCAATATGATCTGCCACGGGTTTTCAGAAACTCGCGTGAGACTGCTCCAGCACCGACTTTGGGTGCTGATAGCTCACCTCAAGCAAAAACCATGTTGGATAAAGGCACGGATTACTATGAGATTCCAGCCTTTTTACGTAAACAAGCAGACTAATTAACTGCTCAATACAATAGATAGTGCGCAATGCCAGCGCGGCGCCCCTCCGGACGACGAATCCCGCGCTAGCGCTGGCATACTCATTTACCACTACTTCTATTGATTTGGAGATCTCATGATTGCAGTCGGACAAAAATTACCAAACGCCACTCTCTATGAGTTCATTGAAGAGGCTACCGAAGGTTGTGCTTTGGGTCCAAATGCTTTCGAAGTTGAAAAGCTTACCGCTGGCAAGAAGATTGTGATCTTTGCCTTACCAGGCGCATTTACTCCCACCTGTTCTGCTCAACATGTACCAGGATATTTGGAGTACTACGATGCTCTCAAGGCCAAGGGCGTTGATGAAATTTGGTGTGTTTCGGTCAATGATCCATTTGTGATGGGTGCTTGGGGCCGCGATCTAAAAGTAGGTAAAAAAATTCGTATGTTTGGTGATGGTAGTGCTGAGTTCACCAAAAAGTTAGGTATGGAATTTGATTTAATCTCACGTGGTTTGGGAGTGCGTTCTCAACGTTATGCCATGATTGTGGACAATGGCGTAGTCAAAACATTAGACCTAGAGGCTCCAGGTAAGTTTGTAGTGAGTGATGCTGCCTCTGTCTTGAAACAGCTGTAATTCAAATCTAATCTCAATCAAATAATGTTGAAGCAGCGTACGATTGCCTCCCCAGTAAAAACCGTTGGAATTGGTTTGCACTCGGGGCGTAAAGCAACTCTGACCATCAAGCCTGCGCCGGTGAATACGGGTATTCAGTTTGTTCGTATCGACACTCCAGGGCAAGCGCTTGTGCCAGCAACTGCTCTGGCAGTATGTGATACCAGGCTTGCTTCAGTTATTCAAAAGGATGGCGTCAAAGTTTCCACGGTTGAGCATTTACTTTCTGCATGCGCTGGTTTGGGATTAGATAATTTATTGATTGAAATTGATGGTGAAGAAGTGCCCATCATGGATGGCAGCGCCGCCTCTTTTTTATTTTTGATTGAGTCTGCCGGTATTGCTGAGCAAGAAGCACCCCGGCAGTTCTTGGTGATCAAAAAAAGCATTGAAGTTCGGGAGGGCGACAAACTGGCACGCCTTGAGCCTTTCTTTGGTTTTAAGTTGGATTTCACAATCGACTTTAAGCATCCTGCAGTTGATAAAACAGGTCAGCGATTTGTAGTCGATTTTGCTGAGCATGCCTATCGGAGTGAAATAGGGCGTGCACGAACTTTTGGATTTGCCCACGAAGTGGAAGCTTTAAGAGAGATGGGCTTAGCGCGTGGCGGCAGCTTAGATAATGCGATTGTTTTGGATGAGCATCGCATCTTAAATAATGAAGAATTACGCTACGACGATGAGTTCGTGCGCCATAAGATTTTGGATGCGATTGGCGATCTCTACTTAATTGGTCACCCAATTGTGGGAGCTTATCTCGCTCAGAAATCGGGCCATGCGCTCAATAACGCGCTCTTGCGAAAATTGCTGGAGGATCCGAGTGCCTACGAAATTCGCTCTTTTGCAGAAAATAACGCTCCTGCAGCCTATTCCCAAGAAAATCAGCCCCTCTTTTTCTGATCTGGCGGAATTATTTTCCGCTCAGTAAATGCTCAACCGCCTTACGCAACTCTGAATCCAGAGGCAATTTTTCCAATAGATTCTGCCAAGATGCTCTGGCGACTGGATTAAAGCCTCGAGCACGAGCTGGTTGAGCTTCCCGAGGTTTCACCTCCCAGCCGCTTGTGGCAGGTTTCAGCCGGACTTTGATACTGGTACAGGGGTAACCTCTTTTGGCTAAGCCATTGATTAGGCTCGGTAAAATCTGTTGCAAACGACTAGCAATACTCGCACTACCAACTAGTAAAAAAAGTTCATTTTGACCCCCAGAGCGCCAGCCAGCCTCGATTTTTGAGCTTAAATTAGATAAATCTGCTTCGGCTAAGCACTGCCCCAATGCCGATTTGAGTTTGACTATATCTTCGGTTTTGGCCAGGATCCCTCCAAGACCGTGGGAGTCTTTTAGATAGTCCTGCCACTCAAGAGCCTGCTTCTTCAAGTGGGATTTAGGGGGCTGGTTCATGAAATCAGTGTATTCGGGTGATAAACTCAAGAGCTTAATTTTCTTCAATATCCCATGGTAATCGGTCTTCTTAAAACCCTGGTCGGCAGTCGTAACGACCGCCTCTTAAAGCAGTATCGCAAAGTCGTTGCTAAGGTTGGTGCATTCGAGCCAGCGATGCAGTCTTTGGATGATGCTGCACTTCAGGCTAAAACTGCTGAATTCAAAGCGCGCTTAAGTGCTGGCGAGTCAATTGACGATATCGCAGCTGAGGCTTTTGCAGTCGTTCGCGAAGCCAGCGCACGCATTATGAAAATGCGTCACTTTGATTCTCAATTGATGGGTGGTCTTGCTTTACATCAAGGCAAGATCGCGGAGATGGGAACTGGTGAGGGTAAGACTCTTACTGCAACTCTGCCAGTCTATCTCAATGCATTAACGGGTAAGGGCGTACATGTCGTGACCGTGAATGATTACTTAGCACAACGTGATGCTGAGTGGATGTCGAAGCTTTATAGCTTCCTGGGTATGACAGTTGGCGTGAACTTATCTCAGATGGATCATGAGTCTAAGAAAAAAGCGTATGCATCCGACATTACCTACGGCACTAATAATGAGTTTGGCTTTGACTATCTGCGCGATAACATGGTTCAAGACTTGGACCAAAAGGTACAGCGTGGCTTAGCTTATGCGATCGTGGACGAAGTCGATTCGATCTTAATTGATGAGGCGAGAACGCCTTTGATCATTTCTGGGCAGGCGGAAGACCATACTGATTTATATATCAAGATCAATGCACTGCCAGCCCGCTTAGAGCGCCAGATTGGTGAAGAAAAGGCAGACGGTACTGGTGTGGAAGTACCCGGCGATTACTGGGTTGATGAAAAGTCGCATCAGGTATATCTCACTGAGCAGGGTCACGATAAAGCTGAAGTTATCTTGGTCGAGCTAGGAGCGCTCACAGACGGTGACTCCTTATATGCACCACAAAATATTAGCTTGATGCATCACGTCTATGCGGCATTACGGGCGCACTCTCTTTATCATCGAGATCAACAGTACGTTGTCCAAAATAATGAAGTCATCATCGTTGATGAATTTACGGGTCGACTCATGCAGGGTCGACGTTGGGGTGAGGGCTTGCATCAAGCAGTTGAGGCTAAAGAAGGCGTTCAGATTCAGAATGAGAATCAAACTCTAGCTACCATTACTTTCCAAAATTATTTCCGAATGTACGGCAAGTTAGCAGGTATGACAGGAACCGCTGACACTGAAGCCTACGAGTTCAAAGAAATCTACAACTTAGAAACTGTTGTGATTCCGCCCAATCGGATTAGTCAACGTAAAGATCGTCAAGATCAGATCTTTAAATCTTCACGCGAGCGCTACGATGCCGTGGTGAAAGATATTCTGGATTGCTATGAGCGTCAACAGCCGGTATTAGTTGGTACTACCTCAATTGAGAACTCTGAACTCATTGCGCAATTGCTGACTCAGAAGAAGTTACCGCATCAAGTCTTGAATGCGAAGCAACACGCTCGAGAGGCTGAAATTATCGCGCAAGCTGGTAGGCCAAAGATGATTACGATTGCGACCAATATGGCTGGTCGAGGTACCGACATCGTCTTGGGTGGCAATGTCGAGAAACAATCTGCTCTCATCAATGAAGACACCTCACTATCTGCCCAAGAAAAAGCGAGCAAGATTCAGAAGCTCCAAGACGAGTGGCAAAGTCTGCACGACTTAGTCCTGAATGCCGGTGGCTTGCATATCATTGGTACAGAGCGTCATGAAAGTCGCCGCATTGATAATCAACTGCGTGGACGTTCAGGACGTCAGGGTGATCCAGGTTCATCCCGTTTTTATCTATCTTTAGATGATCCATTGCTCCGTATTTTTGCAGGTGACCGTCTCCGTGCAGTGATGGAGCGTCTCAAGATGCCTGATGGCGAACCGATTGAAGCTGGCATGGTCACGCGTTCGATTGAATCTGCTCAGCGTAAGGTAGAGGGTCGTAACTTTGATATTCGTAAGCAACTGCTTGAATATGATGATGTGGCAAATGATCAGCGTAAAGAAACTTACCGTCTGCGCAATGAAGTACTTGAGAGTGGTGATATTGGTGAGCTCATTGCCAATTTACGTGAAGATGTGGTTCGTGAGATCTGTGCCACCTATGTTCCACCACAATCGATGGAAGAGCAGTGGGATTTGCCTGCCCTTGAGAATGTTTTAGCAAGTGAATGGGGTTTAAGTCTCGATTTGCAAAAATGGGTTGAAGCGGCCGATACAGTCGAAGAGGAAGAAATTGTTGAGCGGGTGCTACAAGCTGCTCAAGAAGCCTACGACGCTAAGGTTGCCCTATCTGGCCGCCCTTCTTTTGCGGGTTTTGAGCGCTCAGTTCTGCTCTATAGTTTAGATACCCACTGGCGTGAACATTTGGCTGCATTAGATCATTTGCGCCAAGGCATTAATCTTCGCGGATACGCTCAAAAAGATCCTAAACAAGAATATCGTCGCGAAGCCTTTGAGCTCTATGGCGAGTTGCTTAACGTGATTAAGAGTGACGTCGTCAAAAATATTATGACGGTGGAAATACGAAGCGCTAGCGAGTTAGATAAAGCTTCTGAATCTATGAATGATGATTTGGCTAAGCTTTCAGATTTACAGTATCAGCATGCTGATCCCGATTTGGAGGTGGCTGGCTCTACTGGTGATCGGGGCGCTGCAATTGAAATCATTCCTGCCCCCATTCGAACTGGACCCAAGATTGGCCGCAATGATCCCTGTAGTTGCGGTAGTGGGAAGAAATATAAGAATTGTCACGGTGCATTAAGTTAAGCCCCAATGAATTTTTGTCATATTGAAAGCCTAGACTGAGTCTGGGCTTTTTTCTTGGTGAAATCCCTAGTCGAGTCCTTTGGCGACTATGGCATGATTTGATCTGATAACAATGCTATTTGTAATATAAATTCAATATTCATCGAGGAATAACAATGGGCACTACTTTTAATCTCAACGGCAAATCAGTCAATTTTGAGGGTGATCCTGAAACTCCAATTTTGTGGGTCTTAAGAGATCATTTGGATGTGACTAGCCCCAAATTTGGCTGTGGTGCAGCTTTATGTGGGGCTTGTACGGTGCATTTGGATGGCAGCGCGATTCGCTCTTGTTCTATGCCCGTTTCTGCGGCAGCTGGAAAAAATATCACCACTCTAGAAGGCCTTGCGCCCAAAATGGGCAGCGCCTTGCATGAGGCATGGGTTGAGTTTGATGTGCCCCAGTGTGGATATTGCCAAACAGGACAAATGATGTCGGCCGCAGATTTACTGACTCGAAATAAACACCCCAGTTCTGGTGATATCAAAAATGCCCTCAGTGGCAATATTTGCCGTTGCGGTACTTATGCTCGAATTGAAAAAGCAGTTAAACGTGCTGCTGATAAATTGGCTTAAGGAAAAAATATGAAAATGAATTCGGTAAAAAGCCCCTCACGTCGTCAATTTATTCAGCAGAGTGCAGCTACAACAGGCGCCTTTGTATTGGGCATGTACTTGCCTCTGACAAGCGATGCCGCAACCAATCCCGCAAGTCCTACCGTAGTAAATGCTTGGGTACAAATAACGCCTGATAATCAGATCACACTCATTTGCGCTCGCTCGGAAATGGGTCAAGACGTGTATACCTCCATGCCAGCCTTGCTTGCTGAAGAATTAAATATTCCTTTATCCATGGTCAAGGTACAAATTGCTGGAGTCGCGCCGGTCTATATCAATGCCCTGTTGGGTGGCCAAATTACCGGTGGATCTTCATCCGTTCGCGAGGCCTTTGATAAATTGCGCACAGCTGGTGCCGCAACTCGAAGTGTATTAGTACAAGCTGCCGCGAATCGTTGGAGTGTTCCTGTATCTGAATGTAAGGCAATGAACGGTAAGGTAACTCACGCTGGCGGAAAATCAGCCACTTATGGAGCACTGGCAGCTGAAGCGGCAACATTGCCCCTTCCTGAGAAACCAGCCCTCAAGTCGCCAGCAAACTTTATGGTGATTGGTAAGGAGAGTATGCGCCGCTTAGATACCCCTGCCAAAGTATCTGGTACCGCTGTCTTCGGTATTGACGTGAAGATTCCAGGGATGGCAATTGCGTCACTTGCTCAGTGTCCGGTGATTGGAGGCACTCCAACTAGTGTAGATAGTGCCGAAGCTATGAAAGTCTCGGGAGTAATTAAGGTAGTCCAAATCTCTGATGGTGTGGCAGTGTTAGCTAAAAACTTCTATGCTGCTCGCAAAGGTAGGGATGCGTTAAAGATCACCTGGAACGAGGGCGCAGGTGCTTCCATCAGTAATGCTGGGATGCGCAAACAGCTAGAGTCGGGACTGACAAAGTCTGGGGCTGTGATTCAGGCAAAAGGCGATGCCAATACTGCACTAGTCAATGGCAAACAGCTGAGCGCCCAATACTTCATGCCTTACCTGGCGCACTCCACCATGGAGCCTGTGAATTGTTCTGCAGTAGTTGCCGACGGTAAGTGCAGAATCATTGGTCCGATTCAGTTTCAACAAGGCGCTCAAGCAGTTGCGGCTGTCGCAACCGGTCTGAAGCCTGAGGATGTCACGGTAGAGACTACTTTCCTGGGCGGTGGTTTCGGGCGCAAGCTCGAGCTAGATTTTATTCGTCAAGCTGCTGAGATCGCCAAAGTATCGGGTATGCCGGTGAAGATGCTTTGGACCAAAGAAGACGACATTACACATGATTTTTACCGTCCAATGAGCATTCATCAGATGGATGCAGCCTTAAGTGCAGATGGCAAGATTTCAGCATTGAAAACCAAAATGGTTTCTCAATCAGTAACAGCCAGAGCATTTCCAGCCTTTGTAAAAGATGGTAATGATCCTTTCATGGTGGAGGGTTCCGCAAATCTGACTTACGACATTCCGAACTTAGAAGTTCGTAATGTGATTGAAGAATCTGGAATTCGGGTGGGTTACTGGCGCTCTGTGAGTAATACGCTTAATGCCTTTGCTGTTGAGAGCTTTATGGATGAAGCCGCTAAAGCAGCTGGCAAGGACCCAGTGGCATTTAGACTGAGCGCTTTATCAAAGCAACCTAGGGCTGCCGCAGTCTTGAAATTAGCTGCACAAAAATCGGGTTATCAAGCTGGTAGCAAGCGTTTTGGTGTAGCTCAGATGGAGTGCTATGGAACTTATTCTGCTTGTGTAGTTGAATTAGATCCCTATGCTGCAAGTACTTCAGTGAAAAAAATTACCTTTGTCTCTGATTGCGGAATTGCCATTCATCCTGATCAGGCGAGAGCTCAGCTCACAGGGGGTATTTTGTATGGATTGGGCGCCGCTCTCTATGATGAAATCACCATCGAGCAAGGCCGAGTTCAGCAGAGTAACTTTAATAACTACCAAAGCATCCGAATCAATCAAGCCCCCATCGTTGAGGTCTATCTGGTACCAAGCCAGGAAACGCCGGGTGGTCTTGGCGAGGTTGGGGTACCCCTGGTTGCACCAGCTTTGGTCAATGCGATTGCGGCGGCAACTGGTAAGCGCATTCGGGAGTTACCGATTAAAGTCTAAAACCATTCTGTTTAGAGTGAACGAGCGCGCCTTGAGTGGCGCGCTTCCTTTTTAAGCCTCATCTACAATAATCAAACTATGACCGTAAACCTACCGCTACCTCTCAGAAGTGAACTGCAGCCAGTCAAAGGCTTTCAGATGGGCATTACAGAAGCAGGCATCAAGAGGGCAAATCGTAAAGATTTGCTTGTCATGACCTTGACGCCTGGCTCTCAGGTTGCAGGGGTGTTTACCTTAAACCGCTTCTGTGCAGCACCTGTACAAATTTGTCGAGAGCATCTGGCTCGTCATGGAGGTGCTGGAGATATTCGTGCCTTGGTAGTGAACACAGGCAATGCCAATGCTGGCACGGGCGAGAGTGGCATGAAGCATGCTCAGGAAACTTGCGTCGCTTTAGCAAAAGACTTGCAATTAAAGCCCGAACAAATTCTGCCTTTTTCGACAGGTGTCATTTTGGAGCCTCTGCCGATTGAAAAAATCATCACCGCCTTGCCTAAGGCAATTTCTAACTTAGGTGAGGATAACTGGTTTGATGCCGCAGAAGCCATCATGACTACGGATACTCAGCCTAAGGCCGCCTCCCTTACCGTAACAACATCTGCTGGGAGCGCCACGCTCACCGGTATTTGCAAGGGTGCCGGCATGATTCATCCTAATATGGCAACGATGCTAGGATTTATTGCGACTGATGCTGGATTTGCTCCAGGCTTGTTGACCACGCTGACTAAAGAAGTAGCCGATCTTTCGTTTAATGCCATTACGATTGATGGCGATACTTCAACTAATGATTCATTCATCATTATGGCAACAGGGCAGTCGGGGATTCAGGTTGCTTCGGCACAAGACCCTAATTACGGCTTGCTAAAGGATGGGTTAATCACCTTAGCTAGGCAATTGGCGCAAATGATTGTGCGCGATGGTGAGGGCGCCACTAAATTTATAACGATTGAAGTATTGGGTGGCAAAACTGAGCAAGAATGCAAGATGGTAGCTGAGGCTGTTGCCCACTCTCCTTTGGTGAAGACAGCTTTTTTTGCCAGTGACCCCAATTTAGGTCGAATCTTGGCGGCAATTGGCTATGCCGGCATTACCGACTTAGATGTTGGCCGAGTACAGATGTGGCTTGGCGATGTTTGGGTTGCAAAGGATGGTGGACGCAATCCTCATTACCAAGAGGCTGATGGACAAAGGATCATGAAGGCGCCAGAGATCACGGTCAAGATTGATCTTGGGCGTGGTTCCGCTGCGCAAACGATGTGGACATGCGATCTATCTCATGACTACGTCTCAATTAATGCGGACTACCGCTCATAAGCTGATATGAACGATAAACTTGATAGGCTACTGAGCCATTTAGAAACTTTTTTACCGAAGTCACTTTCTGATGAGCAATGGAAATCGACTACTGCGTTTAGATGGCGTCGGAGGGATAGTATTTTTGGAAGTATTGGTTTTTTGCAGCCAGTCAAGCATGTCTCAGATATCACTTTCGAAGATCTCCAGAATATTGATCGCCAACGTGATGCTATTCGCGACAACACTAAAAACTTTATCCAAAAAAAGCCGGCCAATAATATTTTATTGACGGGCGCGCGAGGTACCGGAAAATCCTCATTGATTAAGGCAAGCTTGCATGAGTTTGCTGCGCAAGGCTTGCGCTTAGTGGAAGTCGAAAAAGAGCATTTAGCAGACTTGGCCGATATTACGGATCTCTTAGCAGATCGCCCTGAGCGTTTCATCATTTTTTGTGATGATCTTTCTTTCGAAGATGGTGAGTCAGGATATAAGGCCATGAAATCCGCCCTCGACGGATCGGTATCTGCCCAGGTCGATAACATTTTGATATACGCGACCTCTAATCGTCGCCATTTACTGCCTGAGTACATGAAAGACAATGAAAGTTACACGCACACTGATGATGGTGAACTTCATCCGGGTGAAGTGGTTGAAGAAAAAATCTCTCTTTCAGAACGTTTTGGTTTGTGGCTCTCTTTTTATCCGCCAAAGCAAGATGAATATCTCGCCATCGTGGCACATTGGCTCCAACATTTTGGGCTTAATGCTCAGCAAATTGAAGCAGCCCGAGCTGAAGCCCTGGTCTGGGCCCTAGAGCGGGGCTCACGCTCCGGTCGTGTTGCCTGGCAATTTGCGAAACACTGGGCTGGTTCGCACGCATAAGTATTCAATGAATGACTGAAATCAATCGTCCAGTAACTGAGGTTGCTGCCGGAATCTTGATTAATCAGGATGGTAAATATCTATTAGGCCAACGTCCAGAAGGCAAGCCTTATGCTGGCTATTGGGAGGTTCCGGGCGGAAAAATAGAGGCTGGTGAAACTGTGTTTGAAGCTCTCAGACGAGAGCTTCAGGAAGAGCTTGGAATTCATATTGATTCTTGCGAAGAATTCATGGTCCTTGAATATGATTATCCACATGCTTATGTCAGACTTCACGTCAATATCATTCGGAGTTGGCAGGGTGAGCCAATAGGCTGCGAGGGGCAGCAACTTTCTTGGCAAGATCTGCTCGCCGAGAAACCCAGTGTTGAGCCTTTATTGCCGGCCGCTTGGCCGATGCTAGAAAAACTGAAATTGAGTCTGAGTTAGAACTGACAGAGTGTCAGCCTAAAGGGCACATCATCGTTCATGAGTTGCGCTTTTTTATCTCGATCGGCTTTAAGAAAACGAATCGATAACAAATATTTATTTGCACTGATCTCCGAATAAAGGCTGTCGTCCTCAAGGGCAATTCTCATCAATTGATAGACCTTGCCCGAGGGTGCTTGCTGAAAGGAGCCGTTATGGCCAATCACATCTTTCGCTTCTCCAGACTGACGCAGTAGACGCAAGAATAATTGTCCCGCTTCATACCAGGGCAATAAAGGAGTAATGTAATTTTCTAGTAAGGCGCGTCGTTCAACGACAGGACTATTTTTCCAAGCATGGTAGCTTGGTAAATCAATCGGGCTGGTGCCACCTGGAATATTTAGGCGAGTACGAATTGCATTAAGCCATTCACTTTCTGTAATGATCGCATTTGGCTTGCCCAGTGAACGATTAATTTTGGATGCAGCAGCATCAATTTCCGTAATCGTTTGTACAAGAGCTTCTTGATCTACTTTTTGCGAGGACTTCAAGCCATTGAGTGAATATTTTTGACGCTCAAATTCTTTTAATAAAAGAGACTTAATATCCCCACGGGCGCCGATATCACCTAAGTCAAACAAAATGGAGATAGCGTTGTGATGAAGTTCGGGATCATCTGATCGTAAAAAATGGTTAAAACGGGCGAACAAATACTCTAGCCGAAGCATGCTCCGGACTAATTCGTTGAAGGGGTATTCGTAGACAATCACAAGACCATATTCTATGACGAACTGGGCTAGCGCTTACGAATCTGTAGGATTTTTTGATGCAAAAGTTGGACTTGAGGCTCAAGGTCTTCTAGGCTACCCATGTTTTCGATGACCGTATCAGCTTGCGCCAAGCGCTCAGCCCGACTTGCCTGAGCCTGGAGGATGCTTTCGACCTCTGCTTTGGTGAGGCCATTTCGCTCCATGACCCGCTTGATCTGAAGCACTTCAGGGCAATCTACCACCACGATATGGTCAATATGCTCAAACCACTCAGAAGACTCTAAGAGCAGGGGAACAACAAAAACGATATACGGCGCCCGATTTTGGATGGCTAGGCTAGCCTCTTCAATTGCTTTAGTCCGAATCAGGGGGTGGGTAATCGCTTCTAGGGCCTTTCTAGACTGTGGGTCTGCGAAGACTAAAACCCGCATTTTTTTCCTGTCTAAAGCGCCATCGGGCTGAATAAATTGAGCACCAAACTGCTCCCGAATAGGCTCAATTGCAGGCCCGCCGGTGCTGGTCACTTGGTGTGCAATGACATCCGAGTCGATGATGGCAGCCCCATAATTTGCTAGCCTCTCTGCAATGGCAGATTTTCCTGATCCAATGCCTCCAGTAAGGCCGACTAATATTGCGGCCTCCTTGAGGGTGCTTAAATTCACTGAATGAGAAGATAGGTTTGAATTGCCTGAGGCCATAAGAGTTCTATGATGCCAGCAAAGGCCAAAAAGGGCCCAAAAGGAAAAGGATGATTGATCTGAGATTTCTGCCACTTGAGCCATAGGAGCCCTCCGACTAGACCGCTCAAAGAGGCAATTAGCAGGATCTCTGGTAAGGCATCGGCACCGAGCCAAGCACCCAAGGCAGCTAGGAGCTTGGCGTCCCCCATGCCAATCCCGCTCTGTTTTTTCAGGGAGCGATAAATGAAGTTCATCAACCATACAAAACCATATCCCAAGACGCATCCGAGGAGGGCATTCGTAGAATTGGTAAAGCGCAGTGGCGTTAGAAAATTAAACATTAGCCCCAAAAAAATCAATGGAATTGTCAGGGCATTAGGAAGTCGAAAGCTAGTGAGGTCGATGTAGGCTAAATAAATGAGCGCTAGAACGAGTGTCATTTGAACCAAGATAATGAGATTGGGTGATTGCATCAGACGACTTGTCCCAAGTTAAATATTGGCAGATACAGAATGACCACTAAGGCCCCAATAATGAGGCCAATGCCAATCATTAGCAAGGGCTCTATGGTTTGACCAAGTGTATTGAGTTGACTGCTCAGGCGAGTTTGCAAAACTTCTGCACGTTTATTGAGCATCTTGGCTAAGGAAGCGCTTTCTGCCCCAATCGATAACAGCTGCAGTGTTTCCTGATCAAATAAATAGTGATGTGGATCAGATCTATTGAGGGATTCTCGCAATGGCCAGCCACGGGTTAGATGTTTAAATAATTCAGCGCTGAGATCGTGACTCAACCAATGATTAGACGATTGGGCCGTGATACGAATGGCATCAGGTAATGCTAATCCAGAATGCAGGAGATGACCCAGGGTGCGACACCAATTACTCAGCGTTGCTAAGCGCAGTAGATTGCCAAAAAGGGGTATCTGAAAGCTGGCTAGATCACATAATTTCTGTAGTCGGATTGACCGAACCCAAAAAAATATAAAGATGCCAACTCCACAAAGGCCTAGTAGAAGGATTAGTAGAAAGAATTCCTGGATTAAATCCGAAGTCGCAATCAACATCGCAGTAGCTGGTGGTAGCTCCGCCCGAAAATTAGCAAACACCTCCTTGAAAACAGGAATTACCCAAATCATCATTACTAGAAGTAAAAAAATAGAGCTCAATAAAGTGATGATGGGATAGGTTAGCGCTTGCCGAATCTGGTTGTTGAGTTCGATTTTTGCACTCAGTTGGCGGGTAATCGTTCTTAAAGCTAATTCAAGATCGCCAGTGCGTTCACTGACCCGAATCAAATTAATAAATTCTGCTGAGAATAGTTCCCCTTGAAGTAATAAGCTCTGAGTAAGGCTATTGCCTTGCTTCAGTTTGGTATACAGCTCAGGCAGAAAGTGGCTATAGTCAGATCCGTTTACTTGTTGTAGCAGTTCAATCGCGTTCAGCAGTGGTAGGCCAGATTCTAGAAGGCTCAGCAGTTGCTCTGCAAACTGCAGTTGGACTTTGATTCCTAAATGACGGCGGAGGATAGAGCGCATCACAGGCAAGCTGACCCAATTTCATGGGCAAGCATATCTGGATTAATCAGACCTTGACGAACATAGCGCATACCCGCTAAATGCAGATCCATTGACGGTTCATTCTGATCAAAAATCATGCGACGATTCAATACTTCATGAATGCCAATTCTGCCGAAGTAGCCAGAACCTTTGCATGTTGAGCAAGCTGAATCAAGAGCTACCCCTTTGCAGGTCTGACAGTAGGTTCTGACTAGGCGCTGGGAGCTAACGCAATGAAGACATGATTCGATATGCTCCCGTTCAATTCCTAAAGTTTTAAGCCGGGCGATAGCGCCCCGTGCATCACGAGTATGGAGCGTGCTGAGAACAAGATGCCCCGTTTGGGCTGCTTCAATAACTACTCGAGCAGAAGCGGAGTCTCTGATTTCGCCAACCATGAGTACATCGGGATCTTGACGTAAAAGTGCTCGAATAATCGTTGCAAAATCCAGACCTGCTTTTTCGTGGAATGCAACTTGATTAACTCCGGGTAGACGAATCTCAATAGGGTCTTCAATAGAGCATAGATTTTTCTCGGGCTGATTCAGCTCTCTTAGGCAGCTATACAGTGTGCGGGTTTTTCCAGACCCAGTTGGCCCAGTAACTAATATCAAACCATGAGGTTGCTGAATTGCTGAGCGAAAAATACTGAGTTGCTCTGGTATCAAACCCACACGCTCCAATGCAAGGTCGCCGATTAGACTTGGAAGAATTCGGACTACTGCTTTTTCTCCATATAGAGTAGGCATGGTTGAGACGCGACAATCAATATCCGGCTTACTAAAGTCGCTACCGATGCATAGTCGGCCATCTTGAGGAAGACGCTTTTCAGCAATATCAAGACGCGCTAATATTTTGATGCGCGTGATTAAGCGTTCATGCAGAGAGTTTGGATAACGCGCTAAAAGTTGTAGTGCGCCATCTATTCTGAGACGAACTACTGTCTCTTGAAGGCCAGCTTCAATATGAATATCCGTAGCCCTAGATTGCAGCGCATTAACTGTAATCTCATGCCAGGCTCGGATAATGAGGCTGTCGTCTTCAAGTTGACTCAAGCCCCACCGATGGGATGATGGGGTTGATGGAGTTTGACAGTTTTAATTCCCTGATCATCAAACTGGACAATTTCCATGACGATGCCCGCAATTCGAATGCTGACATCATGGTCTGGAATAGCTTCCAGCTTTTCTAGGATAAGTCCGTTGAGCGTCCTTGGTCCATCAAGGGGAAGTTCCAAATTAAGAAGTCTGTTGAGATCTCTCAAAGAGGCGCCGCCACTAGCTAGATAAGTGCCGTCTTGAAGCCAGCGAGCCTCATTAGAAAGATTGGAGAATGAAGTGGTGAATTCGCCAATGAGCTCTTCAACAATATCTTCAAAAGTAACAAGGCCTAAGACCTCCCCATATTCATTCACTACCAAGCTAAGGCGCTGCTGATTATCTTGAAAAAATTGCATTTGTTGTAAAACTGGTGTTCCGCTAGGAATGAAATAGGGCTCATTCAATAAAGCCCTAAAGTCTTCATGCTCAAGTTCTTGATGACCAAGGAGACTGAGCGCTTTTTTTACAGACAAAATACCAATAATTTTTTCTGAGTCACCATCGCATACAGGTAATTTATTGTGATAGCAGGTTTCTAGGTCCTCAATCACATCCCGAATAGGTCTCGAGATATCTAGCATTTCAATTTTGGATCTCGGTGTCATGACATCATCGACCAAAATATTTTCGAGATTAAAAAGATTGAGCAAAATATTGCGGTGATGATTAGAAGAGAAGCGACTGGATTCCAAAACCAAACTACGCAGCTCTTCTTTACTCAGTGCTTTATGTTCATTAGAGGCTTGCAGTCTAAATAGACTCATTAAGCTGGATACAAAATAATTAATAAACCAAAGCAAGGGCTTGAGAGCAAAGATTAATGGGAGGATGAGCCAGCCGACGCTGGAAGAAATCCGCTCTGGAAACGCTGCACCAATCACTTTGGGGGTGATTTCACTAAAAACAATGATCAAAAATGCTGCTACCAGGGTCGCAATTGAGAGAACATAACCAGTGTCGCCAAAGAAGTGCAAGGCGATCCCTGTTACCAAGATCGATAAAACCGTATTAATTAAGTTATTCGAAATCAACAGGACTGAAAGTAGGGAATCAATTCTCTTGAGGAGTTTTTCTGCTAGAGCTGCTCCGGTATTGCCAGATTTGGCCATGGCTCGCAAGCGGTGGCGATTGGCAGAGATCATGCTGGTCTCAGCCATCGAGAAAAATCCCGATAGAGCAAGCAAGAATATTACTAGAGCGACTTGAGCATAAAAAGGCCAGTCGTGAAAAAAATTATCCATTGAATCCATCTTTTAATGTCATGGCAATCAATATAGCAAAGTAGTAGCTATAGAGCTATCAACTCGAAGCCTTCGACTACTGCAGCTTTCGTAAACCTATGTCAGAATATTCTGAATGGCTACCCCTAAGTCGACTGCCGACACAGAAGCTTCACATTACTGCGTGATTCAGGCGCCCTTTGGCCGCCTCGGAATCTGGACTGAGGTGGTTGATGGTAGCTTGATGTTGGCAAAGATCGATTACCTGCCAATTCAATCAAAACTGATTGCCCCGAGAAATTTGTTGGCAAAGGAGGTTCAAAGACAGTGTCTAGCCTACTTTAAGGATCCTCACTTTGAGTTTGATATCCCATTAAAGCCCATCGGTACAGCACATCAAGAAAAGGTATGGCGTAATGCCCAACAGATTCCACTTGGCCAAACTGCAACCTATGGCGAGATTGCTAACAAAATGAAAAGTGGACCAAGGGCTGTTGGAAATGCTTGTGGCGCCAATCCTTTTCCGCTCATTACGCCTTGCCATCGAGTAGTGAGCGCCCAAGGACTTGGTGGCTATATGAAAGAGGACTCGCCTGGTTTCTACCGCACGATCAAAATTTGGCTGTTACGTCACGAAGGCGTTTTGTAAGCACTCTTTATTTCAGCAACTTTCTGAGATCTTGACTACTGAGATAGAAAAAAAGTTTAATCAGAAGGTTGCTTTGCGCTGCCAGTTTTGTGAAGCCATAAACTGTCCACACTACTCTACGCGTGAGCTTTTGCTCGGGAATGACCTTGGCTGAGTCTTTGCGGGCAATGGCATTTAGGGTTAAGACAGCTAATCCAAAGGCTAAAAAGCAAAAGCGGCGAATGCCCACATCTTGTTTTGGGATCAGCAAAATGTAATTACGGGCTTCTAAGAGTTTGTTGTAGGCAATTGTGAGTAGATCACTTTGACTCATTTTGGAGGGCCTCCAAGAAACTCCGCGGGCACGATCTTCTGAAGAGTCTTTCAAGATGTTGGTCATCTGTAGAGCTTGCCCAAAACCGATACTCAAGGATTCATTGCCCTGCATACTTTGAGCAAAGTGAGCGGAATGATTGCTAAAGAGATTAGTGAGTAACTCCCCCACAACACCTGCAACGACATAACAGTACTCTTCAAATTCTTTTAAATCGCTTAATCCGGCTGTCGATTGCCTAGTGTGAAAACGAGACATGCCTAAAGACATAATAGAAACACATTTGGTAACGGCCTCTTGATCTTGGGTAGTGCAGGTGTGCAAAATTCTCAAGACCGCAGGAATATGCTCAATCAGATCAAGCTCACTCAGATTGGAATGGTTTTTGAGGGCTGCCAAGCATGGCTCTACAAAAGCCTGGGGGGTCACTTTACCCACCACACTGTCCAAAAATAGTTGGGATAGCGCTTGTTTCGTGGATGGCTCTAGGTCAGATGCATCCTCGATCGTATCGACAATGCGACAGAGTAGGTAGGCGTTGCCGACGACTTTTTCCAAAGACGCTGGCAGTAATGGGATCGTGAGGGCAAAGGTTCTCGAAACCGAGCCCAGAATCGATTTTTGATAGGCTAGGTCGGCTTGCGGATTTGCCGAGGAAGTGTTCACGCCTGAATTATGTCAGAAGGGCTTGCCTCAAGTTGGTTCAAAACCTTCCTTTGCCATAAGTAACAAGATCTTATAATTTGGCAAATTCATAAAGGAACTAGATTGTGCTGATTTGGTTTGTGATCATTTATTGGGTTATATCGGTGGGCATTGGCCTCTGGGCTGCCTTGCGCGTGAAAGACACAGCAGACTTTGCTGCTGCAGGTCACAGCCTGCCACTCCCGATTGTTACCGCCACTGTATTTGCTACCTGGTTTGGTTCAGAAACCGTACTCGGCATTCCAGCAACCTTCTTAAAAGAGGGAATGGGCGGAATCGTCGCAGACCCATTTGGTTCTTCACTCTGTCTCATTCTGGTGGGCCTCTTTTTTGCTCGCCATCTCTACAACCGAAAAATGCTCACTATTGGCGATTTCTTTCGAGAAAAGTATGGCCGTACAGTCGAAGTTTTAGTCACCCTCTGTATTGTTGTGTCTTATCTTGGTTGGGTTGCCGCACAAGTTAAGGCTTTAGGGTTGGTGTTCAACGTTGTTTCTGAAGGAAGTATTTCTCAGACGGGCGGCATGCTCATCGGCGCATGTAGTGTATTGATCTACACCTTGTTTGGAGGAATGTGGTCAGTGGCGATTACAGACTTCATCCAAATGATCATCATCGTGATTGGCATGCTGTATATCGGTGGCGAAATGTCC
This sequence comes from Polynucleobacter sp. MWH-P3-07-1, assembly GCF_018687555.1. Taxonomy (NCBI): domain Bacteria; kingdom Pseudomonadati; phylum Pseudomonadota; class Betaproteobacteria; order Burkholderiales; family Burkholderiaceae; genus Polynucleobacter; species Polynucleobacter sp. MWH-P3-07-1. Next base: position 180,421 of record NZ_CP061296.1, read on the forward strand.
ACGCAAACGGGCGGAGTGATGCCTGTGATTCAACATGCAGCTGCTGCAGGCAAGTTTAATTTCTGGCCCGATATGAATTTAGCTTCAGTACTCGGTTTTATTGCTGCTTTATTCACCATGATGCTAGGCTCAATACCTCAGCAAGATGTGTTCCAACGGATTACCTCATCTAAAAATGTCAATATTGCGGTTCAGGCTGCAATCTTGGGCGGAGTTCTTTATTTCATTTTTGCCTTTGTGCCGCTCTATCTGGCCTACTCTGCAACACTCATTAGTCCTGATTTGGTTAATCAATATCTCGATACTGATCCGCAAATGATCTTGCCTAAGTTAGTCTTAAATCATGCCCCAATGATTGCGCAGATCATGTTTTTTGGTGCCTTGCTCTCCGCGATCAAGAGTTGCGCTAGTGCAACTTTGTTAGCGCCCTCTGTCACTTTTGCAGAAAATATCGTCAAAGGTTTTTTTAGACATCTTTCCGATCAACAGTTGCTCAAGATCATGCGCATCACCGTGATTTGTTTTGCTGTGGTGGTTACTTTCTTTGCAGTCAATTCACAGCTCTCTATTTTTAAGATGGTTGAGAGCGCTTATAAGATCACGCTGGTGGCAGCTTTTGTACCACTGGCTTTCGGGGTGTATTGGTCGAAGGCCAATTCCTTGGGCGGTTTGTTGGCAATTGTGTTTGGGCTCACTATTTGGATTAGTTGTGAAATGTTGGCTCCAGATGCTGTGATGCCGCCCCAGCTTGCTGGTTTATTGGCAAGTATTTTTGGGATGATTGCAGGAGGGTTTACCCCAAGAGCGCTCTTAAAAGCAGTGTAAAGATTGCTATTACCTAAAAATTGAGTCATTTTTGATATTGCACTGCAAAATATTCTCATCTAATATGACAGTAATTCAATATTATTTTGCAAGGCAGTCATGAAAATTTGCGTCATCGGTGGAGGAGGTGCTATCGGCGGATATCTAGCCGTCATGCTAGCCCGAGCTGGAAATGAAGTTACTGTTGTGGCGCGCGGGGCAACCTTAGCTGCCATCCAGGAGCGCGGCTTGGCTTTGATCATGGATGATCAGCCAGAGCCACTAATAGCACAAGTCAAAGCAGTAGAAAAAATTACTGATGTCAAAAATCCTGATATCGTGATTTTGGCGGTGAAGGCTCATCAAGTAGAACCCATCGTTGATGATTTAGCAAACATTATGGGCCCCAAAACCATTTTGATTCCAATGCAAAATGGCATTCCTTGGTGGTACTTCCAAAAACTGGCAGGACCATTTCAGGATCATTCCGTTGAGACGGTCGATGCGGGTGGTAAGGCTAAAAAAGCGATTAACCCCGAAAACATTATTGGCTGCGTTGTTTACCCCGCGACCTTTACCCAGGCGCCTGGAGTGATTCGTCACGTTGAAGGTAATCGCTTTCCGATTGGCGAACTCAATGGTCAAGTTACAGAGCGAATTCAAGCTGTGTCTGAAGTCATGGTTGCTGCCGGATTTAAGTCACCCGTCTTAGAGGATATTCGTTCTGAAATTTGGTTGAAGCTCTGGGGCAATATGACCTTTAATCCCATTAGCGCTTTGACACATGGAACTCTCGAAGGTATTTGTCAGTACCCTCTGACTAGGGAGCTAGCCCGGAGCATGATGGCGGAAGCGCAAACGATTGCTGAGAAATTAGGTGTCACTTTTCGTGTCGATATTGAGCGTCGTATTGCTGGCGCAGAAAAAGTGGGTAAACACAAAACCTCAATGCTGCAAGATTTAGAAGCAGGCCGCAGTTTGGAGGTGGATGCTTTGTTAGGGTCGGTAATTGAATTAGGAAAGATTACTGAGACTCCAACTCCTTGCTTGAATACAGTCTTTGCTTTGACTAAGTATCTTGACGAGAACGTGCAGGCATCCAAAGGAAGTCTATCGCTTCCATCCGTATCAGGATATTAATATTGGCGGTATTGAGTGAGTTGTCAAGCTCACTCAAATATATTGTCGAGTCGACCTACACTATCGATCACGATACTCACTTGACTGCCTGGTTTCATGGAGCCAACGCCAACTGAAGTTCCGCAGGCAATAATGTCGCCCGGTTCAAGTGGAACATCCTGTGAGATGAGACTGACAAGCTTTTCGGGTGGAAAAATCATATCGCTAACAGGGTAGTTTTGGCGCTCTTGCTCATTCAAAATGGTTTTGATGTGGAGTGACATGGGATCAACACCGCTGGTAATGTATGGGCCGAATACACCAAAGGTGTTAAAGCTCTTTGAGCGCGTCCACTGCGCATAACCAGGATCGCGATTGAGAATCTCTATCGCAGTGACATCATTGATGCAGGTGTAACCAAAGATGGAGTTTTGTGCCTCAGACTCAGATGCTTCATAGCAGTGCTTACCAATCACAATACCAAGCTCTCCCTCGTAGACCACTTTGCCGGAATAGGATTTTGGAGTACGAATCACTTTGCCATTCGCTAGGAAGGAATTATTACCCTTCAGAAAATACAAAGGTTCAGCGGGAATTGCATGCTCTAGCTTGCTAACTAAGGCATGAAAGTTATCTACCATCGCAATCATCTTGGAGGGCGCGCAGGGGATATCAATTTCTACCTCTGCAAGAGGAATCCTCTCCCCTGTGGGCTGCGGATTGGCAAACATGTTTCCAGAGTGAACTTGGATCTGTTCTCCTAATAGTTGACCGAAGCCCGGTTTATTGTGATGAGTAAATCTGAGCCATTGCGCCATAGTGTTCCTCGATGAAAGAGATCAATATGATTATCTTACAGGGCAAGCGCTGGTCGGAATGAGAGGATTCGAACCTCCGACCCCCTCGTCCCGAACGAGGTGCGCTACCAGGCTGCGCTACATTCCGTTAGAAATACTTTAGCAATAATTAGGATTGTCTAGCAAGTGAGTATTGGCATAAAGCAAACAAGGCATCAGTAGCCTCATTTTTGGGAAAGGAGGCTAGGCACTCTTTCGCTAAATGCGCCTCTTTCTGAGCGGCCGCCTGGGTGTAATCCAGCGCACCAGAATCTTGAACTGCTTTCAGAATTTGAGCGAAGACATCTTGAGGTAGATCTTGGTTTTGTTCGATCGCTGCCCGCACTAAAAGCTGTTCCTCATGGCTTCCTTTTTCGAGGAGATAAATGAGGGGTAGAGTTGGCTTACCTTCGCGTAAATCATCACCAGCATGCTTTCCCATTTGTTCGGCATCTGCTGTGTAGTCTAGCAAGTCATCCATGAGTTGGAAGGCGGTGCCAATATGGCGACCAAAGGCAGCGGCGGCTTCTCTCTCGGCTTCACCTGCTCCAGCAATGATTGCACCTAGTTCGCTAGATGCTTCAAATAATTTGGCAGTTTTATAGCGAATGACTCTGAGGTAACTTTCTTCGTCGACTTCAGGGTCATTCATATTGAGCAGCTGTAAAACTTCGCCCTCGGCAATCGTATTGGTTGCGTCTGACAGAATCTCCATGACTCTGAGGTCATTAGGGCCGACCATCATTTGAAAGGCTCTTGAGTATAGGAAGTCGCCCACCAGAACACTGGCAGCATTGCCAAAAGCAGCATTGGCGGTTTCGCGCCCTCTCCGAAGCGTGGATTCATCAACCACATCGTCGTGCAGCAAAGTCGCCGTATGAATGAATTCAACTACGGCAGCAAGCTCTAGAGCGTGAGGCATTTCTTTGCCCTTGGATAGGGCCTTGGCAACTAGCATCAGTAGGGCAGGACGGACCCGCTTGCCGCCAGCCTGGATGATATAAGTAGAGATTTGGTCAATTAAGGCCACTTTTGAGGCCAAACGTAGCCGAATGAGGTCGTCTAAGGCCTTGAAATCTAAGGAAATAGGCGCCAGAATCTGGTTTAGCTCATTGTTTTTGACAGAGGTGGTCATGCAAGATATAATAATGGGCTTGGCTAATCCAGGGTGGATTAGCCCAAAATGTAGGCTTAAATTGAGGTTTCAAACCATGTACGCGGTCATAAAAACCGGTGGCAAACAGTATAAAGTTGCTGCTGGCGAAAAATTGAAAATAGAACAGATACCAGCGGAAATCGGCAGCGAAATCACTCTTGACCAAGTCCTCGCCGTAGGCGAAGGCGCATCACTGAAATTAGGTGATCCATTGGTTAATGGTGCAGCTGTGATGGCCACTGTCGTCTCCCAGGGACGTCACGATAAAGTGACAATCTTTAAGATGCGCCGTCGCAAGCATTATCAAAAGCACCAAGGCCATCGTCAGAATTTCACTGAGATTCTGATTAACACGATCAAAGCCTAATTAGGCGGGAATAGCAGGAGAAAGATATGGCACAGAAAAAAGGCGGCGGCTCGACACGAAACGGCCGTGACTCAGAATCGAAACGTCTAGGCGTTAAGGTATTTGGCGGCGAGCATATTAATGCTGGCAGCATCATCATTCGTCAACGTGGCACACGTGTTCATCCAGGTGCTAACGTTGGTATTGGTAAAGATCACACTTTGTTCGCCTTGATTGATGGACAAGTTGAGTTTGGCGTGAAGGGTGCTTTGAAGAAGGCCCAAGTTTCAGTCTTGCCTCGTTCATAAGGCGCCTGACTGAGACACGTTTTAATTCAGATTGATTCCGAATTTAACTCTTAGGAACAGGCCTCGCTAAGCGAGGCCTTTTTTATTCATGAAATTTATAGACGAAGCACGTATCGAAGTAATCGCAGGCCAGGGTGGCGCTGGAAGTGCTTCTATGCGCCGTGAAAAATTCATTGAATTTGGTGGCCCTGATGGTGGTGACGGTGGCAAAGGCGGAAGCGTCTGGGCAATCGCCGATCGCAACATCAATACCTTAATTGATTACCGTTACGCTAAAACCCATACGGCAAAAAATGGGGAGCCAGGGCGAGGCGCTGATTGTTATGGTCGTGCGGGCGATGATATTGAATTGCGTATGCCGGTTGGCACAATCATTGCCGATTACGAAACAGGTGAGCCAATTGCTGACCTTACTACGCATGGGGAGCGTTTGTGCTTAGCCCAGGGCGGAGTTGGTGGTTGGGGCAATATTCACTTTAAAAGCAGTACTAATCGTGCTCCTCGACAAAAAACAAATGGTAAGCCAGGTGAACGCCGAAAACTGAAGCTTGAGCTCAAGGTGTTGGCTGATGTAGGCTTGTTGGGTATGCCAAACGCTGGTAAATCAACCTTGATTACCGCCGTTTCTAATGCGCGCCCCAAAATTGCAGATTACCCATTTACAACCTTGCACCCGAATTTGGGTGTGGTGCGTGTTGGCAGTGAGCGAAGTTTTGTGATTGCCGATATTCCTGGCCTGATCGAGGGTGCCGCAGAAGGTGCCGGCTTAGGCCATCGCTTCTTACGTCACCTTCAGCGTACCGGTGTCTTATTGCATCTCGTAGATCTTGCGCCCTTTGATGAAAATATCGATCCTGTTGCAGATGCAAAGGCAATTGTGAACGAGTTACGTAAGTACGACGAGGCTTTGGTTGAAAAACCCCGTTGGTTGGTGCTCAATAAGGTTGATATGATTCCCGAGGAAGATCGGGCTAAAGTGGTCGCTAATTTTGTGAAGAAGTTTAAGTGGCAAGGTCCTGTTTTTGAAATCTCTGCATTGACAGGCTTGGGTTGCGATAAGCTTTGTTATGCCTTGCAAGATTATTTAGATTCCGTTCGCCGTGATCGTGACGAGGCAGATGAACGTGCTGAGGACCCACGCTATCAAGTAGAAGATAAGAACCCAGATTAAAGTATTCACGCATATGCATAGCAGACAATCAAAACGTGTCGTTGTCAAAGTTGGATCTAGTCTCGTCACCAATAATGGTGAGGGCCTAGACCGGGCAGCGATTGCGAAGTGGGCAGAGCAAATTGCTGCATTGTTAAAAGCAGGGCACCAAGTCCTGATGGTGAGCTCAGGCGCAATTGCTGAGGGTATGCAGCGCTTGGGTTGGGCTACTAGACCACAGGAAATTCATCAGCTGCAAGCAGCAGCAGCGGTTGGGCAAATGGGCTTGGTTCAGGTATACGAAAGCTGTTTTGCACATTTCAATTTACGGAGTGCGCAAATTCTATTAACGAACGCAGATCTGGCAAATGATGAGCGCAATGCTAATGCCAAGGCGACTCTCGAAACGCTATTAAAGCTGGGTGTGATACCCATCATTAATGAAAACGATACTGTAGTGACCGATGAAATTAAATTCGGAGATAACGATAACTTAGCTGCATTAGTAAGTAATTTAATCGAGGCGGATCTTCTGATTATTCTGACGGATCAGGGCGGTTTATATAGTGCTGATCCACGCCATGATGTATCTGCGCATTTAGTCAGTCAAGGTATGGCTGGTGATCCAGCCTTAGAAAAAATGGCGGGTGGTGCAGGCAGTCATCTGAGTAAGGGTGGAATGTTGACTAAAGTATTGGCTGCGAAAGTGGCAGCCCAAACTGGAGCCTCTACAGTGATTGCCTCTGGCAAGGAAGACGATATTCTGACACGCCTACTGTCAGGCGAAAGTATTGGCACCTGCTTAAGCGCCAATTAATCATTAGTTGCCTATCACTCCATTAGAGTTTGAAGGCTGTGTCCCACCAGTAAATTTCTCTGGATTAAGAGCGCGCAAAACTGCCGGCAGATGGGTCTCTTGACTATTAAAGCTGCATAAGGCACCCTGAGCTAGCGCTGCTTGATAGCGGTTTGGGGTATGGAGCTTAATGTCTTTCCACTCGCTTAATGGGTTTGGTCGCCAAGCTCCTGATTCAAAGGTGCCGTAAAGTCGCCACTGGTAAGAATCACAACGTATGCCTTCGTATTGCGCTTGTTGTTGGCCGCTGGGATTAGTCATCACTACGATATACCGAGTTACACCATCAGCTCCAATCAAGATGGCACTCGTATCAATTGAAAACTTGAAAACGGTCTCTTGAGAAACATAAAAAGACTGAAGCTTATCCGGGTTTGGAGGGTTTAAAGGCATCGTTGTTACCCCCTCTTTAAAGACAGTTGGGGCAAAAGGGTCTACGCCGCTCACCATTGGGTCGCCACCGCACGCAGTCAGGATTAAACAAGCAAGGGGAATCAGAATCCTTAAGCCAGTTTTTGAAGAAGATTTAATCATTCGAGTATTTACCCTCTTTCGCGTCTTTGACAGAACCTTCTTTGGGATAAAAAGATTGCATGAGTTCAAGAGGAGATCCCCAGACCAATTCTTGCATTTTGCTACTCCGACTCAGATATCGAGCCAACTCAGAAAGAGCGAGCTGATAAACCTCACGTTTGAATTCAATAACGGAATTGAGCTCAATCCAGAATGGAACCCAGCGCCAAGCATCAAATTCTGGGTGCTCCGATGCTCTTAAATGAATATCACTATCTAGCCCGACTAAACGCAATAGAAACCAGATTTGCTTTTGACCACGATAGGCGGGTCGATGAACGCGGGTAGGGTGTTGTCGCCGCAAGTACTCTTCAGGGACGTCATAGCGAAGCCAATCCCGGGTTCGCCCAATAATTTGGACGTGCTCAGGCAGTAAGCCTACCTCCTCATGCAATTCGCGATACATGGCCTCTTCTGGACTCTCGCCATGCTGAATTCCGCCCTGCGGAAACTGCCACGAATGCTGCCCAACACGTTTTCCCCAGAAAACCTCGTTGTGGCCATTGAGGAGGACAATGCCAACATTGGCTCTATATCCTTCACGGTCAAGCATGATCGTGCCCCAAATCCTTTAAAATCAACGATTTGATTATATCCATACATGAAAGCTTCACAATCATTTCTCGCGACGCTAAAAGAAGCCCCCTCGGATGCTGAGGTGGTCTCGCACAAGCTTATGGTGCGCGCAGGGCTTATTCGAAAATTAAGCGCTGGTATTTATAACTACCTCCCTTTAGGGTTAAAGGTGATTCGTAAGGTAGAAAATATCATTCGCGAGGAAATGAATCGCGCAGGCGCAATTGAATTATTAATGCCCATGATTCAACCTGCCGAGCTTTGGCAAGAAACTGGCCGTTGGGAAAAAATGGGCCCAGAGTTACTCCGCATTAAAGATCGCCATGAGCGTGATTTTTTAATTCAGCCTACATCAGAGGAAGTGATCACTGATCTGGCGCGCAATGAGATCAAGAGTTACAAGCAACTGCCCATCAATTTCTATCAGATTCAAACAAAGTTTCGGGATGAGCGTCGCCCCCGTTTTGGAATCATGCGTGGGCGCGAGTTCAGCATGAAGGATGCTTATTCTTTCGACCGTGATGTAGAAGGCCTAAAGAAATCCTATCAAATGATGTTTGATGCCTACACGCGCATTTTTCAAAGAATGGGTCTCAAGTTCCGTGCTGTAACTGCAGACAACGGGGCGATTGGTGGCTCTGGTAGTCAAGAATTCCATGTGATTGCAGATACGGGCGAGGATGCGATCGTCTATTGCCCAAGTTCGGATTACGCAGCAAATCTAGAGGCCGCTGAATCTTTAGCCTTGATTGCCAGCAGAGCAGATGCAAAACAGGCAATGCAAAAGGTGGCGACTCCAGATAAAACGAACTGTGCAGAAGTGGCGGTGCTATTAAATATCCCACTTGAGACAACAGTGAAGTCTCTCTTATTTGCTGTCGATCAAGAAAAAGGCCCGGCTAAATTATTTATGTTGCTATTGCGTGGTGATCACGAGCTCAATGAAGTGAAAGCGAGCAAGATTCCTGGCATGGCGGATTCTCGTTTTGCAACAGAGGCCGAAATTTCGCAAGCTTGTAACGCTCCAGCGGGATACCTAGGTCCTGTTGGTGTTGGTGCCGATGTCACAGTGGTGGCAGATCGTACTGTCGCCAATATGTCTGACTTTGTTTGTGGTGCCAATCTTGTAGGTCATCACTTGACCGGTGTGAATTGGGTGCGCGACCTACCTGAGCCTGTGGTGATGGATTTGCGCAATGCGGTAATTGGTGATCCATCGCCAGACGGTAAAGGCGTTGTGGATATCTGTCGAGGGATTGAAGTCGGCCACATTTTTCAATTGGGAACACGTTATTCAGAGGCAATGGGCTGTACCTATCTTGATCAGCAAGGTAAATCTCAGCCAATGGTCATGGGTTGCTATGGTATTGGCGTTACGCGTCTTCTTGGGGCTGCTATCGAGCAAGGTCATGATGAGCGCGGTATTGTTTGGCCGATTTCGATGGCGCCGTTTGAAGTCGTGATCTGTCCGATGAATTACGACAAGTCTGAGCAGGTTAAGACCGCTGCTGACGAATTGCATGAACAGTTAATCGCGGCAGGTATTGACGTGATCCTTGATGATCGTGGTGAGCGTCCGGGCGCGATGTTTGCTGACTGGGAGTTGATTGGTGCACCATTCCGGGTAGTGATTGGCGATCGTGGCTTAGCAGATTCGCTGGTGGAATTTAAAGGACGTACTGATGCAGAGTCCAAAAATATTCCGATTGCAGAAATCAAAGACAAAGTAGTTGCTGCTGTGAATGCAGCGAAGCAATTCGTCGTTTAATTACTTTTTAAATAAGCCGCCGATACCCTTGGCGGCTCCCTTAGCGGCCATACCCGCCATAGCGCGGGCCATCTTCCCACCTTTGAATTGCTTCATCATGGTTTGCATTTGCTCAAACTGTGCGAGTAAGCGATTGACCTCTTGAACTTCAACGCCAGCTCCTGCAGCAATGCGACGTTTACGACTGGCTTTCAGAAGTTCAGGTTTGCTGCGTTCTTTTGGTGTCATGCTGTCGATGATCCCGCGCATTCGGATGATTTGTTTGTCAGCCTGACCCATATTGGCTTTACTCGCAGCTTGCGCCATATGACTTGGGAGTTTGTCCATCAGACTCGCCATCCCGCCCATTTGCTGCATTTGAGAAATCTGATCCCGAAAGTCCCCCAGATCAAATCCACCTTTAGATATTTTTGTCGCTAGCTTTTCTGCTTTAGCAACGTCTACATTTTGTTGTGCTTGTTCTACGAGGGCAAGGATGTCGCCCATTCCCAAAATACGGTTTGCCATACGTTCAGCATCAAACGCTTCAAGTCCATCCATCTTCTCCGCAGTGCCAATGAACTTGAGTGGGACGCCAGTGATCTGACGAACCGAGAGTGCGGCACCTCCGCGTGAATCACCATCCAGCTTGGTGAGAATGACGCCCGTTAGTGGCAACGCATCATGAAAAGCTTTGGCGGTATTGACTGCATCTTGACCAAGCATGGCATCGACGACAAATAGGGTCTCAATCGGGTTGAGTTTGTCATGCAGCTCTTGAATCTCTCGCATGAGCACTTCATCAATGCCCAGTCGGCCAGCAGTGTCTACCAGCAGCACATCAAAGTAATGGCGGCGCGCCCAGTCCAGGGCCGCTAGCGCGATGGCAGCAGGTTGTTGATCAATGCTACTCGGAAAGCACTCGGCGCCAACTTGCTTACTAACGGTGGCCAACTGTTCAATAGCAGCAGGACGGTATACGTCGCAGGAAACGGTGAGCACCTTCTTTTTCTTTTTCTCTTGCAGCCATTTAGCCAGTTTGCCTACCGAAGTGGTTTTACCAGCACCTTGCAGGCCAGCCATGAGAATGACTGCTGGAGGTTGGGTTGCTAAATTGATTTCACCGCTCTTTAACCCATCACCAGCCATTACCTGAGCGAGTTCTCGTTGGACTACCCCAACTAAGGCCTGCCCAGGACTCAGACTTCCAACCACCTCTTCACCAAGGGCTTTAAATTTAATTTGCTCAAGAAGCGTTTTAACAACAGGAAGGGCTACGTCAGCCTCCAATAGGGCTAAACGGATTTCCCGAAGCATTTCTGTAGTGTTGCTTTCGGTCAAGCGAGCTTGCCCCCGCATGGTTTTCACAACACGAGATAAGCGATCGGTCAGGTTCTCTAGCATTTATGGATTAGACTTTCTAGATGGACATTTTAGGTTACCTCAGCTGCAGTTGGCTCACACCAGCCCTTTATCTTCTACTTTTAGTCTTTTTGACCTTAAGTGCACAGGCTTTGGCGCAATCCCCATTCTTTATTGGGCTGGTTCGCATCAGCATCTTTTTTATCCTGATCATTCACGGCATCCAGTTGCATGAATCGGTTTTTACAGCGCAAGGCTTCGTTTTTGGCTTTGCTCAAGATCTCTCCCTGATTGCGTGGGCGGGCCTGGCTTTTTATTGGTTCCAGTCTTGGTTTTTGCCCATCGTCAGTTTGCGTTGGATGGCCTTAATCTTTGCGATGGTTTGCTCCGCGCTACCAGGTCTTTTTCCAGGCACTCTCCTGTCCCCGGCTGCGGTCTCTGATCCTTGGTTCAAGGGGCACTTTATTGTTGCCACGCTATCAGTGGGCCTGTTGAGTCTGGCAGCAATGCACGCTATGTTGATGAGTATTCAGGATCGGGCCTTGCATAGACAGCTCAGTATTCGGCCTAATGGATTTTTGGCGCATTGGCTAGAAGATCTGCCACCCTTGCTCACCATGGAAAACCTATTGTTTAGCCTCCTCTATGTTGGCTTTGCGCTCTTAAGTTTGACAGTGTTTTCAGGCTTATTTTTTTCCCAAACTCTGTTTGGCAGACCTTTGGTGTTTGATCACAAAACCGTTTTTGCCCTGATCTCTTGGTTTTTATTTGGCGGCCTGTTAGCAGCGCGCTGGCGAGTTGGGTTACGCGGCAGAGCGGCAGTGCGTTGGGTGTTAAGTGCCTATAGCGCATTGTTGTTGGCATACGTAGGGAGCCGATTTGTTTTGGAAGTCATCCTCCATAAGGTCTGAACTTGATTAAGTGGCTACTTTTAGTGCTGGGCGCTGCTTACTTCTACTATTGGTTTAAAGGTAAGGAGCGGGCTGCACAAGCTAGGCTCGCTCAAGCCCAGCTAGAGGCCCAAAGGAAAGGCGCCATGCCTCAGGTAATGGTGCAGTGTCAGCTTTGCCATGTGCACCTTCCAAAATCTGAGGCGATTAAACAAGAAGACCGTTTTTATTGTTCGGCTCAGCATCTGTACGCTCTAGATCATTCCGGTTGGCTTGGGGCAGCCCTGTGGCGACCCTCCCCAAACCATGATTCCCGTCCAGACGGCTGTAGCCCCGACTTAGTGGTGATGCATCACATTAGTTTGCCGCCCAGTGAGTTTCAGAAGCGCACATGCACCCAATACATTATTGATTTTTTCCAAAATACGCTTGATCCGACTGTGCATCCTTACTTTGCAGAAATTAGTAGCCAAAAAGTATCTAGTCACTTTTTAATCTCTCGCCAGGGTCAAATCTTTCAATTGGTTTCTACCAAGCAAAGGGCCTGGCATGCAGGGGTCTCTGAGTTTTTGGGTAGAGAGCGTTGTAATGATTTCTCGATCGGGATCGAAATGGAGGGGGACGGCGATTCTCCATTTGAAGAAATTCAGTATCAAGAGCTCAGCACATTGATTCAATATTTGGAGAAAGCATTTCCCCAACTGCAATTTGCAGGACATAGTGATATCGCACCTCAAAGAAAAACAGACCCTGGAAAATATTTCGACTGGGCTAAGTTGCAGAAAACAACACTCATTCCTGAGAAAAATTTCCCATTTGGACTGGATTCGCGCTAGTTAAAAATTCTGATGTGAGGATCTACTCACTTCTCTAGCCCCATTGAAAAGGGCTCAAATATTTCAGTTTAAAAATGACTCAAATTGGTGCTGAAGACTAGTGAAAATACTTACGCAAATTTGTAATAAAAGTCTTACTAAACTGGAAATATTTCCCTATACTTAGTATCAAATGAATAAAAAAACACTAGATGTAGTGTTTTCTGTAGACAATAGCCCTTTGTATTTAAAGACTTTTTACCCGATCACTATATATAAGTAGGAAAAACATGACATACGCCAATCCACAAACCGCTGACCAACAAGCTGGGGTAGCCAATCAGGGCTCGAACCCTGGTAGTTCAGTAAGTCAGACGCCTTCCGCTGGCTTTGTGGCCGGCGGGGTAGGTGGGACCCAAGCAACCCAGCTTTCGGACTACAAAATCATTCGTCGTAACGGTTCTGTAGTGGCTTTCGAGCCATCAAAGATTGCCATTGCCGTTACCAAAGCCTTCTTGGCGGTCAATGGTGGTCAAGGCGCTGCTTCTGCTCGTGTGCGTGAACAAGTTGAGCAATTAACCCACGCAGTTGTCCGCGCGTTATTGCGGAGCCGTCCAAATGGTGGCACTTTCCACATTGAAGATATCCAAGATCAAGTGGAATTGGCATTGATGCGCAGTGGCGAGCACAATGTGGCCCGCGCTTATGTGCTTTACCGTGAAAAGCGCAATCAAGAGCGCGCAGCCCAACAAGGCGTTTCACAAGAAGCTCAGGCAGCTACCCAGGCAGGTGAGTCGGGTATTAAGGTGACCGATAACGGCCAAGAGAAGTGGTTGGATATGGCTGCTTTGCGCACCGTCATTGAAGCTGCTTGCGAAGGCCTTGGCAATCACATTGATGCCACACCCATCATTACTGAAACCATCAAAAATCTGTATGACGGTGTGCCAATGGCGCAGGTGTACGACTCTGCGATCTTGGCCTCACGCACTTTGATCGAAAAAGATCCAGCCTATAGTCAAGTGACAGCGCGCATTCTGATGCACGTGATTCGTAAAGAAATTTTGGGTCGTGAAGTGTTGCAAGGTGATATGCAAGCTGAATACAGCACTTACTTCGCTAAGTACATCAACGAAGGTATTGCTGCTGAATTGTTAGATCCGCGCATGCGTGAATACGATTTACCAAGACTGGCTGCCGCTTTGAATGCAAATCGCGATTTGCAATTTAACTACCTTGGCTTGCAAACTTTGTATGACCGCTACTTCTTACATATCGAAGATCGTCGCATTGAAATGCCACAAGCCTTCTTCATGCGGGTTGCTATGGGTCTGGCTTTGAATGAAATGGACCGTGAGCGTCGTGCAATTGAGTTCTATGAAATCTTGTCTACATTTGATTTCATGTCCAGCACACCAACTTTGTTTAACTCAGCTACCACTCGTCCTCAGCTTTCAAGCTGCTACCTGACTACAGTGGATGATGATTTGGATGGCATCTATGAGGCTTTGAAAGAGAACGCCTTACTGTCGAAGTTTGCTGGCGGTCTTGGCAACGACTGGACTAACGTTCGTGCGCTCGGTAGCCACATTAAAGGTACCAACGGTAAATCACAAGGTGTTGTGCCATTCCTCAAGGTGGTGAACGACACAGCAGTTGCGGTTAACCAAGGTGGCAAGCGTAAGGGCGCAGTGTGTGCCTACCTCGAAACATGGCACTTGGATATTGAAGAGTTCTTAGAGTTGCGTAAGAACACTGGCGATGATCGTCGTCGTACTCATGATATGAATACCTCAAACTGGATTCCAGATTTGTTCATGAAGCGCGTTATGGAAAATGGTGACTGGACTTTGTTCTCCCCATCCAACACGCCAGATTTGCATGACAAGTATGGCAAAGCGTTTGAAGAGGCATATGTTGCCTATGAAAAGAAAGCCGATGCTGGCGAGATCAAACCTTTCCGCAGAATTCCGGCGCAGCAGTTATGGCGCAAGATGCTCGGTATGTTGTTTGAGACCGGCCATCCTTGGATTACTTTCAAAGATCCTTGCAACATCCGTAGCCCACAGCAGCATATTGGTGTGGTGCACTCATCTAATCTGTGTACTGAGATCACTCTCAATACCAATGAGTCTGAAATCGCAGTTTGTAACTTAGGCTCAGTGAACTTAACTGCGCACATGACCACAGATGCATCAGGCAAGATGATTTTGGATCACGAGAAGTTGCACAAGACGATCCGCACTGCAATGCGCATGTTGGATAACGTGATCGATATCAACTATTACGCAGTAGCTAAAGCACGCAATTCCAATCTTAAGCATCGTCCAGTTGGTTTGGGCATTATGGGCTTCCAGGATTGCTTGCATATGCAGCGTATTCCTTACGCTAGCGACGAAGCAGTCAAGTTCGCGGATTCTTCAATGGAAGCGATTTGCTATTACGCTTACTTAGCATCTAGCGAGCTGGCTGAAGAGCGCGGCACCTACAGCACCTACAAAGGCTCATTGTGGGATCGCGGCATCCTCCCACAAGACTCGGTAGCTTTGTTAGCACAAGAGCGTGGTGGCTATGTTGAGGTTGATGGCTCCTCACAGATGAATTGGGATAGCTTGCGTAGCCGAATCAAGCAGCATGGCATGCGTAACTCCAACTGTGTAGCGATTGCTCCAACCGCAACGATCTCAAACATCATCGGCGTTTCTGCTTGTATCGAGCCAACTTTCCAGAATCTATTCGTTAAATCGAATCTTTCTGGTGAATTTACGGTTGTAAATGAGTACTTAGTGCGTGATTTGAAAGATCGCGGACTATGGGATGAGGTCATGATTGCCGATCTGAAGTATTTCGATGGCACCTTGTCCAAAATCGATCGTATTCCACAAGATTTACGTGATTTGTACGCAACTGCTTTTGAAGTGGAGCCAGGCTGGTTAGTTGAAGCCGCTTCCCGCCGTCAGAAATGGATTGACCAAGCCCAGTCTTTGAATATTTACATGGCTGGTGCATCCGGCAAGAAATTAGACGACACTTACAAGTTGGCATGGTTACGCGGTTTGAAGACAACCTATTACCTCCGCACAATGGCTGCAACCCACGTTGAGAAATCCACTGTTGCTAGTGGCCAACTCAACTCAGTTTCTAGTGGTGGTGGCGTAAATGGTACCGATGCAGCTGCAGCAAGTGCTGCTGGTGCAGTAGAGGCGGACGGTCCAGTTTGCACAATGCGTCCAGGCGACGCTGGTTTCGAAGAATGTGAAGCATGTCAATAAGCCATTTGCTGATTGACTGACAAGAAAGAATTAAGGAGAGCATGATGTTGAATTGGGAAGAAGAAGTTGCGCCAGCCCTGGCAAGAACCGGACTTGCACCGCAGCCTGTAGTTGCTGAAGTACAGCGCCCACAGCCAGACCAAGTTGCTATCGCACCGCAGCAAGTTGCGCCAGCACCAGTGCAATCTGCCCCTGCGGCAGGCGGCGCAGCATTGCGCGTCAATGCTGCCGATAAGCGCGTGATTAATGCCAAGACTGACGTTAATCAGTTGGTTCCATTTAAATATAAGTGGGCTTGGGAAAAGTATTTGGCGGGTTGTGCAAACCACTGGATGCCACAAGAGATCAATATGAACCGCGACATCGCGCTTTGGAAAGATCCTAATGGCCTGACAGAAGATGAGCGTCGCATTATTAAACGCAATCTCGGTTTCTTTACAACAGCCGACTCTTTGGCTGCGAACAACATTGTTTTGGGTACTTATCGTCACATTACGGCTCCAGAATGCCGCCAGTACCTCTTGCGCCAAGCTTTTGAAGAGGCAATTCATACCCATGCGTACCAATATATTGTGGAATCTTTGGGTCTAGATCAGGCTGAAATCTTCAATGCGTACAACGAAATTGAATCTATTCGCGCTAAAGATCAATTCTTAATCCCATTTATTGATGTCTTAACTGACCCGAATTTTCAGACTGGCACATTAGAAAATGATCAAAAACTACTTCGTTCACTGATTGTTTTTGCTTGCGTAATGGAAGGTTTGTTCTTTTATGTTGGTTTTACGCAAATACTTGCAATGGGTCGCCAAAACAAAATGACGGGTGCTGCTGAGCAGTATCAATACATCTTGCGCGATGAGTCGATGCACTGCAATTTTGGGATTGATTTAATTAACCAAATCAAGCTGGAGAACCCACAGTTATGGACTTCTGCATTCAAAGACGAGATCAAATCCATCTTTGAAAAAGCAGTCGAATTAGAGTATCGATATGCAGAGGATACGATGCCTCGCGGAGTGCTCGGATTGAACGCGCCAATGTTCAAAGGTTACCTAAGATACATCTGTAATCGCAGATGTTTGCAAATAGGACTTGACGCAATGTTCCCAAATGAAGAGAATCCATTCCCATGGATGTCAGAAATGATAGATCTGAAGAAAGAACGAAACTTTTTTGAGACACGCGTTATTGAGTATCAAACCGGTGGTGCGCTAAGTTGGGAGTAGTTAGTCAGTAATAGTGCACATCCGGCTAAATAGGAGATTAGACGGTTGGATAGTATTCAGAGTCAGTTAAACCAGGCGAAATTCCGAAAACCCTTGCTCAAGGGTGTCTGGGCTACTCTCCCTATTTTTTTCACCACATTTAAAAAGCCGTTGCCCTTTGGGGCCGCGGCTTTTTTTCCAAGATTCATTAGCGTGCAGTACAAAGCATCAAGCCGCGCGCCGATGAATGGCTCGCTCGCCAACTCTTTAATGCCGCAAGGCCTTATGGAATGGAGTGGTCGGGTCTTCTTAAACGGTAGTTTGTACTAATCCTCACGTGAAGGAGCAATATTATGGCAATCGCCAAGAAAAAAACCGCTGCA
This sequence comes from Polynucleobacter sp. MWH-P3-07-1, assembly GCF_018687555.1. Taxonomy (NCBI): domain Bacteria; kingdom Pseudomonadati; phylum Pseudomonadota; class Betaproteobacteria; order Burkholderiales; family Burkholderiaceae; genus Polynucleobacter; species Polynucleobacter sp. MWH-P3-07-1. The sequence continues at coordinate 197,822 of NZ_CP061296.1, forward strand.
AAGAAACCAGCTGCCAAGAAAGTTGCAGCTAAGAAGCGTCCAGCTGCTAAGAAGCGTCCAGCAGCTAAAAAAGTAGCTGCTAAGAAGCGTCCAGCTGCTAAGAAGAAAGTAGCTGCTAAGAAGCCTGCTGCTAAAAAAGTAGCTGCTAAGAAGCGTCCAGCTGCTAAGAAGAAGGTTGCTGCTAAGAAGCCTGCTGCTAAGAAAGTAGCTGCTAAGAAGCGTAAACCAGCTGCAAAAAAAAAGTAAGTAAGCCTGCTGCGAAGAAAAAAGCGGGCTCTGTTAAAAAGCCTGCTGCCAAAAAAGCTGCAGCTTCAACTCCGTTGAATCCTGCTGCTGCTTGGCCCTTCCCAACTGGCACACGTCCATAAGCCTCGGCTTGTAGGTGTGTGAAGTTCCAAGGGGTCTCTTATGAGGCCCCTTTTTTATTGCCCAAACGCATTAGAAGTGAAAGCCAAAAGCGGTTTTGAACTGAGCGCTAATCTCATCTTTGGAGGGTTTGTGGTTTTGCGGTCCTTGGTGGGTAATTTTGATGGAGCCCATTAGGCTAGCCAGTCGGCCAGTGGTTTCCCAGTCCATGCCATTTTCGAGGCCATAGAGGAGACCGCCTCTGAATGCGTCGCCACAGCCGGTGGGGTCAACAACTTTGGCGGCGGGTACTGGAGGAATAGCAATCTTTTTGCTGCCTGAATAAACTTCAGCACCCTCGGCACCCTTGGTCACAATCAGCGCCTTCACCCGCTCAGCAATTTTGTCTAGACTCATCCCGGTTCTTTTGGCAAGCATTTCACCTTCGTAGTCATTGACTGCCAGGTAGCTAGCCAAATCGATCAATTCTAATAATTCAGGGCCATTAAACATGGGCAAACCCTGTCCCGGATCAAAGATGAATGGGATTTCTGCGTTAGCCAACTGATGACAGTGTTCCCACATGCCTTGACGACCATCTGGAGCCACAATACCGATTTTGGCTTGCCCCTTTTTGCTTTGGGTGCGTTCGTCAACCACTCTAGAGACTAAATTGAGGTGCGATTCATTCATGGCGCCAGGATGAAAGGCCGTAATTTGATTATTGGATTGATCGGTCGTGATCATTGCTTGCGCAGTAAAAGCATCGTTGATCTGGCGAATATGGGTGGCATCAATCTGGAGTGCTTGAAGATGATGTAGGTAAGGATCAGCATCACCACCGACTGTTGCCATGATGATGGGATCCCCGCCGAGGAGATGCAGGTTATAGGCAATATTGCCTGCACAGCCCCCGAATTCTCGACGCATAGTGGGTACTAGAAAGGCCACATTGAGAATATGAATTTGCTCAGGAAGAATTTGATCAGCAAATTTGCCTTCAAAATTCATGATGGTGTCGTAAGCGACTGAACCGCAAATTAAGCTGGCCATAAAAAGATTCCGTTTAAGAGAAAAAATTAGTGAGAAGGATAAAACAGTCGAACACGGTAGCCCGCCACTTGATTAGGCAGGGTAATTACTAGTTCAGTATGAATATTTTCTAAAGCAGGTGCGCCAGTGCGCAAAAAGTTGGGATGAAGTTCTTGAAACTGAGCAGGGATCCATTCGGAAGGAGAAAATTCAATCGTTTGAATTACGGTTTCCTCGGGATCTGTCAAAGAAATTTCTAAATTGGGCCATAAAACAGCAATTCCAATGCGATTGTTGATGTCAACTTTCAAAATAGATTGCTTAGAAGGATTTTTAAGCACCTCTTGAGCGTGATCGAGTGCAAGACTAGCCGAGTTGATCTTCCATGCTGAAAAATCGCTTACAGGGCGATCTATGCAGCCTAAGGCGCTACATAACTTGCGATCAATTTGTTGCAGCACAAAAAAAGCACGGTGTGAAAACGTATTTGCATTGTTATCTGAGATTGGTGCTAATGCTGGGAGTAGGGTTTGTCTAAACATATGCTCGCCAAACAAGAGAGTCAGAATCAAAAACAAGACTAACAAGACTGGCCTAACTTTTTTTTTGAGCCCGACTAAAAAATGACCCTGGGATTTGCTTGGTAGGGTTCCCTGCAAACAAACCCATCCATCACTTTCTTTCCAGACCGATAGCTCTAGCCATTGGCGATAGGTCGCTATGACCTCATCTGCTTGGCGCGCCAAGACACCAGACAACACAATTTGGCCGTCCGGGCGGATTTTGTTGACCAAAGCTGGTGCTAAAACTTGAAGAGGGTTAGCAAGGATGTTCGCCATCACAATGTCGTATTTAGCCTCAGGTGCAAGTTCAACCGCTCCCTCATTCGGAAGAACAAATTGAATATCGACCTGATTGATTTGGGCGTTGCTTTGAGCGGCGACGATCGCTTGTGGATCAATATCAGTTCCAACGACGGCAGTGCACCCAAGTTTTGCAGCCGCGATTGCCAATATGCCTGAGCCACACCCGTAATCGAGCAAGGTTTGATTACGCAATTGAGTATGTTGCTCTAGCCAGAGCAAACAGAGGTGGGTGGTGGGGTGACTACCAGTGCCAAACGCTAACCCCGGGTCTACTGCAAGACAAATCGCTTGAGGATCGTTCGACGGCGTCTCATGCCAAGAGGGAACTACCCAGATGCGTTTACCGATCTGAATTGGTGCAAATTGACTTTGTGTCAGCCGCACCCAATCTTGTTCTTCAACACGCTTTTCTTCTGGAGCGGGAATCTCAAAACCCAGATCCTTTAGAGCTGCCAACAAGTTGCTGATGAAATCCGGTGCATCGGATTGATCCATTTCAGGATTGAAGAGCGCTGTGACGGATGAGCGATCCCAAGCTTGAACCTCGGGAGATAAACCTGGCTCACCATACAGCGGGTTTTCATCATAGCCACCTGCTGCGTCATCTTCTACGGTGACAGAGAGGGCTCCGAGTTCGAGCAGTGCATCCCCTAGGGGTTCTGCAATTTCAGCAACGACCGTAAAAATCAGTTCACGATAGGCCATCTTTAGGTTTTACCGCGACTGGCTGCTTGCTCTTCTAGGCGGTGCTCTAGGTAATGAATGCTGGTTCCACCCTCGATGAAGTTCGGATCAAGCATCAACTCGCGATGCAGCGGGACATTGGTTGTGATGCCATCAATCACCATTTCTGAGAGAGCGATTTGCATGCGACGAATTGCTTGCTCGCGAGTATTGCCGTAGGAAATCAGTTTGCCGATCATCGAGTCATAGTTTGATGGCACTACATAGCCGCTGTAAGCATGAGAGTCAACCCGAATACCGGGTCCTCCTGGCATATGCCAAGACTGAATCCGGCCAGGACTGGGAGTGAACTTGAAAGGGTCTTCGGCATTGAGGCGGCACTCGATAGCATGTCCACGAAAGACAATATCTTTTTGACGGTAGGCCAACTTCAGACCAGCTGCAATTCGAATTTGCTCTTGCACAATATCTACACCCGTAATCATTTCGGTAACAGGATGCTCAACCTGTACACGGGTGTTCATTTCAATGAAGAAAAATTCACCATCTTCATAGAGGAACTCAAAGGTGCCGGCACCACGATAGCCAATTTTTCTGCAGGCCTCGGCACAACGCTCGCCGATCTTGGCAATCAAGCGACGATCAATTCCAGGAGCTGGTGCTTCCTCAATCACTTTTTGGTGACGGCGTTGCATCGAGCAATCGCGTTCGCCTAACCAGATGGCATTACCATGGGTATCAGCGAGTATCTGAATCTCAACATGGCGTGGCTTCTCTAAAAACTTTTCCATGTAAACCTCTGGATTGCCAAAGGCCCTGCCCGCTTCTTCACGCGTCATATTGACGGCATTAATCAGGGCCGCTTCAGTATGTACCACACGCATGCCGCGTCCACCACCACCGCCAGCTGCTTTAATAATCACTGGGTAACCAACCCGTTTTGCTGTTGCAATGATTTCTTTAGGATCATCGGGTAGGGCGCCTTCTGAACCAGGTACACAGGGGACGCCTGCTTTGATCATGGCCCGTTTGGCAGAGACTTTATCGCCCATGAGGCGAATGGACTCCGCCTTGGGTCCGATGAAAGCAAAACCAGATTTCTCAACACGCTCTGCAAAGTCAGCATTCTCGGAAAGAAAACCGTACCCAGGATGAATTGCCTCAGCATCAGTGACTTCTGCAGCAGAAATAATGGCTGGCATATTGAGGTAACTTAAGGGTGAGGGTGGCGGCCCAATACAAACCGCCTCATCGGCTAACTTGACGTACTTTGCCTCTTTGTCGGCAGTGGAATAGACCACAACTGTTTTAATACCCAATTCTCGGCAAGCGCGTTGAATCCGCAGAGCGATTTCGCCCCGATTAGCAATCAGAATCTTATCGAACATGGCGACCTAAAGTTAAGCGATGACGAAGAGCGGTTGATCGAATTCAACACCCTGACCGTTTTCACACAGAATTTGTTTAATGACGCCCGCTTTTTCAGCCTCAATCTCATTGAGTAATTTCATAGCTTCGATGATGCACAGTGTTTGACCTACCGCGACGGTATCACCTACTTTTACAAAATCTGGAGACTCGGGATTGGGTGCCCTGTAGAAAGTGCCGACCATCGGCGAGTGCACTGTGAATCCAGTTTCTACAACAGGACTTTCAGTAGCTACTGGTGCGCTAGCTGTGGAGGCGACGGGAGCAGGGGCAGAATGCATCACTTGCATCGGTGTGGGGTTGGCATAAACCACTTGCCCACCACCAGTATTTGATGTTCCAGCGTTCACAATGCGAACGCGATCTTCGCCTTCGTTCACTTCTAATTCTGAGATGCCGGATTCAGCAACAAGATCGATCAAGGTTTTGAGTTTTCTAAGATCCATGGTTTAACCCTTTTTCTATCAACAGTTATTTTTGTACGCGGGCAATTGCCGCTGTCATTGCTAATTCATAACCCAGTGCACCAAGACCGCAAATCACTCCGATAGCAATATCGGATAAATAAGAATGTTTCCGGAATTCTTCTCGCTGGTGAATATTGGAGAGATGAACTTCAATAAAGGGAATGGCTACACCCGCCAGGACATCCCGCAGGGCAACGCTCGTATGGGTAAACGCGCCCGGGTTAATGATGATGAAATCTACTCCATCCTGTTTGGCTTTCTGAATGCGATCAATTAGCTCGCCTTCATGGTTACTTTGAAAGGTATCTAAGCTCACAGCATGGCTTTTAGCCAATTGCTCCAGCTTTCGGTGGATATCTTCCAAGGTAGTTTTGCCATAAACCTCGGGCTCACGACTACCTAGTAGATTGAGATTAGGACCTTGAACTACCAGAATTGAAGGATTTTTTGACATAGATAGGTGTTTTTAAGCGCTTTTGAGATCAGTTGATGAATTTGGCTTTTGGCTAAAAAGGCTGATTTAAGGGGTTTTTGAGGCCGTCCAGTTCCAGCTCAGTATACCCTTTCAGGAGGTTTAAAAACCAATCTTTTAACGATGAATCACCCTAATATGAAAGGAATTTTGCTTAAAAAGTAGGCAAAATGCCATCAATATCTGATGAATGAATCTCAGTAAATTTGTCTAAGATCTTCTATAAATTAGCTTTTATGATGCTTTTTAGCTCATCTTCGCTTATTTTTCCTAATTTACTACTAACCGCTTTCCCTTGAGGGTTAATGATAACCGTAAAGGGAAGAGCTCCTTGAGTATTGCCCATCTCTTTGCTGATATTGCTGCCATCTATTCCCCCAATCACTATCGAATAAGTAACTGGAGTCTTTTTAAGGAATTCGCGAATATTAGAGGGTGAATCGATGCCAATGCCGACAAATACGACATTTTGTTGCTTAAACTCAGTTTGAAGACGGCTTAAAGCAGGCATTTCTTCGACGCAGGGAGGGCACCAAGATGCCCAAAAGTTCACCACCAAGAGTTTGCCTTGCCAATCAGCGCTGTTAGTTGGCTTGCCATCGGGATCTTGCCATTCATGGCTCAGAAAATGCTGAATAGCGACCTCACTCGCTAGCTGGGATTGGTTCATCCAGCGCGAGCTGAAGACCCCAGCAAGGAGGGAAAAAAAACCGATTGCGATGATGATGAGCCATTGTCTGCGATTCATTACTAGTCCTTAGCTAAAATTCCTTCATGCATATTCATATCTTAGGCATTTGCGGCACCTTTATGGGCGGCATTGCTGCTATCGCCAGGCAGGCAGGCCATCGTGTAACGGGATGTGATGCAAACGTCTATCCACCAATGAGTACCCAGCTTGAAGCCCAGGGTATTGAATTGATAGAAGGATATTCCCCAGAACAATTATCTCAGTTTGAAACCATGCCCGATCTATTCGTGATTGGTAATGTGGTTTCTCGTGGGAATCCGTTGATGGAGGCTATCCTCAATCAAGGCCTGCCTTATATCTCAGGCCCACAGTGGTTGGGCGAGCAAGTTTTATTTGGTCGTCATGTTTTAGCAGTTGCGGGTACGCATGGAAAAACGACCACCTCCGCTATGCTCACATGGATTTTGGAATACAACAATTACAAACCAGGCTACTTAATTGGTGGGGTGCCTCTCAACTTTACGGTATCTGCACGCTTAGGCGAGAGTCCATATTTTGTAATCGAAGCCGATGAATACGACACTGCCTTTTTTGATAAACGCAGTAAGTTTGTTCACTATCGACCCCGTACTGCAATTCTGAATAATTTGGAATTTGATCACGCCGATATTTTTTCTGATCTGGCAGCGATTGAAGCTCAATTTCATCATTTGGTGAGAACAGTGCCTAGTAACGGTTTGGTCGTTGTTAATGGCGAAGAGCCTGCATTAGAGCGTGTCATTACTCGAGGAGCTTGGGCTCCAGTAGAGACATTTGGTCAAGAGTCACAAAATACGTGGGGGCTGATTTCCTTGCCAGGAGACGATTTCACTGTCCTACATTCTGGGAAAGAGGTGGCCACGGTGAGATGGGCAATAGATTCTGGAGTAATGGGGCGCCATAACCAACTCAATGCCTTAGCAGCGATTGCGGCTGCAAATCACATTGGCATTCGTCCTGAAGACGCTGCAAACGCCTTGAGTGAATTTAGGAATGTGAAGCGTCGTTTAGAAACGATTGGCATGGTAAATGAGATCACCGTCTATGACGATTTTGCACACCATCCCACAGCCATCGCCACCACCTTAGATGGTCTGCGTCGCAGAGTGGGTAATGCCAGAATTTTGGCTGTACTTGAACCTCGTTCTAACACCATGAAGCTTGGCGTGATGAAAGCACAACTCCCTGCCAGCTTGGACAAAGCCGATTTTATTTTTGCCTATGGCGCCAAATCCGGTAAAGAGAGTTTGGGCTGGGATTTAGCAGCAGTCTTGTCGCCCTTGAATCAACGATCGGCTAGGGCTCAGGCGCATGATGACTTAAATGTTTTGGTCAAAGCAATCACCAAAGAAGCAAAGCCGGGGGATCATATTTTAGTGATGAGCAACGGTGGCTTTGGCGGCGTGCACCAAATGATTTTGCAAGCACTATGAATGCATTCAAGGAAGTCTTTAGTAAAGAAAAGAAAATCTAAATGAGCGAAAGACTGAAAGATAAGGTTGCCATCATTACTGGTGCCGCTAAAGGTATTGGCTTTGCAACTGCCAAGCGCTTTGCCGAAGAGGGCGCAAAAGTAATGATTGCCGATGTCAGCCTCGAAGCTGTCAAGTCTGCGGCTGCCCAAATACCCAATGCAGAGCCTTATGTAGTGAATGTCACTGATCGTGCCAGCATTCAGTCAGCGTTAGATCAAATTCTGGAGCGTCATGGAAAGATCGATATTTTGATCAATAACGCCGGTATTACACAGGACGCCAGACTCGTCAAAATGACCGAGGCTCAGTTCGATGCCGTCATTGATGTCAATCTGAAGGGTGTTTTTAATTGCACTCAACTTGTCGTACCGTACATGCTAGAAAAAGGCAAAGGCGCTGTTGTCAATGCATCGAGTGTGGTTGGCATCTACGGAAATTTTGGACAAACCAATTATTCGGCGACGAAGTTCGGCGTCATTGGATTCACTAAGACTTGGGCTCGCGAACTTGGGGCTAAGGGCGTACGAGTGAATGCGGTCTGCCCTGGTTTTATTTCGACGGAGATGGTGAAAGCAATGCCAGAAAATATTCTCCAAGATATTGAAAAACGGAGTTGGCTTGGTCGTTTGGGCACTCCAGAAGAAATGGCTAATGTGTATTTATTCTTAGCTAGTGATGAAGCAAGTTATGTCAATGGCGTTGCACTCGAAGCCAGCGGCGGAATCTCCCTTTAAACATGCATCTTTTATTCGAAGAGGGTGGCGATCTCAAGATTGCTACCACTCAATCTGCCAGCGGTTCAGGAGATACAGAATCGTGGCAAGCTACAACGCTCTCAGGCAAAAAAATCAAACTCAAGGCGAAAGAGGTTTGGTTACGCTTTGAAAATGTGGATGCGCATACTGTCATGAGTGAGGCCAATGATTTGTCGGCCAGTATTGATTTGCAATTATTGTGGGACTGCGCTCCTGATGAGGAATTTGGTTTAGTTGATGTTGCGCAAGAGTATTTTGGTAATCAAGCTAGTATTGCGCAACAAGTGGCTCTCGGTCTCGCATTGCAAGGTGCTCCCGTATTTTTTCGGCGCAAGGGGCGCGGACGTTTTCAGCGAGCCCCCTTAGAGCAATTACAGGCAGGGTTGGCAGCGATTGAACGCAAGAAAAAAGAATTAGAGCAGCAACAAGTTTGGCAACAGGATTTGATTGCAGGCCAATTTCCGGAAACTTTGCGTTCTATCGCGAAGCAGTTGTTATTCAATCCTGATAAAAACACCAATGCCTACAAGGCACTGCAAGCTGCATGTGTAGAGACTGGTGAGTCTGCAGCTCAATTGATGATTCGTTGTGGCGCTATCGACTCTCCGCTGGCCTTTCATCAAGAAATGTTTCTCAAGACCCATTTCCCGCATGGCGCTGAGCATCATGAGCAAACGATCATTGACCAAGCCCTTTGTGACCTTGCTTTTGCTGAGTTGCCGGTGGCGCAGGTCAAAGCATTTTCTATTGATGACTCTGGCACTACAGAGATTGATGATGCTCTATCGGTCACACCATTAGAGGGTGGTGGTCACCGCATCGGCATTCATATCGCAGCTCCTGGATTGGTAATTGCAAAGGATGACCCAATTGATTTGGTAGCACGTCATCGTATGTCGACAGTCTATTTTCCCGGTGACAAGATGACGATGTTGCCTGATTCCGTCATTGCACAATTTTCGCTGGATGAGGGTGGGGAGCGTGCCGCACTCTCAATGTATGTAGACCTGGATGTAGATGGTGTAATCCAGCAGGGGACTCTCGAGATTCTTGCTGAGCGTGTCCCGATTGTTGCTAATTTGCGCCTTGAAGATCTCGAGCATTTAGTGACCGAAGAAGCGCTCGCGCAAAATGGGGCATTCCCATTTCAAGAGGAGTTAGCAATCTTGTGGAAGGGCGCCCAACATTTGCATGCTGCACGCCAAGAGCGGCGCGTGGCAAACGGTCTGCGGGCTGAACAATTGGGCTTCATCGATCCTAATGCGCTTGCAAGAGATTTCTATTTTGAGATTCAGGAGCGCGCTGGTGAACAGTGCGTTGAAATTGTGCCACGTCAGCGCGGTTCAATATTGGATACGATTGTTGCTGAGTGGATGATCTTTTGTAATAGCAGAGCAGGACATTTGCTATCAGAGCACGGCTTACCCGGTTTATTTCGAACCCAAAAAGGTTGGGGCCCATTGCGCACTCGGATGCAAACGACGCCAGGCCCTCATGAGGGTTTAGGTTTGGATTACTACGCCTGGTCTACGTCGCCATTGCGCCGCTATACCGATTTAGTGAATCAATGGCAATTGATTGCCTTGGCTAAGCATGGTGTTACCGCCAAAATGGTGGCACCTTTTTCTCCAAAGGATGCCAGCTTGATGGGAATCGCTGCGGATTTTGAGACCTGCTATCAAGCTTATGGTGAGTTTCAGGATCGCCTAGAAAAATATTGGTGTCTACGCTGGTTGCAACAACAGGTTTTACCTAAAACCGTTTTTGTACGACACCTCAAGGAAGGGATGTCGCGTCTTGAGGCGGTACCTTTGCATATCGCGATTCCTGAGTTAGCGACCCATCCCCGTATGACAAGAGCTGAGGTTGAAATTACGGATCTCGATTTACTGCAGCTAAGCGCAAGTGCTCGGGTATTGCAGATTGAGTCTGCACCAGAGATTGGTGGGGATGATGCCAGCACTTCCTAGGCAGACATGGCTCCATCTGGGCAAAGCCCAGACCTTTTTTGAGCAAGCTTGGCGCCGTCATCCTTTGGGATTAGCAATCTGCGTTTCTTTGATCATCCATCTGATCTTTTTATCGTTTCGCTGGGGTTTGGGAGAAATTCAAGCTCGTCGACTTAATACCCCATTGAGCGTGGTTCTGGTGAACTCGACTAGTCATGCGAAAACTCAAGAGGCAAACAAATTAGCGCAAGTTGATTTACAGGGCGGCGGTTCTACCTTGGATCGGGACGCCACTGCCTTGCATCGAGCGCGCTTGGGTGCTGAGGCGCGTCTGGAGGTATTGGAGAAACAGCAAAAACAAATGCTGGCGAAATTAAAGGCCGAACAATCCCAGTCTGGCGGTCAAAAAAGTGGCGAAGCACAGCATATTGCTCCCCAGTTCAACTCCTTGGAAGCTGAGTTAGCAAAACGGCTACAAATTGAGGGGCGAGGGATGCGCCATCAAGTCATGACCAGTGCGAGTACTAAGTCAGTGGTCTTTGCCCATTACTACGACGCTATGCGACAAAAGATAGAGGCCTATGGCAGCAGCTTCTTTCCTCGCGCTAATGGGCACCCCCTCTATGGCAGCCTCGTGATTGTCGTGAGCGTGGATTCTCAGGGGCGAATTATTAATAACCCCCAAGGAAAGGATGGCCTGAGTATTGGTCGAAGCTCTGGAAATCCTGAGCTAGATCGTCAAGCTCTCGCGATTGTGCGAGCCTCGGCTCCGTTTGGCGTGTTCCCAGAGCCGATGCAAAAACAAATTGATATCTTGGATTGGATTGCTACCTTTGACTTTACTCGGGATGGTGCTGACCGCCTAGAGTTGCGTCATTAGTAAATTCGCTTATCCTCTAGTTAAGATGAGCTCGAACCATACCCCCATTCATTTAGACACCGACCCCAGTCACTTTCCAGGCCTGGATGTGTATGCCGTAGTCGGAAATCCGATTGCCCATAGCAAGTCGCCGCAGATTCATGCGCAATTCGCTCAGCAATCTCAGCAAGCAATGCACTATGGATATCTTGCAGCGCCCTTGAATGGTTTTATGCAAACCGCAACCGCATTTTTTGCTGCGGGTGGTAAGGGCATGAACGTCACCGTTCCCTTCAAGCTAGATGCAACAGCATTTGCAGATATCCTTACGTCAAGAGCTGAGTTAGCAGGTGCAGTAAATACTTTGTGGATTCAGTCTGGGAAAATCCATGGGGACAATACCGATGGGGCTGGTTTGGTCAAGGATCTATTGGCTCAGGGTATTCGTTTGCAGGATGCACGCATTTTGTTAGTCGGTGCTGGCGGTGCTGCACGCGGTGTCTTGGGGCCGCTCTTGGATCAAAAGCCACAAGCTTTAGTCATTACTAATCGCTCGCTTGATAAAGCACAAGACTTGAGTAAGCTTTTTTCAGGCACAGCCAAAGTGCTGAATGTTGTTTTATCAGTTCGGTCTTTAGATGACCTTGAGAACGCTGCAATTACTGACACCCCATTTGATCTGGTCATCAATGCCAGCGCTGCGGGTTTAACAGATGAATCCCCACTAAGCGATCAGGCTGCAGCCAATATATTTACACCCGCTAGCTTTGCCTATGACATGGTGTACGGCAAGAGTACGCCATTGATGAAGCAGGCCCTGCAGCGGGGTGCGCGAGTGAGTGATGGCTTGGGGATGTTGGTTGAGCAAGCTGCTGATGCATTCCAGATTTGGCGCGGACCTGAAGTGAGTGCCCATATTCAACCCCGTTCAGTCTTAGCTCAATTACGTTCTTGATTCAGTAATGCGTTGGTTTGCTTATCTTGCAAAATGCTTGCTCAGTGGCTTGATTGTCATGCAGCTCTATTTTGTTCTGCAGATCAGTCTGTGGTCTTGGTTCAATCCTAGCAATACCGCTTTCGAGAGAGCAGAGCGCTGGCGCTTATGTGGCATGCATTGGTCTTGCGGATTGCGTTCCGATTGGGTTCCCTACCAGCAGATTTCCTCAAACTTAAAACGTGCTGTACTGGTCAGTGAAGATGATATCTTTTTTCAGCACCATGGTGTCCGTGTAGAAGATATGGAAAAAGCCTGGGAAAAGAATCAGCAGCGAAAAGGACAATCTAAGACAGCCTTACGAGGTGGCTCAACGATTACCCAGCAGCTTGCTAAAAACTTATTTCTGTCCTCAGAGCAGGATTACTTGCGTAAAGGTCAAGAGCTTCTCATTACTGCTTATTTAGAACTCATTCTTCCCAAACAAAGATTATTTGAGATCTATCTCAACTCCGTCGAGTGGGGTGAGGGCGTCTTTGGCGTGGGGGCAGCGAGCCAACATTATTTTGCGATTAGTCCAGCCGCCTTATCTCGTGAAGAGTCTGCAGCCCTAGCCTCGGCGCTGCCGGCACCAAAGTGTTTTGATAAGGGCCAATATTGTCGTAGGGGCAGTATTGATTACCCCCTTCGCCAAGAATTTATTCTGGAGAATATGGATCGGGTTGCATTGTCACCAAACCCAAAAAGTCACTCTCGTTAATTCAAGCTACAGCGGCGTTTAGAGCATCCCTTGTGCTCAGCGCTACTTTTCTTGCGGCTTGAGCAAAGTCTTCACCACTACTTGCATACAAAATCGCTCGAGAGGAATTAATGATCATGCCAGTGCCGGGTTTTTGAGTAACGCTTCCGGCTTTAACGGTTGCTTCAATATCGCCACCTTGCGCCCCAATTCCGGGGATGAGCAGTGGCATATCGCCGACTAGATTTCTGACCTTAGCAATTTCCTCTGGGAAGGTAGCGCCAACGACTAATCCAATTTGACCCGAGGTATTCCATTTGCTTGCAGCGAGCTTGGCTACCTCGATATAGAGCGGTTCACCAGATGATGCATTCTGGAGAAATTGCAAATCAGATCCCCCTGGATTGGAGGTGCGACAAAGAACAATCACGCCTTTCTCAGGGTAACGCAAATAGGGCTCAATTGAATCGAATCCCATATAGGGATTCACAGTCACTGCATCTGCACCATAGCGCTCAAATGCCTCAAGGGCGTAATGTTCTGCGGTACTACCAATGTCTCCCCGCTTGGCATCTAGAATGACCGGAATATGGGGGTAATGCGTCTTGAGGTGGGCAATGAGTTTCTCGAGTTGAGCCTCCGCGCCCTGCGAGGCAAAGTAGGCAATTTGGGGCTTGAAGGCGCAGACAAGATCTGCTGTGGCATCAGCAATTGCTTTGCAGAATTTAAAAATGGGCTCAGGTTTGTCGGCTAAGGAGGCCGGTATTCTTTTGGGGTCGGGGTCAAAACCCACACACAGCATGCTGCCTTGAGAAGCCCATGCAGCTTGGAGTTGCTGGGTAAAGCTAGGGGACTTGGTATTCATCGGCTTCAGCCTTCATTTATCGAAACTGTCATGAGCTATAGGATAAACTAGCGCACATTCCTTAGGAGTTCACCATGATCAACTTGTTCGTCCTGCAAAATGGCCGCCTCTCTCAAGAGCAAGTCGAAGATCGCAATGAATTATTGCAATATACCAACCCCATTTGGATTGACGTAGTTGATCCAGAAGAAGAGGAGCTCCTCTGGATTAAAGAGGCCTTCGGTGTCTTGCTCCCAGAATTGGATGATTTGGGTGACTTAGAGGCATCTGCTCGCTATTTTGAGGCGGATGATGGTCATCTACACATTCGTACGGATTTCTTATTGGATGAAGAAGAAGTCTCCCGCAACATTCGGGTCGCTTTTGTCCTAACTAAGCAAGTTTTATTTTCGATTCATGACGAAGATTTGCCGGTCTTTAGATTGGTCCGTTTGCGCGCGCGTTTGCGTCCGGGATCCGTCAGTAACGCCAAAGATGTTTTGCTGGATTTATATTCAACTGATGCTGAGTATTCTGCTGATGCTTTGGAAGAAGTCTACGAGAACCTGGAGCGTGCAGGACACCAAGTGTTATCGGATGACATCAACGATGCCACCGCAGCTGAAGTGTTGGAGACAATCGCTAAAGAAGAAGATACCAACGGCCATATTCGTCGCAATGTGATGGATACCCGCCGCGCACTTTCTTTTTTAATGCGCAGCAAACTACTCTCAGATGAGCAGCAAGAAGAAGCGCGCCAAATTCTGCGTGACATTGACTCTCTTGAAAACCATACTGCTTTCCTCTTCGATAAGATTAACTTCTTGATGGATGCGACGGTAGGTTTCATTAACTTGAACCAAAGTAAGATCATTAAAATCTTCTCCGTGGTATCGGTTGCCTTAATGCCGCCAACCCTGTTGGCCAGTATTTGGGGTATGAACTACAAGTACATGCCTGAGTTGGATCTCTTTTTGGGATACCCAGCCGCATTGGGCTTAATGGTGGTATCAGCCATTATTCCTTTATGGTATTTCCACCATAAAGGTTGGATGAAGTAATTATTTCAGCAGCGTCAGCAGCTCTGTTAAAGCGTAAGCACAAGCCTGCTCACGAATCTCTTGTCGATCGCCAGTAAATAATTGGGTTTTGCAAACCGTCGACTCCATCACCGACCAGGCAAAGCAGACCGTTCCAACTGGCTTCTGTGGTGATCCACCCGTAGGACCCGCGATGCCGGTGATAGCAACGCCCACATTGACTGCTGCATTTCTTCGGGCACCTTCAGCCATCGCTTTAGCCACTGGCTCACTCACTGCCCCAAATGATTCAATCGTTTCAGGAGGCACTCCAAGACACTCTGCTTTAGCTACATTGCTATAAGTGATGTAGCCTCTCTCAAACCAATCGCTTGATCCAGCTAGCTCGGTTAGCGTGGCACAAACGAGGCCGCCAGTACAGGATTCTGCAAGCGCAATCTTCCACGATTTTTGGATCAGGACGAGGGATAACGCTTTTGCCAAGCTAGATGATGAATGCATATTATTTGAGTAGAGATTGTCCAAGTGCGATCACGAGAAGCGTAAAAAAAGCAGCAGCGAGATCGTCAATCATGATGCCAAAGCCCTGCCATAGATTGGCTTTCAGTGAGTAGGTGCTGGCCGATTGAGCATCTTCAGTAGCTTTGAAGTAACGATCGATCATCCCGATTGGACCAGGCTTGATGGCATCAAAAAACCGAAAGAGAATAAATGCAATCGCTTGCAGCCAAATTGCGGTTGGCATGATGATGACTAGCACTAGCCAGAAGGCCACAATCTCATCCCAAACAATACCGCCGAAATCTTTTTTACCCAACTCTTCGCTAACTTGACCGCAGACCGAGCAGCCCAGTACAAAGCTCAAAGCGATGACCCAAAGCCAATCTTCTGAAGAAAAAATAGTTTGCCCAAGGTAGAAGGCCCCCCATGCCCACAGCGTGCCTGCGGTGCCCGGTGCGATGGGGCTGAGACCGCTGCCAAAACCAAATGCGAGTGTGCGACCCGCAGTTTGAAATACCCACTTAAAGGAGGGTGAGTTGCTGGGAAGTTTGATGGGGAGCTTCATGCGAAGTGATCAAATGATTGCATTAATTTTGCCCCAGCTTCGGCACTCCATTGTTGACCATCCCGACCAATTAAGGTGATCTTCGCTTCGGTAGATGCGGGAGTGTGGATTTCTCCAATACGAGTTAGTGCTAGGGACAGTTCTTTACTTAGCGCTTCAATTGCTGATGTATTTTCAGCGGCGGCAGTAAAGCAGATTTCATAATCATCACCACCATTGGCTGCGCATTGATCCTGTAATGCTTGACTCTGTCGAAGCAGGGTTTTGGATTTAGGTAAGTTTGCCAAGAAAATATTGGCATCTACCTGAGAAGCATCCAGAATGTGTTGCAGGTCGCCTAGCAGACCGTCGGAGACGTCTAGGGCTGCGCTAGCAAAATTCTGTAACGCGATTCCCAATGCCACTCTGGGGGTGGGTTGATGTAGGCGAGCCTCAATTATTTTGAGTTGATCAGCAGGCAAATCAATTTCATGACGCAGTGCAGCAAGTGCGAGTCTCGCATCACCTAAGGAGCCAGAGACCCAAATCTGATCTCCGGGCTTAGCACCTGAACGTTTAATGGCTGCCCCCTTTGCAACAGTGCCTAGGGCGCTAATACAGATATTGAGAGGCCCCTTGCAGGTATCTCCACCAATTAAAGGGCAAGAAAATTCCTTGGCCGCTTGAAACAGGCCATTGCTAAAGGATTCCAGCCAGTGGCTATCGGCTTGAGGGAGGGCCAGCGCAAGCGTAAAGCCTAAGGGCTTAGCGCCCATCGCCGCCAGGTCTGAGAGGTTGGCTGCCAGGGCTTTGTAGCCCAGCCATTCAGGGTTAGCGTCGCTAAAAAAGTGCCGACCTTCAACCAGCATATCGGTGGTCACTGTGAGCTCTTCATGGGCTTTGGCAGCCACTAACGCGCAATCATCCCCAATGCCCATCACAATCCCTGAGTCATCTGAAAAACCCATGGCTTTTGCCTTGGATTTAAAAAATGCCTCAATCAGCTCAAATTCAGAAATTGGCTTGCTGGAAGGAGAAGTCATGCCCTCATTTTAGGGTGCTTGGAAGTAAGTCATCTAGGAGGAATAGAATTACAGTCTTCATTCTGTTTTATTGACGAGTAATTTCATGAGTTCATCTGGCGATACCAAAGAGCAACAAATTGCATCCTTAAGAGAAGCAGCCCTTCACTATCACGAGTTTCCAGTGCCCGGCAAAATTGAAATTGCCCCCACTAAACAGCTCACTAATCAACGCGATCTAGCACTAGCCTACACCCCGGGTGTTGCCGCTGCCTGTGAGGAGATTGCTAAAGACCCCGCAAATGCATTTCGTTATACCGCTCGTGGTAACTTGGTGGGCGTCATCACCAACGGCACCGCAGTCTTAGGATTAGGCAATATTGGACCGCTTGCAAGTAAACCCGTAATGGAGGGGAAGTCTGTCCTCTTTAAAAAATTTGCAGGCATTGATGTTTTCGATATCGAAGTCAATGAAAACGATCCCGATAAATTAGTGGAGATCATTGCAGCACTCGAGCCTACCTTCGGCGGCATTAATCTTGAAGATATCAAGGCGCCTGATTGTTTCGTGGTTGAACGCAAACTTCAAGCGCGCATGAAGATCCCCGTCTTTCATGATGACCAGCATGGCACCGCGATTGTGGTCGCTGCGGCGATTATTAATGGCCTTAAGGTAGTCGGCAAAGAGCTTGGTAAGGTCAAGCTGGTAACTTCTGGAGCTGGAGCGGCAGCTTTGGCTTGTTTAGACTTGCTGGTAGATTTGGGAATTGCTCGTGAAAATATATGGGTAACCGATTTAGCGGGTGTGGCTTACAAAGGCCGCAAGGAGTTAATGGATCCCGAGAAAGAGCCATTCTGCCAAGATACTAAATTAAGAACATTGGCGGAAGTGATCGAGGGCGCTGATATTTTCTTGGGCTTATCTGCCGGCGGCGTACTAAAGCAAGACATGGTCAAGAAAATGGCTGATAAGCCATTAATTTATGCGCTTGCTAACCCCACTCCAGAAATCTTGCCTGAGGAAGTCAAGGCAGTCCGTCCAGATGCTGTCATGGCAACAGGACGTACCGATTATCCCAACCAAGTAAACAACGTTCTATGTTTCCCATTTATTTTCCGTGGGGCTTTAGACGTTGGTGCCACGACGATTACCCGCGGCATGGAAGTGGCTGCAGTCAAGGCTGTCGCTGAGTTGGCACAGGCAGAGCAGAGCGAAGTAGTCACATCGGTTTACGGTAATGACAACTTATCCTTTGGCCCCGATTATTTGATTCCGAAGCCATTCGACCCTCGCTTAATTACCGCAATTGCACCAGCAGTAGCTAAAGCGGCCATGGATGATGGCGTTGCACTTCGTCCAATTAAAGACTTCGACGCTTATCGCAATCAGTTGCAGCAATTTGTGTACCACTCTGGTACTTTGATGAAACCCTTATTCAATATTGCTAAACGGGTTCCTGCAAATCAAAAACGCATTGTCTATGCCGAAGGTGAGGATGAGCGTGTGTTACGCGCAGTGCAAATTGCGCTGGATGAGAATTTAGCAGTACCAATTTTGATTGGTCGCCCTGAGGTGATTGACTATCGGATTGATAAATTTGGCCTGCGCATGAAACCGGGCGTTGACTTTGAGATTGTGAATCCTGAAAGTGATGCTCGCTTTAGAGATTTCTGGCAGACCTATCTTGCGCTTACCGAGCGCAAAGGTGTCACACAAACCTTTGCCAAGCTCGAGATGCGTCGCCGCCATACATTAATTGGCTCGATTCTGATCAGTAAAGGTATGGCTGATGGGATGATTTGTGGCACGGTTGGGAATTCGGCAACGCACCTCAAGTACATCGATGAAGTAATTGGTCACGAAGCTGGTGCGACTGTCTATGGCGCAATGTCTGGATTGGTTTTGCCTGGTCGCCAAGTCTTCTTGGTCGATACCCACATTAATCTTGATCCAAGTGCCGCAGAGTTGGCTGAAATTACCTTGATGGCTGCAAGTGAAATGCGCAAGCTTGGAATTGCGCCTAAAGTTGCCCTGTTGTCGCATTCGAACTTTGGCTCTAGTAATGCGCCTTCAGCAGTCAAGATGCGTGAAGTCTTGGCCTTAATTCAGAAGGCCGATCCCACTCTTGAAGTGGATGGAGAGATGCATGGAGATAGTGCTTTAGACGAATCCATTCGTTCTAGCGCGGTTACCTCATCACCGCTCAAGGGCGACGCGAATCTCCTCGTTCTTCCCAATATTGACGCTGCCAACATTTCTTACAACTTGTTAAAGACTGCGGCTGGTAATGGTGTTTCCATTGGACCTCTGCTTTTAGGGGTGGCTAAGCCGATTCATATCTTGACCCCGGCTGCCACAGTCCGCAGGATTGTGAATGTGACCGCTTTGACTGTTGTAGAGGCTGCTAGCAACGCACGAGGGCTTTCCTAAACGGGATTAATATATGTAAGTTAGTATTTACTTACATATATTAATATTATATAAATCAATGACTTATATAATAAGCACATAATTCGGGCTTGATTTGATGACGTGATCGGGGTAACCTAGCATCCATCATGAATAATCAACCTGAAAACACCAGCTCAGCAGTCTGGGATGAACATAGTCGGGCTGAAAGTTGGGATAGCTCTGATCGTCTTGAGACCGAATCTTCAGCAGCCAACGTTTATGCCCAAGGCGGTTTATCCCGTTTGCAAAATTTTGCAGCTAACCAAGCTACCGGAAAAAAAGTGACCGCTTCGTGGCGTGCTGCTTTAGCAGTCCGCGATGCCGGACCGCCTGCAATGTTGCGTAGCGTGCGCACTAATATTGTTCAGTCCATCCGCGCGTTCCGTACGCCAGATTTGGCTGAGGCCGCTAGTGAACTTGGTCAACATTTCATTTATGCAAATTGCGCAAACGCGATGACTAAGGGCGAGGTTTTAGAAGCCATTGCCAATGCGTATATGTTTACAAAACAACAGGCTAAAAATTTCGATCCATTGTTAGATTCTTTGACAACGATGGTCGATAAGGCGGGTCCTCAGCCTGGTTTCGTAGTGGTATTGGAAGGCTTGCCTTGCACACAAAAATTTGACAAAGAAGCCCGCGAGACTTTGCTTGATGTGTTCCGTGATGCTGTTGACTTCTGGTCAGAGCGTCGCATCCCATATCGAGTGTTCTACTCTTTCGCTTAAGCCTTTAGGAGCCTAGGCTCCAGACAGTATTGACGGCCGTAATCGCAACGATTCCGGCCGTTTCTGTTCTGAGAACCCGCTCACCCAAAGAAACCTTTTGATACCCCGCAGCCTGCGCTAGCGCTTCTTCTTCGGGTGAATGCCCGCCCTCTGGACCAATTAGCAAAATGACATCTTGTGGCGGCATTTTGCTCAGCACCGAGACCATGCTAGCGGTAGCATCTGGACTCAGAAGTAGTTTTAAGGAGGTAGCAGGGCTCTGCAAAAATTCCTCAAAGTTTTGGATATGCTCCAAATCAGCTAGGACGGTTCGATCGCATTGTTCGCAAGCCGCTTGAATGATTCCTTGCCAATGCGCCAGTCTTTTCTGAGCCCGCTCTGCATCGCTCGTACGATTTAATTTGATGACAGAGCGTTCACATTGCAAGGGAATGATTTTCTGGGCGCCAGTTTCAACCGCTTTTTCAACAATCCAATCCATTTTGTCGCCGCCAGCTAGTGCTTGAGCCAAAGTAATAGCGTAAGGGGTTTCTCGATGGATGTCGGTCCGAATAGCGCTTAATTCCACTTCCCCGGTTTTTTTACCCAAAGAGAGCAATTTCGCGCTGGCTACCTGGCCTCGTCCATCAAAGACGGGAAAGGTCTCCCCAGGCTCGATGCGCCTGACACGGAGATGATGAGCCACCTCCGGATTAAGGGTAGTCGGCTTTTGGGTTTCCCATGGCCCGGGAAGATAAAATTGAGGCATTACTGAAATATAGCCAATTTATTTTCCAAGAGAGCCTTTTTACGATGTCAAACCTTCAAATTCGAATGGCTAATGCCATTCGCGCTCTTTCAATGGATGCAGTTCAACAAGCAAACTCGGGGCATCCAGGTATGCCGATGGGCATGGCAGATATTGCTGTTGCCCTATGGAACGATCATTTGCAACACAATCCAACGGATCCACATTGGATGAACCGCGATCGCTTTGTTTTATCCAATGGTCATGGTTCGATGCTGCTCTACTCCTTGTTGCATCTCACCGGCTACGACTTACCGATTGGCGAGCTAAAAAATTTCCGTCAATTGCACAGTAAAACGCCTGGGCATCCCGAGTATGGAATCACTCCTGGGGTAGAGACCACGACAGGTCCATTAGGTCAAGGCATCTCTAATGCGGTTGGCATGGCGCTTGCTGAAAAATTATTAGCAGAAGAATTTAATCGTCCTGGCCACGACATCGTGAATCACTACACCTACGTATTTTTAGGTGATGGTTGTTTGATGGAGGGCATTAGTCATGAAGTCTGTTCATTGGCAGGTACTCTCAAGTTAAATAAACTGATTGCCTTATGGGATGACAACGGTATCTCAATCGATGGCAAGGTCGTGTCTTGGTTCAATGAAGACACGCCTAAACGTTTTGAAGCCTACGGCTGGAATGTGATTCGCAATGTGGATGGTCATGATGCTGAAGCAGTATCTGCGGCAATTGCACAGGCGAAGAAGAGCGACAAACCCTCCTTAATATGCTGTAAGACTGCGATTGGTCAGGGTGCGCCTAATATGGCTGGCAGCGATAAGGTGCATGGCTCTCCATTGGGTGCCGATGAAATCGCAGCGACTCGAGTTGCGCTCAATTGGCCTTATGCCCCTTTTGAAATTCCGCAAGATATTTATCAAGCCTGGGATTTTAAAAAGCGTGGTCAAGCGGTAGAGCATGAATGGAATAAAGATTTTCAGTCCTACAAAACAAAATATCCTGAGCTTGCTTCTGAATTGCAGCGTCGTATGCAGGGGGATTTATCAAAAGATTTTAGTAAGACTGTTAAAGAATATTTAGAGCGTTGCCAAAGCAAGGCAGAAACAATTGCAACTCGTAAGGCAAGTCAAAATGCGATCGAGGCTTTAGCTCCCGCACTTCCAGAATTCATGGGTGGCTCTGCTGATCTCACTGGATCGAACTTAACCAATTGGAGCGCTTGTAAACCCGTTCGAGCGAATCAATGGGGTAATCACATTAATTATGGTGTCCGAGAATTCGGTATGAGCGCCATCATGAATGGCATTGCTTTGCATGGCGGCTACATTCCTTTTGGCGGTACCTTTTTAACTTTCTCAGACTACAGTCGTAACGCCATCCGGATGGCGGCCTTGATGAAGTTACGGAGTATCTTTGTTTTTACCCATGACTCTATTGGTTTGGGTGAAGACGGTCCGACACATCAATCCGTTGAGCATGTTGCCAGCTTGCGTTTAATTCCAAACCTGATGGTTTGGCGTCCTTGCGATACCTCTGAAACAGCCGTGGCTTGGGCCTCTGCAGTAGAGCGTAAGCAGGGGCCAAGTGCTTTAATTTTCAGTCGGCAAAACTGCCCCTTCGTAGCTCGCAGTGCGCAGCAAATTAAAGATATTGCGCGGGGCGGCTACGTCTTGCGTGGTTCCAAATCTACGCCGGCTGCGGTGATTATGGCGACTGGCTCTGAAGTGGGATTGGCATTACAAACTGCAGAACGTTTAGAGGAAGAGGGTATTGCGATTTGGGTTGTCTCGATACCATCTACTACCGTATTTGATCAGCAAGATCCTGCATACAAAGCGAGCGTCTTGCCAGCTGGTGTACCTCGCATTGCAGTTGAGGCAGGCGTTAGTGATTTTTGGTGGAAGTATGCTTGCGCAGCAGTCCATGGTGTGGATACCTTTGGTGAGTCTGCGCCCGCTGCACAACTGTATGAATACTTTGGTTTAACTGTCGACCAGATTTCGAAAACAGTTCGACAAGTCATTAGTCAGCAATAAGTTCTGATTAACGAATAGATTTAAGATTAGCTAGGAAAAGAAGATGACGATTCGAGTTGCAATTAATGGTTATGGAAGAATTGGGCGCATGGTCTTGCGCGCCCTTTATGAGGATCAAGCCAACGGAAAGCCAAGGCGTGATATCAACATTGTGGCGATCAATGCGATGGGCGATATTGATATCAATGCCCATCTCACGCAATATGACTCAGCCCATGGACGCTTTCCTGGTGAGGTGAAGGTGGACGGCGATTGCATGGTGGTGAATGGTGATCGCATCAAGATGTTTTCGACCCGCAATCCATTGGAAACCCCTTGGGGCGAGTTGGGCGTCGATTTGGTATTGGAATGCTCTGGCAAGTTCACCTCTAAAGAAAAAGCGATGGTGCATATTCAGCAGGGCGCTAAGAAGGTGTTGATTTCTGCTCCAGGCGAAAAGGATGTTGATGCGACGATTGTCTATGGCGTGAATCAAAATGTATTGAAGCCAAGTGATATTGTTGTTTCAAATGCGAGTTGCACTACAAATTGTTTGGCGCCATTAGTCAAACCTCTGCTCGAAAAAATTGGTATTGAATCTGGTTTGATGACCACGATTCATGCCTTTACGAATGATCAAGTGCTCACCGATGTGTATCACAAGGATATGCGTCGAGCACGCTCTGCAGTCAGTAGCATGATTCCAACCAAGACCGGCGCTGCTAAAGCAGTAGGTTTGGTACTGCCTGCATTGGCTGGACGTTTTGATGGATTTGCGATGCGTGTCCCAGTGATCAATGTGTCAGTGGTCGATCTCACTTTTGCAGCGAGCCGCGCAACCAGCGTGGATGAGGTGAGTACGATCTTGAAGGCTGCGAGTGAGGGCGAATTAAAAGGCATTTTGGGATTCAATACCTTGCCTTTGGTATCGATCGACTTCAATCATGACCCCCGTCCCAGTATTTATGACGCTTCACAGACCCGAGTTTCTGCTGACGGTAAGTTAGTGAAAGTCTTGGCTTGGTACGACAATGAATGGGGTTATTCAGTGCAGATGCTCAACGCTGCTGAAGCCCTGATGGCAGTCAAATGAGCTCGATGGCTTAAAAAGCCAAAAAGTACCTGTTTTATGTGAAAAAGACCTCAAATTGAGGTCTTTTTTATTATTTCTGCTTATTTCTACAGTTTTTCTTGAGACAGTGTCCATACATTGCCAGAGCGTGCTCCTGAAGCTTGAAACCCAGGTTTTTGGCAATATCCTTTTGTCTTTTTTCAATTGCCTCGTCCACAAACTCTTCTACGTGGCCGCAGTCAAGGCAAACCAGGTGATCATGGTGCTGTCCTTCGTTAAGCTCATAAATTGCCCTACCGTCACCTTTGCTGGACTCAAAATGGCTCCTCAGGAGCAACCCAGCTTGCTCAAATTGGGTCAGTACCCGATAAACGGTGGCTAAGCCGATTTCATGGTCATCTTTTGCCAAGGCAACGTGGACATCCTCAGCACTGAAGTGGGTGCCCGCATTTTGATGGAAAAAATCCAAGATTTTCATTCTTGGACCAGTGGCTTTGAGGCCAATATCGCGTAAATCTGCAGTAGTAGGGTTTTGGTTCGTGGCCATGGCTTTGGGAGCTAAAATCAATGTCTTAATGATACGGCCAGCTATGCAAAATTGCTCTCAACTTTTTAGTCGTTTTTTAAAACCCTCTACGGAAGGTTTTTATGCATCTTTACGTCTAATTGGCTTTCTTGGGCTTTTGCTGGGGGTGCTTGGCATGAGTGCTTGCTCTACCGCGGTAGATGACACTCAGCGTGTTTGGGCTAATAAGATTTTTCAACCCTATGTTCCTGATGTGGTTCAGGGAAACTTTATTTCCAGCGAACAGTACTCCAAGTTGGAATTAGGGATGTCCCGTGAACAGGTTCGCCAAATCATGGGAACTCCTTTGCTTGCAGATTACTTTCACGCCAACCGTTGGGACTACGTGTTTGAATTTAAGCGTGATGGTCAGAAGATCGCAAAAGATCGTCGTGTCACGATATTTTTTGATGGAAACAAGGTCGTGAAATTTGATGGCGACGCACTGCCAACTGAGGTGGAATTGGTGGCTGAGATTGATGGTTACTCTAAAGTCAAACGCAGCTTTTGGCAAAGAATTACAGGGACTGGCAAAGGTCCAGTAACTCCTCCCTTGCAACAACCCGAATTATTAGTTCCTAGCAAAACTGAGGCCGTGTCGACAAGCTCAACACTTCCTGCTGGCGCTACAACAACAAGCGATAACAATACAACTACTACTAAGCAGTAGACAAAGAGATGACGATGAAAATTGCAATTGCCGGTGCTACTGGTCGGATGGGAAAGATGCTCATCGAGGCAGTACTCAACACACCTGACGCTCAACTGGTTGGAGCCCTTGAGCATACTGGCTCTACTCAGGTCGGCGAGGATGCCGGTGCATTTTTGGGTAAGAAAACAGGAGTCACGATCACCGCAGATATTGCTGCTGCACTAAGTGGTGCGGAATACTTGATTGATTTCACACGCCCTGAAGGAACGATGGCGCATTTGGCGATTGCGCAAAAGACCGGTAGCAAAATGATTATTGGCACTACCGGCTTGAATGCCGAGCAGCTCGATTCCCTCAAGATCGCTTCTAAAAATTTAGCAATCGTGTTTGCGCCCAATATGAGTGTGGGCGTGAATGTCACATTTAAGTTATTGGAAGTCGCAGCAAAAATGTTGAGCGAGGGCTATGACATTGAAGTTATCGAAGCGCATCATCGCCATAAAGTGGATGCTCCGTCCGGTACCGCTTTGCGCATGGGCGAGGTGATTGCTGAGGCTCTGGGAGAAAAGCTTGACGAAGTTGCCGTATATGCTCGTGAAGGTCACACTGGTGAGCGTAAGCAGGGCAGCATTGGCTTTGCGACTATTCGGGGTGGCGATATTGTGGGGGATCACACGGTCTTATTCGCAGGCGAAGGTGAGCGAATTGAGATTAGTCACAAATCGTCTAGCCGCCAGTCTTACGCTCAGGGCTCTTTGCGGGCTGCACGTTTTCTGCAAAAACAAGCAACAGGCTTATTCGATATGCAGGATGTATTGGGCTTGCGTAATTAAAACAAGAAGAAAAGAGTTGTTCTGAATGAGCAAGGATTATGACTACCGCAAAATAGAAGCGGCAGCACGAGCTGACTGGGAGTCGGCACAGGTTTATCGCGTCACTGAAGATGCCAAAGACTCTACAGGCAATCTAAAGCCGAAGTACTACGCTTGTTCCATGTTGCCCTATCCTTCGGGCAAGTTGCATATGGGTCACGTGCGCAACTACACCATCAATGATGTGATGGCACGTCAGCTCCGAATGCAGGGCTATAACGTTTTGATGCCCATGGGCTGGGATGCATTTGGTATGCCTGCCGAGAATGCAGCGATTCAGAATAAAGTACCTCCTGCAAAATGGACCTACGACAACATTGCTTATATGAAGAAGCAAATGGCTGCAATGGGCCTTGCAATTGACTGGTCTAGAGAGGTGGCTACTTGCAGTCCCGATTACTACCGCTGGAATCAGTGGCTCTTTTTAAAGATGTTGGAAAAAGGGATTGCTTATCGCAAAACTCAAGTAGTGAATTGGGATCCCATTGATCAAACGGTTTTAGCCAACGAACAAGTAATCGATGGGCGTGGCTGGCGTTCTGGTGCTTTAGTTGAGAAACGCGAAATTCCTGGTTACTACTTCAACATTACTGCTTATGCAGAATCCCTCTTAGATGGCCTGGAAGATTTAGGTTGGCCGGAGCGCGTCAAGACCATGCAGCAAAATTGGATTGGTAAAAGCAAAGGCGTTCGCTTCTCTTTTAAGCATGAGATAAAAGGACATGATGGCCAGTTTATTCAGGATGGTCGCTTGTATGTTTTTACCACCCGCCCAGATACGATTATGGGCGTCACTTTCTGTGCTGTAGCTGCCGAGCATCCATTGGCAACTAAGGCTGCTGCAAGCAATCCAGAGTTGGCTCGTTTTATTGAGAAATGCAAGCAGGGCAGTGTGATTGAAGCTGATCTCGCCACCCAAGAAAAAGAAGGTATGTTCACGGGCTTATATGTGACGCATCCTTTCACGGATGAGCCTATTCCTGTTTGGGTAGGCAATTATGTTTTGATGTCCTATGGCGATGGTGCCGTGATGGGTGTGCCGGCACATGATGAGCGTGACTTTGCTTTTGCCCTGAAATACGAGTTGCCAATCAAGCAAGTGATCGCCCAAAAAGGTGCTTCCTCCATGTTCAATGCTACGCATTGGCAAGACTGGTATGCACAGAAGGACTCGGTTGAATGCCTCAATAGCGGTCGCTACGATGGAATGTCTCATGATGAGGCCTTCCAGGCGGTAGCTGATGATTTAGCTAAGCTTGGCGTTGGAGAAATTAAAACGACTTATCGTTTGCGCGATTGGGGTATCTCCCGTCAGCGTTATTGGGGTACCCCCATTCCGATTATTCACTGTGGTGATGAGCAGCACCCTGGTTGCGGTGCGGTTCCAGTGCCTGAAGCAGATCTGCCGGTGGTATTACCAGAGGACTGCGTTCCAGACGGTAGTGGTAATCCACTTAATAAGCGTGCTGACTTCATTAACGTGAAGTGTCCTAAATGCGGTAAGCCTGCCAAGCGGGAAACTGACACTATGGATACCTTCGTTGATTCGTCTTGGTATTTCATGCGCTATGCAAACCCGGGCGCAGATTCGATGGTCGATGCCCGAAACGAATACTGGATGCCGATGGATCAATATATCGGTGGTATTGAGCACGCTATTTTGCATTTACTGTATGCGCGTTTTTGGACTAAGGTTATGTTTGACTTAGGCCTCATTTCTTTTAAAGAACCTTTTCAAAATTTATTAACGCAGGGTATGGTTCTGAATGAAACCTATTACTCTGAGGATGCTTCAGGCAAAAAGACTTGGCTCAATCCTTTGGATGTCGAGTTAGAGCTGGATGACAAGGGTCGTCCGCTGGGCGCCAAATTAACAGGAGATCCTTCAACACAAGTCATGATTGGCGGTGTTGAGAAGATGTCGAAGAGTAAAAATAATGGTGTTGATCCACAGTCGCTGATTGATGAATATGGTGCAGATACCGCTCGTTTATTTACGATGTTCGCTGCACCTCCTGAGCAGCAATTGGAGTGGTCCGGCGCAGGCGTAGATGGTGCATCCCGTTTCTTGCGGCGTGTGTGGGTTTATGCGAGCAGTCAAGCGCCGATCATTAGTGCAATGAGCAAGATAGATCTAGCGATCCCTTCTAAGCTCACCGATGCAGAAAAAGAATTGCGCCGTGAGGTGCATCACATTTTGAAGCAAGCGAATTTTGATTATCAACGTCGCCAATACAATACGGTGGTTTCTGCGGCTATGAAAATGCTGAACTTGCTTGAGCCATTTAAGTTGAACGAGGCATGCGCCATCGGTACCCCTGTATTGGCTGAATGCATCAGTATCTTGTTGCGTATTCTTTATCCCGTTGTGCCGCACATGACCCATGTGCTGTGGCAGGACTTGGGATATGCCCCTGCTTTTGGGCCCCTATTGGATGCACCATGGCCAGTGGTAGATGAGAGTGCCCTCATTCAGACAGAAATCAATCTCATGTTGCAAATCAACGGCAAGCTCAGGGGCGAGATTCGGGTGCCAGCAGAGGCCACTAAAGAGCAAATCGAGTCTCTAGCTTTGCAGAGCACACCAGCCATTAAAGCGCTGGATGGGGCAATTCCTAAAAAAGTGATTGTGGTTCCTGGCCGCCTCGTTAATATTGTGGCTTAACAAACTTATTAAATTGAAATACCGGGCAAATGAAGAGAACCAGCAAGCCACAACTTGAAATCGCATTGCTTAGCCCCCAAAGAAGGTCTTTACTTGCTTTGTTTGGAGCCTTGCCAATCATTTCTCTTGCGGGCTGTGGTTATCGCATGCGGGGGATGGTCGCAATCCCATATAAGGTTATTGCTATTACTGGTAATCCATCCCCACCATTGCGTGCAGATTTGCAGAGAGTGATTCTGACGGGAACGGATGCCAAGGTGGCGATCAATCCCAAGGATGCCGATCTGATTCTGGAGATTATTAACGATACTTCAGGTGAAGAAATTTTGGCTTACAACTCGAACGGCCAAGTTTCCGCCTATCGCCTGAATATTCGAGCAGGCTTCAGAGCTTACGATACTGCTGGTGGTGAAATCGTCCCCGATTCAGAAATTTATGTGACACGAGACTTGGACTTCTCGGTGTCAACCGTTTTGGCGGTGGACGCTCAAAAGCAGCAATTTCTCGGTGTCATGCGGTCTGATTTAGCAATTCAAATTTTGCGTCGCGTTGCTGCATCTGCTAAAGCCCCACAAGCTAAAAGTTTCTAGAGCATACGAATATCTCGCATGGTTAAAACGGATGCCTTTCAGGCTCATCTCAAGTCATTAACTGCAGCTAGTCATTTTTCTCCGCTATATGTTTTTAGTGGTGATGAGCCCTTATTGATGATGGAAGCAATGGATCAATTGCGCTCCAAGGCAAGACAGCTAGGGTATACCGAGCGTGAGGTGATGTTACAAGAGCGTGGTTTTGATTGGAGCGCACTACTCAATGCAGGCCAAACAATGTCCTTATTTGGCGATCGGCGCTGGATCGAATTGCGGATTCCGACAGGTAAGCCCGGTCGGGATGGCGCAGACGCACTGAAACAATTTGCTGCACAAGTCGCCTCTCAATCCAATCTAGACGGTCCAGAGACCATTGTGTGTATTGTTTTGCCTAGATTGGATATGAAGACTAAATCTTCAACATGGTTCGGTAGTCTCGACGAAGCAGGTATGGCGATTCAAATCGACTCTCTAGATCGTAGTCACTTACCCCATTGGATTGCAGGACGCCTCCAAAAACAGGGGCAAACCACTCAAAGCGGGCCTGAAGGTCAGCGCGCCCTGGAATTTATTGCGGAGCAGGTCGAAGGTAACTTGATTGCTGCCCATCAAGAAATTCAGAAACTAGGGCTTCTGTATCCTGCAGGTCAGTTATCAGAGGAGCAAATTCGTTCAGCGATTTTGAAGGTTGCTCGATATAACGTATTTGAGCTTAGCGAGGCGATGCTGGCAGGAGATTTGCCTCGGATCAATCGGATGCTCGATGGTCTCAAGGGCGAGGGTGAACCTTTGGTGTTGATTCTCTGGAGCGTAACCGAAGAGCTTCGGCTACTATCTAAGTTAAAGGCAGCAAGTGATGCTGGTGAGTCTGTTCAGCAATTATTGCGGGCTAATCGGGTTTGGGGTAATAAAGAAAGGCTTTATCCCGCTGCATTAAAGCGGGTTCAGGCCTCTCGATTACGTCAGGCTATACAGGTTGCGGCTGGCTTAGATCGTCAGTCAAAAGGATTGCATGCTGCCGAACTTCCGGGAGATCCTTGGGATGGTTTGCGTTTAGTCGGTAATTTATTGCGTTAAGAAAATATATGAGTACTTCTATTAAACAGATGATGCAAGAGATGGGTCAAAGAGCTCGAGTGGCATCGAGAGCGATGGCGCGCGCATCAAACGAACAAAAAAATCAAGCCCTTACTCAGATTGCTAAGGTCATACGTGAGAACGCTGCTGAAATTGTGCGCGTCAATTTACTTGACGTTCAGCAAGCAAAAGAAAATGGTCAGGATGCAGCTTTTATTGATCGTTTAACTATGACATCCAAAACGATTGAAAGTATGGCGTTAGGGTTGGAGCAAATTGTTACGCTTGCAGATCCCATTGGTCAGTTGAGCGCAGCAAAAAAGCAGCCTTCTGGAATCGAGATCTCACAAATGCGAGTGCCATTGGGAGTGATTGGCATCATCTACGAATCCCGTCCAAATGTCACGATTGATGCAGCTGCTCTTTGTCTAAAATCTGGCAATGCGGTGATATTACGTGGCGGATCAGAGGCAATTCATTCAAATACCCTTTTGGCAAAAATGATCCAAACCGGCTTAAGTGCCGCTGGTCTGCCGCAAGATGCTGTGCAAGTGGTCGAGACGGTAGACCGAGCTGCGGTTGGTGAAATGATCACCATGACTGCATATATCGATGTCATCGTACCTCGTGGTGGTAAGAGTTTGATTGCGCGTTTAATGTCAGAAGCACGAGTGCCCATGATTAAGCACTTGGATGGTATTTGTCATACCTATATTGATGCTGATGCGGATTTAGCAATGGCTGTGAAGATTTGTGATAACGCTAAAACGCAGCGCTATGCGCCATGTAATGCCATGGAAACTTTATTGGTTAATCAGAATATTGCTTCCCAAGTATTGCCTACCCTTTGCAAGATTTACCAAGATAAGGGCGTAGAGTTACGTGTCGATGCCGCCACCCGCAAGACGCTCGAGTCTGCAGGCTTTAAAGGCTTGGTAGACGCTCAAGAGGAAGATTGGTCAACGGAGTATCTGGCACCCATCTTATCGATTAAAACGGTCGCAAATCTTGATGAGGCTATGGGCCATATCGAGCGTTATGGCAGTAAGCATACCGATGCCATCATTACAAATAATCAAGCTCATGCCAATCGCTTCTTGCGTGAAGTGGATAGTGCGAGCGTGATGGTCAATGCCAGCACACGTTTTGCCGATGGCTTTGAATATGGCCTAGGTGCTGAAATCGGAATATCGAACGACAAGCTGCATGCTCGCGGACCAGTTGGCTTGGAGGGCCTAACTTCATTGAAGTACATCGTGATGGGTCACGGTGAAATTCGCACTTAAGATTAAAGGTTAAGCATGGGTAATGGGTATCTCTGGACTAAGACGATCCATATCGTTTTGATTGCTTCTTGGTTTGCTGGGCTATTTTATTTGCCTCGTATTTATGTCAATTTGGCTGAAGAAAAAAATACTGAAGCCTATGCTCGTCTTTTGGGGATGGCAGAGCGCCTGTTTCGTTTTATGACTATCCTGGCGATTCCTGCACTCTTGTGCGGTTTATTGCTATGGTTGTATTTTGGAATTGGGATGGGCGACGCCTGGTTGCACGCCAAATTATTCTGTGTGATTCTGGTGATTGGCTACCACCATGCTTGCTGGAGTCTATTGCAAAAATTTCGTCAGGGACGTAACACTCGCTCAGGCATTTGGTATCGCTGGTTTAATGAAGTGCCAGTTCTTCTCCTGCTCATCATCACTGCATTGGCAGTGATCAAACCGTAATCACTTTATAGATCGCCAGCCTCATGAGATTTTTTGTTGTTTGTCCTGGAGGCTTAGAAGCCCCACTTGCGCAAGAGTTGGCAGCCATTGCCGCGCGCCCAGATGCAAAAGCGCTAGGCAATTGGGTCATTGATCCAACACCCACCAGCCCAACGGGCGGGGTGGGTTTGGCAGGCCCGATCTCTGCCGCAATGGCTTTAAATCTTCACTCTCGAATTGCCAGTCGGGTGCTTCTACAGCTTGCTGAGGCCCCTTATCGACAGGAAGAGGACTTATACCGCCTTACGCATGGCTTGGCTTGGGAAGATTGGTTTACGCCACAGCAAACCTTGCGAGTGGATGTGACCGCCCACCGTTCTCCGCTCAAGAGTCTGAATTTTGCGACACTCAAAGTGAAAGATGCCATTGTTGATCGATTACGCGAGGTATCAGGCGATCGTCCCAGTATTGATACTGCCTTTCCAGATGTGCGCGTTCAGGTTCATTTGACTGCAAACCAGATGACAATTTACCTTGATACTTCAGGTGAAGCCTTGTTTAAGAGAGGCTGGCGTGATGAAAAAGGCGATGCACCGCTCAAGGAAAATTTAGCGGCAGGGATTTTGTCCATTACGGGATGGCAGCCTTCACAAACTTTGTTTGATCCGATGTGCGGTAGTGGTACTTTCTTGATCGAAGCCGCACAAATTGCCTTAGCCATTCCTTCTGGTGGAATCCGGGCTGGTTTATATGGAGAGGGTGCCAAACCGAGTAAGCTGGCTTATCGACCGTTGGTTACCTCGGAGCACGGCTTTGGTTTTGTGCGCCTCAAGCCATTTCAAGTAGAGGCTGAAGTCAAGAAATGGACCGCACTCAAAGAGGCTTCAAAAGCCGAAATGCTGGAGAAGCGCAAACAATTTCCCACGGCAGAGTCTTTGCAAATCAGTGGTAGCGACATTAATGAAAAACTGGTCGCGATGTTTAAAGGTAATTGGCAACGGGCTCAACTGCCAGATATGCCGATCGTTCGTCAAATTGATGCAATGGCGAGCAAGCCTCCTGCAGGTGCTCAAAAGCCCATCATGTTGCTGAACCCACCCTATGGTGAGCGTCTCGTGATTAAAGGCGGGAGGGGACGATCTGCTGCAGACGAGCAATCAGCAGAGCCAGAGGATCGCTTTAGTCAGAATTTAGAAACGGGTCGACAAATCGCTAAGCGCTCAAGTCGTGAATCCTTAAAACGTTTACAAGCGGAAGAGGAGCAGGATCCTCAGTTTGTCGAGTTCTTGCGCCAATTTGGTCAGCATTTAAAGGATGCTTTTGGAGCTTGGAGTGTTTTTGTTCTCACAGCCGATATGGCTTTACCCGGCCAACTCAGAATCAAAGAGTCTAAGCGCACCCCCTTATTTAATGGCCCCCTAGAATGCCGTCTCTTTAAATTTGAGATGCACGCTAAAAGAGACTCAGTTGCATAGTGAGCCGATTTATTGGCAATAGTGAATAATTAAGCTAAATCAAATACAAAATGGAGTGAGCAATGGAATTTAAGACCTATATGTGCCTCATTTGCGGCTGGGTTTATGACGAAGCAGCGGGATGTCCTGAAGAAGGTATTGCCCCTGGCACGTTATGGAAAGATGTGCCAATCAATTGGACTTGCCCTGAGTGCGGTGCGCGTAAAGAAGATTTTGAAATGATGGCTATTTAAGTCTGCGACAGGAATAGATCGTGGGACAAAACGAGGTTTTATTTGAGCGTGCGCAAAAAGTCATTCCAGGGGGAGTGAACTCTCCTGTTAGGGCATTTCGACAGGTAGGTGGAGTGCCGCGTTTTGTTAGTAAGGCCAATGGCCCTTATTTTTGGGATGCAGACAACAAACGCTATATCGATCTCATTATGTCCTGGGGTCCGATGATTGCAGGACATGCCCATCCTGAAATTGTGGAGGCAGTTCAAAAAGCAGCAACGAGCAGTTTTAGCTTTGGCGCTCCTACTGAAGGTGAGATTGAATTAGCCGAACGGATCTGCGGCTTGATGCCCAGTATCGAGCAGATCCGCATGGTATCGAGCGGCACCGAAGCAACGATGAGTGCCTTGCGATTGGCGCGCGGATATACCGGGCGTGATTTGATTGTGAAGTTTGAGGGTTGCTATCACGGCCATGCCGATAGCTTATTGGTTAAAGCAGGTTCTGGTTTACTCACATTTGCTGACTCTACTCAAAATGCCCCCTCTTCAGGAGGTGTCCCACAAGATGTCGTCAAACACACATTAGTCCTGCCTTATAACGATACATCTGCCATAGAGGCAGTCTTTCAGAAGCAGGGCGATCACATTGCTGCGGTGATTCTGGAGCCGATTGCTGGCAATATGAATTTGATTAAAGCTAAGCCAGAATTCTTAGCTGCGATCAGAAACCTCACCGCCCAGCATGGCGCTGTACTGATTTACGATGAAGTGATGACTGGATTTCGCGTCGCATTAGGTGGGGCGCAGTCACTCCAAGGCATCACTCCTGACCTCACCTGCTTGGGTAAGGTGATGGGGGGTGGTATGCCGATGGCGGCTTTTGGTGGCAAGCAGGAGATCATGTCCAAGCTTGCGCCACTGGGGACGGTATATCAAGCCGGCACACTGTCTGGTAATCCAGTTGCCGTAGCTGCAGGATTAAAAACCTTAGAGATTGTCGCAAGAGAAGGCTTTTATGAGTGCCTTGCTGGGCAGACAGAAAAACTGATGCTGGGATTAAAGACGGCGGCCGATCAAGCAGGAGTCCCTTTTGCAGTCGATAGCGTAGGCGGTATGTTTGGTTTTTACTTCACATCAGCAGTACCAACTTCATTTGCTGAAGTCACTCAATCAAATATTGAAGCATTCAAGCTATTTTTTCATGCGATGCTTGATGAAGGTGTTTACTTGGCGCCTTCAGCCTATGAGGCAGGCTTTACTTCTATTGCGCACGACAATGCGGTTGTGGAGCAAATTATTCAAGCGGCAGAAAAATCTTTTCAGAAGATTCAGTAAGCAGCAACACTGCGATATTTACATCCGCAGCGGGTGATCGTAGCCAGCCACTTGAACGAGTTGGAGTTTTCGTGAACTTGTCCCAGATTCTGGAATTTCTAGAGCGCTGAGTTTTCCGCCCCACACACAGCCCGTATCTAAACCAATGACATTGCCACGCTTGAGCAGTCCGAGCGTGGACCAATGCCCAAAGTAGATTAAGGCATCCTTAGTTTTTCGATTGGGCACCATAAACCAAGGCATATAGCCTTTAGGGCCAGCCTTCAAGCCTTCTTTGCTGACAAATTCCATGCGACCTGTTGGGGTGCAGAAGCGTAAGCGAGTTAAGGCGTTCGTGATGACACGCAGGCGCTCATATCCACTGAGTGAATTACTCCACTTTGTGGGAGTGTTGCCATACATATTGGCCAAGAAATCTTTATATGTTTTTTTGCGCAGCGCTTTTTCTACTTCTTGGGCATATTCAATCGTCTGATCGATGGTCCATTGAGGCAGCACACCAGCATGTACTGCTAAGAACTTTCCTTTATTGAGTGCTAAGGGGCGATTTCGTAACCAATGAATCAATTCTTTACGATCAGGCGCTGTGAGAATTTTGTCTACGGTATCAAGACCTCGGGGTTTGCGAATTCCAGCATCAATTGCCAATAGATGAAGATCATGATTGCCGAGAATGCATTCGATCCGACCCTTCTCTTGAAGCCGTTTGAGCAGACGCAAGCTTCCCAAAGAATCGGGACCACGATTTACCAAGTCTCCCAAGAAAATCATTTTTGATTTTTCAGGCAGCTTGCTAACCAATTTTTTGAGAGAAGGGGCACATCCTTGGACGTCACCCACTGCAAAGATTTTGCTCATGCCAAATTCTAAAGCGGAATCAAAAAATCATCAGACACTAAGCCGCCTTTTTAACGACGTTATAGCGAACCAGAGTCTTTTTACGAGCCTCATCATGATCGACAATCGGCATGGGGTAGTCGCGCCCTAACAGCAGTCCCGCGGCCTCAAGTTCAATATGGCCTGCTAGCCAGGGCGCATGAATCGATTTATTCGAGAGTTTCTCGAGCTGAGGCAGATAGCGTCGAATGAATTTACCCTCGGCATCAAACTTCTCAGATTGCGTGATGGGGTTGAAGATTCTGAAGTAGGGCTGCGCATCACAACCTGAAGAGGAGGCCCACTGCCAGCCACCATTGTTGGAGGACAACTCAAAGTCATTGAGGTGTTCAGCAAAATAAGCTTCACCCCAGCGCCAGTCAATACCAAGATCCTTAGTCAAAAAGCTTGCTACGACCATGCGCAGTCGATTGTGCATGTAGCCACTTTGATTGAGTTGGTGCATTGCTGCGTCCACTAAGGGATAGCCTGTTTTCCCCTCGCACCACGCGGTGAAGAGTTTCTTCGCAGTAGCGCCGCTTTCCCACTCAATCTTGTCATAGTCGGGCTTGAAAGCTTCTCCACTTGCAAGGCGAGGGTGGTTAGCCAGAATCATGAAATAAAAATCACGCCAGATGAGTTCACTGAGCCAAATGGTTGCGCCCATGCTACCTGCCAACATGCGGCGATGAGCCTCTCTAACCAAGCCTCGAATCGAGAGCATGCCAAAGCGAAGGTGCGTTGAGAGATAGCTGACACCTTTGATCGCCGGAAAATCTCGACCCATCTGATATTGATCAATGCGATGTAAAAAATCTTCTAAAAAATGTTCCCCACCTACTGCGCCTGGGGGTAAGTATGTTTCGATACCGGTTTGAGTAAAGCCCATCGATTTCAAAGAAGGAATCCCTCGGTCAAGCTTGGCGGGGATTGAAGCAAGCTGACCTTTCTGAGCAACGCAGTCATAGGGCGCCAGATCTTTTGCTTGCAAAGTTTTCAGCCAGTTATTTTTGTATGGCGTAAAGACTGAAAAAACCGTATTGGAATTGGTTAGAATTTCTTTTTTCTCAAAGATCACCTGATCTTTGAAGCTCTCGAAAGCGATCCCTGACTGAGCAAGAGTCGCCTCAATTTGCTCATCGCGAGAAATGGCTGTTGGTTCGTAGTCATGATTCACAAAAACCGTTTCAACTCCAAGCTCTTGAGCAATTTTCGGAATGCATTCGCTGGGCTTGCCAAATTGAACGATGAGTCCACCGCCTTGTTTACGAAGTGCTTGATCGAGTTGCGCTATACCCTGCCATATGAAATCCACCCGACGGTCTGCTTTGAGGCCTTGCTCATTTAAGCCCTGCTTTAGGAGCGGGGAAAGAATGGTCTGATCAAAGATAAAAGCCACCCAAACCTGTTGACTGTTCTTCAGAGCATGATGGAGGGCTGCATTGTCATACAGGCGAAGGTCACGGCGGAGCCATACAAGAGCTTTTTGCATAGGGAGTATCTTAGGGCTTATTGGTAAAAAGCGCTGAAACAGGGCTGATATTCTGTAAAATGACCCTATATGACTTCGGCCAATCAAGCTACCCCAGCTTCAGACCCAGCGTCTCCGATTTCCTATTCTGCAGACCACTTAGCGAATCAGTTCTTAATTGCAATGCCGGGCATGCTGGATGCCAATTTTGCTGGTTCCGTCATCTATCTTTTTGACCACACCGAACGGGGTGCGATGGGTCTGGTGATTAATCGACCCACTGAAGTTGATTTGGCAAGTCTGTTTGACAGAATCGAGCTTAAGCTTGAAATTACCCCCCTGCTAGAGCAACCTGTTTACTTTGGCGGGCCAGTTCAGGTCGAGCGGGGCTTTGTGCTGCATGAAACCATCCCTGAAGCCGCATACCGTTCCTCGCTAGTAGTGCCGGGAGGCTTGACCATGACTACCTCTAAAGATGTTTTAGAAGATGTCGCAATCGGCAATGGGCCTAAGCGATTTTTGATGACCTTAGGTTATGCTGGCTGGGGCGCAGGTCAACTTGAAGAAGAGATTACTTTGAACGGCTGGATGAATGTCCCTGTATCTCAAGCTCAAATCAGCGACATCATTTTTGACACGCCATCGAGTCAGCGCTACGAGAGAACCATGGGGCATCTGGGTTTTGATATCTCACATCTCTCAGGTGAGGCCGGTCATGCCTAGTCCCCTTACTGTAATGGGATTTGACTATGGCACGCGCAGAATTGGGGTTGCGATCGGAAATACATTGAGTTGTACTACGCAAGCATTAGCGGTCATTGCCAAAGATCATGAAGATGCCCGTTTTGCCGCTATTGCGTCTTTATTAAAAGAGTGGGCCCCTAATCTCTTGGTGGTCGGGCTACCAACCCACCCTGATGGAGCCGCACATGAAATGACGAGTAAAGCCCAGCGTTTTGGCAATCAGCTTGCCGGCCGGTTCAAATTGCCTGTGGCATGGGTCGATGAGCGCTATAGCTCGGTAGTTTTAGAGGGCGATTCCCAGATGCGGGACAATTTGGATGCGCACTCTGCAGCATTGCTCCTGGAGCAGTATTTTGCAGAGCACCCCTTTAACGGAAATTGAATATGACGAATGCTGAAGACTTATATGCCAAGCTACTCAAGCATTTGCGTGAGCGCAAGGCTCCCTATGAACTCGCCGGACTAGCTATGGGCGGCGCGTGGATCGCAGAGCGCTTAGCACGGGATTTGGCTTTGCCACACTACGGCGTGATTAATGTCGCCTTTCATCGCGATGACTACGCAGAGAAGGGGATGACTGCATTACGCACTGCTAGCACAATGCCTACTGACCTGCCATTTGAAGTAGCAGGCGCCCATATTATTTTGCTAGATGATGTTTTGTTGACCGGTAGAACCGTGCGCGCTGCGCTCAACGAATTATTTGATTTTGGCAGACCTGCCAGTGTTGAGCTGATGGTTTTGGCTGATCGAGGTAAGCGTGAGCTGCCAGTGATGGCGGACTTTGTTGGCGAAGCAGTGAGTATTCCGGATCACCAAATTTTGGTCTTAGATAAGAATCCATCCGGACAATTTCGTTTTCAAATTGAGGAGCGCGCTTGATGAGCGAAGCCAGTAAAACCGTGAATCAATTGAATACCGAAGGCAATTTAAGACATCTCTTAACGCTTGAGGGAATGCCAAAAGAGCAGATTATTTACATCCTGGATACCGCAAAACAATTTGTGAGCGTTACTGATCCAGCTAGAGAAGTCAAGAAGGTGCCTTTACTGCGTGGTAAGAGTGTATTTAATCTCTTCTTTGAAAACTCGACTCGCACTCGCACCACTTTTGAGATTGCTGCCAACCGTTTATCCGCAGATGTCATTAATCTCGATATCTCGACCTCATCAACTGCAAAGGGT
This sequence comes from Polynucleobacter sp. MWH-P3-07-1, assembly GCF_018687555.1. NCBI lineage: Bacteria > Pseudomonadati > Pseudomonadota > Betaproteobacteria > Burkholderiales > Burkholderiaceae > Polynucleobacter > Polynucleobacter sp. MWH-P3-07-1. The sequence goes on from NZ_CP061296.1 coordinate 236,949, forward strand.
GAGAGTCTATTGGATACGATTGATAACCTGGTTGCAATGCAGGCCGATATTTTTGTCGTACGCCATAGTGTTTCTAAAGCCCCCATTGAGATCGCTCAACATGTGCCTGATCATGTGCACGTTGTCAATGCAGGTGATGGCAGTCATCAACATCCGACCCAGGGTTTGTTGGACATGTACACGATGCGCCACTTTAAGAAAGAATTCAAAGGCTTGAAGGTTGCCATCATTGGAGACATCGTCCATAGTCGTGTAGCTAAATCCAATATCTTTGCTTTAAGAACATTGGGTTGTGAAGATATCCATGTGATCGGCCCTGAAAGTCTGTTGCCAAAAGATTTGGATATGTTGGGTGTGAAAGTTTTCCACAATATGGAAGAAGGCTTGAAGGGGGTTGATGTTGTGATGACCTTGCGCATCCAGAAGGAGCGCATGGAAGCGGGTCAAGTACCTGAGGGCGATGCCTTCTTTAAACAATATGGTTTAACGCCTGCCAGATTAGCCCTTGCAAAACCAGATGCGATTGTGATGCATCCCGGTCCAATGAATCGCGGGGTCGAGATCGATTCAGCAGTGGCTGACGGTCCTCAATCGGTGATTCTGAATCAAGTTACTTTTGGCATCGCAGTGCGGATGGCGGTCATGTCTATTGTGGCTGGTAACTAACCTGTATTTAGTAAAGCTAGCCTAATCATGTCTGCAGATCAGCGCTGGCTTATTTTGTCACATGGCTTCAACATGGATGGCCGCGCTGCGAGTCAAACCATTACTGACAAAATGCCCTATCTTTTAGAGGCCGGCATCCAGCCAATCGTTTTCAGTGCAATTACTGGTATTCAGGATCAGCGCTTTCCGCATCGACAATTTCTGGCTTGGGGGCCATCTGCTTTTCGCTTTGACTTCCGCCATTGGTTTGCAAATCAATATGGGCGAGGAATTGCATATAAAGTGATTACCGGCGCGATCTCCATCTGCCTGTCGCCCTTGATTGCCTTAGAAAAATTGTTCTTGGGTTACTCGAGCCAGTGGTCATGGGCGATGCCCGCTTTTTTACATGGACTCAAATTCATCAGAGCAGGCCAGATCGATTTGGTCTACAGCACTGGCGGCGCATGGTCTGCACATCTTGCTGCCTTATGGCTTAAGAAAGCCACCGGTGTGAAATGGTTGGCAGAGATTCATGATCCGATGGTCATTCGCAGCAGTCCTGAAGATATTGGTACTGCGATCCCCAAGAATCGGGATGCACGATTTAGACAATATCTAGAGCAGCAGATTGTTGAGCATGCAGATGAGGTTTGGTGGTTTACTGATGGCGCTTTACATTTCGCTAAGCAGCGCAATCCCGCCTTGAATACAGCAAGACATGCACATGGTTTTGTAGTCTTGCCTGGAGCCGAGCCACCCGGGGGTTTAAGTGCCACAAAGCCACACGTTTATTCCAATAAACTCAATCTGTCCCACTCTGGATCCTTGGCAAACGATCGTTCACTATCCATCATCTTGATGGCCTTGGATACTTTGTTGAAAAAATATCCTGAGGCGCGCAATGATATTCGTATTCATGCTTACGGAGCAGCTCTAGATTCACTCAGCCAGGAGGCAATTCAGAAAGGAGACTATCAAGATATTCTGATTGCCCATGGTCGCCTTGAGAGAGATCCTCAAACCGGTAAGTCTGGGCGTGAGCGCGTAGTTGAAAAAATGCAGGAAGCGGATGTTCTGATTCTCTTACATGGCAATGATGAATGGTGCGCAGAATACATTCCCTCGAAGTTCTACGAGTACCTTTGGACGGGAAGGCCGATTTGGGGAATTACGCATCACAATCCTCAGCTCGATGCCATGCTTAATGAGCGTGGCGCATATTTAAGTACAAACGGTGATGCTGATGGTATTGTCAGAACTCTTGAGAAGATCTGGCTAGACTGGAAAAATCAAGGTTTAATAGAGCCTAAATGGCAGCCGATTGGCGTTGACCAAGCAGTTGCTAGAATTTTGTTAGAAACGAAATAGACCCTTAGAGAATCCATTGAAAGAGCTTGTTCTTTACTGTAAAACTTATAGCCGAGATTTTCTCAGGGTAAAGCGCCTTCTTGCCTCTATTGATCAATTCAATGTTGAAAATATTCCCGTCTATATTTCTACATCTGAAGCTGAGCATGAGGAATTAGAGCGGCTATTAGGTGCCGCTACTCAATACCATTGGGTATCTGATGAATCGATTATTGCGGCCAATCCAAAAGTAACACTAGGTATTGAAAAAAGTCGATCGGGTAGTTTGGCTCAACAGGCTATTAAGGCTGAATTCTGGCGCCTGGGTACTTCAGAAAACTATGTTTGTCTGGACTCAGACTGTATTTTTATTAAAGAGTTTAGAAGGTCTGATTTCATTGCGGCAGATGGAAATCCTTTTACTGTCATTTACCAAAATAAAGAATTTTTTCAACTTGCTCAAAATCGAAGACAGAGCAAAGTTGTTGAAAATTTAGTCAGGGAAGGTAACATGGTCAAGGCGCTCTTTTCCCGCATTGGACCAAATTATTATTGCCCTTGCCCACCATTTATTTGGTCGGCTAAAGTATGGGCTTCTTTAGATCAGCAATACTTACAGCCAAGGGGTTTAAGTTTTTGGGATATCTCAACAAAAGATCATCCGGAGACCTTGCTCTATTTGGAAGCGGTATTGAATTACCAAGCAATTCCTTTATATCCAATTGAGCAGCTGTTCAGAATTTACTACTATGACTGGCAGTATTTCTTTCTGAAAAGAGCAGGAGAGCGGGAAAACAATCTGAAAACAAATTATTTGGGAGTGATTTATCAGTCAAACTGGGATTCTGACCTCGATTATGGGCCCCCAGCTAAGTCATTGCCGTCAAGGCTCCTCAGAAAAGCCAAGCGCTTAGCTCGATATCTGCAAAGCTATTTTTAATGACACCAGAAATACAAATTCTAGTAATTTCCTTGCGGCGTTCGCCGGATCGAAGAGAGAAGGTAAGGCAGGAGTTATCAAAAATTAACTTACCCTGGGAATTTTTAGATGCAGTTGATGGATCGCTGCTGTCGCAACCCCCCTTGGAATATAAGCCTTCTAAGGTTAAGCGATTACAGGGTTATTCCCTGACTGCCAATGAAATTGGCTGCTATCTTTCCCATAAAAAGGCTTGGCAACGTTGTGTCGATCAGAATTTACCCACTTTGGTTTTGGAAGATGACTTTACTTTGGCTGCTGACTTTGAGAATCATTTAAAGACTCTATTAGAGAACTCAGATCACTGGGATTTGTTAAGGCTACAGGGGCTCTATGAGGTTCCTTTTAACAAAGTCAGTCAAATTGGAAATATGACCATCGCCAAAAATCAGGGTGATGCTGTTGGTGCAACAGGATATTTAGTTAAGCCAGAAATTGCTCAAACGTTAATAGATGCCTCCCATGAAATTTATGAGCCAGTAGATCATTTCCTGGAACATCATCAAAAACACCACCTAGATTTTTTGGCTATTCGCCCGTATTTAATTGATATCACCAGAGCTAAATCTACGATTGATGATCGCTCTGAGAGAGAGCCGATAAAAGGGCTTACAAAAAGAATTCGCTCTGTCTACCGAGCTTTAGATAGGATATTCAGCAGGGATCCTTGGTTCCCAAGAGGCTAAAGATACAGATTTTATTATGCCCAAATCATTTCATATTCAGTATCGCCCGGACATCGATGGACTTCGTGCAATTGCCATTATTTCAGTGATCCTTTTTCATGGTTTCCCACAGTATTTTCAGGGTGGATTTATTGGAGTCGATGTTTTTTTTGTTATTTCAGGGTACTTAATTTCTACAATTATTTATGCTAACTTGGCAGCGAATCAATTTAGTTTTCAAGAGTTTTATGCTAGAAGGGTTCGTAGAATTTTCCCAGCTCTTTTGGCAGTATTGTTTAGTGTGTTTATTTTTGGATGGTTTTATCTAACTCCCAGAGAATACGAAACGCTGAATCAAGAGATTGCTGGGGGGGCTGCGTTTTTCTCGAATTTCATTTTCTGGCGACAAAGTGGCTATTTCGATATTGCTGCTGATAAGAAGCCGCTGCTCCATTTGTGGTCGTTAGCAGTTGAGGAGCAGTTCTATATATTCTGGCCATTGATTCTATGGGGTGCGAGCAAGTTAAGGGCGAATCTGCTTTACTTAACACTATTTCTTCTGCTTGCTTCTTTTGGCCTGAATATTTTTTATAGTAGTGTTGATCCGGTTGGAGATTTTTATGCTCCCTACACCCGGTTTTGGGAGTTGCTAATAGGCGCAACATTGGCTTATTTCAATTTAATTCTCCTACAAAAAATTAGTATCATTCAATCGGCAAAAGATACGTATTCAATTATCGGAATAGCTTGCATCGTCTGTTCTGCGATAATGTTCAATAAATCTCTGGTATTTCCTGGATGGTTTGCATTGGTGCCCGCATTAGGGGCTGCGCTCCTTATTTTTTCTGGTCCAGATGGCATTGTTAACCGAATGCTTCTCAAAAATAAGCTTGTAGTCTGGGTAGGGCTTATCAGTTATCCGCTGTATCTTTGGCATTGGCCAATATTTTCTCTGGCACGTATTTACTTTAATGCCCCTCTAAATTTTACTGAAACTCTTTTAGCGATCATGACTGCTACTTTTCTAGCATGGGCTACATATCAGTTCATTGAAACGCCAATTAGAAAAAGTCATAGAGGTAGTGCAAAAATCATTTTCTTGGTCTTGCTGATGGGGATAATAGGAGCTGCAGCTTATTTTGTTAAAGAAGATAGCGGATTTGCCTCACGATTTCCTGTTAAGCCATTACAAAGAGTTAGTCAATTAACTGGTTGCGACAACGTTGTGAAAGACGGAGTTCTGTATCCCTGTACATTTGGAAATATCCATTCTGAAAAAACCGTATTAATTTACGGGGATAGTCATGCAGGACATCTTACTAGCGCCCTAAATTACGCTTTGGGCGATCAAGTTAAATTCATTTTTTTGGGATATGGCGATTGTTTGATGTCTGATAAAGAGGGTGCCGATAAAGATAAGTTATGTCAGTTAATGTGGGATCAAGTGAGAAAATTGAGACATGAACAGCTATACGCTGTAATTCATGCGCAGCGTTGGGGTGATATGCAGCCAGATATATTGAAGATACGTATGAAAAAAGTATTTGAAGTTGCAGGCTTGTCGCCTAAAAAAATCGCTATCGTTGGATCAATTCCAAGCATTGATTTAGACTGCTCTATTGCAAACTACTATATCCCTGCTAGAAATAGAAAGTGCTCGGTTTATGAAGATCAGATTCAAGCAAATAAAAACTTTGTTCTTAATACAAAGGGCTTGCCAAAACCAAGCAATCTCATTTTTGTATACCCTTATGAAAAGCTTTGCCCTGAAGGAGTCTGTAAAGTGATTGAGGGGTCAACTTCAAATTACTGGGATGATGCTCACATGAGTCGGGACGGCGCTCTCATGGCAATCCCGGACCTCATTCAGTACTTGAAACAATAGCTTAGGAGTTCACGCCCTGATCAACACTGCTATCGTTTCTCCAGCAGCTGAGGGGGGTGATATTACTCAGTGCAACCGGGAATAGTGCATTCATCCGAAGTTGAAAGTCTCGATCTGAAAAGTGCACAAGTCGTTCAGATTTATCTGGGTAATATCCACCAATAGCTTGCCAAGCAGATTTATAAAAGCAGCTGCCTGAGTGGGTCATATTGATATCGTTATATTTACGATACTGTAGTGCTTTTTCGGCAGGTCTAAAGTCAATTTCAATTCGATCGAGGGGGCAGATTGCCTGAATTACCTTAGGCGTATTGGCTAATTGAGCACTAGAAAAGTGAAGGGAATGCCCCCCAAGCAAGGCGGCTTGAGGATATTTTCCTAAAAGTTGAATAGCAGTCTCAATAGAATCGTGCATTAGGTAGTCATCATCATTCAGAATCATGATGAGATCGCAAGATGAATATTCAATTCCCTTATTAAGGCTTGCGGCTTGACCAAGATTCTTTTCATTGCTGAGAAGAATTAATTCAGCATTGGTTTGGCTTTGGCGCTCCCGAATCAGCTCCTCTAGAATTTTTGCACTTGGATCAGGCGAGCAATCGACCACAAAAATAACTTGATTAGGAGTTAGGGTTTGCTGTTTGATGCTTTCAAACATTTCCTTGAGAAATGGTGCGTGCCCGTAGCAGGGGACAACGATGGCTATTTGTGGGTTGAGCGCGTTGAATAGATGGGGTTTGGGGGTACCTTTTTTACTCTTGATGAAAGCCCGAACTTTTCTTTGGGATATTTCTGGCTTAAGCCGAGCTTTGACAGCTTTTCGTAAGCGCCTATGGATTTGCTTGAGGGATTGATAAATCGAGTTCATTAACGAGATCTTATCTCAGTCGGTGAAGGTAGAATGTCTTCAGTGAGTGAACATGGGGCGGTAAAGGATGATTAATATAATCTATAGGCTATGCGAAGTCGAAATGGCTCCCCCATACAGGGATAAGCGTCTTCCATGGTTTTCTAAGCTTAATTGTCTCCAATCCTTCCTGGAATCGCTTGAGTATTCTAAGGAATACGTATCGAGCGTGACCTTTGTGCATGATGGCCCAGAGGGACTTCTAATTAAGGCGATTCCTGAGCAATTTCCAGTCATCAAGGTTAATGCATGTAGTAATGAAGGCAGTTTATTGGCAACCTATGCTGCCGCTAAATCCATCTCTGGCGATATTTACTATGTCGAGGATGATTACCTTCATTTGCCCCACTCTATTAAATTAATTGCCCTGGCATTACCTAGCTTAGGGTTGGTTACGGGGTATGATCATGAGGATCGCTATGTTCGTGATGATGATTTGAGCTTTGGTAAAGAAAAGATCTGCTTTGAGCTTGCTAGCCAACATCACTGGAGAACTGCTGAGTCAACCACTTGTACATTTGCTATCAGTGAGGCAATGCGTTCCAAGGTGCAGCCATTTGCCGATAAATTCAAGTTAGTTGATCGAGCTTTATTTAGAAAGCTTTACAAAAAAGGGATTCGATTATGGACCCCCATACCAGGTCTTGTTACTCATGTAGATACAGCTTTAGCACCTGGATTTGATTGGGCTGCCTTTAATGAGGAAATGGCCCGGCATCGAAATAAAAAAACTACTAATTAGTACTGGCTTGGAGAATCTCAAGTAAAAATAATTTAAGAGCCTCTAGCGATGGCGAATTCAGAATTAAGGCTTCAGATTGGAATTGGGCAAGCGCTTGCGAGTTGGTCAATATTTCTTTTAGACCTTCAAAGTCTGAGTTAAAAAAGGGTAGAAGATTGATGAATGCGCTGGGATTAAAGTCAGCCTTTACATTTTCATCGACCCAGGCAATGGGCAAGCATCCAGAGTGAAAAGCCTCAGGGACCTTCTCGGTGTAGTAGCCGGGATAAAGACCATTTTCTGGGCAAATATTGAAAGTGAATTGATTCAGAAGATCTTGCTTCAAGAAACCGCTTGAATGGTGATTCTTGATCGATTCATCAAAATGTGCCCCAACACCTTTCACTGAAACTATTTTATTCAGTGCCTTATAAATAGAGGCTCTAGGCTCACGTAAATGGGACGATAGGAGGATACCAGATCCACCCCTTTCTAAAAAATGATTACCTAACGGACTTTTAAGTTTTTCAAGGCGGAGTAGTCCCCCATAACGTGGATTTTGATTACCAGTCAGACCCTCATGCGACCAATCAATCATTTCCATCCAATAAGGAAAACGAAGGTGATTTTTAGAATTAACGCCTAAGTCAAAAGAAATTGAGAAATCAGCTTTTATGAAATCATGGCGCACGTTTTCTTGGGTATGAAAAAGAGTTGCTGCGGAGGATTGAATATTACCTGAGCCAATTGAGTCGTCTATGGCAGAAGCAATAGGTCTCAGAGGTTTTGGGCACCAAGAGTATTTCCTCTTGGTTTCTAGAAATGGACCCAAAATACGTAGGTCTGCTTTTGCTGGCTGCACCCACTCAATGCGATAGCCTAAATGCTGAATCACTAGAGGCAATAGACTCGTCCGGTAATCATGCGGCGTTCCCTGGGTAGAGATTCGAATATTTTTCATGAGAGCATTATCAATGCTGGTTAGTCGGGATACTGCACTAATTGCCAAGGCAATTTTCTGGTAAATGCACTTTTAAGTTTTTTCTTAGCAAGGTGATAGTAAAGTTCACCATGTGATTTTTCATAGAGAACATTTTCTACAAAATGGAGAAAAGAAGTATCAATTGAATGTATCTCCGAAGCATGCTCTACTAACTTAGTCCAGTCGTAAATATTTTGCGTTGCAGGGTAAATTTCAATAACTTTCAAATTCGAGGGATTATCAATCTTGAGTGGGTAAGTGTTATTGCCAGATTCTGTCCTGCAGACCAGCATATAGGCCTGATTGTCTGCATTGAGTTGTTTGAAGAGTTCCTCGGATCTCGGACCCGCTGGCACTGCAGACTTGGTCCAGCGATAGTCAAATGGAATGCCATATTCCTTGTAAAAAGATTCATCAAAACGTTTGATATCAATATTATGAATACCGATAGTTTGGTATGTGGCGTTAAGAAAATTCGCCAATTGTCTTGCCTCGCGACCGCTTGTAACAACGGTTGGAAAAATATTTTTTGAGCTTTCCAGCATCCAAGTAATGGAGTGGAAGTACTGTGGTAAGCAAGCAAGATAGTAGCGAATACCTGGATTATCCTCGGCGATTGCTCTCATCAAACCCAGGCAGATCAGATTATCTCCAAGTCCAAAGTGAGCTTCTATTAGGACAACATTTTTTTGTCGCCTTGAGAATAGATGCTTTAAGGCGCGCTTAAAGTTGGACTGATGAAAAGCGTTAAACATGTCTATTTAGATTCTTATTAAAAAGAGAGGCCAGAGTTATTTTAAAGAAGTAGGGAATAGTAACCTTGGTAAAGTAGGGTTTAGGCCTTTCCCATTTCTCAAAACTAATAAAGTCGTATTGACTTGAGAGCTCTTGTGCCTTCTTGGGGCTTAAAAATGCCACGTGATTCAGTAGGGTATTGCCGAAGCGCCACCATGGCCTATCACTATAAGTCACCTGATCTGCATAGTGATGAGAGATGTAGGTTCCAAGTGTTTCATATTCACTAAAACTATTGGGCTTCTCAAAATCAATTTGACTCAGAACAGCTTCGACCCATGGAAGGTGAAATTTCTCCTCCAGTGATGCGCACAGGTCATTTAGCCAAGCTACCTTCACCGGAAAGCATTGAGCAATAAAAGAGAAAGCTACTTTTTTATTGAGTCCAGTGAGTTTTTGAATTGTCTCAAAGTAAGGCAGATGATTCTCGGCACTCTTGTAGTACATTAATTTGCCATTAGAGTCGATGAAATTGAGTGTATGGATGGGGGCGGTATCGGCATCCCAGATTAAAACAATATCCTCAGGCGCATTGTCTTGAACGGCTAGCAATTTAATAAACTGCTGTAAATACCAGCCGAACTGACTCTTTTTATCCTCAGGCAGTAAATTTCTTAATTGCTGACTAAATAGTTTGGTGTATTTTGATTCGCCGTCTACCTGAAACTGAGAGGGGGATCTTTTAATAAACTCTGGGATTTCCTGATCAGGAACAATGACCCGATATCTCCTCGAAGCAATATTTTGAACAATAAAGCCAGAAGTCACTTCCCAGGCTTCAATATCTTTGAGGCAACAAACGGAGACTAGCTCACTAATTTTAGGGGGTTTTTCAGGCATAATTTGGATGATAAACCTTAATAAATTAGGCTACTAGCAATGATATTAGTGACTGGGGGCGCCGGTTTTATTGGCGGAAATTTTGTTTTAGACTGGTTGGCCAATCCCAGGGCTGAAGGCATTGTGAATCTGGATAAATTGACCTATGCAGGTAATTTAGCCACCGTAGATTCTCTAAAGCATGATTCACGACATCTTTTCATTCATGGGGATATTGGTGATAAAGAGTTGGTTGCTAATTTACTCAAAAAACATCAGCCTCGAGCGATTATCAATTTTGCTGCAGAAAGCCACGTCGACCGCTCAATTCATGGTCCAGCAGAGTTTATTGAAACCAATATCTTAGGAACATTTAATTTATTGGAGTGCGCCAGAGAATACTGGAGCAAGCTAGACAAAACTACTCAAGAACAATTTCGCTTCCATCATGTTTCAACAGATGAAGTCTATGGCTCGCTTTCACTGACAGATCCAGCGTTCACTGAAACCAATCCTTACGAACCCAATAGCCCTTACTCAGCTTCTAAAGCTGCTTCAGATCATTTGGTGCGAGCTTGGTTTCATACCTATGGCTTGCCAGTGATAACGACCAATTGCTCTAATAACTACGGCCCGTATCACTTTCCAGAGAAGTTGATTCCCCTAGTAATTCTCAACGCACTCGCAGGAAAGCCTTTACCGATTTATGGCGATGGTCAACAAATTCGTGACTGGTTGTATGTCGGAGATCATTGTTCAGCAATCCGCCAGGTTTTAGCGAAAGGTAAGTTAGGTGAGACCTATAACATCGGTGGCTGGAACGAAAAACCCAATATCGAAGTGGTGAAGGCGATCTGTCAAATTCTGGATGAGCTGAAGCCTCGCGCCGATGGCAAGTCATATGCTGAACAGATTACCTTTGTTAAAGACCGCCCAGGCCATGATCGTCGTTATGCCATTGATGCCAGTAAAGTGGAGCGAGAGCTAGGCTGGCGCCCGGCGGAAACCTTTGATACCGGTATTCGGAAAACAGTGCAATGGTATTTGAATAATCCAGTATGGGTTGAGGGAGTCGTGAGTGGCTCTTACCGTGACTGGTTGCAAAAACAATATCAATAATCGAATGAAAGTTCTCGTATTCGGAGCGGGCGGCCAGCTGGGTAAAGCTTTTCATGCCTTACTGAGCGCACGTAAAGACTTGGACGTGAAGTATGTTGGTCGCGCTGAATGCGATCTGACTGATCGATTGGCAATGACCCAGGTATTGGAGCAATCGCAAGCGCAGCTCATCATTAATGCGGCGGCTTACACAGCAGTGGATCAGGCTGAAGCTGATGCTGAGTCAGCATATGCTGTCAATGCCCTCGCTCCTGAATTGATGGCTCAGTATGCCGCTAAACATAAGGCGACCTTTCTGCATTACTCAACCGATTATGTATTTGATGGCAGTAAGTCAGGCTTTTATCTCGAAGATGATGTCTGCAATCCTCTGGGGGTCTACGGTAAGAGTAAGCGGGCTGGTGAAGTAGCGATTCAAAAAGTATTTGAGAGTAGTCCAGCAGGGCAGTACGCTATTTTGCGAACCAGCTGGGTATATGGTGATGGTGGTAATTTCATCCGTACTATTTTGCGCTTAGCTAAAGAGCGTGAAGAGCTCAAAGTGATCAATGATCAATATGGTGTACCCACTAGCGCCGCTTGGTTAGCCTGTATTAGCTTAGAGCTTGTTTTAGATGCGCATTCACAGATCAAGACCTTTCCGTCGGGTATTTACCATGCGGTTCCTGCAGGTGAAACAACTTGGTATGGTTTGGCAACTCAAGTCCTTCATAGCGCGATCGAGGCTGGCATGGTCCTGAAGCTGAAACCAGAGGCGGTCATACCGATTCCCGCGATTGAGTACCCACTGCCTGCTCCAAGACCTCAAAATTCGAGGATGGCAACGAACAAACTACGTTCGATCTTGACACACCAAAATACTGATATTGCAAACTCTTATAATGATATGACTACGGGAAACCCTTTTCCGGATTGGAAAAAAATGGTTCAAAAATATGTCAAAAGTTTGTGTGCAAAGTAGTCCAATCGATTTTTAAGGATAGGTAATGAGCTTAAAGCGTAAAGGCATCATTTTGGCTGGAGGTTCGGGTACGCGTTTGTATCCAGTGACTCAAGCAGTATCTAAACAGCTCATGCCGGTTTACGACAAGCCCATGGTTTATTACCCACTCAGCACCCTGATGCTGGCTGGCATTCGAGATATCTTATTGATTTCCACGCCGCACGATACACCCCGCTTTTCTGAGTTATTAGGCGATGGGTCTCAGTGGGGCTTAAACATTGAGTATTGTGTTCAACCCTCACCAGACGGATTGGCGCAAGCCTTTACTTTAGGCAAGCATTTCATTAATGGACATCCCAGCGCTTTAGTGTTGGGCGATAATATTTTCTATGGCCATGAATTAGTGGATCAGTTAGATAGTGCCAATGAGCGCACCAGTGGCGCAACCGTGTTTGCTTATCACGTCAATGACCCTGAGCGTTATGGTGTAGTGGAGTTTGATCAGGCCTACAAAGCCCTCTCGATTGAAGAAAAGCCACTGAAGCCCAGAAGTAATTACGCTGTTACCGGCCTCTATTTTTACGACAATCAAGTCTGCGATATTGCTGCATCTATTAAGCCTAGCGCCCGCGGTGAATTAGAAATCACCGATGTCAATCGCGTCTATTTAGAGAAGCAAGAGTTGAGTGTCGAAATTATGGGGCGTGGGTTTGCTTGGCTCGACACTGGTACGCATGATTCTTTGTTAGATGCAGCAGGATTTATTGCCACCTTACAAAAACGTCAAGGACTCATGGTAGCTTGTCCCGAAGAGATTGCTTATCGTCAGGGCTGGGTTAGTGCAGAAGCTGTTGCAAAGGTGGCGGCGCAACTCAGTAAAAATAGTTATGGTCAATATCTGAGTAAGATTTTGAATGAACTGAATACTGCATCTCAGCCCATCGGCCTATCTGCTAAGAAAGTGCGCTAATGACTGGCAGTGGAAAAATTCAGATTACATCAACTGCGATTCATGATGTTCTTGTGCTAGAGCCTAAAGTGTTCGGCGATGAACGCGGTTGGTTTACTGAGTCCTTTAATGCAGAGGACTTTGCCCAAGCCACTGGCCTTAATCTCGATTTTGTTCAAGATAACCATTCATTCTCTCGGCAGTGGACTTTGCGCGGTCTGCACTATCAACTCGAGAAGACTCAGGGTAAATTGGTCAGAGTGCTTGCAGGTAGCGTATTTGACGTGGCGGTGGATCTTCGTAAAGATTCACCTACCTATGGCAAGTGGGTCGGGCTTGAGCTGAGCGCTGAGAACCATAAGCAACTGTGGATTCCTGCTGGCTTAGCCCATGGCTTTTTGGTGCTCTCTGAAACTGCCGAGTTTTTGTATAAAACGACAGATTATTACCACCCACAAAGCGAAGCCTGCTTGGCTTGGAATGATCCTCAGATTGCCATTGAGTGGCCTCTTCCACAGGGTGTTTCACCCAATATGAATGCCAAGGATAGCGCTGGTTTGGCTTGGGAAGCAGCTCCCAAGTTTTAAGCAGAGCCAAAACCATTAGATAATGCTCTGATGGGCAATCCAAAAATCTTACTCGTGAAGTTATCTTCGCTTGGGGACGTACTCCACAACCTACCGATCGCTTGGGATTTGCGCGCCCGCTTTCCGGATGCACAGATTGATTGGGTAGTTGAGGAAGGGTATGTCAACCTACTTAAACCGCTTCTTTCAAATCAGCACTTTCGAGGTATTGACCGCATTATTCCCTTTGGCTTGCGGGGCTGGAAAAAATCGCTCTTTTCACTGAAAACTTGGCAAGCCTTCTCTGTCTTTAAAAAAGACTTACAAGCACAGACCTACGATATCGTGATTGAGACTCAGGGTTTGCTCAAGTCAGCCCTGGTGTGTGCTCTAGCGAATAAAAGCCCCAATGCAATCATTGCTGGCTTAGCAAACGCAACCGAGTTCTCTGGGTATGAGCCCCTTGCAAGAACTTTCTATAACCAGTCAGTTCAGGTGCCAACCCAATGCCATGCGGTGGATCGCTCGCGTTGGGTAATGTGCTCTGCAATGGATATACCTTTAGTAGTCCGCGAGATTAGCCCTCAGTTTTATCCCCCCGGCTTTGTTGAGCAAATTCCGAATAGCTCAATCTTTGGTTTGCATCGACCATACATCTTGTGTTTTCATTCGACAGCTAGGGCAGCAAAACGCTGGCCTCAAGAAAATTGGGTTGCGCTAGGAAAATCGTTGGCTGCAGAGGGCTATCAGATAGTTTTTCCTTGGGGCAATGCAGAAGAGCGAAGTATTAGTGAGGCCCTGGCGATGCAAGTGAGTCACTCTCTTGTGCCCCCAGCATTCTCAATTGATGAGGCATTTGCATTGATTAAAGGCGCAAGCCTGACGATTGGCGTTGATACAGGCTTAACCCATCTTGCAGCAGTTTTAGACAGACCTACTGTTGAAATCTACTGCGACTCCCCTCGTTGGAAGACTGAGGGCTACTGGTCAAAACAGATCCGGAATGTGGGTGACATTCAATCACCCCCAAGTAGTCAAGAGGTGTTGGCTGCTAGTCTTGAGCTGCTGAAGGGCTAGTGTATTAACGCAGGAGTGTATTAATTGCCATCAGATCTTCATCTGATAGTGTTCCCGCAGTCGACTTCAGTTTGATGGCATTTAAGATTGTGGAATAGCGCGCTTGGGTTAGTTGCGCACGAGTAGTGATTAAGGAATCAAGCGCTACCAAAACATCCAAGTTAATTAAGGTGCCTACTTCAAATCCGAGTTGACTTGATTGCAGAGCAGAAGTGCCTGACTTTTCTGCAGCTTCATAGGCTTTTACGCTGGCTAATCCGCCATAAAATCCGGTAAATGCCTGTCGTACATTCTGAGCAGCAGTGCGGCGCAGATTGTCATAGTCTGATTTCGCCTTATCTAATAAAGCAGCATCTTGGCGGATGACCGAGCTGTTATAGCCGCCCGAATAGATCGGAATATTTAAAGTGAGCCCTACGGTATTGTTATAGATATTGGTTTGGGATGGCTGTGTACTATAGGTTGAACCATTATTGGTGTTATAGCCTGCAGTCGCACCTAGATTTAAGGTGGGGTAGTTCGCTGCAAGTGCACCACGATAGGTTGCTTCTGCAACATTCACATTGAGCTTACCAGCGAGCACGTTGAAGTTGGCGTTTTCAGCTTGGTGAATCCAGTCATCTAGGGTTTGACCAGCAGGTAATTTTGGATTGACGCTATCGGCGACAGCGGGGCTCGGTACAGGATTTTTTAGAGTAGTACGAGGATCTTTGGCCACTCCCTCAAGCTGAGCATTTTTAGCTAGGGGCTTAACGGCGGGGACAGGGTGGCCAACCAGTTGCTCTAAGATGCCACGCTTCACGATTAAATCTGCTTGAGCAATTATCTCTTGAGAATTGGCTAAGTCGTAATTGGCTTGCGCAGTATTGACGTCCACAATCGTGGCCAGACCTGCATCAAATTTAGCCTGAGCTTGATCAAGCTGTCGCTTAATGAGACTCATTTTTTCTTGATAGAGCACAACGTTATCTTGACTGGTCAAGACATCAAAATAGGCTTGAGAAACCCGAATAATAAGATCTTGTTGGGCTTGATAAAATTGAAGGTCAGCAATTTTGGTTGTGAGGTCACCAATCTTATATAGCTCTAAAGAGGCCACATTGATCAAAGGCTGAGTCAAGCTAACGGTGTAATTCTTTTGTCCAAAGACGCGCGCATTTCCGGGATAAGTTGTCAGTGAGGAATTATTTGCAGCATGTTGGTAATAACGCGTCCAGCCCGGAGCAGCATTGACTTGGGGTAGCAAGAGTGATAAACCTTGCCAATATTGTTCTTGGTTTGCAACATACTGAAAGCGAGCACTCGTCATGACGGGGTCGCTGAATGCAGCCTCCTGGTACAGGGTGATCAAGTCCATTGCTTGCCCTGTGACATTGGCATCTTTTGCCCCGGCAATATTCGACAACACCGGCGCCTGTGGAATGGCTGGCTTGGCAATCACCATATTGGGTGGCAAATCGAGTCCAGTAAGACTCTGAGTGCTCACTGGCATCGGTAAGGCGTTCTTGGGAGCAGTCAGACTTGGGGCAGCCTGAGTCACTGTGACTGAGGTTTGTCCCAAGGCGTGCAAAGACCCAAGGGTAGACCCAGTAAACAAAGCAATATGAGCAAATCGGATTAGTAGCTTACGCAATCCGATGTGATCGAAGGTAAAACCAGTCATCTTTTTCCAAAGCGTAAATATGGGCTGAAGTTTAAGCCTAAACACGGTAAAGCAAGTATTTTCCCTCAATCTACTAGCTAAAAAGAGATGCCCTAGGGTAATGGCTTAATATCTCGACTATGGATCTCATTTTACTGACTAAAGCACTCATTTTGGGGGTGGTTGAAGGCCTGACCGAGTTTTTACCGATCTCCAGTACGGGTCACCTGATTTTGGTTGGAGACCTCCTCAACTTCAATGATGAGCGTGGCAAAGCATTTGAGGTGATTATTCAGTTTGGCGCCATCCTCGCGGTATGCTGGGAGTTCAGGGCCAAGCTCTGGAGAGTGGCTTCCACGCTTGGCAGCAGTTCGCTCTCACGTCGTTTTGTACTCAACCTCCTGATCGCTTCTTTTCCGGCGATGAGCTTAGGCCTGGTTTTTGGAAAACAAATTAAATCTGTCTTGTTTGCCCCTATTCCAGTCGCAACAGCATTTATTGTTGGTGCACTCGTTATTTTCTGGGCTGAACGCTTGCAGGCCAAAAGACCGATCCAAACCATTGTGTCCCCCTTGCATTCGGTTGATGAGCTCTCTCATTTAGAAGCCCTGAAGGTCGGTCTTGCTCAATGTGCCGCTTTGATACCGGGCACCTCCCGCTCAGGGGCCACGATTATTGGGGGTATGCTGTTCGGATTGCCGCGCGCAGTAGCTACTGAGTTCTCTTTCTTCTTGGCCATTCCTGTTATTGGCGGAGCTACGGCTTATGAACTTCTCAAATTGTGGAAGTCCCCAGTCTCTTTAAGCGTCGACGGTAGCAGCACGGGAGACTTTACATTAGCGATCATAGTGGGTTTTGTGGCTGCCTTTATTTCAGCATTTGCCTGCGTCCGCTGGTTAATTCATTATGTTGCTGGACATAACTTCATTCCTTTTGCGTGGTATCGCATTGTGTTTGGTTTGCTTGTTCTGATTAGCGCCTACACCGGCCTTGTAGCCTGGTCACATTAAAAGATGGGATATAAGTATGGATAACTCGATTGATGTCATCACGAATAATATTCAGCTGGCGCTAGCGCCCGTTTTTCTACTCACGGCAGTTGCTACTTTATTCAATGCGATTTCCACTCGCTTGGCAAGAACAGTCGATCGGATGCGAGCCATTCACAAAGAGTTGCGAGATGACAATATTTCTGAAGATGGCCTGTATCAACTCATGCTCAAAGAGGCTGATGAATCCAAGTTTCGCGGCCGTCTTTGCACCATCGCAATATTTTTTGACGTCTTAAGTGGCGTACTCATTTCTTTAACGGTTTTAGAGCTCTTCTTCTTTCAGGCTGGGGCCCTCAATACACCAAAAACGGGCTATGTGATGTGGAGCTTTGTATTCGGAATGGCCTCATTTATGACCTCGATGGTAATCATGCTGGGCGAGGTGGTCTACGGCTATCTATCTGCTGGCTGGGAAAACCGCGTCCTCACTAAATAAAATTATTTCAAGATCCATCTATGAACAAAATCCTCATCACTGGCGGCGCCGGCTTCTTGGGCTCTCACTTAACCGAGAAACTCCTTAAAGAAGGTAATGAAGTTTTAGTAGTCGATAACTTCTTTACGGGTACTAAGCAAAACTTAGCCCATTTGTTATCCGATCCTAAGTTGGAAGTGATGCGCCATGATGTGACCTTTCCGCTGTATGTAGAAACCAATCAGATCTACAACTTAGCTTGTCCAGCTTCACCTGTGCACTATCAATATGATCCAGTACAAACGACTAAGACCAGTGTGCATGGCGCAATCAATATGCTGGGCCTGGCTAAAAGAACCCGTGCCAGAATTTTGCAAGCTTCAACTAGCGAAGTCTATGGTGATCCAGAAGTACATCCTCAGCCAGAAGAGTATTGGGGTAGGGTCAATCCGATTGGTATTCGCTCATGCTATGACGAGGGTAAACGCTGTGCTGAGACCCTCTTTTTTGATTACTACCGCCAGCATCAGTTGGACATCAAAGTGGTACGTATCTTTAATACCTATGGCCCACGGATGCATCCCAATGATGGCCGTGTGGTTAGCAACTTTATCGTGCAAGCCTTGCAAGGCAAAGACATTACGATTTATGGCGATGGTCAGCAAACCCGTAGCTTTTGCTATGTCGATGATTTGATTGATGCCATGATCAAGATGATGAACTCAGAAGCGGGCTTTCCTGGCCCGGTCAATATTGGTAATCCTGGCGAATTCACCATGCTTCAATTGGCTGAAACCGTCCTCAAGCTCTCCGGCAGCAAATCTAAGATCGTTCACGAACCCTTGCCTTCTGATGATCCTAAGCAACGCCAACCCAATATTGAATTAGCCAAATCCAAACTAGGCTGGCAGCCCAAGGTCAATCTAGAAGACGGTCTTAAAGAGACCATTGCGTACTTTAAGAAGGTCTTAGCTTAATTTGAGTTCGCAGCCAGAAGGTAAGTTGGATCGTGTTGAGCGGATTCGCTCTTTTGTACTTCGCACCGGAAGAACTACGACAGCCCAGCAACGTGCGATCGACGAGCTCGGTCCTAAATACCGCATCCCTTATCAAGACCAGACCCTTGATCTGATTAAAGTCTTTGATGGATCCACCAATCCCAAAATTCTGGAAATTGGTTTTGGTATGGGCGAGACTACCGCTGCAATCGCTCAACTTCGTAGTCAGGATGATTTTCTGGCTATCGAGGTCCATCCTCCAGGGATTGGCGCCTTACTCAAGCAGATTGGTGAAATGGGTCTCACTAATTTACGATTAATTCAGCATGATGCGGTTGAGGTGCTAGAAAAAATGATCTTGCCTGAGAGTTTGGATGGCATTCATATTTACTTTGCAGATCCTTGGCATAAGAAGCGTCACCATAAGCGTCGCTTGATCCAGGAAGCGTTCGTCAAATTGTTGGTATCTCGTTTAAAGTCGGGTGGCTATCTGCATTTAGCAACCGACTGGCATAACTATGCTGAGCAAATGTTTTTGGTGCTCAATGCCGAACCATCATTGCTGAATACTTCCCAAGAAAAAGTTTCAGTGAAAACCTTCGCGCTTGAAGATGTTGCCAAAGAGGCGGAAGTGGGAAATGAATTCAAACCCAGCTTAGCGCAATTACAGGATCAGCATTTAGCCTATGTTGACCGACCCAGTTATCGGCCGATTACCAAGTTCGAGAATCGGGGCTTAAAGCTGGGGCACGGCGTATGGGACTTGGTTTATAAAAAAAGATAAACCGTTTTTATAGCCCAATACAAAGATATTTCAGTTCCAGGTATTCATCCATCCCGAAGATACTGCCTTCGCGACCTAAGCCAGATTGCTTGACTCCGCCAAAAGGGGCTACTTCATTAGAGATGATGCCGCTATTCACACCAACGATACCGTATTCCAAAGCTTCAGCGACTTTCCAGATCCGTCCGATATCTCGACTGTAGAAATACGACGCCAAACCATACTGGCTTTGGTTTGCAAGTCTTATGACTTCATCATCATTTTCAAAAGTGATGATCGGAGCCACTGGGCCAAAGGTTTCCTCTGTAGTAATCAGCATATCGCCGCTCACATTATCCAAAATGGTGGGTTCGTAATAGGTTCCACCCAAAGAAGAAGGCTTGCCACCTGCCACTAATTTGGCTCCTTTGCTCAGAGCATCGGCAACATGACGTTCTACCTTGGCAAGGGCTGCTTGATCAATCAAAGGACCCTGAAGCACGCCTTCGTCAAGACCATTACCCACCTTGATTGCTTGAATCGCTTTAGCAAACCGTTCTACAAAAAGATCATGAACCTTTTTGTGAACATAAATTCGGTTGGCGCAGACACAGGTTTGGCCAGAGTTGCGGTACTTTGAAGCAATCGCGCCACTGACGGCAGCATCAATATCCGCATCTTCAAACACAATGAAGGGCGCATGGCCACCCAGTTCTAAGGCTAATTTTTTTAATGTTGGGGCGGATTGCGCCATGAGAATACGACCCACTTCAGTGGAGCCTGTGAACGAGAGGTGCCGCACAATAGACGAAGCGCATAAAGTCTTGCCAATTGCGATGGACTGCTCTGCATCAGCCGTAATCACGTTAATGACCCCATGCGGAATTCCGGCGCGGCCGGCAAGTTCAGCTAGCGCTAGGGCAGACAAGGGCGTTTGCTCAGCAGGCTTAATCACAATACTGCAACCAGCAGCCATGGCGGGTGCAATTTTGCGGGTGATCATGGCGATCGGGAAATTCCAAGGGGTTATGGCTGCACAAACTCCAATCGGCTGCTTGAGCACCATGAGGCGCTTGTCGCCCCAAGTGCTTGAGGGGATGGCTCCTGCAACCCGTTTGGCTTCTTCAGCAAACCATTCGACAAATGAGGCCCCGTAGGCCACTTCGCCGCGGGACTCTAGCAAAGGCTTGCCCTGCTCCAAGGTCATGAGTAAGGCTAGATCTTCAGTATTCGCAATGATCAGATCAAACCACTTGCGCATCACATTGGCACGCTCTTTACCGGTCTTGCTCCGCCATGGGGGGAGGGCAGCGTTCGCTGCTGCAATTGCTAACTCAGCATCCGCAGAACCAAGATTGGCGACATGTGCAATCAGTTCGGATGTTGCAGGGTTGTTGACTGAAAAAGTTTGCTTTGCTAAAGACTTGACCCATTGACCATTGATAAAGGCGTCCTCTCGAACGAGGCTAGGATCCTTTAAGAGTTTCCGAATATCTTGGGCTGACATGGCCGAGTAAATTAAGCAGCGGAGATTTCAGCGCTACGGAGTTTTTGGGCTAAAAGGTCTAAGACGCCGTTGACATACTTATGACCATCGGTTCCACCAAAGGTCTTAGCAAGCTCGACTGCTTCGTTGATTGCTACTTTATAAGGCACAGATAGATCGATGGCGAGTTCATAGACACCAATCAGCAGGGCAGCATGCTCTACTGGAGAGAGTTCATTGATGGGTCGATCTAAAGCGGGGGTGATGATGGCTTCGAGTTCATCGGTGCGCTCGAGAACGCCCTCAAAAATACCTTGGAACAATTCCAGCTGACAGCGACGGAAGGCAGGATCTTCTGAGAGTTGTTTAGTAATCGTTACAGAGTTCGGCAGGCTGCCCGCACGGCGCATCACAAGGCTTTGATAAACCCCTTGAAGGGCATATTCGCGGGCACGTCGACGTGGTGTGAGGGAGCGCTTGGGCGTGCTTGATTTGTTCTCTTTATCGGAGCTCGGTAGTTTTGCAGTGGCGATTGTCTTAGACATTATTCTTCCTCGCCAGCTTGAAAATCAATATCTAAATCTGGTGTGAGTGCTAAAGCGAGATTAGCCATTTCAACGACTGCCTTTGCACAATCCGCCCCTTTGATATTGACACGAACTTGCGCTTGCTCATCGTTATCGCAAGTCAGAATGCCATTGGCAATGGGTAAACCAGACTCTAAGCCAACTCGCGTAATCCCTGCGGCAGATTCATTTGAGACTAGTTCAAAATGGTAGGTCTCACCGCGAATCACTGCACCTAAAGCGACTAAGCCATCAAACTCTCCAGTCTCAGCAAGTTTTTGTAGAGCAAAGGGAATTTCGAGCGCGCCAGGAACAGTTACCAACTTAATATCTGACTGCTCAACACCAAGCGCAATCAGTTCCTCTATGCAGGCTTTAGTCAGGGCTTCGCAATGATCTTCATTAAAGCGGGCTTGCACAATAGCAATACGGAGATCTTGACCGTTCAGGTCCGCGGCTAAGACCTGAACGCTAGATTGGGTAGTAGATGAGTTCATCGTGATTACGCTTTTTGATCAGGACTGAAAGGAAGGTAGCCCGTAACCTCTAGTTTATAGCCAGACATGCTAGGGACTGGGTTTGGCTTGGCGAGTAAACGCATTTTGCCAACGCCCAGATCTTTCAGAATTTGGGCGCCGATACCGTAGCTACGGAAATCAGTCTTACGGGTGAGCGCTGGATTGGCTTGGGTATTTGCAGTTTGATTGAGCTTGGTAAATTGTGAGAGCCAGTCAGCAGCTCCAGGTGCAGCGATGCCAGCAGCATTGAGTAAAACAGCTACGCCAGCAGGAGCTTGAGCCAAGGTCTCGAGGGCCTTGCCGAGTGGCCAGGAGTGATTACTATGATTTCCATCCAAGAAATCTAATACCGTCACTGGCTCATGAACCCGCACTAGGGTCTCGACCGATTCAGAGGGCTTGCCCTTCACTAAAGCAATATGCATTGAAGCGCTTGGCGTATCTTGATAAATGATTCCAGTGAATGTGCCCCATGGTGTCACAAACTCACGCTCACCTTGGCGCTTAACAATGCTCTCATGCTGACTACGGTATTGAATCAAATCGGCAATACTGCCAATCTTGAGTTGATGTTCTTTGGCAAACTCGAGCAGATCTGGTAAGCGTGCCATGCTGCCATCATCTTTCATGATCTCGCAAATGACTGCGCTTGGCGAGCAGCCCGCCATGGCAGCAAGATCGCAACCTGCCTCGGTATGGCCTGAACGAATTAATACTCCGCCGGGCTGAGCCATTAATGGAAAAATATGCCCAGGTTGAACCAGATCATTTGGCTTAGCATTTTTCGCTACTGCGGTTCTGATGGTGTGGGCACGATCAGCTGCAGAAATGCCGGTGGTGACACCTGAGGCGGCCTCAATCGAGACCGTAAAGTTTGTTCCCATTGAGGTACCGTTGTCGCGCACCATCAAAGGCAGATTCAGTTGTTGGCAATGTTCGCGCGTCAAGGTTAAGCAAATCAGGCCCCGTCCATGCTTAGCCATGAAATTAACAGCTTCAGCGCTCACATGGTCAGCGGCGAGAACGAGATCGCCTTCATTTTCTCGGTCTTCTTCATCGACCAAGATCACCATCTTGCCAACCCGTAGGTCGGCGACGATTTCGTTTGTAGGAGCAAGCTTTATAGACATAGCCTGCTATTTTAAGCTCAGGGACCCTGGATTGCTTTGTCCCGCAGAAATATCTAAGCTTTCTGACAAGTAGGGCCTCCAATTAGGGTGGCGAGGTGATGCTGTCCTTGACAGAATGGGCCATGATTTCCAAACCGAATGTTCCCAAGCCCAATGGCTTCATTTTATTAGAGGTATTAATCGCCATGAGTCTCATCGCTGGTGCATGGATAGGTCTGATCAATCAATATCAGGTCATGGCGATGCGTTTTGTTCAGTCGCAGGAAAAACATATACAAATTCGAGCGCAAATGAATCAGTTTGAGATCGCCCAAGTCAAACCCAAATGAGTTTGCTGGAATGCCTCATCGGCCTAGCAATCTCACTGATCTTAATTACCCCAGTCATTCAAAGTAGTGGTGTGATGGTGGCGAAACAGGTGCAGTATCAAAAGACCAAAAACTTGAGTAGTGAAGCCGATCGTGCTTTTGAGTTGATCGGCAGAGCCATTCGGATGGCCGGTTATCAAAACTGGGAATCAGCGCAGAATAAAGCCAAGAAAAAAATAAATCCCCAATGGATTGAAATTCACAAAGGGCGTGGCTATAACCGCTCTGATGCCATCATCGTGCGTCATGAGATCGCACATGCACCATCTTCAGGAATTGACTTTGATTGCTTGGGTAATGCCTTGAGTCAGGACCGTACAAAAAATGATTTGGCATTACAAGGCTTCCTGTTAGAGCGACAAGCGAATATTCCAAAGGGCATCAAAGTCAATGGTGGCTCACTCATCTGCCAATCTTTAGATCGTCACGCACGTGTTCAAAATACTACCCTGATGAATGGTGTGCACTATTTCAGCATTGAGGAGCAGGGGTTGGATAAAACTTCTAAAGCAAGCCTCAGCGGGCCGCGCTTATTTAAAGTCCAGTTAGAGATGACCGATGGCCAGACGCTGCATCTAGTATTCGAGCGCTATTTTTCTACTCGTAACCACCCATGATCATTGCCTGGATCCTATCGATCATCTTTTCTTTCTCGGCACTCATTTTCTATTTAGAGAGAATGAATGCCCTTGAGCTCATTCATCTAAATACTCAAGCCCAGACTCAAGAGCAATTTATTCAAGCAGAGCAAATTATTCTCGCTTGCCAATCTGATCTTTTATTAGGTGCTCATTTAGACCACCCCGATTGTGACTTTGATTCCCCTGAAAAGCATCATTGGCTAATTTCCAATCTGAATAAACCCCAGATCGAAGTTTTGGTCTTTTTTGATTCAGAGCTTGACGCGGTCACACGATTGAACTGGCGACAGGTTTTTGATTAAGCCGATACGCTCTCTCAGGAATGCAGAGAGGGGAAGTACTCTGTTAGAGCTGATGGTGGTGACCCTCATCATTGCCATCATGTCGAGCATCAGCATTCCTTTGATTCAGGAATCGCTAGCCACACGCCAGCTCGAGTCAATCTCGCGCAGTTTTATTGAGCAGGCGCACTTTGCGCGGCAACAGGCTTTGTTCTTGGGGGAGTCAGTTCAGATCGTCCCCAGAATAGGGAATGACTGGAATAGTGGCTGGGTCATCCAATCCAGTATTTCGAAAAAGGCTTGGTTTATGCAGGGCTCAATTGAGCCTATTTACTTCAAGCAGGGTGGCAAGCAATTTAGTGATCCCAATGCCTCGCAAAAAGGGATCCTGTTTAATTCTGCTGGTGCAGCAAAGACTGCGCATGGGGGCTTTGTAGCTAATCGCCTGATCTTGGGGCATAGACGCCTCGCAGACCTAGAGCGACACCTGATTTTGGGGAGCGGCGGACGCTGGCGGATTTGTGACCCACGGACTGATTCGAAGGCTTGTCGCTAAATCGGTTTTAATAGAGCCATGAACTCAGGGAATCTCCAAACAGACCAGCATTGGATGAGCGAGGCTTTGGCTGAAGCTCACCAGGCCCTCTACCTGGCTAACCCCAATCCCCGAGTAGGTTGCCTGATCGTCAAAAACGGACAAGAGATTGGACGGGGGCACACACAAGCAGTAGGCGGACCTCACGCTGAAGTCCAGGCATTAGCCGATGCACGTAGCAAGGGCTTTGATCCGACTGATTCCGTCATCTACGTCACCCTAGAGCCCTGCAATCACACCGGAAGAACCCCGCCTTGTGTAGACGCCCTGATTGCTGCTAAGCCTCGCAAAGTCCTTGTAGCAATGATTGACCCGAATCCTTTAGTTGCGGGCAAGGGACTAGAGCGTCTGCAGGCGGCAGGCATCGCAGTAGAAACGGGTTTACTTGGAGCGGAAGCCGCGGCATTGAATCGAGGATTTATTTCTCGGATGACGCGTGGCTTGCCTTGGGTGCGCTTAAAGATTGCCGCCACGCTTGATGGCAAGACTGCTTTACCCAATGGAACGAGTCAATGGATTACTGGGCCACTAGCCCGTGCTGATGGACATCATTGGCGTGCGCAAGCTTGTGCTGTGCTCACGGGCGGTGGTACTGTCAAAGAAGACAATCCCAGTTTAAATGTGCGTGATGTGATTACCCAAAGACAGCCCTGGAAAGTGATTGTGGATTCCAAGCTCGAAACCCCGCTTGATGCCAAGCTATTTGAGGGAATGGATCAGTCGGGAGTGATGATTGTTTGTGCGCGCTTGCAATCACCTGAGCAGCTGACCAATGCCAAAGCGTTTCGTGAGCGTGGAGTAGAAGTGATCGAGATGCCCAATGCACATGGCAAAGTCGATCTCGCTAAGCTATTTGCTTATCTTGCTCAAGAGCGCCATATGAATGAAATCCACGTGGAAGCGGGCGCCAAATTAAATGGATCCTTGCTACGTGAAGATTGCGTTGATGAACTCTTGCTCTATTACGCCCCATTTTTCATGGGAGAGGGTTTAGGAATGACCAGCCTATCTGCCCTGAATGCATTGCAAGATCGACTGACATGGGATTTGATAGACCAAGCTACTTTCGATCCTGATATCCGTTTGCGTTACCAAAAAACCTGAAGTCAATTACTCGAAAGAGAAAAAACAAATATGTTTACCGGAATCATCACTGCAGTGGGTCAGATTAAAGACATCACACCGAAAGGCGATGGCTTGCATTTAAAAGTAGAGCTCCCTGCTACAGAGGCTCACTATTTAGATGATGTTGTACTGGGCGACAGTATTGCATTGCAAGGCGCTTGTATGACCGTCACAGAGAAAACAGAACATTCTTTTAGCTTTGATGTCTCTCGAGAGTCACTCAACAAAACAGTAGGCTTAGATCAAATGGGCCCAGTCAATCTGGAAAAGGCTCTGCGCTTTAATGATCGCTTGGGTGGACATCTGGTGAGTGGACACGTTGACGGCGTTGGGAAAGTGACCCATTTCGCTGCGCTCGCAAACGATACTTATGGTTCTTGGTTATTGAAGATTGCGGCCCCCCTTGAGTTGGCCCCCTTCTTGGCCTACAAAGGATCGATTGTGGTTAACGGCGTGTCTTTGACTGTCAACTTCGTAGAGGATCAGTCGGATGCCTGCATCGTCTCTATCAATATCATTCCCCATACTTTGCAGCACACCACTCTCGGAAGTCTTCAAGAGAGCAGTGAAGTGAATTTAGAAGTCGATTTGATTGCGCGCTATCTTGCACGCATGTTAGAGGTAAAAGCGCTTTAAGTTATTTCTGTTGATAGCGGGTAGGATCAGCTACCTGCGCTTGGGCAAAGCCTGCTTGTCTTAAACGGCAAGATTCACAGACACCACAGGCATGGCCTGCATCATCGGCTTGATAACAAGAGACGGTTTGCGAGTAATCGACTCCTAGTGTAGATCCTAAGCGAATAATTTCTGCTTTACTCATTTGAATAATCGGCGCGTGAACCCGAAAGCGATTGGCATGGTTCAGTGCCTCAACCCCTGCTTTAGTGGCAAGGTTGGCCATGCTTTCAAAAGCAGCAACATACTCCGGACGACAATCTGGATAGCCGGAGTAGTCGACTGCATTGGCGCCATAAAAAATATCTAACCCACCTAAAGCCTCTGCCCAGCTCAGCGCAAGGGAAAGCAAGATCGTGTTGCGAGCAGGCACATAGGTAACGGGGATTTCATCGGCCTTACTCGGGATGGTTGGTAAGGCAATCGAGGCATCAGTTAAGGCAGACCCACCAAAGCGGGTCAGATCGAGCTGCACCACCTCATGCGCAAGCACACCCATCTGCTGAGCGATCTTCTTGGCGGCAGCCACTTCAGAAGAATGGCGTTGTCCATAACTTACCGATAAAACATAGGGTGCATAGCCAAGGTCTTTAGCAAGAGCCAGGATTGTGGTGGAGTCTAAGCCACCTGAAAACAGAATGACTGCTGGTGCATTAGGGGTGCGCGGTGCGAAGGGTTTAAATGCAGCAGAAAGACTAGACATAAATGCTGTTCAGAAATTACTTAGTGGCGCTTAATAACTGTTGCGCATCTTTGGCTGCATCCGTATCGGGATACGAAGCAATGATGTCGCTGAAGGTTTTCTTGGCAGTAGCTTTATTGCCACTCTCAAGCTGACAGTTGCCTAGGGTCAGCATCGCTGCTGGGATACGAGGGTGCTTGGGATATTTTTTAATCAAGGTTTGGAGTTGAGCAGTTGCACCAGCGTAATCCTTGTTAGCGTATTTGCTATTTGCACCCCAATAGAGCGCTAGTGGCAAATAGGGGCTGCTAGGATATTTGCGAATAAAGGCTGAAAAACCATCATCTGCCTTTTTGAGGTTGCCCGCCTGAAAGGCTTTGAGAGACTCGTCGTAAGCTTTTTTCTCACCTGGTTGAACGGTACCAGTAACGCCCTCAATGGTGGTTGAGCGGGGCTCAAAATTACCAAGGCGATTATCTAAATCTTGGTAATAGGTCTTCTGACTATTGCCGATATCTTCAGCCTGCTTCTCAAGCTCTTCCACTTTGCCACGCAGCTCAGCATTATCGGCTTTGAGCTTTTCAATTTGCTCTTGTAAATCGAGTTGTGTAGTTGCGAGTGATTTGCGTAAATCCAAAATCGCCTTACGCGCTTCATCATCGGAGAAGAGTGCCCAAGCACTAGAAGAGACAGTCAAACAAATGACGGCACTACTTAAACAAAACGCTCGTAAGAGCGTTTGTTTGAAGGGCTTATGCAACTTCATCATTAGTTGCTGATATAAACAATGTCAGCGCGGCGGTTTTCTGCCCAAGCGGATTCAGTATCGCCTTCAGCTTTCGGTTTCTCTTTACCAAAACTCACTGCTTCCATCTGGGCATCAGGAACACCCATGAGCGCTAAGGCTTTGCGAACGGCGTCAGAGCGACGTTGACCTAGCGCCAAGTTGTATTCTGCAGTACCGCGATCATCGGTATTACCTTGAATGATGATTTTCTGTTGTGGGTGCGCTTTGAGGTATCCAGCGTGAGCGGAGAGCATGTTTTGGTATTTGGTCTGGACGGTATATTCGTCAAAGCCAAAGTAAACACTTTTCTCAAATAATGGGCTCTTAGGATCATTCCAAGGCTGTGAGCTGAAGTTTCCATTGCTTGAGCCACCATCGACATCATCTAACTTAACGCTGGAGCAGCCTACCAAAAAAGTGGCTGATAGAGCGGCTAAACCGAATAGCAGTGAAGTCGTAAAACGACGTGTAATTGAGATTGTCATGGGGATTTCCTTTTCCTACAAATAAGCTAATACCCCATATTATGCGCCTAAAAAGGGGAATTGCAGCCCGCAATAGCCCCCGAAAGCGTTGGGGCTAGTCCATAAATGGGCCCCAGGATGGCTGACGTACATCCGATCCTGGAATGGTGAGAACCTGCTTAGAGTTGCCGTCTACTGACACTGCAGCCAAGACGCGCTTGCCATTCACCTTGGTGGAGTAAATGATATAGCGACCATTGGCAGCGAAGGAGGGAGACTCATCACTTGTGCCGTCAGTCAGCGCTTGACTATCCCCCGTTGCCAAATTGACGATATAGAGTCGATATGCCCCACCAATGTTGGCGATATAGGCTAAATATTTTCCGTCTGGAGAAATGCGAGGAGAGGTCACAAAGCCTTGCTTGTAGCTAATGCGTTTAGCGCCTTCAACTTGTTCGCCTTCAGCGCTCATCCGATAGATCTGAGGACTGCCGCCTCGATCACTCGTGAAATAAATATAACGTCCGTCCGGCGAATACTGCGGCTCGGTATCAATTGTGTAACCGCGACTCAGACGATGCAAACCTGTCCCATCACTATTGATGCCGTAGATTTGGGTATTGCCATCTTTGGAGAGTGAGATGGCTAACTGCTTACCATCGGGCGTCCATGCAGGGGCGCTGTTATTCCCCTTTTGATTGGAGAGCATGATCCGTTTACCAGTCGCAAGCTCATGAACATAAATCACCGGTTTGCGATCTTCAAAAGACACGTAGGCCACTTTCTTGCCATCTGGTGACCAGGATGGAGAAATAATGGGGTCAGCACTATTGAGTGCATTGCGAATATTTTGACCATCCGCATCGGAAATCACCAAGCGATAGCGCTTGCCGTCTTTAATTACATAGGACAATCTGGTTGAGAAGATGCCACGTTCACCCAGTAATTTATAAACAATGTCATCGGCAATTTTGTGAGCGGCAGCACGCAGATTATCTGCGCTGGAGTTAATATCCAAGCCGCCCAAAGCTTGGCTCTTGCGAATATCAAATAATTTGTAATGAATCTCAAACTGAGTTGGGCCACTTTGCACAACCGAGCCCAGGACTAATGCATCAGCGCCACGCGCTGCCCAAGATTTGTAGTTCGGTGTCCCGGAGGGATTCTCGGTGGCATTGCCGTTCTCGGTATTTTTAAAGTAACCACTGCGGAGTAAATCCTGGCGAACGATTTCAGTAACGCTAGTGGGTAATTTATTTTCATCTTGAAAGCGCATTACTGCGATGGGATACAAGGATTGACCAACACCGGTGATCTCGATATTCATTTGAGCGAACGCGCTGGCAGAGACACCCAGACTGAGGATGGCAATGCTCAATAAGGAGATCCAATTTTTGACAAGCTGCAGCATGTGTTAATCCTTGGGTTTAAATGTCAACTTCACTTGGCGTTGCGGAATTTTGCCACTGTCATCTTTCGGCAGGCTTTGGGCGCGCGAGAGTGCCAAGAGCACAGCACGATCCCAAGCATCGTTACTACTAGAGGTGATGATACTGGTGCTCAGAATAGCGCCATCGGGTGCCAAATCAACCTTGATCACGGCCGCCGGATTACCGCTCACTGACTCCGCATTGAACACAATCAAGGGTTTTACTTTCTTAATGACTTTGTCTGTCCAGCCCGGAGGAGCGTTGCCGCCACCGCCAACACCGCTGCCAGAGCTACCACCGCTACCACCCTCCGCACCCGCAGCTGCCCGTAAGCGGGCGAGTTGATCGGCGCGCACTTTTTCAGCTGCTGCATTGGCTTTGACCTCCGCTGGAGAAGGGGTAGCCACTTTAGGAGGCTCAGTTTTTTTCACTACCGGTTTTTCTGGAGGGGGCGTGGGTTTCGGTTTGACCACTTCCTTCACAGCTTCTTTTTTAGGAGGCTCTTTTTCAAGCTTCTTTTTCTTGATCGCAATATCTGCCGCTTCTTCTTTGGCTTCGGTTATGATCTCTGGCGTAGGTGGTGTGACGACTTGGGGCACAGAGTCCCACAGTTCGACCTCGACACCTGCAGGAGTCGAGCTACGCCACTGAATACCAATCATCAGAAAGGCGAGCAAGCCCAAGTGAGCAATCAGCGAAAACGTGAGTGCCCGCTTAGTGCTCTCAGTTTTACCAAAGCGATAGCGAGAAAACGATTGGCTTGAAAGTGGCGCGCTATTCATGATGAAGGGCGAGGCTTATTGGCTCTTGACTGCTAGGCCAACCCGTTTGACACCATTTTCTTTGAGCTTCGACATTACATCCATCACCACTTCATATTTGACGGATTTATCTGCAGCCAATACCAGGGGTTGATCGGGCGAGCGTTCTGCTTGATTGCGAGCAAAGCTGCCTAACTCCATTTTGTTCAGTGTCTGGGTTGACTCACCATCTTTGCGCACGATGATATTTTCATCAGCATCAATCGTGAGGAAGACTGGAGGCAGTGCTTGCACCTTAGCGCCACCGACAGTCGGTAAATTGACAATCCCGGGATTCACCATGGGTGCCGTGACCATAAAGATCACGAGCAGGACCAGCATCACATCAATATAGGGAACCACATTGATGTCGGACATGGCCCGACGTTTACTAGTGCGAAAAGAAGATTTAGCCATGAGTGGAAATTAGCGACTCGCTACTTGGCGTTGCAAAATGTTAGTGAACTCTTCAATGAAGGTTTCAAAACGAATCGCTAAGCGGTCTACATCAGTGGCGTAACGGTTGTAGGCAATCACCGCTGGAATCGCTGCAAATAAACCAATCGCGGTCGCTACCAAAGCTTCAGCAATACCAGGAGCAACTGCAGAGAGGGTTGCATTTTGCACATTCGCTAAACCCCGAAACGCATGCATGATGCCCCACACGGTGCCAAACAAGCCAATGTAAGGGGACACTGAACCTACGGATGCCAAGAAGGGAAGGTTCGCTTCAAGCATATCCATCTCGCGCTGATAAGTTGCCTTCATGGCGCGACGTGCAGCATCGATCTCTTTGAACTTGAGAAACTCCTGCATGCCTGCCTCGAAAATATGCTCAAGGACAGCATCGCTGCGTGTATTACGCTGAGCCGCTTCCAATAGGGTATTGAGATCGCCGCCAGACCAGAAGTCACGCTCAAAGCGCTCGGTATCGCGTCTAACGCCACCCAAAATGGCCCCTTTTTTGAAAATAATGGTCCAAGAGGCGATTGACATGCCAAGCAATAAGAGCATGACGAGCTGTACTAGTGTGCTGGCATCGAGGACGAGGGATAAAAAGGAGAGGTCTTGAGTAGGGTTCATGGGGGATTTTGTATGATGTAGGGGTAGATTTTACTTAAGCAGTCCAATTACATCAGGATTATCAACATGTTTGACCGTCAAAACACCTTAGCTAAGACCGACCCCGAATTATGGGCCGCCATTACCGATGAGAATCGCCGTCAAGAAGACCATATTGAGCTCATTGCTTCTGAGAACTATACCTCTCCAGCAGTCATGCAGGCGCAAGGCTCCCAATTAACTAATAAGTATGCTGAAGGCTATCCCGGCAAGCGTTATTACGGCGGTTGTGAGTTTGTTGATGTAGCGGAGCAGTTGGCGATTGATCGTGTCAAAAAGTTATTTGGCGCGGAAGCGGCAAACGTGCAACCCCATTGTGGCGCCTCAGCAAACCAAGCAGTCTTTTTAGCCTTTTTAAAGCCCGGCGATACCTTCATGGGAATGAGTTTGGCCGAAGGCGGACATTTGACCCATGGTATGCCTTTAAATATGAGCGGCAAGTGGTTCAATCCCATTGCTTACGGTCTAGATAAAAACGAAGTGATTGACTACGAGCAAATGGAGCGTTTGGCGCGCGAGCACAAACCTAAACTCATTATTGCTGGTGCTTCTGCTTACTCTCTCAAGATTGATTTTGAGCGCTTTGCCAAAATTGCTAAGGAAGTGGGCGCAATCTTTATGGTCGATATGGCCCACTACGCTGGCCTGATTGCTGCTGGTGTGTATCCCAACCCCATACCCCATGCCGATATCGTGACTTCAACGACTCACAAGGGTTTGCGTGGTCCTCGTGGCGGCATCATTTTGATGAAGGCTGAGCACGAGAAGGCGATTAATTCCGCAGTCTTCCCAGGCTTGCAAGGTGGTCCTTTAATGCATGTGATTGCCGGTAAGGCTACTGCTTTCAAAGAGGCTTTAGAGCCGAGCTTTAAGGACTATCAGCAGCAAGTGATTGCCAATGCCCAAGCGATGGCTGAAGCCTTGATTGAGCGCGGACTGCGCATTGTCTCTGGCCGGACAGAATCGCATGTGATGTTGGTGGATCTGCGGGCTAAGAAGATGACGGGCAAAGAAGCGGAGCGCATCTTAGGTGAAGCCCACATCACTTGTAATAAGAACGGGATTCCGAACGATCCTGAAAAGCCAATGGTGACCAGCGGTATTCGTTTGGGTTCACCGGCAATGACAACCCGAGGCTTTAAAGAATCTGAAGCCAAGCAAGTAGGTTATCTCATCGCTGATGTTCTGGACAATCCGCATGATGCGGACAATATTGCGCAGGTGCGCGCTAAGGTCACCGAGTTGACCAAGCGTTTCCCGGTGTATAGCGCAAGCTAAGACGACTTAGTTAACAGAGAACATTCTTGCGCTGCCCTTTTTGCCATAACGACGATACCCAGGTGATGGATACCCGGGTATCGGATGAGGGCGACACCAACCGTCGGCGCCGTCGCTGCGCCAAGTGCGATAAGCGCTTTACAACCTATGAGCGAGTGGAATTAGCTCTGCCAGCCATCGTCAAGAAAAACGGTAGCCGGGTTGACTACAACCACGACAAATTAGTGAGCTCGATTAAGTTGGCACTGCGCAAGCGTCCCGTTTCATCTGATTCAGTTGAAGAGGCGATTACGCGTATTGAAGAAAAGCTCTTAAGCCTTGGTGAAAAAGAAATCCCCAGCGAGCGGGTGGGAGAGTTGGTCATGCGCGAGCTGAAGCGCTTAGACAAGGTGGCTTACATCCGCTTTGCTTCAGTCTATCGCAGCTTTGCGGATATTGAGTCCTTTGAGAGCGCGCTCAAAGAACTGAAGTAAAGCGCTTACTTCAGTTCAGCAAAAATCGCTGCAGTAATCGCCTCAACATCACCGGTACCATTGACCTTGCGATAGGCGGGCGCCTTCACTTTGTCGCTGGCATGGCTTTGCTGAGCCCAAGTAGAGTAGTACTCGACTAAAGGACGGGTCTGGTCGTTATAAACCTGCAAACGTTTGCGTACCGTTTCTTCTTTGTCATCATCGCGCTGAATCAAGGGCTCACCGGTGACATCATCAATGCCTGCCACTTTAGGCGGGTTGTATTTGATGTGATACGTTCTGCCTGAAGCAGGATGAACGCGACGACCGCTCATGCGATCGATGATGGCGTCAAACGGAACATCGATCTCTAAGACGAAATCAATGGGAACGCCTGCGTCTTTCATCGCTTGAGCTTGGGGAATTGTTCTTGGAAAGCCATCAAACAGATAGCCTTTAGCGCAATCGGCTTGGGTCAGGCGATCTTTCACTAAACCAATAATGATGTCGTCTGATACCAGGCCACCGGCATCCATAATTTTCTTAGCGGCAATGCCTAGCTCGGTACCGGCTTTAACGGCTGCGCGCAGCATATCCCCAGTTGAGATTTGTGGAATCCCAAATTGCTTGCAAATAAATTGTGCTTGAGTTCCTTTGCCAGCACCTGGTGCTCCGAGCAGAATTAAGCGCATTGTGTTTTCCCCTTAGTAGAGTTGCATTGTCCCGTATTTTTTCGGGATCATTTATCACTTCTGATTAGGATTATCCCCGAAAAAAATGGGAATTAGCCGTTTAAAAGGCTTGGCGGATTCGCTCTAGGTCTTCAGGGGTGTCCACTCCGGCCGGTGGGGTCTCTGGAGCGATGTACACGGCGATCTGATAGCCATACCAAAGGGCGCGCAGTTGCTCTAGCGCCTCAGCTTGCTCGGCTGGGGCCGGCTTGAGTCGGGCATAAGCATGCAAAAACGCTGCACGATAAGCATAAATGCCAATATGGCGAAGATACCCGCTACCCTCTTGCGAACTGGCATCAGGATCACGCACAAATGGAATCGCCGCTCTGGAGAAGTACAGGGCGTGATTACTACGATTGAGGACCACCTTCACCACATTGGGGTTGGCGATCTCTTGAGGGTCACTAATCGCTACTGCAACCGTGGAGATGGCGCAATCTGGATTGCTGGCAAGGGTGAGTGCTACTTGATTAATCAGCTCTGCTGGAATTGCAGGTTCATCACCTTGTACGTTAACGACCAAGGTCTGTTCTGGTAGTTTGAGTAGATGGGCTACTTCCGCAATGCGATCAGTGCCCGTAGCGTGATCATCCCGCGTCAAAATGCATTCAATCTGATGGGCCTGACATGCCGCAAGAATTTCTGCAGAGTCAGTAGCCACCACCACTTGCTTGGCAAGGGACTGTTTAGCACGCTCGGCAACACGCACCACCATCGGCTTACCACCAATGTCTGCTAAAGGCTTACGAGGTAAGCGAGTGGATCCCAGTCTTGCCGGAATGACGACCAAAAATTCAGGGGCGCTTGCGGAGGTCAAGGTAATAGATTCGAAAGTGATGACTTAGATCACTTCATCGGCCGCAAGAGTGCGGGCCTCATCAATGATCATGACCGGAATATCTTCTCGGATCGGATAAGCCAAGCGATCCGCTTTACAGATGAGCTCACGCTTTTCAGGGTTGAGAGTAAGCGTGCTTTTGCAGAGAGGGCAAACCAAAATTTCGAGCAGACGTTTATCCATGGCGATCTTGAGTGAACAGGCAGATTACAAAGTGTAGCGGTTAGGATCAGGTCTATGCAAAATGGTTTGCAACCACTCCAGTAAACCCTCTGGAATATTGAGATGCATGGGGATTACCCAAATGCGAGCATCGTTAATACCTTTACATTTTACGGCGTCTTTTTCGGTAATCAGAATGCAATCCGCATCGATCCCTTGGAAGAACTCTGGAGTAAAGCTACTGTGATCAGGTAGGCCAATCCCTTTGATCTTGAGACCATGCTTTTCCAGATCACCAAAGAAGCGCTTAGGATTGCCAATGGCTGCAACGGCAGTAATGCGTGTGCGACCTTGTTTGGAGTAGGCAAGAGCGATGTCATCCAAGGTTTTATAGGCTTCCGGATGATTGAGTTGATAAGGTCTGCCAAAGTGTGGTCGCAGGGTAAAGGCGCGGCGACCCAAGAAATACTCATCGGCTTTAGCGCTGAGCGCTGATGGGCTCCCCATCATGAGGGTAGCATCACGCTCGCGTGTCACAGGTTCACGTAAAGGTCCTGCGGGTAAAAGGAAGCCATTCCCTTCGCCACGTTGATCGCGTACCACAAACTCCACGTCACGACCGCCTTCACGTGAGGGCCAGCGCACTAAGTCCGTGTGCTGCAGACCATCATCACTGATGATCACGTCCACTTCAGGGTGTTCTTGCAGCAACACAGCAATACTGTGCTTGCGCTTGGGAAAAACATAGAGCGGAAATTGGTTCTTGGTTCGCTGTGCAATTAGGACAGGTTCATCACCCACGACGCTTGGATCCGAATCGCTAGTCACGAGTAGAGGGGCGGCTTGTGTTTTTGCACCATAACCACGGCTAATGATGCCGGGGTGCCAACCAAGGGCTGCTAAGCGCTCAGCCAGTGAGATGACGATGGGAGTTTTACCAGTGCCGCCAACCCGAATATTGCCCACAATGATGATGGGCACACGAGCTGTTTTTTTATTACTCAGGTCGAGCTCATTGAATAGCTTGCGAGCCCGCAAGAGCTGACCAAATACCAAAGATAAAGGCCAGAGCAAGAGACTGGTGGGACCGCGACGCTCCCAGAAGGTCGGAGCCTTACTGAATAATTTAGGCATGCGCAATCGATTTACTTTTTGGTTTGAGTGCTAAAGATAATATTCGACAGATTAGCATCTCTTGCCGCTTCGAGTGCGCTCATGACGGCTTGATGAGGAGCTCTAGCATCTGCGTCGATACTGACTTGCACCTCTTTATTGGGACTGTTCTGATTGAGAGCGCTGGCTAGCTGACTGCGCTCAGTCACTCGGCCATTAATGGCAAATCGTCCGTCGCTACTCACCGCCACATGAATTTGCTTCACCTCAGGGGCATTGTCACTAACGCTCGCAGTCGGTAGGGTGATGGCCAGTTCCTGATAGTGCGTAAAGGTTGTTGAGATCATCAAAAAAATCAGTACTACCAAGAGCACATCAATAAAAGGAATGAGATTGATCTCCGGTTCGGGGCTTGGCGTGCTCCCCCCTAAGGAAAATCCCCGTTGCTGAGAAGAAGGGTTTGAGAGCCAGCCCATGTAGTCTTAAGCTGGAAACAGTTTTTTAAATAACTGGCGGGTAAATTCTTCGCACTCGCGTTGGCGTTGGTTCGCCATTGCTCGTAGACCGCGCCAGGCTGCTAGTGCAGGAATCGCAATCAGTAGTCCAAATGCTGTGTTGTAGAGCGCAACTGAGATGCCATGTGCAAGTTGTTGCGGGCTCGCTGCGCCACCATTAATTGCACCTTGGCTGCCGAAGATCTCAATCATGCCAACCACGGTGCCAAAAAGTCCCAAGAGCGGTGCAACGGTCGCAATCGTAGCCAAGGCCCCAAGATAACGCTCAAGCTTGTGCCAGGTCGCTTGCGCAATGGCTTGCAATTCTTCTAAGGCTGCCTCATTGGATGCGCCAGAGATTTTCTCTTGTAAAACCCCTGCTAAGAGTGGCATTGCTGGTGAAAGCCGAGCCAGGCGATCTATTTCGGAGGTGGGGACAGTTTTGCCGCTTTCTAGCTGGCTTGCAAGGGTAAAGGCGATTTCAAGCGATCCTGAGGGGAAAACTTGGATTTTGCGCAAATACCAGGTGCGCTCAATGACAATGGCAAGCCCGATAATGGAGATGATGAGTAGAGGCCAGATCGGCCAGCCAGCCGTAAGTAAGATGGTGTACATAGACTGGTACTTTAGCCCAATTGTCTTGCCCCTTTCTGAAAGCTGTCCTGTGGATAACTCTGTGCAAAACTTTTCTAGAGCCTTGATCTAGGTCAAGAGTCGGTCTTGGCTTTGGGGTTTTTACCGATTTGAGCCCGATTTTTGCTTGAATAAAAAGAACATATAAATCAATTACTTACAGATTAACTGTTGGAATAATGAGACGCTCTGGGTCAGCGATTACTTACATCGGACTTTGCCTATTGGCTCTAGTATTGTGCTGTGGATAGTTTATGGCCTGTAAAGCCTCATGGTTTCAGAAATAGCGAGAAAAAATGTCGGAAATATCAAGGGAAGTCCTATCGGTTGGCGATCTGAACCGCGCCATTGCGAGCTCGCTAGAGGCCCAGTTCGATACCGTCTTGGTTAGCGGGGAGATTTCCAACTTCAAAGCATATGACAGCGGGCACTGGTATTTCTCACTAAAAGACGAAGAAGGGCAAATTCGTTGCGTGATGTTTCGTGGTCGCAATGGTCAAGTGGGCTTTATGCCTCAATCAGGGGATTTAGTTGAAGTCAGCGCCAGTTTAGGAATGTACGTACCTCGTGGTGATGTGCAGCTCACCATTCAAAGCTTACGCAAAGCTGGCATGGGTGGACTCTATGAAGCTTTTTTGAAACTCAAAGCCAAACTCGCTAAAGCAGGTTTATTTGATCAAGAGCGCAAACGAGCAATTCCAAGCCACCCGCGTGCGATTGGCATTATTACCTCACCACAAGCCGCTGCACTCAAAGATGTACTGAGCACACTTCAAAGAAGAAGCCCGCATATTCCGATTGTGATTTACCCCACACTCGTGCAAGGTCCCGATGCACCCGCGGGCATTATTGCTGCAATCCAGAATACCAATCAAGAAGCAGCGGTTGATGTCATTTTGTTGGTACGCGGTGGTGGCAGCATCGAAGACCTTTGGGCATTCAATGATGAGCAGCTTGCCTATGCGATTGCGGACTCTGTAATACCGATCGTCAGCGGTGTTGGTCATGAAACCGATGTCACCATTGCCGACTTTGTAGCTGATCTCAGGGCGCCCACACCAACAGGCGCAGCGGAGCTGTCGGCCCCACGTAAAGATCAGTTGCTACAAGAACTCGAAGCAATTGAGCAAGCACTCTATCAGCGCCTAATGCAGCGCGTTGAGCGGGAAGCCCAAACCTTAGATCAATTGGCGCTACGCCTTGCTCACGCTCTTCCAAACCCGGATCGGATGCGCGAGCAAATCACTTCTTGGCAAACCCGTTTGCAACAAGCGTGGTCAGTGCAAATAGATAACTTCAAGCGCAATCAAAATCACTATCAGTTACAACTAGAGATGCTCAACCCACAGCGCACCCTAGAGCGGGGCTATGCCGTGATTCTGAATCCCGAAATGCAAGCGATTCGCAAACCTAAAGACTTAAATACGCAGCAGCCATTTGAAGTGCGCCTGGCAGAAGGTGTCGCGCAAGTGCAGTTTGAAAAAATTAACACTTGAATCTTGAACCTTTGCATTGTAATGGTTATGTTGACATTGTAATTAATTACATTACAATGTTAAAAAAGGGTCAGTATGATCAGTTCGTTTAGCCACAAAGGCTTGGAAGGATTTTTTAAAAGGGGAAGCTATAAAGCCATTCCCGCTCAGTCCGCAGCTAGATTGGAGAGAATGTTAGATAGATTGGATTCAGCCATTTGCCCTGAAGATATGGATATCCCTGGCTATAAGTTTCATCGATTAAGCGGTAAGAAAAAAAATGTTTATGCCGTGTCGATATCTGGAAATTGGCGATTGACCTTTAAGTTTGATGGCGATAACGTGATAGATGTTGATTTAGAGGATTATCACTAATGAAGAAAATAATGAGAAGTTTAAGAAATCCAAACCGCAGACCTACACATCCTGGCGCTATTTTGCGTGAGGATATCTTGCCGCAGCTAGACATTACCCAATCTGTTTTTGCTGAACACCTAGGTGTTAGTCGCTTGACGGTCTCTGAAATTTTGCTTGAAAAGCGGGGTGTGAGTGCCGAGATGGCAGTGAGAATTGCAAAGGTGATTGGCGGTACACCAGAAAGTTGGCTTCATATGCAAGAAGCAGTGGATCTCTGGGAAGTGGAGCAAAAATTCAAAAATAACCCAGCAATTGCGCCTACGGCAATAAAGCCCCTATTGGCAGCCGCTTAGTCCATGGACATAGTCTCTCTTTAGACTCGATTTATCCTCAAAACCATTCTGGTCAAAATTTTTAAAGGATATTTGGCTCAATCTGTAACTGCACGCCAAAGGTTTCATATACCTTATCTTGAATCTGTTTTGCTAGACCAAGAATATCTTGCGCGCTACCGCCACCATAGTTCACTAAGACTAAAGCCTGCTTGTCGTAGACCCCTACAGGCCCTAAACGTTTGCCTTTGAAGCCGCATTGATCTATCAGCCAACCTGCAGCAAGCTTGCGCTGACCGGCTGCATCTGGAAAAGATACTATTGCGGGATATTGCTTTGCAAGCTCGATGTATTGCAGTTCACTCACAATCGGATTCTGAAAAAAGCTGCCTGCGTTGCCTAGGACCTGGGGATCAGGTAATTTACTGGAGCGAATGGCGCAAACGGCATTGAAAATTTCTTGTGGAGTGGGGGTCTGATTAGCAAACTGTTTTGCTAGTTCGGCATAACTGAGTTTGGCTGACCAGACTTTAGGAAGCTTGAAGATGACCTGCGTAATGATGAAGCGACCAGGGTGTTGCTTAAAGTGGCTGTCACGGTAAGCAAACTGACATTCTGATTTGTTCAGGGTCACAAATTTTTGCGTCTGCGTATCAAAGGCCTCAACACACTCAATAAAGTGAGCGACTTCCGAACCATAAGCGCCAATATTCTGAATCGGCGATGCACCCACTGTCCCAGGAATAAGGGCAAGGTTTTCCATTCCGGGAAAACCTTGCGCAAGAGTCCACTGTACAAAATCGTGCCAAGGTTCACCAGCACCTACTCGAATTAATGTCTCTGTCTCGTCGCTAGAAATAACTTCCTTGCCAGCAATATCGATAAGAAGGGTGACTCCAGGTAATGCGCTTGGAAGCACCACATTGCTGCCACCGCCCAAGACTTGCCAAGGCAAACCATGCGCTTTGATATTCTGCAAAAGCGAGGGTATTTGCTCGGATTTCGAAATCACCATTGCTTGCTCAGCGTAAGACTCTATCCCCAGGGTGTTGCGCTGCTTGAGCCCAAGCTTGGGCGTGCAGTTTGCGAGGCTTAGGTCTTTTGAGGCTGAGTTCATGCCACAATCTTATTCGTGTTCGGCTTTTTGGGAAAAAATCCCAGAAAATGCTGAAAAGTGCAAATTAAAAGTATTTATACAGGAGTGAAAAATGCCCTCATTTGATGTGGTTTGTGAACCCGACATGGTTGAGCTCAAAAATGCGATTGAGCAGTCCAATAAAGAAATTGCCAATCGCTTTGACTTCAAAGGCTCTGATAGCCGAGTCGAGCAAAAGGATGAGGCCTTGATTCTTTATGGTGACGATGACTTTAAATTGGGTCAGGTCAGAGATGTACTGGTGGGCAAGATGGCCAAGCGCAACGTCGATGTGCGTTATCTGAAAGACGATAAGACTGAGACTATTGGTGGCGATAAGCGTAAACAAACTATGAAGATCCAAAAAGGAATTACCTCCGACTTGGCTAAAAAAGTGGTGCGCATCATTAAAGATAGCAAGATCAAAGTGCAAGCGAGTATTCAGGGGGATGCCGTGCGCGTCACTGGTGGGAAGCGCGATGATTTGCAAGAAGTGATGACAATGCTCCGCAAAGAAGTCACTGAGGCCCCTCTGGGCTTTAATAATTTCCGTGACTAAGGCATTGGAGGTTTGACCACTTTACTTGGTGGGTTATGTATATTATAGTAATATACATAAATGATTGATTTTGAGCTAATATTAGGGTTCCAGTGGGACGCAGGAAATGCTTATAAAAATAAGGATAAGCATGGTGTATCGCAGGTGGAGGCTGAAGAGATCTTTTTTAATCAGCCGCTATTGATTCAGGATGATGCTAAACACAGTATTGGGGAAAGTCGGTTTCTTGCTCTGGGTATCACTGCAGGCGGTAAACAGTTATCGGTAATTTTTACCTTGAGGGTTCAAAGCAGCTTGATCCGTGTGGATTCGGCAAGGCCGATGAGCAAGAAAGAGAAGGAATTTTATGAAAAAGTCCAATAAAGTAATTCCACAATTTAAGAGCGAGAAAGAGGAGCGCGCATTCTGGGAAAAGAATGATGCTTCGGAATATTTTGATTTATCCAAAGCGGTACGTGTGGTCATGCCCAATCTAAAGCCAACGACAGCCTCAATTTCTTTGCGTTTATCTCAAAGTTTTCTAGAGGGGATTAAATTACAAGCAAATAAAATGGATGTGCCTTATCAGTCGCTTATGAAAATCTGGCTAGCTGAAAAACTAGAAGAGGCAACCAAATAAGGAAGGTTGTTAATCCGCTTTTTAAGGTTGAATACCTTGATTAATCAATCAAGCCAACAAGCCATTGACCAATTTTGTGATGCTTGTTGGTTAGAAGATGGCTTGTCACAAAACAGCCTAGCGGCCTATCGGCGTGATTTACTGCTCTTTGCGCAGTGGCTCTATACCCAAAATGGCGCAATCGATTTATATGCCATTGGTGAAAAAGAGCTCACTGCCTATATTGCTTCCAAGCGAAGTGACAAGGCGACTACGGCTAATCGACGCTTAACCGTCTTTAAAAGGTTTTACCGTCATGCGCTACGCATGAATTTAGTAAAGGCAGATCCTTGCTTGGGATTGCGAGCCGCTAAGCAAGCCTTGCGTTTTCCGAAGACACTCTCTGAGGCGCAAGTCACTGATTTACTCAATGCCCCAGATATTGATACGCCTTTGGGACTGCGGGATCGCACGATGTTAGAACTAATGTATGCCAGTGGCCTGCGCGTCTCCGAAATCGTTTCCTTAAAGACGGTTGCCTTGGGGCTGAATGAAGGCGTTGTGAGGGTGGTAAATGGTAAGGGCGGTAAAGAACGTCTTGTGCCATTTGGTGCAGAAGCCGGACAGTGGTTGCGTCGCTACTTGGCTGAAGCAAGAACACTCATCCTGGAAGGCAAAACTAGTGATGCGGTGTTTATTGGCAGACATACGGGAACAGCACTCACTCGCCAAGCCTTTTGGGCCTTAATTAAACGCTATGCCTTGGTTGCCAATATCTCGGTTGCGCTATCACCGCACACCTTGCGTCATGCCTTTGCTACCCATTTACTAAACCATGGCGCTGATTTGCGGGTCGTCCAACTCCTGTTGGGTCATGCTGATATCTCGACCACCCAGATCTATACGCACGTGGCACGTGAACGCCTCAAATCAATTCATCAGCAACACCATCCGCGTGGTGCTTGAGCATAAGTGGTTAAGATAGGGCTATGAACTTATTGCTCTGGCTATTAATCCCCCTTGCTTACTTGATCGGCTCCATCTCCTTTGCCGTCATTGTGAGTAAAAGCATGCAATTGCCGGATCCCTACTCCTATGGATCGGGTAATCCAGGCGCTACCAATGTATTGCGTACGGGTAATAAAAAAGCAGCTGTCCTCACTCTGGTTGGTGATGGGTCTAAAGGCTTTATTGCCCTAGTGTTAGCACGCTGGATCTTGGGTGATAACTCTTTAGCAGCAACCCTCAACTCTTGGGTGCTCTGTGGCGTTGTCTTGGCGGTCTTTTTAGGACACCTCTTTCCAGTCTTTCATGGATTTAGAGGAGGCAAAGGGGTTGCTACCGCCTGCGGTATTTTGTTTGGCATCAACTGGATATTGGGCTTAGCCACATTAAGCACTTGGTTGATTGTGGCTTTCTTTACCCGTTACTCTTCCTTGGCAGCCATGTGCGCCGCCATTTTTGCACCGGTCTATTGTGTCTTTCTATTCGGAGTTGAGCCAATGGGTCTGACTCTAACCTGCCTGTGTGTATTAATGCTCTGGCGTCATCGGAATAACATCGTCAAATTATTAGATGGATCCGAAACCCGGATTGGTTCAAAGAAAGCCTAAGAGAGAATATCTATGACCATCGCCTATGCTTGCATCCTCTTTATGGGTTTGCTACCTTATGTCGCCGCTGGAATTGCTAAAAAAGGTTTTCAGAACTACGACAACAGCCGGCCCCGTGAGTGGCTCTCAAAACAAGAGGGCTTTCGGGCCAGAGCGAATGCTGCGCAGGCCAATTTGTTTGAATCGCTTCCCCTCTTTTTTGCTGCAGTCATCATTGCGTCCATTGCGCATGCACCGCAAGCCTATTTAGATCTTCTAGCCTTAGCCTTCGTGGCTACCCGCATTATTTATCTTATTTGTTATGTTGGAAATTGGCCTACTGCAAGATCCATTGTGTGGGCCTGCGGTATTGCCTGTATAGTCGCGATCTTTTGTCAAATCTAATTTACTCACCACCTCATCTTTATGCCCACTACACCTATCCCTAA
The DNA here is from genome assembly GCF_018687555.1 of Polynucleobacter sp. MWH-P3-07-1. Lineage (NCBI taxonomy): Bacteria > Pseudomonadati > Pseudomonadota > Betaproteobacteria > Burkholderiales > Burkholderiaceae > Polynucleobacter > Polynucleobacter sp. MWH-P3-07-1. The sequence continues at coordinate 281,092 of NZ_CP061296.1, forward strand.
AAAAACGGTTGCAAAGAAGCCAGCTACCAAGCTGGCGCCTGCTAACAAAGTGGGCACTAAGAAAACTGTGGGCGCAGCATCTAAGAGTGATGCTGGTACCCCCTTATCAGTGATTATTCGCCGCCGCATTGAAGCGCAAAAGGCGCGCTTTCATGCCAATGACAATATTTCTGCTTTCATTCAACCTGGTGAGTTAGAGCAACTGGTTGATGAGGTTGCCCAAAAGATGCAAGGCGTTTTGGAGAGCTTGGTGATCGATACTGAGAATGATCACAACACTCAAAAAACGAGTGAGCGGGTTGCCAAGATGTTTGTGCAAGAGGTATTTAATGGACGCTACGTAGATCAGCCCACCTTAACTAAGTTTCCTAATGTCAGCCATCTAAATGAGCTGATGATTATCGGGCCGATTACTGTACGTAGTGCTTGCTCGCACCATCTATGCCCAATCATGGGCCGTATTTGGATTGGCGTTTTACCAAGCAAGACTTCAGCCTTAATTGGCTTATCAAAGTACTCCCGTCTGACTGAGTGGGTAATGTGTCGCCCGCAAATTCAGGAAGAAGCGGTGGTCGAGCTAGCCGACATGCTTGAGAAAAAGATTAAGCCCATTGGCGTCGCAGTGGTGATGGAAGCTGATCACTTTTGCATGCAGTGGCGGGGCGTGAAAGATCGTGACTCCAAAATGATCAATAGCGTGATGCGCGGCTCTTTCTTGAAAGACTCTAATTTGCGTCGTGAGTTCTTGGCATTGATAGACAGGCGATGAGACGACAAATGTCGCTTGTGCACCTTCTGCTTCCATGCGCATTAGCGTTAAGCCTGATCGCTTGTGGAGGACCGCAATTTCCCAAGACTAATGGCGATCCAGCGAAAAATAATCCCAAAACGTTTAATCAAGACCTTAATGATTGCATTGAGGTTTATCCAGAGTCATCTGGCGGTGTACAGATTAAGCAACGCATCTCTTGTATGAACCTTAAGGGTTGGCACTAGGACTGGCAATCCAAGCTCACCGTTTTTTCCTTTGAGAACAATTCTCAAGTAAATAGTCAATGAAATCATGCTCTTAAGCGAGCACTAACAGTTAAAAATCTTCTGTTTTATGATCTGTCCAGTTTCTTGTGTTTTCACTTAATTTTCTGGAGATCGTATGCAAAACAGTCGTCGCCAATTCATGATTCTTTCCGCTGCTGGTGCTGCAACTTTGGCTTTGAATGGCAAAGTACAAGCGCAAGCAATGGTTGCCCCTACCGATCCTCAGGCTGTTGCATTGGGTTATGTGGCTGATGCCTCTAAGGTAGATAAAGCAAAGTACGCTAAATTCGTTGCCGGCTCCCATTGTGGCAACTGTGCCTTGTATCAAGGTGCTGCAGGTTCTGCTGCTGGTGGCTGCGCATTGTTTGCCGGTAAGCAAGTTGCAGGCGCTGGCTGGTGCTCGGCTTACGCTAAAAAGGCTTAAGTTAGACCCTAGAGCAATTGATTTATCACCTTTGATGGTGATGATTGAAAAAGCCACCCCAGGGTGGCTTTTTCTTTGGCAAACCACAACATGCTAAAAAGAAGGCTATGCGCACCCTTAAAGAAGCATTCAAGCACTATTCCTTGTACCTAGGTGGAGACCAGCCTGCTGTGAGTTGGCAGGAGCGCGCCAGAACTGTTTTTGGGGCGTTTATTGGCATAATGTTAGTGCTCACTATCGCTAGGTACCTTGGTGAGACAGTAGGTATTGATGAGTGGCTAATGGCCTCTTTGGGGGCGAGTGCATTGCTGGTTTTTGCACTTCCGCAAAGTCCTCTAGCCCAGCCTTGGGCGGTGATTGCTGGTAATACGCTCTCAGCTTTAGTGGGCATCAGCTGCGCCCACTTTACGGATTTACCCATTTCAGTGACTTTGGCGCTCGCCGTTTCGCTGTCGATTTTAGGGATGTTTATGCTGCGCTGCCTGCACCCACCAGCTGCTGCAGTTGCCCTCATTGCTGTACTTGGGCATGTTTTGCATTACCGTTATGCTTTTTTTCCAGTGATGGTCGATTCGGTACTGCTGATTCTGGCAGGAGCCATTTATAGCAATCTGACGGGCAAACCTTACCCCAACCACCCCAAATAAGGGGTTAGGAATAGGGCAATCAAATTCTATTGGACTTTGCCAGCAGCGATTGAGGCTTTACAGTCTTTAATGCTGTAGTTTTGAAATTTGCCAAAGTTCTCTTTACGAACCGATTGACCGCATTCTGAGACCGAATTGCGTAAATTGATTTTGGGGATATTGCCTGTGCTCATGAAAATCTCCTCTATTTTTTATCAACAGCCTACAAAATTGAAATACCTGCCCCTAAAAGAGTTTGCCCTAAAACGGGATTGACCCCATCAAAATGATGCTATATACTTATGCTATATACAAAGGAGGCGTTCATGGCTATTACTACTTCCACAGTTTTTACCAACAATCGCTCTCAAGCAGTGCGTCTACCCACTGAGGCTCGTTTACCTGATGCGGTGAAAAAGGTCATTGTGCGCACCCGTGGCCACGAGAGGATCATCACCCCTATTGAAAATACCTGGGACCATTTCTTTCTTAGCGGCCCACTAGTGACTGACGACTTTATGAGCGAGCGTGGAGAGCAAAAACCTGCAGTTCGAGAGTCTCTCTGATGATCAAGTATTTACTTGATACCAATATCGTGATTTATGTTCTCAAGCGCAGGCCCATTGAGGCCCTGGAAACCTTTAATAAAAATGCCAATCGTATCGCAATTTCAAGCATCACCCTCTCAGAGCTCATCTATGGCGCTGAAAAGAGCGCCAATGTCGATAAAAATCTTGAGGCTGTTGAGGATTTTGTGAGCCACCTTGATGTTTTTTCCTATGACGCTAAAGCATCCCAGCAGTATGGGCAAATTAAAGCTGGCTTAGAGAAGCGTGGGGAACTTATCGGAGAGAATGACATTCATATTGCTGCCCATGCAATTAGCCAGGGCCTCATTCTAGTCAGTAACAATTTAAGAGAGTTCAAAAGGGTGCCAAACCTTGCGTTAGAGAATTGGGTTTAAAAGCCTATAAAATCGATCCATTCAGAAAATTAGGATTAATCAGCCTTATGACAAGCGTTACCCCCGTTATCCTTTGTGGTGGTTCCGGCACTCGTCTTTGGCCTTTATCACGCTCGGGCTTTCCTAAGCAATTTTTAGTTCTGTCTGGCGGCGACTCAAAACTCAGTTTGTTTCAAGAAGCGATTGAGCGCATTAATGCAATTACCAATCAAGATATTGATTTAGGTCCAACCTTAATCGTGACTAATGAAGAGCATCGCTTTTTGGCTTTAGATCAATTGCGTGAATTGCCCAGTATCAAAGCCACGCTATTACTAGAGCCTATCGGTCGCAATACTGCACCGGCCTTAACTCTAGCAGCCTTTCAGGCGCGCGATGGCGGACCCAATACTGAGCTTGATCCAATTTTGGTGATTACCCCTGCGGATCAAACTGTACAAAACACGGCTGCATTTGTTAAAGCTTTGCAAGAGTGCATTGCAGTAGTTAGTACAGATCAAAGCAAAAAGACGATTGCCATTTTAGGGATCACACCCACAGCGCCTGAGACGGGTTATGGCTATATTGAGCGTATGCAAGAGCAGGGCGCTCATCATGAATACACCGTTGCCAAGTTTGTAGAAAAGCCAGATAGCAAAACTGCGCAGAGTTATTTAGCTGATGGAAACTATCTGTGGAATAGCGGGATGTTTGTCCTGCGCGCGAGTACTTGGTTGGCAGCTTTAAAAGAATTCAGACCCGATATTTTTGGCGCTACAGAAACTGCTTGGCAAGGTAAAACAATCGATCAATCTGGAGATGTGGGTTTTTTTCGTCCTGATAAAGAATTGTTCAACACAATCCCGAGCGAGTCGATTGACTATGCAGTGATTGAAAAATGCCCGGGCACCAGTTTTAGTGTCAAGATGGTAGAGCTCAATGCCGGTTGGAATGACTTGGGTGCTTGGGATGCCGTTTGGCAAGTGGGTAGCCAAGATGGTAATGGTAACGTCACGAGTGGCGATACCTTACTCTCCAATACCAAGAACTCTTTAGTCCACGCCAGTACCCGTTTAGTCAGTACCGTGGGTATTGATAATTTAGTGATTATTGAAACAGCGGATGCCGTATTAGTAGCCGATAGAGCCAACAGCCAGGATGTGAAACACATCGTCTCTCAATTAGATGCGCAAAAGCGGGAAGAGAAGAATCTCCATCGTAAGGTTGCTCGGCCTTGGGGTTGGTATGACAGTGTGGACGAGGGCGAGCGCTTTAAAGTGAAACGTATTCAGGTAAAGCCGGGCGCCAGCCTGTCCTTGCAAATGCATCACCACCGCGCAGAGCATTGGATCGTGGTTAAGGGGATTGCGCAGATTACCAATGGCGATCAGGTAATCACCTTACAAGAAAATCAAAGTACGTTTATTCCCCAGGGGCAGACCCATCGCTTGGCCAACCCTGGCAAAGAGCCTTTAGAAATTATCGAAGTACAGTCGGGTAGTTATTTAGGCGAGGACGACATTGTGCGTTTTGAAGATACCTACGGACGTAGTTAGAAAATACAAGATTACAAGCAAGAGAAATTCATATGACGAACGATAAAACTGCGAAACAAAAAGTCGCCCTAATCACCGGTATTACCGGACAAGACGGATCCTATTTGGCTGAGTTCTTATTGGAAAAAGGCTACATGGTCCACGGTATTAAGCGCCGCGCCTCTTCGTTTAATACCGAGCGCGTCGATCATCTTTATCAAGACCTACATATCAATCATCGTCACTTTGTATTACATTACGGTGACTTGACTGATTCCAGTAACTTGACCCGCATCATCCAACAAACTCAGCCAGATGAGATCTACAACTTGGGTGCCCAAAGCCACGTTGCGGTTTCTTTTGAATCGCCCGAGTACACGGCAGATGTGGATGCGATTGGACCCTTGCGGATTTTGGAAGCTATTCGTATTCTGGGCTTGGAGAAGAAAACCCGTTTTTATCAAGCTTCTACCTCAGAGCTCTATGGCTTAGTGCAAGAGATTCCCCAAAAAGAAACGACACCGTTCTATCCCCGCAGTCCTTATGCCGTAGCCAAGCTCTATGCCTACTGGATTACTGTGAACTACCGCGAAGCCTATGGCATGTATGCCTGTAACGGCATTCTCTTTAACCATGAATCTGAACGCCGTGGTGAAACCTTTGTTACCAGAAAAATCACACGCGGTTTATCCAATATTGCCCAAGGCCTAGAGCAATGCTTATACATGGGCAATATGGACGCCTTGCGTGACTGGGGTCATGCTAAAGACTATGTCCGTATGCAATGGTTGATGTTGCAACAAGAGCAGCCTGACGATTTTGTCATTGCTACGGGTGTGCAATTTAGTGTTCGTGAATTTATTATCCGTAGTGCCAAGCAATTGGGCATCACCATGCGCTTTGAGGGCAAGGCAGAGCAAGAGCAGGGCATCGTTGCTGCTGTTGACGGAGATAAAGCCCCTGCACTCAAAGCCGGTGATGTGATTATCAAAATTGATCCTCGTTACTATCGTCCAACAGAGGTCGAAACTCTTCTGGGCGATCCAAGCAAAGCCAAGGCGAAACTGGGTTGGGTGCCTGAAATTACGATTGATGAGATGATTGTTGAGATGGTAGCGAATGACCTTGATCAAGCTAAACAACATGCGCTTCTAAAGAAGCATGGCTTTAGTGTGGCGATTGGTAAAGAGAATTAAAAATAAGAATAAATTCAAAAGAAAAGCAAAAAGAAAAAACATCGTGCCTACTGATTTAAACCAAAAGATCTATGTTGCTGGCCATCGGGGTATGGTTGGGTCAGCCATTGTGCGTAATTTAGTAGCGCACGGTTATAACAACATTGTTACTCGCACGCATGCTGAACTGGATTTAACCAATCAAGCACAAGTAAAGGTCTTTTTTCAACAAGAAAAGCCTGCCCAGGTTTATTTAGCAGCAGCTAAGGTCGGCGGTATTTATGCAAACAATACCTACCCAGCTGAATTTATTTACCAAAACCTCATGATGGAGGCAAATGTTATTCATCAGGCATTTGCGGCAGGGGTAAAAAAGCTGCTTTTTTTAGGCTCAAGCTGTATTTATCCTAAGCTTGCTCCACAGCCCATGGCTGAAAATGCCCTACTCACTGGAACGTTAGAGCCCACTAATGAGCCTTATGCCATTGCAAAGATTGCAGGTATCAAGTTATGCGAGAGTTATAACCGCCAGTACGGGCAAAGCCATGGGATTGACTACCGCTCGGTCATGCCAACCAATCTCTATGGCCCAGGCGACAACTACCATCCTGAAAATAGTCACGTGATCCCTGCGCTGATTCGACGCTTTCATGAAGCCAAAGAAGCCAATGCTCCAGAGGTACTCATCTGGGGAACGGGCACTCCAAAGCGTGAGTTTCTCTATGTAGATGATATGGCCGCTGCTTGCGTCTTTGTGATGGAACTGTCTAAAGATATTTATGACCAACATACCGAGCCGATGCAAAGTCACATCAATGTAGGCTATGGTGACGATGTGACCATTGCACAATTAGCTGATGCTGTAGCAAAAGCCACTGGCTATGCTGGCAAGATTGGGTTTGATACATCAAAGCCCGATGGCACCCCTAGAAAGTGGATGGATTCAGGTAGATTGAATCGTCTGGGGTGGCAAGCCACAGTAGATTTAGAAGTGGGTCTCAAACAAGCCTATGGCGATTTCTTAAAAATGGATTCAGATGGCCCAGTAGGAAGAGTGTCTTGAGAATTGGCTTTCACACCAATAATTTGTCGTTCCGCGGCGCAGAGATTGCCGTCTTTGATTACGCGCTACACAACCAATCGCTTTTACAAAATGAATCACTGGTGTTTTACAAAAGTAAATTGCCTAGTGAGCCAACCGTCGTTAGTAAGTTTGAGCAGCATTTTAAAATCTTTGCTTACCAAGACACAGAGTATTTAGCACGTCTTGCCGATCAAGAAAAACTCGATTTGCTGTATTTCATTAAATCGGGTGAGCGTGATGGCGACATCATTAGCAATGTGCCTTGTGCAGTGCATGCGGTATTTCCAACCAAGGTAGAGCAGTTTCATGGGGATAAATTAGCCCTTGTATCAGAGTGGCTGTCTAAAGAGTATTCCAATGGCAAAGTACCGTTTGTGCCGCATATGATTGATTTGCCAAATGTAGAAGGCGACCTTCGTAAAGAGCTCAATATTCCAGAGGAAGCTACAGTGCTGGCGAGTTACGGAGGGTCAGATAGCTTTAACTTACCTTTCGTGCACGACACTATTTTGAAGGCGCTGGCTAAACGCACAGATCTGTATTTTGTCTTCATGAACTTTGCGCCTTTTGCAAAACATGAACGCTTGATCTTCTTGCCTGGTAATTCAGACATCCATTACAAGATGCGCTTCATTAACACTGCTGATGGCATGATTCATGCAAGGGGTATTGGTGAGAGTTATGGATTAGCTTGTGGAGAATTCTCTATTAAGAACAAGCCGGTGATGACCTACGCTATGTCTCCACAGCGCAGTCATATTGAAATCTTAGGCGATAAGGCGCTACTCTATAAAGGCAGAAATGATCTAGAAGAGCTCCTCCTAGGGTTTAACCGAAAATGGCAATATGAGAAGAATTGGGATGCCTACAGTTTAGATTTTTCTGCGCAAGCGGTGATGCCAAAATTTGATGAGGTATTTATCAAAGGCGCAAACTTTGATCCTAAGTCGATTAATGCACTGGATAAGCTGGCAATTGAAGGTTATCGCTTTGAGCGAAAAATTCGCAATCTTCTAAAAAAACGCTATTTATAAAATGACTTGTATGCATCTACGATCTCGGTTGACCAGGGCAGACTTTTTGCTACTCGCTCAAGCGATTTTATTTGCCATTTTATTTGCCATTTGGGCATTACCGAAGACGATCTTTATGCGCAATCTCTGTTTAGGGATGGGTGCTTTTATCGGTCTTTATCAGATCTACGCTTGCCGTACCTTTTTGGCTAATAAAAAAATCACACCCCTTTATTTAATCATTGCACTATTTTTCTGGGCTATATTCCATTTACTTTTTCTGAGTAATAACTTTACTTTGCAATGGGGTGAATTTCAAAGCATTTGGAAGCGTAGCTTGATCGGTGTGATCTTTGCTGTAGGCTTTGGTTTAAGTATTCCCGCTGCTTCATTTAAGGTGCGGCAATGGCTTTGGCCTATTTTTTATCTTGGCTTACTATTGCCAACTTTAATATACATACTCAAGTTTGGATTGCTTTATTACGAGAAAAAGAGTGGCTTGAATGTGGGCGCGTACTGGCATATTTATGTTGCAAAGACAGCCTATATGGGTTTTTGCATACCCGTACTTGCGGTAGCACTTGGGCAGATTTATCTCCAAACTACAAATGGAAAATGGTTGACATGGTCAAATTTTGCGTATGCATGCACGATCCCGGCAGTCTTATTTGTTTTTTATGCTGAGAACATTAAAAACGGGGTGCTCTATTCCTTTGTATTTACTTTGGTTTTTATTGGACTGATTATTTACAGATACTTTAAGGCTGCCCCCATCAAGATTTTGGTTTTAGTGGCCACCACCATTTTAGGATTTAGTATTTTTATCGGTAATCACATTAAGCAGAATCATTCTTGGGAGACTTTTTTAGCCGATGCTAAGGTGGCAACCCAAGCTGAAAATAGTGAGTCTTGGAAGTGCCAGGTTCCCGGAAAAAGTTTGCCTATAAATGAACTCGGCGAGCAAGTTTCTGATACTAATTACTCACGAGTTGCTTGGGGTATTAATGCATTGAAGTTAATCCCCCAATACCCCTTGGGTTATGGTCTGGTAGAGCGATCCTTTGGGCATATTGGCAAAGAAGTGTGGCCCGACTCCTGCCTGACTCAAAGTCATAGCGGCTGGTTGGATTTAACATTAGGCATTGGCATACCTGGGATGCTACTTATATTTGGGGCCATATTTACTTGCCTGAAGGGGTTGTTGGAGTTAAAGCCATCCGAAGTTGATCATTTTGGCCAATGGAGATTGATGGCGCTCTGGACGCTAATGAGCTTTGTTTTGATTTGGTGTACTGCTGAGATTAGTCAAAAAGTGTTTTTTGATGAAATGATGTTTTTTATAGCATTATCGGGAGGTCTGCTGGTTGCAATAAGGCAAATCCTGCCATCCCAAAAACAAACAGGAATTGGGCCTTGAATATTTTATTGACAGGTGGTGCTGGGTATATTGGAAGCCATACTGCTGTTGTGTTGATGCAGGAAGGTCATGAAGTAATTATTTTTGATAATTTTTCAAACAGTAAAAGAAGTGTTTTAAATCGACTGGAGAAAATTACCGGTAAGCTAATTGTTTGTATTGACGGAGATATAAGAAATCGATCGCTAGTCAAACAAACATTACAGTATTACAAAATTGATGCTGTTTTACACTTTGCAGGCCTTAAGGCGGTTGGTGAATCATCAGAAGATCCGCTTGCTTACTACGATAACAACGTAGCAGGCACCATTTCTTTGTTAATGGCAATGAAGTCTTGTAGCGTTAAGATTCTTATTTTTAGCTCCAGTGCAACTGTTTACGGAGTGCCACACTACTTGCCAATAGATGAAAAGCATCCAACCGATCCAGAAAGTCCTTATGGAAAAACAAAACTCCAAATTGAACAAATCCTGAGTGATTTAGCTAAGTCAGATAGCAGTTGGAGAATTTTTGCCTTGAGGTACTTTAATCCTGTTGGGGCCCATGAGTCTGGTTTGATCGGCGAGGACCCGAATGGCACGCCTAATAATCTTATGCCCTACATTTCCCAGGTGGCCTATGGCATTTTGGATAAATTAAAAATATATGGGAATGATTACGATACGCCCGATGGGACAGGGGTTAGAGACTATATCCATGTCATGGATTTGGCCGAAGGACACTTGGCAGCCTTGGACTACGTCGGCAATCATAATGAAGCGTTTTCTGTCATGAATTTGGGTACCGGCAACGGCTGCAGTGTTCTTGAATTAGTTAATTTGTATGAGTATGAAGCATCCAAGAAAATACCATATGAGATCAGCGCAAGAAGGACGGGCGATATTGCAGCATGCTATGCCAATCCTGAAATGGCCTTTTTGAAGATGGGCTGGAAGAGTAAAAAAACATTAAGAGAAATGTGCTTCGATTCCTGGCGTTGGGCCTCTACCAGTTTACAGAAGCATAAAGATTAAATTCTTTGATGATTCTGGTGAAGTATTTAGAGTGTTTTAGGTTTCAGTGTTCAGATAGGAGTGAGCTGAAATGCTGTTAAAGCGCCCCCTAACCTGGTTTAATTCTGGGTTTTTAGTATTGGTGTTGTAGGACGGTCTTACAGAGCATTCGTTTGGATGGCGTAACAACATCCAATTGGCATAGGTTTCATATTCAGAAAAACAGGCATGCGAATTTAATGGACGAGTTTTTGCAATTACCTCATGCCATGGGAGGCCATGTAATGACTCTAGTTCTGAGAGCATTTGCAATACATGCTGCCTGTTAAATATCATCATATGCGCTGTTCTAGACCACAGCGCTTTATGCTTCTCATTAAATATTAGAAAGAAGGCCGCGAAGTATGGTGGCCACCATTCTTCGGTTCCAAAAAAAACAAACCTATCCGATTTATCAAAAAAAGAAATAGGCTCTATAAAATGCGTGTCTGCATCAATCACAATATAGTTTTCGGAAGGGGATGTATAGGCCCAGCCTAATTTAAGAAATTGCTGATAAAGCCAACCAGATCTATTTGGTAGTGCTGTAAATTCCAGTGGATATTGGTAGTGATTAACGTTAAAGCCCAAGACCTCTATTTCGCTTATAAAGCTGACTCGATCATCTCTGACAAGACCTTTAAGCATTGTTGCATCATTTGTGATGATAAAAATATTGTTGATGGTGATATTTTTTATGAGCTCTAGACTCTTGATTGATTGAGCCAATGTCCCGGCATCTTTGTTGTGAACAACATAAACTATGTCCACCCCTTTACTCAAGCAAAGATCTGGAAAATGAAAGCCAAGCATAAGTAATTTGCAGAGCTTTAGTAATAGGAAATGACTGTATTTCCAAGGCCCTCGCTCTTGTAATAGCTTAATTTGTTTCATTAACTTATGCATAGGGTAATAATGCCATTAATCAGCTCTCAATTCTCAAAAGTTAATCTAAAATAAGGGCAATATTCTCTTAAAATGTAAATACTGTGCTTTCTATTATTATCCCAACCTATAACAGCGCCGAAACTCTTTTAGAGTCATATTATTCTGTGCTTAATAGCGGAGTAAGAGATCAAGAAATTATTTTTGTCGATGATGGGTCCAAAGATGCAACCTCTCAAATAATTCAAAGCCTTCTTGGTGACAACCCTAATATATCTTTTCTGGCGAATGATCAAAATTTAGGTGGTGGGGCAACGCGTAATAAAGGAGTAGAGTTTGCAAAATATCCACTGGTTTTCATATTGGATAGTGATGATGTGCTTGCTCCTGGCTCCTTAGGGCGCGCAATTGAGGAGCTCAACTTAAACAATGCGGATGGCGTAGCAACTTCGCAGTCAGTATTTTTTTCCTCCGACATTAAAAATCCCTTAAAAATCATTCAATATAAGTCCGGCTTTGCTCGATTTGAAGATTTAGTCTCACATATACCAAGCCCAGTTACGGGAAACCTCCTCTTTACTAAACAAGCTTTTCTCGATGTGGGAGGATATCCCAGTCATCATAGTTTTGATACTCAGGGGTTCGGTTTCAGATTGCTGCAAAATAATAAAAAAATCTTGGTTGGTAGTTCGTTTATGTACTACCAAAGGTTGCCGCTACAGCCATCTTATTATTCTAGAGAGGCGAGGGCTGGCAATATAAATAGAAATTGGTTTTATATTTTCTTTGAAAGCCTTTACAAGTTCACCCCGAATGTCAGGAGGTTAATCTTGGAATTTCCGTGCTCCAACCCTTCAATGCTTGCGAAGGGGCATCATCTTTTTAATGTACTGGCTGACAAATCAAAAAATGAGGGATTCTATTGCGAAGAAGCAGAATTTTTAGATGAGCAGGGCGCTTATCGTGCTTATAAAAATTCAAATGATTATACTTTGAATGCATGGTCTTTTGGCTATGAGCTTAGGCAACAAAATTATGAATCAGCCTTTAGAAGAATTCGAGGCATGGAGATGTCCCCGAAATCCATAAGATTGTTGTATCCGCTAATCGCAGATCTATTTGGACCAAAACTTTTAGAAGAGGATATTCGCGACTTTTCTTATTTTTTTGCTTTTCAAAAAGACTTTACATGGCGTATGAAAATTTTAAAGCAAAAAATTTTAAACAGATTAAATATATTTAGGCATTTTTAATATGAGTCTTATAGAGAAATGCAGGTTAATTAACCTGCCCAAGATTGCTGATGAAAGAGGAAATCTAACTTTCATAGAAGGAAATAAGCAGATTCCTTTTGGTATTGAGAGGGTCTATTATTTATATGATGTTCCTGGGGGTGCTGAGCGAGGTGGGCATGCCCATAAACAACTTGAGCAGTTAATCATTGCCTCATCTGGAAGTTTTGATGTTGTTTTGGATGACGGGAATCAGAAAAAAAGATTTCATTTGAATAGGCCATATTTTGGGCTTTACGTATGCCCCTATATTTGGAGGGAGCTGGACAATTTTTCGTCGGGCTCGGTATGTACCGTTATGGCATCAAGACCATATGAAGAGGATGATTATTTTCGGAACTATAAAGATTATTTGCTAGTAAGGTCTCGGAAATGAACATCCCTTTTTTAGATTTACAAGCGACGTATACCGAGCTAAAGATTGATATAGATGCTGCTGTAAAACGAGTCTTAGATTCTGGATTTTATATTCTTGGACCAGAGGTTGAGACGTTTGAAAGTGAGTTTGCTCATTTCTGTGAAGCTCAATTTTGCGTAGGAGTGGGCAATGGTTTGGATGCAATTTATATTGCCTTGAAATCGCTTGGGATTGGGTCAGGCGATGAGGTTCTAGTTCCTGCAAACACTTATATCGCAACTTGGTTGGCCGTAAGCCAGTGTGGCGCTATTCCGGTTCCAATTGAGCCGAGCATAGATACAAATAACATAGACCCATCTTTATTTTCAAAATCAGTTACCAAAAAAACCAAAGCAATTATCGCCGTTCATTTGTATGGTCAACCAGCTCCGTTAGATGAAATATTAAAATTTGCAAAGGAGTTTAATCTCAAAGTTATTGAGGATGCTGCTCAAGCGCACGGAGCCAGTTATAAGGGTCAAAGAATTGGAGCACATTCTGATATGGTCACCTGGAGCTTCTATCCAGGAAAAAATCTAGGCGCATTTGGTGATGGTGGTGCCATCACTACAAATAATGAGGGGCTGGCTAAAAAAGCTGCGGTAATGCGTAACTATGGCTCTGAGCGTAAATATGTAAACGATGTTAAGGGCTTAAATAGTAGGCTCGACCCACTCCAAGCTGCTATATTGAGGGTAAAGCTTTCAAAACTTGATGAGTGGAATGTGCGGCGCACAGAGATTGCAAAAACTTATGATGATGCGTTTGGGCCCGCCGGATTTTATATCCCTAAACAAGGAAGTGGTTGCAGATCCTCTTGGCATCTCTATGTATTGCGTCATTCAAAGAGAAATGACATTGTCAAAGCATTGGATGATCTTGGTGTAAGCGCTCTCATTCATTACCCAATTCCTCCACACCTACAGAAGGCATATAGCTCTCTTGGATATGTGCGCGGCGATTTTCCGATAGCTGAGAAACTCTCTGATGAGGTATTTAGTTTGCCAATTGGACCACATCTATCTATCGAAAATATGCATAGAGTGGTTGAATCGGTGTTAAAAGTAGCTTCATAAAATTATTCAAGATGAGCTACGTAAATACCAGCCTAGAAAAAATAATCGCCACTATTTGGAGCTTATTGGAGTCAGGTCAAAAAAAGTCAGCAAAACTATTTGTTTGCCTGAGTGTGGTTGCAACCCTTCTTGAAATGATGAGTTTGGGGATGATTATTCCTTTGCTTTATACGTTTACATCCAATACACATTCTCAAGCTACTGGAGTTTTGGGATATCTTTTTGATTCCTCTTTAATTAAAAATTTGAGCCTGATCAGTATTTTGGAATTGATGATCATCCTTTTTGCTATTAAAAATATATTTCTTATTTTTCTAGTACGCTTTCAAGCTAAATTTGTATTTGGAGTTGAGGAGGCACTGTCAAATAAAATTTATAGGCTTTATCTTAACCAGCCTTATCCATTTTTCTTGAAAAATAATTCTGCGCAACTTTTAAGAAATGTAATTCGCGAGCCTAGTCAATTCGCATATAATGCACTTTCTCCCTTGTGCCTTTTGATTACCGAGTTATTTATTTCATCTGGTGTAATTTCTTTATTGATTGCCATAAATCCCTTGGGCGCAATAAGTTCCTTTTTGTTGTTTGGTGGATTAGGCTATATTTTTTATGCTTTTGCCCATCAAAAGATAGCTAAATGGGGAAAGGATCATCAATTCCATGAGGGGAAGCGACTGCAAAACCTCCAAGAGGGGTTTGGGTCAATTAAAGAAATCCTGATTGGTTCTCTTCAAAATAAGTTTGCTGCGGCATATGCCGCACATATGAATGCTGGAGTAGTTGCTGGTGTCAAACAGCAGTCAGTACAGGCAGCCCCGAGGTTATTTATTGAAATCTTTGCGGTAATTGTATTGGCAGGAGTAGTAGGATTTTTTAGTGAAATTGAGCCCACTATGCTGCTGCCAATCATTGGTCTTTATGCGGCCGCTGCCTTTAGGCTCATGCCAAGTGTCAACAGAATTATCAATGCCCTGCAATCGCTTCGGTATTCTGAGTCTAGTGCTCATCTTCTTGCTACCGAGTTAGCTCAAAAAGATATATCACCTTTTGAGGTAAAAAGTGGTGAGGTGACCTTCAATCAATGCATCGAATTGAAAAATATTTCATTCCAATATGAATCTAGCACTAGCCTCCTATTTCAAAATATAAGCTTCTCCATCAGCAAGGGGGAGGTTATATTTTTATCTGGTCCTAGTGGCGCAGGAAAAACAACTTTAGTAGATATTATTTGCGGATTGCAGCGCCCTACAAGCGGACGGTTGCTTGTCGATGGGATTGAGGTGGAAGCTTTTATTAAAGATTGGCAAAAGCATATTGCATATGTTCCGCAAACAACCTTTCTTTTGGATTGAACGATTAGAGAAAATATTGTATTTGGCCAACTCAATCAGGATATCGACGAGCAGCGCCTTGATGAAGTATGTAAAGCTGCCAGGCTAGATGAGGTCATAAATGGACAACCCCAGGGCATTGAGACTAGAGTGGGCGAACGTGGCAGTAGTCTTTCTGGTGGACAACGCCAAAGGGTAGGAATTGCAAGGGCATTGTATCGCGGAGGATCTTTATTGGTTCTCGATGAAGCAACAAATGCGCTTGATGCAAAGCTTGAGGCTGAGATTGTTCTCAATATTCTTGAGTTTACAAAAGGTATAACCAAGATTTGGATTGCACATAATGATGATTTATTGAGAAATGTTAAAAAGGTAGTTGTTAAAAATCAAGGTATTGAAATAGCATGAATGATTCTTTTTTTAAGATGGCGGAATCAAACTATAGATAATTTATCTCTTCATTAGAGAGCATATGAAAAAAATATTATTGGTTGGAACCAGCTTCAGCGCAGCTCCCTTAGCACAATTCATTAAGAGTTTAGGATATGAGTTGGAGGTATGCGGCAATAAGCCAAGTGATCCGTGTGTAAGTTGGGCTGGCAAGTATCATTGCCTGGACTATTCCAATGCTGAATTTCTGTTGGATCTGGTTGAGAGAGAAAGTTATTGCGCGATCCTACCAACATGCAATGATGATTCCTATCTTTCGGTTATCAAAGTCGCAGAGACTTTAGGGCTGCCAGGACTTGATGACCTCGCTACAACACTAAAACTGCATGATAAATTTGAATTCAGAGGGTTTGCTGCAACACATGGAATTCCAGTTCCAAAAATTTGGACTTCCGACCCCGGGGGGGTTATTCCGCGACCTGCTAACTATCCCGTCCTAGTTAAGCCGGTGGATAGTTTTAGCGGAAAGGGAATTACAAAAGTTTCGAATTTAAATGAGCTATCTATGGCGATTGATAACGCTAAATTAAATTCTAGAACTAACAATTATGTTGTCGAAGATTTTTTGGATGGTACATTGCATAGCCATTCGGCATTTCTTAAAAACCAAAAAATTTACCATGATTTTTTTGTGGATGAATTTTGTACTATTTATCCCTACCAAGTTAATTGTTCCAACAGTCCATCTCGGATAAGCCTGTCAATACAAAAGAAGATGCAAGCTTCCGTTGAGAAATTGGCAGCATTGCTGAACTTGTCTGATGGTTTACTTCACACACAATTTATTATTTCTGGTGGAGAGCTATATTTAATAGAATGTATGCGCAGATGTCCAGGAGACCTTTTTTATTACCTGATCAGTTTTTCAACTGGAAATTCATACGTTGGCAATTATCTAAGGCCATTTATAGGTGAAGATTTTGATTTTTCTAAAATAGATGAATCGACTCCATGGTCACGTCATACTATTTCACTTAAAGAAGATGAAGTAATACATGGATACTCAATTGACGTTGCGGCCGAGGAGCTAAGACTTTTTCAGTTGAGTGAATCTGGTGAACATATTAAAAAAGCCCCATTTGGAAAAATTGCCATCTTCTTTATGCGCTATCAATCTACGGCACAATTATTTGAATCCACAGAAAAAATGGCCGATAAAGTGCATTTTTTTACTAACCGGAATATTCCCTTATGAACAAAAATCTTAAAAATGACTCTCATCCTGTCTTGAGAGTTGGCATTGTGGGAGGGGGGATTAATTCTGCTGTTGGGCGGGCGCATATGAGCGCCTTAAATGTAGATGGGCTATTCAAAGTTGTCGCCGGCTCCTTCAGTCGCAATCATGAAACTAATCTAAAATCTGGGATTAATTTTGGGGTGGATCTATCTAGAGTTTATGCAGACCATACCCAACTTATTCGCAGTGAAGCGGGAAATATAGATGTAATAATCGTATTAACTCCAACCTCCTCACATACCTCTCCCGTTATGGATGCCTTAAATGCTGGGATTCCAGTCGTATGTGAGAAAACACTTACAGCAAATATTGATGATGCCGTACTCATACGAGATACCGAGAATAACAAAAATGGATTTTTGGCTGTTACATACAACTATTCTGGTTATCCTGCTGTACGAGAGTTAAAGGAGATTGTTCGCTCAGGGCAGATTGGAAAGGTTCTTCATTTCGCTGCTGAAATGCCTCAAGAGGGGTATTTACGATTAAATGCAAGCGGACGACAGCTTCAACCTCAAAATTGGAGGCAAATGGATGGTGAGGTGCCCATGATTTATCTGGACCTGGGATCGCACCTTCATCAGCTAACTTCTTTTATTCTAGGGGTGAGACCTTTGTCTGTTTTTGCTACCGAGCAAAAATATGGTTTATACCCTGTTATTGACTCAGTATCTGCATTAGTTAACTATGAAAATGGTGTCAATGGCAACTTCATTTTTGGCAAAACAATGCTTGGCTATCGCAATGGCCTTAAAATTAGGATATTTGGCACTAAAGGTGCATTAGAATGGACTCAAACAGATCCAGAGAGAATCCAATTTGCCCATGCTGATGGACGTATTGAATTAAGGGATCGTGGTTATGAGGGCTTGGAATTTTCATCATCAAGATACGCCCGCTTCAAAGTGGGGCATCCTGCTGGTTATGTTGAGGCATTCGCAAACCTATATTTCGATATTCATGCCGCTCTGACACAATACCTTAAACTTGGAACCTGGTCTTCGGAAAATGTTGTTGGTTCTAAATTTTCCTTAGATGGATTGAAATTAATGCTGGAAATGCATCAATCTGCTTTGAAGGGTTGTATTTCTCATTTAGATTAATCCTAAGTCATCCCGCTGAAAGGGTGATTTCGGATGGGTAACTATGTTGAGAACTACAACCATTACTGAGAAATTTAAGATTTCTCTCTACAGAAAATAGGGCTATAAAATGAGTTTTGATGTTGATGGGGTATCTCAAAAACTTGATTGGCCAAAATCATCAATTGAGTTTTGCGAGAATTTTTTTTACTCAAATAGGCCGAAATATATTCTCGGAAGAAATATTTATGCTGAGAGTGTTGCTAAGCTTATCGAGGTAAACGGATTTATTGATGACTTTTCTAGTGAGCAGTCTTTTTTAAAGAAGCCCATCGTTAAATCAGCTCAAGTACCAAAAAACTCCTTAGTTTTAAATGTTGCTGGAGGTCGACCACTATCAGCTCGAGAAAAATTAAACCAATTGAGCCTTCAAAACCTGGATTATTTTGCTTTTTCAAAAATTTCTAAATTTCCTTTTCTTCCTCTGCGTTTTAATGAGGGATTTCAGGATGAGTTTTTATCCAATAAGCAAAAATACAATTGGATCTATCAGCTGCTAAAGGATGAAGAATCAAGGTGGATTTTTGAAAAGCTTGTTGCATTCAGATATGATCACGACATATCTCATCTTGAGGGATTTACTCAGAGAGAGGACGTTCAATACTTTGAGGAATTTTTATTACTAAATAAAGAAAATGAAGTTTTTATAGATGTTGGTGGATTCAATGGTTATACAACCTTAGAGTTTATTAAACGATGCCCCCAATATTCTGCTGTTTATATATTCGAGCCTGATAAAAATAATTATCAATTATGCGTGTCTGCGACTTCTAAATTGCGCGATATTTATTGCTACCCACTCGGCCTTGGAAATAAAAAAGAAACATTGCATTTCAGTACGAATGGATCTTCCTCTACTATTGCGGATGATGGTGATGCAATGATTGATGTAGATCAACTTGATAATTTAAGTCATATTGCCCCCAGTTTTATAAAAATAGATATTGAAGGCGGAGAATTTTCCGCAATCCAGGGGGCGAAAAAAATTATTTTAAGAAATCATCCAAGATTGGCGATATCTGTTTACCATAACTCAGGTGATTTTTGGAGAATTCCAGAGTTAATCTTAGGCATCCGAAATGACTATGAGGTATTAATTAGGCACTACACTGAATCTATTTATGAGACAGTAATGTTTTTCTTGCCACGAAAATGAGCATGAAGTGTAATTTTAGAATGCTTTTCATTAAATGCCTGCCCCTTGATTTTTAATGCGGGCGATAAATAGAATTTGCTATTAAAACATTCAGAAAATTATACATTCGAAATATATTATTATTTATAAATGTTATAGATTATTATGACAAATATAAATAATTTCATGGAGCAATAGATTGAGTTTTTACTTTTACAATCCAGTTAAATTAATTCATGGTAAAGATTCCCTTAAGAGAATGATTCATGAGATACCCGATGGGGCAGTTTTGGCCATAATTCATGGTAATACACTGTCACACCATAAAGATTTGCTGCAATACCTGGAGGGCTTGCCCAAATGTACTTCGGTGGATTTCTATAAATATCCAGAATCCGAGCCTACTGAGGCTATAGTTGATGAATTAATATCGAAGCTTAAATGTGGCACCAATTTCATTATTGGCATAGGCGGCGGTAGTGTAATGGATGCCACCAAAGCGGTTGCGGTAGCATATGGAAATAAAATTGAAGCTGGTACATTAAAAAATAAAAATCCAATGGACTTGGGGTCATCGATAAAGTTTGGATTGGTAGCGACTAAACCGGGTTCTGGATCCGAATTGAATAATGCTTATGTATTGATGGACGAGGGCGATCATTTGAAGCGATCATATTTTGGCCCACATTCTTTTCCTCAGTTTAGCGTTCAAGACCCAGTTTTTTATAAATCTCTGCAAGCTAAGGATTATGCATCTGGGTTAACGGACGCAATGTCACATGTTATTGATCAATATTTAGTAGAGAGACCTGCAGATCTTGTGCAGGATTTAATGAGTTTAAATTTTCTGAAGATCGGCAGCAGTCTAGCTGACTTTTCAGACGCCCCTCGGGAAGAGGATTTTTCTAAATTGGCTTGGTTTGCTTCCATCGTATCTTCCGGTCTTCTCTCTAGGGGGGTTAAGGCTGGATGGGTGGTTCATGAGGTCGCCCACTCCCTTTCTAGTGCCCTAGGGATTGGACATGCTGAAAGCATTGCCCTTTCTTTTGAGAGGGTTATGTTACTTAAAAAAAGTCCATTAGCAAGATTGCGCTTAATTGATCAGGCAATTAATGGAGCTCAAAATCCCTATCTTGGCACCGCGAAAGATCACGTTTTGCGGATAGTTGAGTTTTTTAAAAAAATTGGAATGCAAACGGATATAAATACACTAACAACCAAGCAGCATCAGGTGTGGAGAAGTAAAATAAAGGGGCTATGTCAAAATTTGAATAAAGACGAGCTGGAGGAAATATGCAGTCAAACATAAGCTTTTACCCCAGATCATCAAAAGTAGAAATACGTAAAGACTCTTTGATTGAATCCGCGCCGGTCGGATATGAAGATTTTATCAGTCTGGCAAGAGGAAAGAACATCTATATACTTTCCGTAAACTTAGAGGGGATTGGTTTATCTAAACGTCTCCGCTCCCTTGGACTCAATGTAAAAAGTTTTCTTGATAGTAGGTTTTCTGGGTCTCGACATGGAATACCAGTCATGCATCCAGAAAGCTATTTTCAGTCATGTGACTCATCGTCGGATTTATTGCTGATTTGCACTAAAGATCGAGAATGGAAAGAAAATTTCTTGCATCTTGCCGCTACATCCGGATTTGAAAGATATAAAACTTTATTTACCCCATTGGATATTTGCCGATATTTTCCAACCATCGAGGTAGAAGGTAAATGTAATTTAGTATGCAAAACATGTGATATGGGCTTGCCAAGCGCAAATAAAGGCAGGGGTCATATGGGTATTGATTTGTTTAAAGATGTTCTTGACAAAATGGTTCAAGAGATTCCTTTGATGAATTCGGTTGCGTTATACACCTGGGGTGAGCCGCTCTTAAATCCTGATTTGCCGAAAATAATCAGGGAATGCAAAAGGCAAGGAGTTGCAAGCGAGGTTTCCACGAACCTGGAATACCACAAATATCTAGAGGAATTTTTGCTGGCAGAGCCAGATCAAATAGTTGCGCCTTGTGCTGGCGTTGGAGAGAGATATGAAAGAGGGCGCACCGGTGGAACATGGGATCAATATCTCAAGGGATTGGAAAAAATTGCTGAGTATAAAAATAGGTTTAATTTAGATTACAACGTTCGAATTATGTATCACCTGTATAAGGATAATCTGGATGCTGATCTAGACTATATGAAAGATTTATCGAAAACATTTGGATTTTCTCTGATACCAATAGTCGCTCATATTTTCCCTGGGCAGGTTTATCAATATGCTGTCAATGGCGTTGATATTCCAGATGTAATGCAGGAAGCCTCGGCCAACCTTATTTTCCCTTTAGAAGACCAGCTTCAATTCGCGCGCACAAAGAAGAGTAGTAAGTGTCATATTACAAATGCATTTCCTACTATCACATGGGATGGCAAGGTTCTTCACTGTTGCAACATGCAGAAGCCAACAGTAGGAAGAAGTAATTATCTTGATAAGCCCTTGAATGAATTTATCGAACAAAGAAATTCATCTCCTTTTTGTACAAAATGCATGAATGAGGTCGTCCATAAATTTTTTGACGTTAATATCAGTTTCGAGGAGTTTAATGGCGCTAGAAATGTCATACGCTTATGATGATTGCGAATTATCCAGACCATTTGAATTTGAATGGGTAAATAAATTCAAAAAAAAAATACAAGACAATAAACTAATCCTAGTTGGGAATGGTATAACTGCAGATGAATTTGCGGTAGTTTTTAAAAAAAATAAATTAAATTTTGAGCAGATCACACCGCAGAAATTTCTTGAATTTATAAAAATTGATTTAATAAATCAGAATTGTGGAAATTTTTATTTATTCGCTTCTCCAAGTATGGCGAATGAATTAAGAGGTAGTGCTAATGCAGTGGGATTGGTTTCGGGGGTGGATTATTTCACCTATACCCAGACCATCAGAAATAGATTTATTGTTGATTTAAGGGTCCCATATTCCCTTATTGATCTAGAAGGGTTGACTAGAGCATTCCACTTTATTTCAAAAATTCCCACCATGGCAGGTGTAGATATTATGAGCGCAGACTCCAGATCAGTAGCTGATATTGAATCTGTCCTAAAGTTATTTAGGAACACCCTTCATATAAAGATAATATTATTTCCATTGAACGAAAGTCACATAGATACTTCAATCTTAAAGTCAGCTGAAGTTATTGAATTAAATTGTTCGGCAATAAATATTGAAGAAAAAAAAGCTGCAAAATTGTTAAAAAAATTGAAATATACGCTCAAAGTTGATAGGCGAGTTTTGCTGTTGGCAAGTGCTAGGTTAAAAGCAGTTGCGGATGAGGGTAATTGGGGTGCTGTATTTTATGAAAAAAATCACCCAAAATATTATGATCAGCTTTTGATGAAGTTGGAGTCAGGATCTAATATAGACGGCATTGAATTTAAAATGGGCGATATGTGCTTATCACGTAGAATGTTTCCAGTTATTGATAAGAGGTTAAAACTAAAAACTTGTTCTCTTTATGGTGATATTGCAATGACTGATCATGCTATAGACAATTTAGATGCACCAGATTTCATTGGCAAAAGAGAGGCATTGTGCAATAGATGCATAAATAAAAAATTACACAGAATGATCTAGAAGACTTGATAACTATGGGTATTAATGATATTAGACATAGCATTGTTATAGTTTCTTATAATCAAGAGAAATATATCCTTAATGCTATTAAGTCTATATTTGAGCAAGAAATCCCTCCATATGAGCTAGTCATTTTAGACGATTGCTCAAGTGACTCTACTGCCAAGCTAGCAAGAGAGTATATTGCGGCCAATCCGCATAGCTTCCACTGTCAAGTAATTGTCAATGAGAGCAACTTGGGTATTCCCAGGAATATGCAAAAGGCAGCTGTAGTTTCGTCTGGAAATGTGTTGAGTTTATTGGCTGCGGATGATGTGTGGTTTTCAAATGGCACGCGCTGCGTAAAAAATGGAATTGAGAATAATCAGTTAAATCCAGATAAAGATAATTTTGTCTGTTTTGCTCCAACTTTATCAATGAATCCAGATGGTAGCAATCGGTTTGTTACAAATTATGTAATTTATAAGGACTCTCCATTACGAACAATGATTCGTAAATGTGCACCTTTTGGAAAAATTGGTTTTTCTAGATCGGCTTTGATAGGAGTCGATTATCCGGTTGACATTGGTTTATGGGCCGACTGGGTTTGGGATGTAAGCATTTGTGACAAAGTAAATAAATATTATGAAATAAATGAACTGTGTTTTGTTCATTACGGGCAGATAGGAGTTTCATCAAATACTGATGTAAATGAAATTGATGAGTCCTATTTGAGGGCATGTATCTATCTCCTGGAGAAGTATAAAAAAGAGTTTAATTTTTTTGACCGAATGTATTTGGTTGGAGAGAAATACTATTTACTTTGGAAGATCAAAAAAGAATACCAATTTTTAATCTTGAGTTTATTTCTTATGATATTAAATTCTTTTAACTGTGGCAGTCTCACTTCATTTAAGTCTATGATATCAAGATATATGCCAGAAAAGATCATAGAATTTGTAAGAAAATTGAGTAAAATATTATAGATTTCACATGTATTTAATTTTTTTCTGCTCTTTTTTTGAGGTATTTATTAAAAAAAGATATATCTTCTTTCGTTGCTTGCAACAATATTTACTATAGGCTATTCAAATTTTTATATCAAGAGTTTTCTGGTTTCAACATGATTAGTTCAGCATGTCCAATACTATTAATTTTTTTTAATAGACCAGATATTTTGTCTCGTCAGCTCTTAGCGTTGAGGCAATTTAAGCCAGCCTCTATATATTTAGCCGCTGATGGCCCAAGAGTTTCGAATGAAGAAGATCTGCAGAAATTGAATCTGTGCAAGCAGATGATTGCTACAAAGATTGACTGGGCTTGTAACTTACATTTCAATTATTCTGAAAAAAATTATGGCTGCGATCAATTTGTCCCTAAAGCAATTGACTGGTTTTTTTCTAATGAAGAGGCTGGCATAGTACTTGAGGACGATTGCTTGATTTCAAACGATTTCTATACATTCTCATCTATTTTGCTCGATAAATACGCTTCTGACGATATGGTAATGAGTGTTTCAGCTTCGAACTTTCAGAGTAAAAAGTGGGGAGAGGGTGATTACTATTTCTCTCGCTACCCTGCTAATTGGGCTTGGGCCACTTGGCGGCGCGCGTGGCAACACTTTGATTTCAGCATGCAGGATTTGGATCAATTTACTGCTTCCGATGGTGGATTCAATCGGATTAAATTGTCAAGTGAGGAAAAGCGCTATTGGCTGAAGTTTTTTCGTGGACTTCAGAGTGGTAAATATACGTTTTGGGATGCAAAGTGGTTGTATTCCATATGGAAAAGAAATGGTGTTTCCATTACCCCTAACTTTAATTTATCAACCAATATTGGATTTGGTGAAGCCGCAACCCATACTAAGGAGCGTACCCAAACCCATGTTTTGCCGATCCATCCTCTAAGGTGCGCATTAAAAGATCCCTCCTCTCTTGAGATTCAGACAGCCGCAGATCATTACCTTTACCTTAATTTTTATAAACCAAGTCTCAGTGGTTTATTTAAGTCAGCAATGGTTAAGATGAAGAAATTATTTCTATGAATATCTTGACTATTACTGCAAGCGATAACTCAATGGGCGGTGCGTCAAGAGTAGCTATGGATATTCATCAAGGCCTATTAAAAAGAGGGCATGAATCCTTTGTGTTTTCAGGAAAGTCACAAAACTACGATGTGAGCTCTCGAATACAAGAAATCAAGAGACCTTTTTTAACCAAAGTACTATCAAGAGCTCTATCTAATGACATTGATTTTTTTCAAACCGACTATTTGCTTGATACCCCTGAATTCAAGGCTGCAGATGTAGTGCATTGCCACAATCTTCATGGATGGTATTTTAGTTTAAGAACGTTAAAAAAGATGGCGCAAAAAAAACCAGTGCTATGGACCTTGCATGATATGTGGTCTATAACACCACATGCCGCACATACATCATCTTCCATTATTCGAAATGGCATCTACCAGATTTCAGACAAGAGTTTGTATCCAAGTACCATTTGGGACAACGATAGATATCTAACGCATCGTAAGAGCCAGATCTATAAGGACATGAGGGTTAATTTAGTTAGTCCATCGCATTGGCTGATAGAAAAGCTGAGATTTTCTTGCTTATCATCTAAGCAAACATTTCTCATTCCAAATGGAATTGATTGCAACCAATTTCAAATGGGTTCTCGTAATGAGCTTCGAAAAAAGTATGGTTTTTCAGAGGGCCCTATGATTCTATTTATTGGGGCAGATGCAGAAAACAATATTTACAAGGGGTATCAAGATTTTGTATGGCTTGCATCATCAGATGATGATCCGAAGAATCAGTATGTATGCTTAGGATCTCAAAGCAGTGGCCTGAGAGGCTGCGTTAAGCATTTACAGGCATCTTCTGACAAAAGCTACGTAGCTGAAATCCTTTCTTGTGCGGATGTTTTAGTTGCAACCTCGAAGTATGAAAATTTTCCGCTAGTGCTATTGGAGGCAATGGCGTGCGGTGTTTCGGTAATTACTTATGATGTTGGCGGATCTGCTGAGGCAATCGTTGGAGCGCCAAACTGTGTTGCCACTCCATTAGGTGATCGAAATCTCTTGAAAAATACTCTTAAAAATATAATTGATAATGCCTTGATCGGAGGAAATCATCTAAGGCAAGAGTTGAGGGCGCATGTAAAAAATAACTATGATCTTGAGAAAATGTTAGATTCATATACTGAAGTTTATAAGCAGCTTATTGCCAACCCGAGGTTAGCTTGATTATCGTTAGGATAAATGGGGGCTTGGGAAATCAGCTTTTTCAGTATGCTGCGGCTTGCTCACTTGCGAGCAAAAATAATGATATTTTAAAGATTGATGTTTTAGGTTACCAGCCTGGTAGAAATCAAAAACAAATCTATAGAAATTTAGATATTACTGATTTCTCAATTTCAGCTGCGATTGCAACTTCTGAAGAAGTTAATAAAACTAAAAATCGCTGGGGATTTTTTTCAAAAGTACTTCGCTTATTTAGACAAAAAATACTAAAGCTATATTATGTTGACTGGCACCCGGAAATACTGGATCAAGCGGGAAATATTTATCTAGACGGCTATTTTCAGAGTGAGAAGTATTTTCTAGGGCGAGTTGATCAGATCCTTAGCGAATTTACTTTAAAGCCTGATTTATGTAATGAAATCGAGCCAATTGTGCAGCTTATTAAATGTAAGCCTATTTCGGTAAGTCTGCATATCCGAAGGGGAGACTATGTTGAAAATCCTAAAACGATGCAATATCACCTAGTATGTGACATTGGGTACTATGAGCGCGCAATTGCTTATATGCAGCAAAAGTATTCAAATTTGCACCTATTTATTTTTTCGGACGATCCAGACTGGGTTAGGAAAAACCTTTCTGTCACTCACGCTACATTTATATCCTCTGATAAGGGGGCGGAAAATTCTTTAAAACCATCTCAAGAGTTAGTTTTAATGTCTAAATGTGATCACCATATCCTCTCCAATAGTTCCTTTAGCTGGTGGGGTGCTTACTTAAACCAATCTACCTGCAAAACAGTTCTAGTGCCAGACATTTGGAATAATGGGTACATTTCGCAGCCCAATATAGTTCCCGAGAGTTGGTTGCGATTTCCCGTTTTGAAAGACGCATAGCTTCTCCATGCTCGCTCCTGTCAGCGTTATCATTCCGTGCTATATGGCTTCTGCTTTTTTAGAGCAAGCAGTAGACTCCGTTCTAGACCAAACATTGTTACCAAAAGAATTACTCTTGGTTGATGACGCAAGTTCTGATGGCGGGAAAACTAAAGATCTAATTGAGAGTCTTAAAAAAAAGATCCTTGAAAAAAATAATGGCATTACTGTTCTAACCCTTTATCATGACATCAATACTGGGCCTGGTGGTACTCGAAACAGTGGGTGGAATTTGGCTACTCAGCCGTGGCTTGCATTTTTAGATGCGGATGACGCATGGCATCCGCGCAAATTAGAGATTTCATGTAAGTGGCTCAAGGATCATGTGGATGCAGTTATGTTGGGGCATTTAACTCAAGCCTTAGCCAAAAATGCAGGCATACCTCAGCTTAAGTCTTCCCACTCAATGCAAGGTGAACGGATTTCATTTTTGCAGATGGTGATAGCGAATCGTTTCTTTACCCGTACTGTAATGATTAAACGAGATATTTCACTTCGCTTTAAAGATAAGCTATTCACTGAAGACTATTTACTCTGGTTGGAAGTTGTTTTAGCTGATATGCCTGCTTATGTTTTAAATGAGACACTTGCATTTAGTTTTCGTCCTGAGTTCAGTGCTGGAGGGTATAGTGGACAGCTATGGGCACATGAAAAAAAAGAGCTTCGTACGTGGGTTTATTTATATAGCGCAAATAAAATTTCATTCCCAACTTTGTGTATTGCCATCCCTTGGTCTTGCATTAAATATATACGCCGAGTATTAAATGGGTACTTTAGATGAGTGAGCCTAGAAAGAAAATTTGTATGTTGGTGGCAACTCCGCTAACGATCCATTTTTTTCTTAAGCCACATTTGATGGCATTGTCAAAAAATCATGATGTAACTTTAATGGTTAATTTAAAAAGTGATAGCTATGTTCTTCCATTAGGACTGCCGATTGATATCATTGATATCGGGATTTCTAGAAAGATGGCGCCCATTTCTGATTTGATATGTTTAGTGAAGCTATTTTTTTTATTTCGTAAAGCCAAATACGATTTACTCATCACCGTTGTACCTAAGGCTGGCCTATTGGGAATGTTGGCTGGCGTTGTTGCTAGAATTCCTCAGCGCCTTCATATTTTTCAGGGTGAGGTTTGGGCTCATCTTGATGGCTTTAGTCGCAAATTCTTTAAAACTTGTGATTGGATTACCGCAACCTTAGCAACAGATGTATTAGCTGTAAGTCAATCAGAAAAGCAGTTCTTGATTAGGCAGGGGGTGATACTGCCCGATAAAATTAGTGTAATCGGCAAAGGCTCTATTGGGGGTGTCGATATCGAGCGCTTTTCAAATGGTCTTTCCTTAAGAAAAAAGGTCCGCTCAGATTTGAAAATTCCGGAAGATGCGGTTGCATTAATTTTTCTAGGGCGCCTTGTAAGGGATAAAGGAATTTATCAGCTAGTTACTGCATTTAAGAATATTGCAAAATTTGATCGCCGATTATGGCTTCTTTTGATTGGGCCAGATGAGGAGCTAGAGTTTGATAACTTATGTTTGGGGAATCTTGCTGTTCAATCTGTGAGGGCGCCTTTTACTGCTAACCCAGAAGTGTATTTAGCTGCCAGTGATATATTAGTGCTACCCAGCTTTAGAGAGGGTTTTGGTGTTGTGATTATCGAAGCGGCAGCTATGGGTCTACCTTCTATCGGTTCCAACATTTACGGTATCAGTGATGCAATTATTGATCAAGAGACTGGTTTATTATTCGAGTGTGGTAGCTCAGCGCAACTTCAATATTGCATACAGTCTTTGCTAGATAGTAAAAATTTAAGGGCTAGAATGGGGGCTGCAGCATATAGAAATGCGAAAGAAAATTTTAAAAGTAACGAGGTCGTTGCAGGTTACGTGAGTCATATATCAAATTTATTAAAATGAAGTCTGTAATATAAAATAATGAAACGTAGTATTGACCTAATCATTGCGGGAAGTGCATCAGCAATCCTTTTGCCGATGATTTTATTGATCTGCCTATTGGTAGCATGTACATCCCGCGGTCCAGTAATTTATTGGTCAAGGCGCGTTGGTAGAGCCAATAGAATCTTTATGATGCCAAAGTTTCGAAGTATGAAATGCGATACACCAATTTTGCCGACAGATTTATTGGTGAACCCCAGCATGTATTTGACGCCAGTTGGTAGTTTTATCCGAAATACTAGCTTAGATGAGCTTCCTCAGCTATGGAGTATTCTCAAGGGGGATATGAGCTTTGTAGGTCCAAGGCCGGCATTATTCAATCAACATAATCTAATTAAGCTTCGATCGAATTTTGGTATTGATGGCTTGACTCCTGGTTTGACTGGTTGGGCACAAGTAAATGGACGCGATGAAGTTTCAGATTATGAAAAAGTTAAATTTGATTTGGAGTACCTTCAAAATGCATCGCTATTATTTGATCTTAAGATCATATGGCTTACTTTCTCAAAAGTTTTTTCAGGTAGCGGGGTAAGTCACTAATGATAAGAGAAGGTATAAACCATATTTTAAAATGGCCGCGCTGGCTTAAGAGGTTAGCGGTCATTGGACTCGATATTTTTCTTTGCATTACTACTACTTGGGTCGCATTCTATTTGCGACTAGGTCTGTGGGTTGGCCTTAACAACTTTCAGTTAACCCCTGACATAATATTAAGACCATGGTTAGCAATCCTGCTTGCATTAATCATCGCAATTCCCCTCTTCAAGTCTTTTGGCTTCTATAGAGTAATTTTTAGATATTCTGGATGGTCTGCTGCGCTAATAATTGCTCGTGCAATTGCTTTGTACGGCGTTCTTTACGCAATGATTCTGACGGTAGCGGGGGTGCATGGTATTCCACGGACCGTTGGTTTAATTCAGCCTTTGTTGCTATTTTTGGCTGTGGCAGGCTCGAGATTAGCCATTAGCCATTGGCTTGGGCGTCTACACAAAGAGCGTATTCCATCCCTTAGCATGCCAAGGGTCCTAATTTATGGGGCTGGAGCAGCAGGGAGAGAGTTGGCTGCAGCTATTCGTGACAGTAGAAAAATGCAAGTAGTTGGATTTATTGATGACGACAAACATTTGCAAAACAACGATTTAAACGGCATAAAAATTTACTTCCCAATCGAAATTGATGATGTTATAAATGCTCTCAAGGTCACCGATATACTTCTGGCCATTCCATCTATTAGCCGTACAAAGCGAGCAGACATTATTGAATCTCTCGCTAAATTCAAGGTATCGATTCGTACTCTACCAAGTTTACAGGATTTAGCTAGCGGAAAAATTTCTGTATCGGATATTCATGATCTAGATATTGAAGATCTTTTGGGTCGTGAGCCCGTAATACCCGATTCAATGTTACTTGAAAAAAATATACTGGGTAAGGTAGTTTTAGTTACTGGTGCTGGCGGAACAATAGGATCTGAATTATGTCGGCAAATTGCCCGGCAAAAACCTGAGCATATTATCCTTCTTGAGCAGAGCGAATTCGCACTTTACAAGATTGATCGGGAGCTTAGACAGATCAATCACAATAGTAATTGCGATAATTTTTTAGTTACACCTATATTAGGCTCTGTTCGTAGCGAGAATTTAATCAGAAGTCTTCTCGGCCAACATCGTCCACATATTATTTTTCATGCTGCAGCCTATAAGCATGTACCGCTGGTTGAGGAAAACTCTATCGAAGGCATTCTTAACAATGCTTATGGTACTAAAAATATTGCAAATTTAGCTAGTGAGTTTGGGGTATCAAACTTTGTTTTGATTAGTACAGATAAGGCCGTGAGACCAAAAAATATCATGGGTGCGAGTAAGCGCCTGGCAGAAATGATATTGCAGGCTATGGCAAAAGATTCAGTTCAATCAAAGCGCACAATTTTTTCAATGGTACGTTTTGGAAATGTCCTTAATTCATCCGGGTCCGTCGTGCCACTTTTTCGAAAACAAATTCAAGATGGCGGCCCAGTTACCGTAACGCATCCTGAGGTTACGCGCTATTTTATGATGATTCCAGAAGCTGCACAATTGGTTATTCAGGCCAGTGCAATGGCCAAAGGCGGCGATGTATTTGTTCTTGAGATGGGTGAGCCAATTAAGATTTTTGATTTAGCAAAGAAGATGATTGCATTGTCGGGTCTAAAAATAAAAGATGAAATAAATCCTGATGGTGATATAGCTATTGAAGTGGTTGGACTAAGGCCTGGAGAAAAACTTTACGAGGAATTGCTTATCGGGGGCGAGCCCATCAGAACAGGCCACCCGTCAATATTCAGAGCGCACGAGGAGTTTATATCTATGCAAGAGTTGAGCTATTTTTTAGATGATCTTGAGAAAGTTCTCATATCATCAAGCTCTCTGGAGTCAATAAAAAAATATCTTCAAAAAGTCGTTACAAATTATGATTATCAGAGTATTTAATCTTAATTTGTAAAACTACTACTTTTCCCTGATTTAGAATTAATATATTCATAAAGCCTAATGGATCATGGCTCAAGTAGTGACATATAATAAGATATTATTATGAGCCAAAATAAGAACAATTTTATTTCTTATAGGTATTTGAGGATTTGATATTTTCAACAAGTGAAGTTAAATTTAGGTGAGCGGAAAAAATAATTGAATATTAATGATTTAAGAATTGCTGAAATAATGATTA
Source organism: Polynucleobacter sp. MWH-P3-07-1 (assembly GCF_018687555.1). Taxonomy (NCBI): domain Bacteria; kingdom Pseudomonadati; phylum Pseudomonadota; class Betaproteobacteria; order Burkholderiales; family Burkholderiaceae; genus Polynucleobacter; species Polynucleobacter sp. MWH-P3-07-1. The sequence goes on from NZ_CP061296.1 coordinate 312,767, forward strand.
AGTCCAATCTTAAAATAAGATACAAGAGGACTATTTTGGGTTTATTCTGGTCACTGCTAAATCCACTGCTCTCAGTTTCATTTATATCACTAATATGGTCTGCACTTTTGGGGCAAACCTACTCTACATATTTTTTGCAGCTTTTTCCAGCATACTTGTCTTGGCAGTTATTCTCGAGCTTACTGACGGGGGCAGCAGGTTCCATGACTGGTAATGAAGGTTTAATTAAAAAGGTGCCTATTAATTTAGAAATATTTCTTCTCGTAAATCTTGGAAATCATTTAATAGATTTTTTTGTGTCAATATTCACCTTAACATTATTAGTGGCGATTATTACTTTTGCATCCAGCAGCCTACCTGACCTTGGTTTTTTATTAGCCACATCAAGTTTAGTAATTTTTGCTTACAGTGCTGGCATGATTTTATCCGTCTTAAACGTTTATTACAGAGATGTGGGATATTTGCTTGGCATCGCGCTTCAAATACTTTTTTTTATGACTCCAGTTCTGTATACAAAAAGAATGTTGGTTGGCGATCGCACTGTGGCAGATTTAGTTGTATCACTCAATCCCCTTAGTTATATGGTAGAGTTTATTCGCGATGGTTTTTCAGGAAACACCACGAATTATCCAGTGGTTATTTTAGTATTATTGTGCTGCATATTATTTTATATGTTTTCAAAGTATATATTTTCTGTATACCGAAGCAAAATTCCCCTATATTTATAAAATGTCAAAAATAAATTTCGAAAATGTATCGTTGTGCTTTAACAAGCCAACTAATATTAAAAATACAATAAAAGAAGGTGCTTTGAAATTTATTTTAAATTTTGGAAAAAATTACTATAAATATAATACATATGATGTATTAATGGATATTAATTTTTCACTATCTGACGGTGATCGTGCTGTCATAATCGGAAAAAATGGCGCAGGTAAAAGTACGTTACTTAGACTTATTGCGGGAATATATAAGCCAACAAGTGGGCGAATATCTCATCATGGCTCCATAACCTCTCTAATTGAGGTGGGTGCGGGCATGAACCCTGAGTTAACGGGGCGTGAAAATATTATACTTTCAGGATTGATTTCCGGCTTTGACATCCGGGAACTTCGCTCTCGCGAGAATGAAATAATTGATTTTGCGGATATTGGTGATTTTATTGATGTTCCAATGAAATACTACTCAACTGGCATGTGTTATCGATTATCTTTTTCTCTTGCCTTAATGGTGAGGCCTGATATTTTAGTAGTTGACGAATTATTTGCGGGTGGGGATATAAATTTTATCAGTAAATCAACAAAGCGAATTGAAGAGTTGAAAACTGAATCTTCTATTTTCATTGGGGTAACCCATGATTTAAATTATGAAAAGATTTTTTTTAATAAAATTATATACCTTAAAGATAATAAAATTTCATATGTAGGGGGTGACATTGGGGGCTGTTTAGACCGCTACCAAGATGAATCAAATTTATGAAAGGGTTTGTTGATGGAGAATAAATTATTGAGTCTATATCAGCATTGCCGAAAAAAAATAGTATTTTTAGGCAAAGAAACTTATAGAAATAAGTTTGCAAAGTATAGTTTAGCTAGGATCGTGAGAAATACAATCAAGCTAGAACTTAGAAGAAATTTAAATGAATTTTCAATTCTTTTTCCAAAACTTACGCTTTTTTACAAATTAACTTTTTGCCGTGTCTCAAAACATAAAAAAATTGGTATAAATTCTTTTGTAAGAGTAAAAAATTTATCAGTTAGCACGCTATTTAATGAGTATAAATATGATCCCAGCCCTTTTTGTGCTGAGCCCGCGATCTATGAAGGACTCTATTCAATTGAGCTTGATACTGGTTACTTCCCAAAGGTTGTAGCATTCACTGTCTCATCCGGATTCATTTTAGGCGGATCAGATTTTATCTTTACTGAGCAATACTGCGTTCATTCTGATCTATTGGATTGGAAGAGGGAGGCTCTGTTTGCAGTCACTAATAACGTGGTGATTGATTACGGGGATTCAATCTTAGTGCCTTCTAAAGGGGATATATTGGAGATTGAGAGCGGGATACATCTCGTCAATGGATTGAATGGAAACTTTGCGCATTTTTTGACTGAAACGCTTCCAAAATTGAGCGGTTTTATTCTCTCTGGCTTATATAAGAATCAGCCTATTCTTATAGATGCTGGGCTTCATAAAAATATTTATGAAGCAATTGAATTGTTGGTAGGGCAATCTATTCATATTATCAAAGTAAAAATTGGACAAAAAATTGTTTGCCAGAATTTAACTATAGTGTCGCCTACTGCACATGTTATCTATAATCACTTAGAAGTAGATTTATCTAAACCCCTAGTTTTTTCAGATAGTTATTACAATGTTAATGCTATTAAGGCAATGTCTAACCATCTAATTCAATGTCTTGGAGATTTTGAAAATAAATCAGAAAATCGCAAAATCATTTTTTTTGATAGAACTGTAGAGGGTCGAAAATTAATTAATCGAGAAGATCTCATTAGCACTCTAGTATCAAGGTCGGTTGTCATCATGGACCCCCTTCAGATTTCTTTCCGGGAGCAGATCTTTCTATTAAATAATTGTGAGGTTTTCATAACACAAGTGGGCGCTTCGCTTGTGTCTGTGTTATTTTTAAAGGTTGACGCAAAAGTTTTAACTTATGCGGGTTGGGCGGGAAATGGCGGAAATTGCCATTTCTTTATAAACCTTAGAGATGACCTCAAAAATCCAATTAAATTTTTGATATTTCCCCCACTTGCTGAATCACATTCACACGTTCACAAAGATTTTTACATGGATATTGGTTTATTTAATACTTGTTTTAATGCTTGTGCTGTTGATGAGTTGATTTAGGAAATTTTGTATCTAGAGGCGTTAATAACATTTAATGTTAACGGAGTCCTAAGGTACCAAACTTAAAAACAAATACTCAAAGAAAATAATTAGATGGACCACGCCTTGCAGGAGAGTGGTTCTGCTGTAGTATCCCCATAGATTCGTACATTTAAAAAGTTGAGTTTTCTGTTGTTTATGGCAGTATTTACAACAGGAGAATCAATATGAAGAAGTCATGATTTACAGAGACCCAAATCGTTGGGATTTTGAACTTAAACGCGTTAAGGAGCTAGAACAGCAGCTATCAGAATATAAAACGATGGTTGCTGAGCTGACCCACGATAACCGAGCGCTAAAGAACCTCATTGAAAAAAAGCTCTAGCGCCAACCGGTAAAAGAGATGCAGTCGATTACCTGGTTGGCGAAGAAGCGGTACCCATTACACGGGCTTGCGCTCATTTGGGGCTGGCCAGGTCATCGTATTACGAGCGCCCAAGGAGCAAAGCTAAAGCCGATGAGCATGTTATTGAAATACTTAATCAAGTAGTTGCCAAGAATGGGCGCTGGGGATTTAGATTATGTTTTGATTGGATGCGCAATCAGGGTTACGAGTGGAATCACAAGCGGGTATGGCGTATTTACAAGGAGATGGGCTTGAACTTGCCCAGAAGAACTAAGAAGCGCATCCCCAAGATGCCCAGAGTTCCGCTCATTGCGCCAACCCAGTCCAATACGATGTGGGCCTTAGATTTTATGTACGACACCTTGCATTACGGCAGGCCCTTTAGGACCCTGAACGTCATTGACGAATCCAACCGTGAGATCTTGGCTATTGAAATTGATATTAGTTTGCCAGCAGCCAGAGTAGTCAGAACATTGGAGCATCTGGAAGAGATCCATGGTTTACCTCAGGCGATACGTCTGGACAACGGGAGTGAACTGAGGTCTGCCGTGTTTATGGGTTGGTGCGAAGAAAAAGGGATTGAACTGAAATTTATACAACCGGGTAAGCCTCAACAAAATGCGTTTATTGAACGCTTTAATAAAACCTACCGTCATGAAGTACTCAACGCGTATTTATTTGAAAACCTCAGGGAGGTACGTGAAATTACAGAAAACTGGATCACGATTTACAACGAAGAAAGACCGCACAGCTCTCTTGGCAGAATATCGCCTAGAGACTATCGAGCAAAGGCAGAAAACAACACTTTAGGAATGTCGGCTTGACGGGGGATACTATAGCATCAAGGGCCTATGTTTTAGATTCTATCGGTAGTTGTCGGGAGATTTAAAGGTGATGCTTAGACATCCCATCCCAAAGTCGGTGAAGTTGAAGCTAAAGAGATGGTTTGGTTTGCCTTAGGGAACAACACTCGAAAACAAATACTCAAAAAAGATTGCTAGGTGCACTGCGCCTTGAAGTGCAGTGGTCTTGCCTAGACTTAGGGTAAGTCCCCCAACAAAGATGCTCAAAAAGAGCAGGGTAATATTGAGATTGCTGATACCCAGACTGAGCGGCAAGTGAAACCAGATCGCAATTGCGGCAACGGCTGGAATCGTCAGGCCAATGGTTGCAAGTGCTGATCCAAGAGCAAGATTAAGACTACTTTGCAATCGATTGGCTTTTGCTGCACGTAATGCGGCAAAACTCTCGGGGAGTAAGACCAATAATGCAATCACAATACCTACAATAGTTTTGGGCAGTCCTGCTGCTTTAACTCCGGATTCAATGGCAGGAGAAAGTGCTTTTGCCAGCCCCACAACCACGATTAAGCAAATGACGAGTAGGCCTAGGCTGGTGAAGGTTTTTGCATTGCTAGGCTTTTCAGCATGAATACTTTCATCATGCTGTTGGCTCTTTTCTTGCGGCAAGTAGTAATCGCGATGTGAGACCGATTGAAAGAATAAAAAGCCGCCATACATCACAAAGCTAGCAATACCAGCAAAGGCAAGTTGACTAGTGGTGAAGTCTGGCCCCGGAGTGCTGGTAGTAACAATGGGCATCACCAGTGTAAAGGTTACCAGCGTGGCGAGTACCGATAAAGAGGAAATTGCACCATCACTACGAAAGCCCATTTCATAGTGTTTACGGCCGCCTATAAAAATGCAGACGCCAATCACACCATTAAGAATAATCATCACCGTTGCAAAAACGGCATCTCGGGCAATAAATTCAGAGCCCTCATGACCGGCAAGCATCATCGAAGCAATTAAGGAAACCTCTATTACAGTGACAGCCAAAGCTAAAACTAGAGAGCCATATGGTTCACCTGTCTTATGAGCAATCACTTCAGCATGATGAACGCTTGAGAGCACAGCACCAATGAGGGCTGCAAAGAGAAAGCAGTTAAACCAAGCAGAAGTTAGCAAATTTGCCACTAGTTATATTCCTTTATGGTCAGAGCGCTAGAACTGTTTTGATATTAATCCCATTTTTACTTAGAAAACTTTCGCCATCAAGCGTATTAATCTGAGCGATGGTTGCGGCGCCAGACACCTTTCCACCAGCCTTTTTAATGAGTTTTGCGGCAGCCAAAATCGTGCCACCAGTTGCTAAGATGTCATCTACCATAAGTACCTTGGCTTCTTTTGGTAAGGCTGATTGCTGAATTTGGAGGGAGTCTGATCCATACTCTAGGCCATAGGTTTCGCTATAGGTGGCTAAAGGTAATTTATTGGGTTTACGAATCAGAATAAAAGGCTTTTGGCAGTACAGGGAAAAAGCGGAACCAAAGATAAATCCGCGGGATTCAATACCTGCAATATGTGTAAATTCATGACTGCTAAAAAGTGTACTTAAGCATTCAATGGCATACTTAAATGCAGCTGGATCCGGTAGCAACGGAGAGATGTAGCGAAATAAAATCCCTGGTTTAGGAAAATCTTCAACAATTGGCAGATAATCAAGCAAATTCATAGTTAGATACCTTATGACCTCAGAAATTGTCATTATCACCGCTCTAGATAGCGAATTAGATAAAAACTCTCTTCCCAGTGGCATCGATATTATTTATAGCGGGATTGGAAAAATCAACGCTGCTATAGCTACCTTGAATGCGATCCATGAGTTTAACCCCAAATATATAGTGAATTTTGGAACTGTTGGCACAGTTAGGCCAAGCATCCGGGGACTCATTCAGATAAAAACAGTCTTGCAAAGAGATATGTGCGCAGAGCCTCTAGCTCCTAGAGGTAAAACCCCTTTTTGTACTCGACCAGCGGAATATCATTCAATAGGTGGAAAGTATATTTGTGGCACTGGTGATAGCTTTGTGACGACTAGAGATCCATGGCTTGAAGAGCAAAAGGTTGATGTGGTGGATATGGAACTATTTGCAATTGCAGCCATAGCTCATGAGAGTAAAGTTCCTTGGTATTCATTTAAATACATTACCGATGATGCCAATGAATCTTCTGGAGCCACCTGGAGTGAGGCGGTAAATCATGGAGAGCAGTTATTTTTAGATGTATTGAAGACTAAATTTTTATAAAAATCATTCGAGTTCATAAATGAAAGCCATCATCCTCTTTGGCCACGGTGCCCGTGATACTCGCTGGCGTGAGCCTTTTGACCGCCTAGTTGCCCTCTGGCGTAACCAGCAGGGCCAGACTCCAGTCGAGTTGGCTTTCCTAGAAATGATGCAACCATCCTTATCCGAGGCCATTGCTAAGTTAACTGCTGTAGGAGCTTCTGAAATTATTGTCGTGCCAGTGTTCTTCGGCCAGGGTGGCCATCTGCGTAACGACTTTCCTAAACTACTTGAAGAGTGCCGTAGTCAATATCCCAACATTGCTTTAAGCGCTACGCCTGCCGTTGGAGAGGATGAGGCCGTCCTGCAAGCCATCATCGACTTTGGTGCCAAGGTACTGTAAATTGGCATCTATTGTTTGTACTGCTTTTATCGTTTCTAGAGCTTGGCCAATCAGAATCAATGCAGGCGAGCTAGGATCAAACCAGTGATCGGCTTTACCCTCGGCTAGTGCAATTAAATTACTTTCCCAATGACGCTCTTTTGTAGTGGAAACTGCCTCAAGAATATGGACTGGCGTATCATCTTTGTGATTCGGGTTTGAGTCAATCAATTGCTTGGCAATTTTGGCTGCATCCTTGCGCCCCATGTAATAGACCAAGGTATCGGCACTCGGATTAGGAATCGGTTGCTTCTGCTCCGTCTCCGCGCTCTCGCTAGCTTGCGCCAGAGTTATAAATGCCACACTTCTTGAGACGCCCCGCAGAGTAAGCGATTTACCTAGACTAGCAGCACCTGCTAATGCTGCAGTAATTCCAGGTACGATTTCAAATGAAATACCCGCATTAGATAGAGCAGTGATTTCTTCATCAGCTCTGCCAAAGAGCATAGGATCACCACCTTTAAGTCTGACGATAATTTGATACTTGTGCGCAGCATCGACTAAACGCTTATTGATAAATTCTTGAGCAGAAGACAGTTTTCCGCAACGTTTACCTACGGGAACCTTAATCGCATTTGGGCAAAGAGCTAACATCCCTTCGTCGACCAAAGCATCATGAAACACAATATCGGCTTTAGCCAAAAGCTTGGCGCCTCTAATCGTAATCAGATCAGCCGCTCCAGGGCCAGCACCCACCAGATAAACAGTTCCTAATATAGACATGATTACGAGCTTAGGTGACCATTGAGTCGCTCATTTAGCTGACTGCGCCTATCACGCCAGCTGTTCTGGGACGTTACGGTAAAGAGATCAAATTGCTTGAGGGCCATATCCAAGTTCTGATCAGCACGTAAGGCAAAGCTATCAAAGCCTGAGCGTGCCCCTAAAACCAATTGATCAATCAGCACATCGCCAATAGCGCGGATTTCACCTGACCAATTAAAGCGCTCACGAAGTAAAGCAGCAGTACTAAAGCTCCTACCGTCTCTAAAGATTGGAAAGTCCGCCGCTACTAATGCCCATGCAGGTTTACCTGCCTCAATCACTTCATGATGCTTCAGAATGTCCTCATCGGCAGCAAACCAAACCCCGATAGTCTTCTTTTGAATGCGTTTAGTAACTTCTGAGTCGGGATCTTGCGCTTGAGCTTGACCATGACTTAGCCACCACTGAAAAGGGGCTAAGACCTTTTGGTCTTGGTTAATCTGAGCAAGGCTGGCTTCAGCTTCTATTCCATTCCAGACTTGCCATTCATTGGCAATGATGGAGGGTTTACCACCCTTGGGATAGAGCAAGACGCTGTTGACTTGAATACTAGATTCCTTAATTGATGGGTTCTCACTCATACAACAGCTCCAGTAGTGCTTTCTTTAGATCTATTTAAATAGGCAGCTTCTTTAAAAGGCATTACACCCAAGCGGCGATAGGTCTCGATAAAGGGTTCATCAGCAGTGCGATGCTTCACAAAGGTATCGATGATGTCCGCCATCACATCGGGGATTTGCTCGGCACCAAAAGAAGGACCAATCACCTTACCAATAGATGCATGATTACCTTGCTCGCCACCCAAAGTAATTTGATACCACTCTTTACCGTCTTTATCGACACCCAGTACGCCAATATTGCCTACGTGGTGATGACCACAAGAGTTAATGCACCCTGAGATATTGAGCGAGATCTCGCCTAGATCGTGCAAGTAATCCAGATCATCAAAGCGTTCCTGAATCGCTTTCGCAATGGGGAGTGATTTAGCATTGGCTAGTGAGCAGAAGTCGCCACCAGGGCAAGCAATGATGTCAGTTAGCAGTCCAATATTCGGCAGTACCACATTTTGTGCTTTAGCCTTGTGCCACAGCTCAAGAAGCTTAGCTTGCTCAACATCAGCGAGCACTAAGTTTTGCTCATGCGTGACGCGCAGTTCACCAAAACTATATTGGTCAGCTAAATCAGCAATTGCTAGCATTTGTTCAGTGGTGGCATCTCCCGGTGCTACAGAGCCATGGGGCTTGAGGGAGAAGATTACACTGGCGTAGCCTGGTACTTGATGGGCTTTGACGTTGCGCTCTAACCATCGTGCAAAAGCGGTTCTTTCATTCTCAAGAGCACTTTGGATGAGATCTTCAGTACTAATTTGTTCTGCAGTTTTGTAAGTAGGCTTGGTAAAGTGCTTAGCAACTCGATCCCACTCCGATTGCTGGAAATTGTCATCCCCGTCTTTAATGCTTGCCCATTCACCCTCAACTTGGCGTGCGAATTCTTCTGGACCTAGGGCTTTGACCAAAATCTTAATGCGAGCTTTGTAAATATTGTCGCGTCTGCCAAAGCGGTTGTAAACGCGCAGCAGAGCAGTTAAATAAGATGGCAATACATTCCAAGGCAGATTCTCTTTGATGAGTGAGCCTAGGATGGGGGTGCGGCCCATGCCGCCACCAGCATAGATGTCTGCTACAAGTTCGCCATTCTCATTTTTCTTCAGTGAAATACCCACATCGTGACACAAGAGGATCGTACGATCCTCTTTAGCGCCACACACGGCAAACTTAAATTTTCGTGGCAGAAATGCAAACTCGGGATGCAATGTTGACCATTGGCGGAGTAATTCACAAACGGGGCGAGGATCGACATATTCATCAGCGGCGACTCCAGCAAAAGCATCGCTCGTAATATTCCGAATACAGTTGCCTGAAGTTTGAATGGCGTGCATTTGCACTTTAGCCAGGTCAGCCAAAATCGCTGGCGACTCTTCTAGCTTGATCCAATTAAATTGAATGTTCTGACGGGTCGTAAAGTGACCATAGCCACGATCGTATTTATCGGCAATATGGGCTAAGGTTCGCAGCTGATCTGAGCTAAGTAAACCATAAGGAATGGCAACTCTGAGCATATAAGCATGGCGTTGGTGATACAAGCCATTTTGCAGGCGCAGTGGCCGAAACTCTTCCTCAGGCAAAGTGCCGTTGATGCGGCGGTCCACCTGGTCTTTAAATTGAATAACCCGCTCATTGACCAGGGTTTGGTCGATATAGTCGTATTTGTACATAGCCTATGATTTTCAGGGATTTTTGATATTTCTTCAAATAATCATAAATTCAGTTCATATATGCTTTTTGATATATCAATCCCTGTCCTGATTTGAGTCAAATTAGCTATCGCGATGAGGTATATTTCTTCAATGACTAGCCCTCAACCCCCTCAAAATATTGCCTCTAACCCCTATGATGCGGAGTTTGAAGACTACCAAGCTACCAGAAGTCAGTTTTGGGATCAAATTAATGACAAACGCTCCTTATCTTTGGGCGGCTACTACCAAAAGAGGCTAGCCCACATCTATCAAAATATCGTACCCGCTGACTCTCAGGTGCTAGAGCTTGGCTGCAAAGACGGCAAATTACTCCATGCCCTAAAGCCCTCAATTGGAGTGGGAGTCGATTTTAGTAAGGAGGCTATTAGTCACGCTAAAAAACGTTATCCCACCTTGGAGTTTGTTCAAATCGACGCCCATCAATTACAACTAGGTGCTCTAGGTGGACGCCAGTTCGATTACATCATCGTCTCAGACTTGGTCAATGACTTATGGGATGTGCAAACCGTATTGGATAGCGTGCGCCCGTTTTGTCATCCTCAAACCCGCTTGGTCTTTAATTTCTTTAGTCATGTGTGGAATTTGCCCTTACGAGCTGCTCGCGCACTGGGTTTAGCAACACCCAATCTGCCGCAAAACTGGCTGACCAAGCATGATATGAATAACCTACTAGAGATTGCTCAATACGAGACCCTACGACAGTGGCGTGAAATCATTGCGCCACTCAATATTCCCCTTGTCTCTAATTTCTGTAACCGCTACCTGGCCAAAATTTGGCCTTTTGAATTGCTCGCCATTACTAATTTCATCGTAGCAAGACCCGTCGGTATGCAGCTGATTAAAAAACCTACAGTCTCAGTAGTGATTGCAGCGCGTAATGAGTCTGGCCATATTGCTGAGCTGATTGCACGAGTACCGGAGATGGGTGGCGGAACGCAAATTGTTTTTGTAGAAGGCAATTCAACTGATGACACCTATGATGTGATTGCTAGCGAAATCGCCAAGCATCCCGAACGCAATTGCATGCTACTGAAGCAAACCGGCAAAGGCAAAGGCAATGCAGTACGGAATGGTTTTGATGCGGCAACCGGCGATATTTTGATGATTCTCGATGCTGACATTACTGTGCCACCAGAAGATCTTGAGCGTTGCTATTTAATTATGGCTAGTGGTTTAGGTGAGTTTGTGAACGGCGTCCGCCTGGTCTATCCAATGCAAGATGAAGCGATGCGATTTTTAAATCTACTGGGTAATAAGTTTTTCTCCTGGGCATTTAGTTGGTTAATTGGACAGCCGATCCGCGATACCTTATGCGGTACTAAAGTGCTCTGGAAAACAGACTACCAGCGCATTGCCGATAACCGCAAGTACTTTGGTGACTTTGATCCTTTTGGCGACTTTGACTTACTCTTTGGCGCCGCGCGCTTAAACTTGAAGATTGTCGAAGTACCCATTCGCTATAGAGCTCGTCGTTACGGAGAAACCAATATCTCGCGCTGGAGCCATGGGTGGTTGTTACTCAAAATGGTCGCATTTGCAGCCCGCCGGATTAAGTTTATTTAATTCAGTTTTCTTTATTTTTGGATTAGTGCTCAGGCCCAGGTTGAGCGCATGCCTCAGCAATTCTGGTCTCACTCATTTGCACATGAGTATGCACTACCTCAGAATGGCAGAAGGGGTGACTACCTTTCCGAATCAGCCAATTGTAGTAATGGGTATAAGGCACCAGATTAGCCAGAACGGTCAAAAAGATTAAACCACCCAGCACTTTAAACTGCAAAGTTTTTGTCATTTTGCTGATGAGCAAAAGCGCATAAGTCAGTAAGAAGAACTCGGAGAAGATACGGTACTGTGGCGCATCGAAGTAGCGACTCTTGTTGACCAAATTGACAATATAAAAACTCACAAAACAAAAGATACCAAACCAAAACTCTTTTTTACTGAGTTGATCCCTTTTGAGAAACATCCAAATCGTGCAAAAAATAATCAGCAAGGTGGATGATGAAATTTTGCCAAAGGTCTCGACCAAAGGGCTGAGGAAAAATATGCTAGCAGCCTGCAGCTTATCGCCTAGAGAAGGGCTAGCAATGAGATTACTTTGGGGGTTCAGTATTTGACTACCCCCCGATTTAAACAGGAAGCGACTCATACTCATCGGGTCAGCAATATTGCCAAAAATGGATACACCTTCATTGACCCAGGTGCTCAAAGCATTCGTCAAGTGATAGGCCAGCCAATAGCCAATATTGAAAAGGCTTAACGCTTTATAGCGATTAATCTTCTTGTGGCAAAAGCAGATCAGCAACAAGAGGCCATTAAAGAAAGTGACTAAGGCGCAATTAAATAAAAATCCTTTACCACTTGATTGCAGGCTATAGAAGTAGAGCAATCCCAGGTATGACAAAGGTGCTAGCAATGCATAGAGCCATTGAGGAAGACCTACTACTTGCTTGCTATTCTGATCTGGATTGATGAAATAACTAGCCCAGCAAAAGTAGAAGGGGGCTAAAACCAGAATCTGTGCTTTATTTAAGGCCCCGCAGAAAAAGAAAATCAGCGCAAGCAATAGCTTGAATGGAGCAGGGGCAGGGATTGCCTTAAAGCTCTCAATAAAGAAGTAAATAGCGAGCAATAAGAAAGCAAAAGCAATTGCTTCGGTGCGGGTGGCGGTGAAATGATAAAAAACACCATTGCTCACAAAGACTAAGAAAGCCACCAATAATGACCCGCGTACATTCTGAGTAAGCTTTTGGCTCACGTAATAAGTGAATGAAACTAGCGCAATCGTGGTCACGAGCGCGGCATGCCTTGCAGTGATCACCAAATACCGCATCGAATCAAAAAGGGATTCTGATTGGTTAAAGCCATCGATCGTCTGAAGGTGAGCTAAGCCCAGCCAATTGGCGATCTTCTGTAAAAAAGCAATCAGTTGGATTGAAAAAAATCCCGGGTGATCGATGTACTCTTGATTAAAGCCGGAGTTGATCAGTAAGCCGTTATAACCTAAGGTGAGCTCTTGATCGGCCCAAAATGACCAGTTGCGATCAAAGCCAATACCGTAGAACAAAAGCGTGAGCACGCTGATGATCAGGAGGTAAGGCCAGACCTTGTATAGTTCACCTGAGATTTTGGAAGGCATGATTAAGGCTTTTGATAATGACGGTATAGGTTTGCAATCGCTGAAAAGCCTAGCACCACTATCAAGACTGCGACCAGGTACTCTTGATTGAGGTATTGGAAAACTAGGCCCTGGTAAACCAAAATGCTGGCAATGACGAAAGCACTTAAGCATCCTAAGATAACAAGCCCAAAATTCGTAATAAAAGCACCAAGCGTGATAGCTACAAAGACCAAAATCAGATCAGAGACCAGTTGATCTGCGCTAACAAAAACACTTTGAGTAAATTGCGGATAGGTGCTCTTACCAATTGCGATGAATAGGAGAATGGCTGCTAGAACTGCAAAGTTCAGTTTGGACTTGAGAAGAATGGCTTTCACAACTTACCCTTGCTTAAGCTTGATTGCTAAATACCAAGCTCATACCTAGCCAAAGCACGATGAGCGCGACTAAAGCAGTCAGGCCAATTTTCTTTAAGAAGTATTCCAGACTATCCATATAAGCTTCATCGTTTCTGCCAAAGTACTGATCAAAGCGCTTCCAAACCAGACGGCCTGCCAGGATGGGTAGCAAAATGGCTGCAATGCCAAAGACGATGGTAAGGGTGTTATCCATATTCAATAGTGCTTTCTCAACAATGAACGGTAAGCATACTGTTTTTCTCAGACTCCAAGTGGGAAGAGCCTTAAATACTGGTAAATAGCTAGCGCAAACCCAATTTCAGGGCAATGCCATCTTTTATTGATACAGTTGGGCATGGAAATACTTCATATTAAAACTTTAAGGGGGAATTGAGCATGAGTAATACAACAACCGGTTTATCAATGGATCAGATTGCAGCGATGCGCACACAGGTCCTAGGCGCTGTTGCTAAAGCACCTGGCATGCTAATTGCCTTAGGCATTTTGTTTATTGCGCTGGGCATGATTGGTGTGGCTGGTCAAGTGATGTTCTCTTTTGTCACGATTAATGTATTGGGCGCCTTTTTAATTATTGGCGGCGTTTTGCAAGCCATTCATGCATTTCAATCGAGCGGTTGGAAAAGCGTTGGAATTCAGATCATATTTGCCATTTTGTATATCGTTGCGGGTCTTTACACTTGGCTCTTTCCAATCCCAGCGCTTGAAGTCATTACCTTGTGGCTAGCAGCGATTTTCTTTATCACTGGTTTTCTACGCTTGATCGCCGCTTTTCATCACCGTCCTTTTGGTCAGTGGTTCTGGTTGGTTCTGTCTGCCATCATTTCCATCTTGATGGGCGTATTGATCATGAATAGTTTCCCAGCTTCGAGTTTCTGGTTACCTGGATTGTTGATTGCTATTGAATTGCTCTTGCAGGGTTGGACATTGCTTTTTATCGGTATTGCAGCCAAGTCTCACTCAGCAAGCTAATGGATTACTGAGCAATTACTTGCTTGGTATTACAGTATCGGTATGAAGAAAACAGATTTATACAAGAATCTCGGTTTGGCAGTCTCCCATCGCATGAAAAATGCGAGCAAGGTTGCCAAACCTGTTGCAAATGAAAAAGCCAAGACCAAAAAAGAGCTCGCCAGCAGTAATCCACTGCTGAGCTCTTTGCTGGGCAAAGCAAAATCCAAGTAGTTGTATTCGCAAGGCATGTTCAGGCAATGTCAGCGTGGTTTATTGGCTGTACTTTGCCTGTTTTCGTATAGTGATGTCTTGGCACAAATTGCACCTCCACTGAACTATGAGAAAAATTTAAGTGAGGTCATCGTTACGGCAACGCGATCCGACACCCCGCTTGATCAAGTGCCGCTGAACACCACGATTCTGACTAAAGAGGTACTAGAGAGCTCACCCGATCAAACGATTGATCAGGTACTCAAAAATGTTCCCGGGGTTTTCTTAAATGATGTGCCGTACTATCAAAAAGATCCCACGGGTCAAAGCATTAATGTGCGCGGTCTTGGATATGGTCGCACGCTTGTTCTGATTGATGGCCTGCCTGCTAACGATGCTTTTTATGGCACTGTTCAATGGAGCTTGGTCCCAATGTCTTCGATTGATTCGGTTGAGTTTGTGCGCGGTGGCGTCTCAAGTCTGTATGGCAATTATGGCATGGGTGGGGTCATCAACATCAATACTCGTACGCCGATGAATAGCCAGCAAGAGGTTTCGGCAAGTTATGGCACATTCAATACTAGTAATGTTTCTGCATCCAAGGATCTCATTGCTTCAGATGCTTTGCAGCTACGTTTTTCTGCTGATTCTTTTAATACCGATGGTTATCAGAATTACGCATCGATCTCTCCTGGATCTCCTAGCAATATCAAAAATGGTATGGGAACCGGAACCTCCAGCAGCTCCAATGTCAGGCTACAAAGTTATTTCAAACCCACGCAAGACACCAAAGGCTTTTTCCGTGTGGGCTATAGCAGCATGAGCGATTTGAGTAATAACTACAGCATTGCACCGAACCTAGTTCAAACTACGGATATTGCGGGCGGCACGACCACTAAATTGGCCGAGGACAAGAAAGTTCAGGTCAATGTATTTTTTCAAGATACCAATTTCTTTAAACAGACAGCTAACAACCTGACGGCCAGCCCCTACAAGCCCTATATCAATGCCAACTACACTGATCCCTACACCACCTTAGGCGGATCGGCGCAATATACTCATGATCTCAAAATGGCCGGGGTCGATCAATACATCCTGGGTATCGACGCTCGCAACATTAGTGCATCCAATCAAACCAATAATCTCAGTAGCACCGGTTCAGGCGCAGTAAGTTCCGTGAACTATGCGCAAGGTCAGCAAAATTTTTACGGCTTATTAGGACAAGTTAAGTCAAGCATGACCAGTATTCCTTTGGAGGCGACTCTGGGTGCTCGGGTTGATAACTGGAATAGTCAAACCCCAACCTATTACAACGCGACTGCAGGCGGCACACCTACCTACCAAGCGATCGCCAATCAAAGCAAAACACAGCTCAGTCCTTCATTAGGTCTGATGTACAAAGCCACACAGGATTTGGATTTTCGGACAGCTGCGTATCAGGCATTTCATGCGCCGAGTATGAATAACACTTTGCGTAGTTATGGTAACTCTGTGAGCGGCTACTCATTGGCTAACCCCAAT
The DNA here is from genome assembly GCF_018687555.1 of Polynucleobacter sp. MWH-P3-07-1. Taxonomy (NCBI): domain Bacteria; kingdom Pseudomonadati; phylum Pseudomonadota; class Betaproteobacteria; order Burkholderiales; family Burkholderiaceae; genus Polynucleobacter; species Polynucleobacter sp. MWH-P3-07-1. The sequence continues at coordinate 328,833 of NZ_CP061296.1, forward strand.
CTAACTCCAGAAACAATGACTGGTTACGAGGTGGGATCTGATTACCGCTGGAGAGGGGGTTTTGCCCAGCTCACGGCCTTTAGTAACTATATTCAAAATGCGATTGCCAGTTACAAGATTACAAATGCCAATGCCGCCTATGCAAGCAGTTTATGTAGTGCTGCAGGGATTTCTGGTTGTGCAGCTGGATCCAGTGGCTACACCAATGTGAGTTATTACACCAATCAACAAAACTTACTGAGTCGCGGACTGGAATTGCAATATCAGCATGAGATCAATCCACATTGGATGCTGGATGGAGGCTATAGCTACACAAGAACGATCCTGACATGGACTGCGACTACCGATCCTACGGGAACTCAGGTGGGGGGCGTACCAATGAATATGGCTAATGCCGGAGTGACTTATTATCCAGTCCCTCAAGCCAGTTTGACTACCACCGTTCGATACGTAGGCAATTCCTGGATGTCAACGGGTTCCTTACCAGTCCCAGCTTATGCGATTGTGGGGCTCAAAGCCAATTACCAAGTGACACCTCAAGCGAGCATTTTTGCCTCAGTCATTAATTTATTGAACCGCCAATATGTGACCTTTAATATTGCCTCTCAGGCTAGTAGCTATCAAGCTGGGATGCCCCAAGCGATTAATTTGGGCGCACGCATCACTTTTTGAGGAATCCTGCCAGCGTTTTCCCTCATTTAACAAAAATGCTTTAGGATTGTGCAGTTAGTAAAGCAGTAAAACCAGACTGATAAAAATAATTCCTAATAGGGAGACAATGAATGAAAAGCAAACTGATTTATTCCTTGATGCTGCTAGCAGGTCTCAATTTGATGAGCCTAGCGAGTGCCCAAACACCTGCACCAGCCGCCGGAGCAACACCTGCCATTCCGCCAACCTGGGCCCAGGGTCGTACCGCAGATGGTATGAATCCTTCCTTGTCACCAAATCCTCCTGGTATTTCTGCATTACCTGCTGATGAGATTCCAGTCAGCAAGTTAAAAGTTCCACCTGGCTTTAAGGTCGAGCTGTGGGCTTCAGGAATGCCAAATGGTCGCTCTATGACTGAGTCCCCCAGTGGCGTTGTGTATGTTGGCACTCGCTTTACTGGAAACGTGTACGCGGTAGTCACCAAAGATGGCAAGCGTGAAGTCAAAACGATTGCCAAGGGTTTGCATCGTCCAAATGGCGTCGCTTTTGCAAATGGCTCTTTGTATGTTGCCGAGCTCTCACGCATCATTCGTTATGACAATATCGAAGCCAACCTGGATAATCCACCAGCGCCAGTAGTGGTATTCGATGCATTGCCCAAGGATGAGCCTCATGGTTGGAAATTCCTGACCCTGAGCCCTGATGGTCAATACCTCTATTTCCAGATCGGTACACCAGCCAATATCGTGGTGCCGCCCTATACTCATGCCGCGATAGTTCGCCTGAACTTGAAAACCAATATTTTGGAGTACGTGGCAACGGGCGTTCGTAATAGTGTTGGTATGGACTTCCAAAAGGGCACTAAAGAACTTTGGTTCACCAATAACGGCCGTGATTGGGCTGATGAAAATTTACCGAATGACACCTTAAACCGCCTGGCACATAAGGGTATGAACTTTGGTTATCCGTTCTGCCACCAAGGTGACTTCTTGGATCCCGAGTTTGGCAAAGGCCGTTCGTGCGATGAGTTTGACAAGCCAGAAATGAAATTGGGCGCTCACGTTGCAGCTTTGGGTATGCGTTTTTACAACGGCAATATGTTCCCTGCCGAATACAAAGGCAATATCTTTATTGCTGAACATGGCTCCTGGAATAAGACTAAAAAGTCTGGCTACCAAGTTGTACGGGTTGTGCTTGATGCAAAGAACAAGCCTGTCAAACTCGAGCCTTTCATTACAGGTTGGCTGGAGGGCGAGAGCTTTTGGGGTCGCCCAGTTGACGTCCAGGTTCTCAAAGATGGATCGATGTTGGTTTCCGATGATGAAACTGGTGCGATTTTCCGTGTGAGCTATAACAAGAAATGATGAAGTTGAAAAATACTAAGGCCATCCTCGGGGTGGCCTTTTTTACTACCTCCGCTTGGCTAAGTATTCAGCTTACCCAAGCGGCACCACCGGATCCGGTGGCTGGGAAAGCGAAGGCAGCCATGTGTTTTGCCTGTCATGGAGAAAACGGGATTGGCAGTTCTCCTGAGATTCCTAATCTAGCAGCACAACCGGCCTTATCTATTACCTATCAATTGATTCAGTATCGAGGTCAACAGCGAAAAGGTGGTGGCATGGACGGCATTGCGCAAGCCTTGAGTGATCAAGATATGCGTGACATTGCGGCTTACTATTCGGCTCTGCCTCCTCCGCCAGCTAAAAGTGGTAACGCACAATTGATTGAGCAGGGTAAGCAGATTGCGAGCGCACAATTTTGTAACTCCTGCCATGGCGCGCAGTTTCAGGGACAAAAACATATTGCTCGATTAGCTGGTCAGTCCGAGACTTACTTGATCACTCAGCTGAAAAATATCCGCTCAGGTGAGCGGGTGGATATGGATGGCACCATGGGTAGTGCTGCCAAAGGCTTAAGTGATGAGGATATTAAAGCTTTAGCTGCTTATGCTGCTGCTCTTAATTAATCCTTTTTTTAGAATTAAGTTAATTGCAAACCAAAACCCACTTTCTGCTGGTTGATTTTTTAAAGACCTTTGCAGCCCTGACGATCATTCTTCACCATCTGTCTAGTTACGGACAGATTGCAGAAGATGCGCGCACTGTTTTGCCCAATGTCATGGCGTGGCTCTTTAGCTATGGCCGTTATGCAGTGCAGATCTTTTTGGTGATGGGTGGCTATCTAGCAGCGCAATCACTGCTTAAGCAAGAGAAGTTGCGCACTGTTCACGCAGTTCTCAAAGTCATCATCAATCGCTATCTGCGTTTGTTTGCACCTTATGTCATTGCTTTATTGCTGACGATCGCCTGCGCATGGGTGGCGCGCTTTTGGGTCAAGGATGAGTTTGTCGGCCAGTCAGAAACACTGGCTCAATTTTTATCGCACCTTTTCTTCTTACAAGGCATTCTGGGCCTTGATTCAATTTCTGCTGGGGTTTGGTATGTCGCGATTGATTGGCAGCTTTATGCCATTCTCGCTTTGATGTTAGGTATGTTCCCCGGCTTTCGTTCGCTGATTTGGATGCTGGCGATTTTCTGCGTTGCATCCCTGTTGTACTTCAATCGTCTTGGCACCTATGAGAACTACTTTATTTATTTCATGGGCCCGTATGGTTTAGGCATATTGGCTCAGTTATCTAAAAACTATGCCGATCCCAAGGTCAACCGTTTAGCCAGAATCTTTTTAGGCATTGTGACGGCAGTGATTGTGCTTTCCAGTTTTCAGCAAATTTGGATGCGCAATATTCTGGCTTTAGTAGTGTCTTTAGCCTTGATTATTTGGGGTGATCGCGCCTACCAAGATCACAAGCATATGAAATACCATAAGCTTGTTAATGCGATTTTATGGAGTAGTCGCCGATCCTATTGCGCCTTCTTACTGCATTTCTCATTCATCCTATTGGCAAACACACTCTACATTGCTTGGGGTGTGGATCGGCGTCACGATGGAATGATGGCCATCGCCCTCATGTTGATTTCGGTATTTATGAGTTGGCTTGCTGCTAATTACTTGTATCGCTGGGTGGAAGTACCATCACGCACTTTGAAACTGAGCTAGAGGACTAAAGCCCTAAGTCTTTGAGAGCCTGAAAGATCTCGCGATAGGATTTCGGTGGTTTATTAGATTCACGCTCTTTTCTGGCATTACGAATGAGTGTGCGCATATTCTGAATATCCATATCTGGAAACTGCTCAATCAATTTGGTGAGCGCATTGTCATCAGCGAGAAGTCGATCGCGGTAGTTCTCGAGCATATGTAGCTTTGCTGTCTCGGCTTTACTGACTCCTTGAATCGCATCCAAACGCTTTTGAATCGCATCAAGTTCAGATTCATCCAAAAAGCGCATGAGTTTGCCAAGGTATTGCTTATGACGCCGAATCCCTTCAAAGCTCTTGATCTTGGGTGTCTCGGCAATGGCATCTTTGATAGCCTCATCCATCGGGATCGATTGCAAAGCATCGCTACTGAGGGCTGCCAACACCTCGGCGAGCTTCTGACGCTCAGTCATTTGGCGCTTGAGCTCAGATTTACTAGGTCCGTCGTCAGGATCCTCTAGTTTGGGGGTACGATTCTTTTCATTAACGTGCATGACTCTATTTTAGAGGGGATTGCCCCTTGGGCACCCCGCATTGTAAACTAGTAAATAATAGAGTCCTAAAGTTATGAAGCCTGAGAGCCATGAACCAAGCCAATTTCTACGACTACATCATCATCGGCGCCGGTAGCGCTGGCTGCATGCTGGCCAATCGCTTGAGCCGGGATTCTCAAAAGCGGGTTCTTTTGATTGAGGCTGGCAAAAAAGATAACTACGTGTGGATTCATATTCCGGTGGGATATCTGTATTGCATTGATAACCCTAGGGCCGATTGGCGTTTTCGTACTAGCAAGGAAGCAGGGTTGAATGGCCGCTCGCTTTTATATCCTCGCGGCAAAGTTTTAGGGGGTTGCTCTTCCATTAACGGCATGATCTATATGCGTGGTCAAGCTGCAGACTATCAGTCTTGGGTTGAGGCTACTGGTGATGCATCATGGTCTTGGGATGAGGCACTGCGTCGCTATAAATCCTTTGAGGACTATCACGGCCCAGCTAATCAATGGCATGGCAAAGGTGGTGAGTGGACGGTTTCGCGTCAGCGTTTACGTTGGCCCATTATGGATATTTTCAAAGCAGCCGCAGTTCAGGCCGGCATTCCGGCATCAGATGACTTTAATCGGGGTGACAACTTTGGCGTGGGCTACTTTGATGTCAGCCAGCGTAAAGGTTGGCGTCTGAATACTGCCAAGGCATTTTTAAAAGATGCGCAGCAACGTCCTAACCTGACCGTCGTCACTGAGGCGATAGTCAGTAAGCTGATCATTGACCCCATTACTAAAAATTGCCTTGGTGTTGAATATATTCAGGGCGGTCATACTCAACAGGCCCATTGTGCGATAGAGCGGGGTGGCGAAGTCTTGCTGTCTGCCGGTGCGATTGGTAGCGTACAAATTTTAGAGCGCTCTGGCATTGGCAGCGCTGAGCGTTTAAGTCCATTGGGCGTTCCGGTAATGAGTGATCTGCCCGGCGTCGGTGAGAATCTACAAGATCACTTGCAGTTAAGAATGGTCTACAAAGTTAACGGGATTGCGACCCTGAATACCAAAGTGCACTCTTGGTTTGGCAAGATCATGATCGGTCTAGAGTATCTCTTCAAACGTTCAGGTCCGATGTCAATGGCGCCATCTCAGCTGGGCGCCTTTGCCTACAGCTCACCAGCACAAGAGCGGGCAAATGTGGAATATCACGTTCAACCTTTATCGCTGGAAAAGTTTGGCGATCAATTGCATCGCTTTAATGCGTTTACAGCGAGTGTCTGTAATTTACGTCCGACCTCACGAGGCAGTGTGCATATCAACACATTAGACGTTAATGCGCCACCGGTGATTAGTCCGAACTACTTATCGACTGATGAAGATCGCCAAATTGCAGCAGAGTCTTTGCGTCTCACAAGAAAGATTGTACAAAGCCCCGCTTTAGCGCCTTACTCACCAGAAGAGTACAAGCCTGGTATGCAATATCAAACTGATGCTGATCTAGTGAAAGCCGCAGGAGATATTGGTACGACGATTTTTCATCCAGTGGGCACTTGTAAGATGGGGCGCACTGATGATTCGATGGCAGTCTTGGATTCAGAATTGCGTGTTAGAGGAATTCATCACTTGCGGGTGGTTGATGCCTCTGCCATGCCGACCATTACCTCTGGAAATACTGCGGCGCCCACCATGATGATTGCGCAGCGTGCGATCGAGTTGATTACTGGTAAGCAAAGTTAAGAGCGGTTACTTAAAACTTTTGTCAAACACCAAAATAACTACCCTGCCATTTACCCACTTATTGGTGGCCTTGGCGATCGTCGCGATTTGGGGTACCAATTTCGTGATCATGAAATATTGCTTGGCAGTTTTGCCACCATTTCTGTTTGCTGCGCTACGCTACACCTTTGCTTTCCTGCCGATGGCCTTATTCATTCCCAGGCCTAGAGTCCCGCTTTGGAATCTTGCACTCTATGGATTATTCATTGGAGTAGGGCAGTTCGGGGTGGTGTATTACGCAGTCAATAGCCAAATCTCACCAGGCTTGGCATCTCTGGTCATTCAGGTGCAAGTCTTCTTTACGATCGGCTTCGCGATGCTTCTGACAAAAGAGCGTTTGCGTCGCTATCAAATGTTCGCATTATTGTTGGCCATTCTCGGCTTACTGCTGATTGCATTGCATACCGATGCGACCACCACCTTACTGGGCTTAGCCCTCATGATATTCGCTGGTTTTTCTTGGGGTGCGGCCAATACCGTGGGTCGCTACGCAGGTATTAGCAATCCAGCTCAATTATTTGCTTATGTAGTGTGGGCCAGCGCATTTTCTGTTCCTCCCTTACTGCTGATATCGGCTGTCTTTGAGGGTGGAGTGGAGCACTTGACCCTCGTTCTAGAGCAAGCGCCACTCGGGGTCTGGTTAGGGGTCTTCTGGCAATCCTGGGCAAACACTCTATTTGGCTATGCAGCCTGGGCTTGGCTCCTCTCAAAACACCCAGCTGCAGTTGTAGCTCCGATGCCTCTCTTAGTACCCATCTTTGGAATGGGGGCTTCTGCGATCTATTTGGGGGAAGGCCTGCCAGCCTGGAAGTTATTTGCCGCTGGCTTGGTCATGGTGGGGCTTTTGATTAATGTGTCTTGGCCAAGGCTAAAGGAACGCTTTGCCAGGGTGATTTAAATACTTGTCAGAACCTGATGAAAACCCCTATAGAAAGCCCTTTTTATGGGTTTGCAAACCCTGTAAGATGAATATTCGATTCAGTTTCACTAAAAAAGATTTTTTAATTTAAAGCTTTATTCACGGAGACATCATGAAAATTCGTCGTCACATTTTTGCAATTACTACCGCTGCAATGTTATCTGCCGGCGCACACGCTGCTGATATCAAAATTGCTGTGCAAGGCCCCTTTACTGGCGGCTCCTCTTCAATGGGCGTGAGCATGCGCGATGGGGTTCGCTTGGCTGCCAAAGAAATTAATGCCGCTGGCGGTATTAATGGCAACAAGATCGTGCTGATTGAGCGTGATGATGAAGCGAAAAATGAGCGTGGTGTACAAATCGCTCAAGAGATGATTAATAACGAGAAAGTGGTTGTAGCCTTGGGTTACGCTAACACTGGCGTTGCTTTGGCATCCACCCGTTTTTACCAAGACGCAAAGATTCCAGTGATTGACAATATTGCCACTGGATCATTGGTTACTCGTCAGTTCCCAAATGCACCTGAGAACTATGTCTTCCGTATTGCGGCTGCCGATAATATCCAGGCTCCAATGATTGCCAAAGAAGCGGTTGAGAAGCGTGGCTTGAAAAAAGTGGCGATTTTGGCTGACTCCACCAACTATGGTCAATTGGGTCGTGAAGACTTAGAGAAGGCCCTGAAGGTTTACGGCGTTACACCAGTTGCTGAAGAGAAATTTAACTTGGGCGACGTCGATATGACTTCCCAGTTACTTAAAGCGAAAAATGCAGGCGCTGAAGTGGTGCTCACTTATGCAATCGGACCCGAGTTGGCGCAAATTGCCAACGGTATGGCTAAGCTGGGTTGGAAGAAGCCGATCATCGGAAGCTGGACTTTATCGATGGCTAGCTTTATTGATACCGCAGGTAAGAATGGTGACGGCGCAGTGATGCCTGAGACTTTTATTCAGCAACCAGCCAATACGCCAAAACGTAAGGCATTTGTGGATAACTATCTGAAGGATTTCAAACCTAAAAATGGCATCATCGCTTCTCCAGTATCTGCAGCCCAAGGTTACGACTCCGTTTACGTCTTAGCCGCAGCGATCAAGCAGGCTAACAGCACAGAAGGGCCAAAAATCTTGGCAGCATTGCAAGATTTGAAGACCCCAGTTGAGGGCGTTGTAATGACCTATAACAAGCCATTTAGCGCTACTGATCACGAGGCTATTAAGGCCAAGGATGTCGTGATGGGCGTAGTTGAAAGCGGCCGCGTTCAGTATTTGAATGCTGAAGACGCTACAGCCAAGAAGAAGTAAGACAGTCCTGGAGCAGCGCTTTTTCTGCGCCGCACCATGAGCTTGACCAAAACGCCGCCCTCCAGCGGCGTTTTGCTTACAATGACGGATTCGACAATTAACCCTTTTTCGGTACTTTTAGGCTAATCACAATGGACATGCTTGCTCAAATCCTCTCAAGCGGTATCGCAGTGGGGATGATTTACGCGGTTATCGCGTTCGGTTTCCAGCTTACCTTTGCCACTTCTGGCACCTTGAACTTCGGTCAAGGTGAGGCCTTAATGTTAGGTGCCTTAGTGGGTCTGACTTGTGTCGACACCTTGGGCATGAACTACTGGGCGATGATTCCGGTGGTTTGTCTGTTTGGTATGTTGCAGGGTAGCTTTGTAGAGTTGATTGGTGTGCGTCCAGCCATCAAGATTAAGTCTGAGTTTGGTTGGATCATGTCCACCATTGCCCTTGGCATTATTTTTAAGAACGTTGCAGAAAACGTTTGGGGTCGTGATGCTTTGCCATTCCCGCCTCCTTTGCCAATGGAGCCAATGTCCTTCTTGGGCGCGAATATTTTGCCAATGGAAATCTTGGTGGTGGTAGGTGCTTTAGTGATGATGTTGTTGGTGGAGTTTTTCAACCGTAAAACGATTTACGGTAAAGCGGTGGTTGCAACCGCGAATGATCGCGATGCGGCTGGCCTGATGGGCATCAACACTAGTATGGTGATTACCTTTTCTTATGCGCTCTCATCATTGACTGCAGCATTTGCTGGTGTACTCATTGCACCTTTGACATTGACGGGTGCCACCATGGGCGGCGCTTTAGGCCTCAAAGCTTTTGCAGTCGCGATCATCGGTGGCCTCTCAAGCGGGATGGGCATTATCGTCGGCGGTTTGATCTTGGGAATTGTAGAAACCGCAACGGGTTTCTATTTTTCGACGGGTTACAAAGATGTACCAGGCTTGATCTTATTGTTGCTGGTGCTCGCATACAAACCCTCTGGCCTCTTCGGCAAATCTGCGATTAAGAAAGTTTAATGATGAAATTGAAGTCCCACCTTCCTCTATTAGCTGCCATAGTTGGCTTAATTGGTTTGCCGCTATTTGTTGAGAATCCATACTACATTCACTTAGCTGAAACGATCCTGATCTACACCATTTTGTTATTCGGTTTAGACATCGTGGTTGGATATGTTGGCCAAGTTTCCTTGGGTCATGCTGGTCTCTTCGGTATTGGTTCATATACCGCAGGCATCTTGTTCTTTCATCTAGGCTGGCCAGTCTGGGCAACCATTCCCGCTTCGATTATTGTGACCGCGATCTTTGGCGGTATTCTGGCCTTGCCAGCACTCAAAGTGATCGGGCCTTATTTGGCGATGGTGACCTTGGCATTTGGCACGATTGCGCAGATTTTGATTAACGAGATGAGCTGGTTAACAGAGGGCCCATTGGGCATCAAGTTAACGCTCCCAGAGCTCATGGGAACAACCATGACGGCATCTGAGTATTTCTGGTTAGTGGCTGCCATTACGATTCTGGCTTTGATCGTAGTTGACCGTTTTGTGAAGTCTCAAATGGGTCGTGCTTTTGAAGCCTTGCGTGATAGTCCTGTGGCCTGTGACTGTATGGGTGTCTCGGTATATCGCTTTAAGGTGATCGCCTTTGTGATCAGCGCTGGCTTTGCTGGCTTGGCAGGTTGCTTGTATGCCTATTCAGAGCAATATATTTCTCCAAACACTTATAACAATGAATTAGCCGTTCTCTTCTTGTTGGCCATCATCATGGGTGGACGTAAATCCCGTCTTGGCGCAGCGATTGGTGCAGCCATCATTGTCTTGTTACCAAAATTACTCGACGACATTAACCTGTTCCGCATCGTTGCATCGATTATTGCAATCGTTGTTACGCTCGGTGCAGTGCTCGCATTGTCTAAAAAGATTACGACGCCTAAACGCGTTGCAATCCCTGTAGCAGGTGTAGTCGGTTTGGCAGCCTTCTCATTCTGGCTCAATAGCATTGCCGATTGGCGCTTGAGTATTTTTGGCTTCATGATTTTGTTGGTGGTGTACTACCTACAAAACGGTATCGTTGGTTTTGCTAAGACCTTCTACTTAGCGGTTACTGGTAAAACTAAAACCACTGTTGGTGAAGCTACTGCTGAAAATACCGACTCTTCAGTCGACTTCATTAGCGCGGTCGGTAATAAAAATGCTGGCGCTGAGTTATTAAAGGTCGAGTCTGTCCTGATGCAGTTTGGTGGACTTAAGGCGCTGAACAACGTAGACCTCAGCATTAAGCGTGGCACCATTCATGGTCTGATCGGACCTAACGGCTCTGGTAAGAGCACGATGATGAACGTGCTCACGGGTATTTATATCCCTACCGCCGGTAATGTGCTTTACGCCGATGAGAGCGTAGTGGGTAAAACCTCATCTGAGATTGCGCTTTCAGGTATTGCTCGAACTTTCCAAAACGTGCAGCTCTTTGGCGAGATGACCGCTCTACAGAATATTTTGGTTGGTCTGCACCACACCTTCAAATCCAATATGTTGGATATCGCTCTGCATTTACCTCGCTACTTAAGAGAAGAGCGTGATGCCCGTAATCGTGCCATGGCCTTGTTAAAGTTTGTAGGTCTCGAAGATTTGGCCAATGAAGAAGCCCGCAATTTGCCTTACGGTAAACAGCGCCTGCTCGAGATTGCGCGTGCCTTAGCACTCGACCCAGAATTGCTCTTGCTCGATGAGCCAGCCGCTGGATTGACTGCTCCTGACATTAAAGAGTTGTTGCGCATCATTCGCAAAATTCGGGATAACGGCATTACCTTTATCTTGATTGAGCACCATATGGATGTGGTGATGTCTGTTTGCGATACGGTTTCAGTACTCGACTTTGGTCAGAAGATTGCGGAAGGTAAGCCGGCTGAAGTGCAGGCGGATGAGAAAGTCATCCACGCTTACTTAGGTGCTTAGTCAACATTCATTATTAAAATTTATTAAATCGGTAAATACCATGTTATCTATTCAGAATCTCGAAGCAGGCTACGGTAAGGTTAAAGTCCTTCATGGCATCAGCATCGATGTACCAAAAGGGCAAGTGATTACCTTGATCGGCTCTAATGGTGCAGGCAAGACCACTACTATGCGTGCCATTACCGGGATGATTAAGCCCACAGCAGGTGAAGTGACCCTGAGCGGCCAAAGAATTGACGGTTCGGATTCACACAAAATCGCCCGTCTAGGTTTGGCTCATAGTCCTGAAGGCCGTCGTGTCTTCACGACGATGTCGGTTACTGATAACTTGCTCTTGGGAGCCTTTCCTCGCTTTACAGGCAGTCGTCCTAAAGGCGATATCCAAAAAGACCTGGAGCATGCCTTAGAAATGTTCCCCCGCCTCAAAGAGCGCCGTAATCAATTGGCAGGCACTTTATCTGGTGGCGAACAGCAGATGTTGGCAATGGCGCGCGCAGTCATGCTCAACCCTGAAATCATCTTGCTGGATGAGCCTTCAATGGGCTTGGCGCCCATTTTGGTGGAAGAGGTCTTCAGAATTATTTCTAATCTGAAGTCACAAGGTGTGACCATGCTATTGGTTGAGCAATTCGCCGCCGCCGCTTTGAACGTAGCAGACTATGGCTACGTGCTTGAGAATGGCAAGATCGCTACTCATGGACCCGCTAGCAAACTCAAGGATGATCCTGCTGTAAAGGCTGCATACTTGGGTGGCAGCGGACACTAATTCAGTCAAAAAATCTGCCTCTCTTGATTCAGCACAAAGCCCTCAACTGAGGGCTTTTTGTTTGCAACTGATATGCAGCATATGACCCAAGAAAAAGCCCAAGAAAATGATACCAATCATCCAATGTGCTGTGATGGCATGCTCTCGAAGCTCTGCTGGTCCGTAATAGAGTAGGGCGGCAGTCAAGATGAGCGCTAACATACATACGAGTTGCCCAAGTCCGCTGACCATTTGCCGCTTTGCCTTCAATCCGGCCTTAAGGTGAACAGTCAAAACGGACCCCAAAGCCATTGAGGCTGCCATCGCAGTAAGGCCATGCCAACTCAAAATGGTGTACGGCCGAAATATCAATGGAGTCAAGTGGAAATCATTCACTAGTAAATACATCAAACCGGTAATTGAGCACAGGCAAATACTGCTAATCACAAAGTATCTCTGCCATGTTGGCATTTTTCCTAAGCGGGAAGCCATAAAGATTCTGCCTGGTAGTTTTTGAAAATCGGGTGGTGGGTATCCTGCGACAAAGCCAGTACTTTAGTAAGTGCATCGGCATAGATACATTCTTGAGCGATGATGGAATACGAACCTTGAATTGGAGTGCTGCCTTTTTGGGGGTGGAAGATCGTGTGATTACTTGAGGTGGCAATCGCCCCCTCCCGTAAGCTGCCAATCTGAATTAGTTCATTGGCTTGCCTGGGGCTGCGCAGTAAGACAGTATGAGATTGTCTGCCAAAGACCCTGAGGTCGCCGCCTGCATTGACAACACCATTTTGGATACCGCAAAGCTTGAGTGCTCGCACTGCCTCATCTACCGCAAAACCCTTAGCGATACCTCCGAGATCAAGGCAAACCGCTTGGGTCAGACGAATGATTTGATTGCCTAAAAATTGGATACTGAGAATACTGCTTTCATTGGAGGGAGCATGGTTTATCTGATGTAGTGGTAATAATTTTTTATTGACGAGTTGTCTCCCCACCCCACAATCAAATAAACCATGCGACTCCTGACAAATGCATTGTGCAGTCTTCAATACTTTTTCCGTCCAAGGATGAATCTCTAGTGACTCATCGGCTCGATAACGATTAATCATCGAAAGCTCGCTATGCCGATCATGAAAACCCATCAAGCTTTGGACTAAGGCAATCGAAGCAAATGCTTCATCTATCGCAAGATGGGTTTGTCTTGAAGTGAGCCCCACCTGCGCTTCATGAATTTGAATCTCGACATAGGTGCCAAGCATCGGTTTACAGCGGATCATTTGCTTACAGAACTCTTGAGTGCCAGCTCATGCAAGACCAAGACGCGTTTTACGCCATCAGTAAGATGTTTTGAAGATAAGGTAGCGCCGCTAATATTCTGAATATCTTGGTTAAGCTTGACGGGATCGCCTACCGTTTTGCCAATAAATTGCTGACGCCATTGGCTGTCTGCGACTTCATAGCCATAGGACTCGACGTATTCGAGGATTTCAAGGCCTTTGACACTGCCATTGGGCGCAATACCAACTGCATAAGTAATCATTTCATGTTTACCCACAACCTCATCAATAATCAGCCAACTCCCATCACTCGTCTTCCAGATACGCTCTCCAGTAAAAGGATAGCGAATGCTAGAAGCTTGTCGCATTCGCTCTTGGAGTGCTTTGCTAATGATGATGGGGTGTTTGACTAAACGCTGATTGGGAAACAAAAGCTGTTGCGCTTGCTCAATCGATACATAAATCTTGGCCTGCGCTAGGATTGGGCTAGCAGTGATTGCAAGCCCAGCGATGCTCAGTAAAGTGGGTTTCCAATACATCATGACTTAGTTCAGCGGAAAGCCAACTTTTACGATGTATTCATTCACGGTATGGCTGTCCCATACGCGGGCATTAGAGCATTCTGCCTCGCCACCGTTCATGCAGTTGCCACCCTTGAGCTGATAGCGCCAAGCCCCAGTAACCCACCAGTCTTTGGCGGCGTAATGGAGATTAGGCCCCAGAAAGGTAGCGCGTTGCACTTGGTTGCGTAAGTTCAACTCAGAGTAATCATTATGAAAGCGCGCCTCTACACCAGCAGACCATTTTGGAGCAAAGCGATAACTTGCCCCCACTAAAAAGTCGAGCATCGATTCAGGGACGTTACCGTTCTCAATAAACTTGAGTCGTTCATTGGCCGCTACGACGTTACCTGCCAAGATCAGGCGATCGTCAATGAAGTTAGATTGCAAGAGCAGTCGCGCTTCTAGCTCATCCTTGTTCCGACCCCAGGTAGGTTCTAAATACAGGCCAAGGCCTACGGGTGAGGTTACAGGATTCGTAATGCGATAAATCGCCTCTAAAGACGCGCCTTCTACTCCGCCCTTGACGTAAGCAGAGTCCGGATTGTGACTAGAGGGAACGCCATAGCCACCAGTGCAAGTGGGGCTCTCACCACAGGCTTCTGGATTGGTGTAGTTTTGATTGGCATTGGTGTAGCCCGAGTTGATGTATCCCGCAATTTGTAAATCATTCGTTAAGCCATACTCGAGCTCAGTGCGTGCAGTCCATTGTTCAAAAGTACCTGCTGCTTGCTGTTGATTGAGTTGCAAGCGCTGTTCAAATTCCCATTTTTCCTTTGGCTGAAGATCGAGTGTATAGATCCACCCAAATACACCCTCACCAGCGTGGGCAAGAGAAAAGTGGAGCGCTGCAGCAATGACGAGAGAAAAAGCAATGAGTCGTTTGATGTTGGATTTCATGATGTTGAGGGGGTTGGTTGAAAATTTCTAATTGAGAAAGGTTCTCAATATAAACCAACAAATAAGAATCATTCTCATTTGAGAAAATGACCTTATACCCTTTAATGAAGTGTTGGAAAGTAAAAATAGATACAAATACCGCTACAAATTACAAACTTGTAAGATGCAATGTATGAATCCCGAATCTTTAGAAAAACTCGTTACGATGAAGATGCCGTTTGGCAAATATGCCGGCCGGCGGATTGCCGAGCTGCCAGGAAATTACTTGGCGTGGTTTGCGCGTGAAGGATTTCCCAAAGGGGAAATAGGTGAGCTGCTCGAGCTGATGCACACTTTGGATCACAACGGCTTAAGTGGACTACTCAATCCCATTAAAGAAAGACTCGGTGTACTTTTGAGAAATTCAGAGAGCTAAGCGCTCACAGATTTTTATTCTGAGTAATTTCGAAAACCATGAAATGATCGCGTTTGATTCCAGCGTTCAGGTCGAGTGTGGATCTGCTTGGTTGATGTTGCTACATTTGCCGGTAAATGAAAGTCAATTCCCGTTTTCAGAGCAAGATCTTGATACGAGATCGGCGCCATCATCGGTGCATCATCGGTATTCTGAATCCAATATGCCCAAGCCAGATTGCGAGAGGGATCGTAGACCAACTTGAAGAGATACTCGGGCACCGTCACATGATTGCTGCCAATACTTCCGGCATGACCAACTGAGCCTGTATAAACATAAATATCGCCACGGATTCTTTTGGCGTACTGACGAGTAGGCCCCTCAATTTCTTTGGCCCAGATCCCCTGATTGTTTTGACGAGCCTGAGGCATCATATTGGCTAAAGAGAAAGATTGAGCCATCGAGCGCTCATCCCCCATGTCACCAGCAGGTGCGTTATGCCCTCGGTCATACCCGCTCCCTCGGTAGTCAGAGAGGGTGGCTCGCTCAGCAGCGGGCAAACGGGCTTCCTCATAAAAGAGATTGGTTCGCGCTTGCTTGGGCTTAGTGAGCCTTTCCCGATTCAGCTTTTCGATCACGTAGATTGGTTTTTTGTCACTGGGGGAGTAATAGACGGCAAAACCATCAAAACAGAGATCCCTGCCAGTCTGAGTCACACTCGGAATCTCCCCTCTGGGAAAATACTCAACGCAGTCATCAAAAATAGCCCATGCCCAGAGCGGGTAGGCAAGGCAAACCAGGATCAAGGCTCGAGCAAGGGATGGCATGGCTGTAAGTGTAGGGTGATGCCTACTGAATTGGGGTTTACCCAGGAACTTGGAGGATTATTTGCTTGGGCAATGCGTCCTCAGATATGAGTTACCAGCTTCCTCGGCGGCGCAGATGGGGACACTATCTGTAGGAATTTGAGGCGATTGAAATACTAAATGTATGGTCTAAACCAACATTTTTTCATTTCAAAATGTAAAAAAAGTGGTTTGATAGAAAATTTCTATTAAATTAAATTAGTGCACCCTAACATTTATAACTTATTGATTTAAATAATATTTTTATCAAAAAGCGAGCCCTAGGGTGAATATGACAGTATTGTCATACTTATAAGTTATTGAATCGACCACCCTTATTCTTGACTTGATATAAGAACCTTCATAGGATTGCCCATGTTCTACAAATATTGCACTGCAACATATCCTGAGCTTCAATTGATTAGGTTCTGTAGCGATGCAAAAACTGAATGAGTAAATGCTTAACTAACAATTCGAATGCTTCACAGCTTGGGCAATCCTTTATTGGGTTAGCCCAAGCAGCTCTGATCCGATTTATGGATCCAGTGTATCGGGGCGTGCACGGTCTGCTGATCGTGGGTGCATTCCTCATCGTGGGTCTATGGCTATCTGGTAATGGTACAAACGCAGGCCCCTTTGATTTAGCCCGCATTCTGGTGCCCGATGAGGCGCGCCAAATGTTCTGGCAGGGCGCAACTGGTAGCAATCAGTCTGGCTTGGCGGCCTTAGATTCTCAAACATCTGAGCAAGATATCGCCCATATTATTTATGGTCGTGCCTCTTTCCCAATGCTCAAGCAGGAAACGATTGCGTTGCTCAATCCTGAGGTTGCCCGGATTCAGGTGAAATCGATCTCCCATTTAGCAGACCAAATCCCGACCTCAAAAATCGATCCTCTGGCTTTGGATAGCAACTTAATGAGCCCTGTGCAAAACCAAAGAGCGGTTGCAGAGTTCTTTGAGAAAAAGTACGGCCTAGATAAAAGCAAGATTGAAGAATATGTTTCGAATGCAGTATTGATCTCGCGCGAAGTCAAAATTGATCCAGTCTTATTGCTAGCAGTGATGTCGGTTGAATCCAATTTCAACCCAATGACTAAGAGTGAAGCTGGAGCCGAAGGCTTAATGCAAGTGATGACCAATGTGCATAAGGAGAAATATGCGCCTTATGGTGGAGTTGCTGGCGCAGTCAAGCCTGAAGTCAATATTCGGATTG
Organism: Polynucleobacter sp. MWH-P3-07-1; assembly: GCF_018687555.1. Lineage (NCBI taxonomy): Bacteria > Pseudomonadati > Pseudomonadota > Betaproteobacteria > Burkholderiales > Burkholderiaceae > Polynucleobacter > Polynucleobacter sp. MWH-P3-07-1. Next base: position 345,932 of record NZ_CP061296.1, read on the forward strand.
GTGCGTATATCCTGAAGTACTTGATCGCGACTTCTGGCTCACTGCGTAATGGCTTGAAGTTCTATGTTGGCGCAGGTAATGCTGATAATGATGGCGGCTATGCCGATAAAGTGATGGCAGAGCGTAATCGCATTATTGAGCTGTGCAAATCTAGCCAGAATAATAAGTTGGCCTTGAACGGAAAAAAAGAGCGCTCATAATTCTCGTAGGATATTAAAAGACTCAGGCCACTTCTGCATCACTGCACAAGTGGCCTGAGTCTTTTTAAAGCAAACCTGTTTAATGCACGCCGTGTAACTCGACCTCAAAGACCAAAGTCGCATTGGGTGGAATGACTCCACCAGCACCGCGCGCACCATAACCCATTTCAGAAGGGATGATTAAGGTCCGTTTCCCACCGATTTTCATGCCCGCAACGCCCTGGTCCCAGCCCTTAATCACATGACCAGCTCCCAAAGGGAAACTAAAGAGTTGGCCTCGATCCAGCGAGCTATCAAACTTTTGCCCTTTGTGATCCGTCGCTTTCTCGTCATATAGCCAGCCGGTGTAATGCACATCAACCTGTTTGCCAGCAGTCGCTTCGACTCCGTCGCCCAGAACGGTATCAATTTTTTGGAGTTCGCTCATCTTTCTATTCCTTTTAGCTTAATCAGCACGACAGTATATGCGTGGCTCTAGATGGATACATTGACTCTGCTGGCTCTCGGTGAAATCCCTTACAAGGGGAGCTTTAGCATCTTTATTGGGCAAAAACGGCCTATTTTTCAATAGGCAATGATTTAAAATCAATGGTTCTGATTCATGACATCAAATCGACATCAGAACGACATCACCAGACGTGAAAATAGCTTCGGATTATCAAAATTGAGGAAATAGTAATGGCTGCAGGGAAATCAAAAATTATCTACACACTGACCGATGAGGCACCATTTTTAGCCACCGGTTCATTTTTACCCATCATTCGCGCTTTTACATCCCCCGCTGGGGTTGAAGTTGCTGAAAGCGATATTTCTGTAGCCGCAAGAATCTTGGCTGAATTTTCTGACTGCTTAACGCCAGAGCAGAAAGTGAATGACAACTTGGCTGAGCTTGGAAAGCTCACCTTATTGCCAGATACCAACATTATTAAATTACCGAACATTAGCGCATCCGTTCCGCAACTATTGGCTGCGATTAAAGAGCTGCAATCCAAGGGCTATGCTTTGCCTAATTTCCCAGAGGATCCTCAGAGCGATGCAGAAAAAGCGATTCGTGCGCGTTATTCAAAATGCTTGGGTAGTGCCGTCAATCCTGTACTGCGTGAGGGTAACTCCGATCGTCGCGCACCGAATGCAGTAAAACAATTTGCCCGTAAGCATCCTCATTCCATGGGAGAGTGGAGTCAAGCCTCCCGCACACACGTTTCTCATATGCATGGCGGTGATTTCTACGCTGGTGAAAAATCCATGACTTTGACCAAGGCATGTGAAGTCACAATGGACTTGGTCACTCAGAGTGGTAAGACCATTTTACTGAAGTCCAAAATGCCTTTACAAGCTGGTGAAATTATCGACAGCATGTTCATGAGCAAAAAAGCCTTATGCGAGTTTTACGAAAAAGAGATCGAAGACGCATACAAAACTGGCATGATGCTCTCCTTGCACGTGAAGGCCACTATGATGAAGGTGTCACACCCCATCGTCTTTGGTCATGCAGTGAAGATTTTCTACAAAGATGCTTTTGCGAAACACGCTAAGTTATTTGAAGAATTGGGTGTGAATGCCAACAACGGCATGAGCAGTCTGTATGACAAGATCAAGACCCTTCCTGAATCCAAGCGTGAAGAAATCATTCAAGATTTGCACGCATGTCATGAGCACCGTCCTGCTTTGGCAATGGTTGACTCCGCCAAGGGTATTACCAACCTGCATTCACCGAGCGATGTGATCGTCGATGCATCGATGCCTGCCATGATTCGTGTCGGCGGTAAGATGTGGGGTGCTGATGGTCGTTTGCATGATACAAAAGCAGTGATTCCAGAAAGTACCTTTGCCCGTATTTATCAAGAGATTATTAATTTCTGTAAGACCCATGGCAATTTTGATCCCACCACGATGGGTACCGTACCTAATGTTGGCTTGATGGCTCAGCAAGCCGAAGAGTATGGGTCACACGACAAGACCTTTGAAATTCCTGAGGCTGGAGTGGCACGCATCGTTACCGAAGACGGCACTGTCTTGCTTGAGCAAAATGTGGAAGAGGGTGATATCTGGCGGATGTGTCAAGTCAAAGACGCCCCCATTCGGGATTGGGTCAAACTGGCTGTTAATCGTGCTCGCCTTTCGAATACTCCTGCTGTCTTCTGGCTCGATGAGTACCGCCCCCATGAGGCTGAGTTGATTAAGAAAGTGAAGACCTATCTCAAAGACTACGACTTGACTGGTTTAGATATTCAGATCATGTCCCAAACACGCGCAATGCGCTACACCTTAGAGCGCGTCATTCGCGGTAAGGACACCATCTCCGTCACTGGCAATATCTTGCGCGATTACTTGACGGATTTATTCCCCATCATGGAGCTCGGCACCAGCGCCAAAATGTTATCTATCGTGCCTTTGATGGCTGGCGGCGGCTTATTTGAGACGGGTGCAGGTGGTTCAGCTCCTAAGCACGTTCAGCAGCTTGTTGAAGAGAATCATTTGCGCTGGGATTCACTGGGTGAGTTTTTGGCCTTAGCGGTATCTCTTGAAGATATCAGCGACAAGACCGGTAATGCGAAAGCAAAACTCTTGGCCAAGACTCTTGATGAGGCGACTGGTAAGTTACTCGATAACAATAAATCACCTTCTCCTCGCACTGGTGAATTAGACAATCGTGGCAGTCAGTTTTATTTAGCTATGTATTGGGCCGAAGCGCTTGCTGCGCAAACCGAAGACAAAGAGCTGCAGGCGCACTTTGCTCCAATTGCAAAAGCATTGGCCGAGCAGGAAAGTAAAATCATTGATGAGCTCAAAGCGTTACAGGGCAAGCCGGTAGATATTGGCGGTTACTACAAGCCAGATCCAGTCAAGTTTGCTGCAGTAATGCGTCCTAGCCCCACTTTGAATGCCATTATTGATCAGGCTATAGCGTAGTTCTCCAGGGAAGATGGATTCCTGTATGAAAAAGGCAAGCCTCTGGTTTGCCTTTTTCTTTATTAGAGAGCCATCCGCTTCATGAAATTCAAAATGGGCGCAAAATAGACCAAAGACTTTTTAAAGGTGCCAGCCATGTCTTACAAAGATCCGCAGATTCTGCCAAGCGATATCACACCCCAAGCCGTTTATGAAAAGCGTCGCCAATTAATACAAGCTGCTGCGGCAGGTAGTTTTGGCTTGGCATTAGCGCCGTGGTTTTCTAGAGAGGCCTTAGCAGCGAATCCACAAAGCTTAGCTGCAACGCCCAATCCACTCTATGCTGGTAAGGATGACTTAACGCCCCTTAAAGATGTGAAGGGCTATAACAATTTTTATGAGTTTGGAACGGACAAGAGAGACCCTGCTGAAAATGCTGGGAGCTTACAGACCAGGCCTTGGACTATTACGATTGATGGCTTGGTTAAAAAACCCATGACCTTTGATATTGATGCGCTCTTAAAGCTCGCGCCTATGGAGCAGCGAGTGTATCGATTGCGCTGTGTTGAGGGATGGTCGATGGTGATTCCTTGGGATGGCTACCCACTTTCCAGTCTGCTCAATAAGGTTGAGCCCTTAGGTTCTGCTAAGTATGTAGAGTTTGTCTCTTTAGCGGATCGCAAACAGATGCCTGGCGTCAATAGTCCCATTTTGGATTGGCCTTATCGAGAAGGTTTACGTCTTGATGAGGCTATGAATCCCTTAACCCTGCTTACTTTTGGTTTGTATGGCGAAGTATTACCTAAGCAGAATGGTGCACCGGTTAGGGTAGTGGTGCCTTGGAAGTATGGCTTTAAGAGTGCTAAGTCCATTGTCAAAATTCGTTTCACAGAAGAGATGCCAGTTACCAGTTGGTATAAATACGCACCAAATGAATATGGTTTTTACTCGAATGTAAATCCCAATGTGGATCATCCCCGCTGGAGTCAGGCAAGCGAGAGACGCATTGGAGATCCCAAAGGGATTTTTGCGCCAAAGATCAAGACGCAAATGTTTAATGGCTATAGCGATCAAGTTGCCAGCATGTATGCCGGCATGGATTTGAAAAAGTTTTACTAAATCGTTTGCAATGAAGTTGGTCATTTTCCTCTTGGCTTTATTGCCACTGGATCGCCTGATCTACCTAGGGTTTACCGACGGCTTGGGTGCTAATCCGATAGAGTTCATCACCAGATCTACCGGCACTTGGGCGCTGGTATTACTTTGTATGACTTTGGCGATGACGCCATTACGATTGATGACGGGATCCAGTCAGCCGATTAAATGTCGAAGGATGTTAGGGCTCTTTTGTTTCTTCTATGCCTGTCTACATTTTATGATCTGGTTATGGCTTGATCAAAACTTTGATGTAGTCGCCATGCTCAAAGATGTGGTGAAGCGACCCTTTATTACGATGGGTTTCTTAAGTTTGGTTTTACTTATGCCGCTTGCTCTGACCTCTACGCATTGGGCGCAAAGAAAGTTGGGGCGACGCTGGGCACTTCTACACAAGCTGATTTATGTGATTGCGATCACGGTCATTTTGCATTACTGGTGGCACAAAGCGGGCAAGAATGATTTACAGACGGTATGGATTTATGCGGGAGTGGTATTGATTTTGCTGAGCTGTCGGATTCCGATGATCAGAAATCAGATCCAATGGCGTAAAGCGAATTAAAATTTAATAATCAGTCTGTATCAATTTGAATTTCAATCAATAAGAGAAGAATATGGAACATACCGTACTAGTGACAGGGGCAACCGCGGGATTTGGTGAGGCTACTGCTAGACGCTTTTTGAAGCATGGTCATAAAGTGATCGCAGCTGGTCGCAGAATCGACCGTCTGGCGGCTCTCAAGAAGTCCCTACCAAGCGAGCAGCAAGACAAATTGCTGACTCTTGTTTTAGATGTCTGTGACAGCGATCAAGTAGATCAATTAGCAGTGAATTTACCTGCCCCTTTTGCACAAGTGAGTATTTTGGTGAATAACGCTGGCTTAGCGCTTGGACTTGAGCCTGCGCACAAGGCTGATTTATCCGACTGGGATCGGATGATTGATACGAATATCAAGGGATTGGTACACATGACCTGCGCTCTTTTGCCTGGCATGGTTGAGCGCAAGTTAGGGCATGTGATTAATTTAGGTTCGGTAGCTGCAAACTATCCTTATCCTGGCGGCAATACCTATGGTGCAACCAAAGCCTTTGTTCAGCAATTCAGTTTGAACTTACGGGCAGATTTGATAGGCACTCCTATCAGGGTCACCTGTATTGAGCCTGGGATGTGCTCTGGTACAGAATTCTCTAATGTGCGTTTCAAGGGTGACGATGCTAAAGCGGGCAATGTGTATGAGGGTGTCCATGCTTTGAGCGCCGATGAAATTGCTGAAACAATTTATTGGTCTGCAACCCTACCTTCGCATATGAATATCAATGTGCTTGAAGTGATGCCCGTTCAGCAAAGCTTCAGTGCATTCCAGATTCATCGCGGCAAGCTGTAAGTTTCAGTAAGATCGTATTGATGGCTAAACCCCTTAGCTTAGAAAAAATTCTGTTTAGTCAGGGCTTTGGCACACGCCGTTACTGCAGTGATTTGGTTTATGCCGAGCTGGTAAAGGTCAATGGTGTCTTGGCCGAGGATCCAGAAGAACGAATTGCTACCGAAGGTCTTGTTCTGAATGTAGAAGGTCAAGATTGGGAATTTCATGAAAAGGCTTACATTGCATTTCATAAGCCTGCCAACTATGAGTGCTCGCATAAAACTACGCATCATCCCAGTGTCTACAGTTTGCTGCCCAGGCCCTTCGTTGAGCGTGGCCTCCAATGCGTGGGTCGTTTAGATTTTGATACAACTGGGCTATTACTGATCTCGGATGACGGTCAATTTATTCACAAGATGACTACACCCAAGAAGAATATTGGTAAGGTTTATGAAATCACTACAGCCGAGCCGATTCAGGGTAAACAACTGGATCATTTACTCAAAGGTGTAGTGTTAGATGACGACCCGAAGCCTTGCTTTGCCAAGGCCTGTGAACAGATAGATGAGCATCATCTAGCGATGACCATCGTTGAAGGGCGTTATCACCAAGTCAAGCGCATGATGGCCGCTGTCGGAAATCACGTAGCACAATTACATCGTACCCAAATTGGCGCGTATTTAATGCCAGACGATTTGGCTGAGGGCCAATGGCGTTGGCTCTATGAATCTGATTTACAGCAACTTGCAAAGAGCGTTGAATGAAAAATAATCTAGACCTTACCCAATTTGATTTCAAGAAAGATTTGCCAGATTGGCAGGTTGATCTCATTACCAAAACCTTGTCACGCAATTTTGTTTTTAAGGATTTTGAAGCTGCTTTTGCTTTCATGACACTCTGTGCAGCATATGCAGAAAAAATCGACCATCACCCCGATTGGTCTAATAGCTGGAATCAGGTGAAGGTCCAATTAAGGACGCATTCAAAGAACGACATCACGCTATTGGATGTTGAGTTGGCAAAAGCAATGGATGCGTTTGCCAATCAAATCCAGAAACCTGCTGAGATTTAGTGCTCTTCTTCGTCGTTATCTTCAGAGGTAATGCTCATCAAGATGGTAGCCAGGAGGCCGTACACAACTTCAGTAGAAATCATGCCATCTTCATCTAGCTCATCAATCAGATCATTGAGACAATCTTCAGTAGGTTCGTTGAGTAAAGTCATGGCGCATTCGCAGCCATAATCAAAATCTTCATCGCCAGGGTTTTGAGTCTCGGTAGTCATGGGGTCCCTAATAGAGTGTTGGATGAGGCTAATTCTTAACCCAGCATAGCAAAAAAAGATGTCTTTAGCGAAGGCTTTTGAGGAATATCTAGCGCTCGCTGGGCCTTAAGGCAAATTTGGGTGCAAAAAATGAACAAAATTGCTAAAATAACTCCGTGATTAAAAAAACTGATACTTCCAATGTTGTAGATTTAGAAGTGGTGAAGTCGACAATCCAGTCTGCTGCAACGCCTGCTACAAAGTCTACCCCCGCCACTAAGAAGGTGCCCCAGCCTCCTGTTGTAGAGACCGAAGCTGAAGAGGTCTATCAGCCTAAATCGGTATTTCAGGATCGTAACTGGAATAAGGGTCTCAAGTAAGTCCTCTTGATCTCCTGATTCTCGCTGGATTGACACAAAATACTCCTACTGGGGTATTAAGATGCACTCATGGATGACTTAATCGAAAACCCCGAAGACGCATCAGCGGATAAATACAGTGCTGGCAAAAAAAGCACGCTGGTTAGCGTAGTTGTTAATCTCACCCTGACAATATCGCAAGTGTTTGCGGGTCTACTCTCGGGCTCGCAGGGCTTGGTTGCAGACGGCATTCATTCTCTAACGGACTTGGTTGCCGACTTTGTAGTCCTCTTTGCAAATCACCATAGTGCTAAAGATGCAGATGAAGACCATCATTACGGACATCAGCGTTATGAGACCGCCGCTTCATTATTTTTGGGAGTCTCCTTACTAGTCGTTGGCCTAGGGATGCTCTGGAGTGCGGGGCATAAGATTGTCAATCCCGTTGGCTCCACTCAAATATCGCTCTTGGCTTTGTATGTTGCATTAGGCGCGCTCGCAGCCAAAGAACTCCTCTTTAGATATATGCTCGCCGTTGCAGAGCGTGTGCGCTCTAGTATGCTGGTAGCGAATGCTTGGCATGCACGATCTGACGCTGCTTCGTCATTGGTTGTTTCAGTTGGCATCGTGGGGGCTCTATTGGGTTACCCCATTCTGGATTCTGTAGGCGCATTAATTGTGGGTTTGATGATTGTGCGGACGGGTTGGTCCTTTAGCTGGGATGCCTTGAATGATTTGATGGATCGAGCGGTATCCGAAGAAGAGCATCAACAAATTGAGCAGATCGTTCTAGCAACCCCTGGTGTTCTGGGTTGTCATGACCTAAGAACCCGCAAGATGGGCGACATGATTTTGGTCGATGTGCATATTGAAGTGGATGCCGATGCAACTGTTCAAGTCGGTCATGATATTGCGCTGACTGCTGCAAATCGGGTAAAGGCGAAGTTACCCGTCCTCAATGTCATGACGCATATTGATCCTGCATGAGCGCTTCTATGTATAACGGACGTCTTACCTCTTTATCCCACGGTGGTGGCTGTGGCTGCAAAATTGCACCTGGTGTATTGAGTGAGATTCTGAAGAGTTCTCCGCTAGGTAATCTTCGGAATATTCCAGCGGCTTTGTTAGCGGGCTCTGACAATAATGAAGATGCGGCCGTCTATCAAATTAATGAGCATCAAGCGATTGTGGCGACAACCGACTTTTTCATGCCGATTGTGGATGACCCTTTTCAGTTTGGACGGATTGCTGCAACAAATGCAATTTCAGATATTTATGCAATGGGTGCGCAACCCCTTTTTGCACTTGCATTATTAGGTATGCCGGTTAATGTGCTGCCCTTAGATGTCATTCAAAAAATTACGGCTGGCGGTGAATCGGTTTGTACCGAAGCAGGCATTATGGTTGCTGGAGGCCACTCCATTGATTCAGTCGAGCCAATCTATGGTCTAGTAGTGATTGGAATCATCGATCCTAAAAATCTCAAGCGCAATACCGGATCTCAAGTTGGCGATAGTATTATTTTGAGTAAGCCCTTAGGCGTCGGAATTTTGTCGGCGGCACTCAAAAAAGAACTGCTATCAGAGCAGGGTTACCAAGAAATGCTTGCACTGACCACCCAACTCAATCGTCCTGGGCAGGCTTTGGCACAAATGCCAACCGTACATGCTTTAACCGATGTGACTGGCTTTGGATTAGCTGGTCACTTACTAGAAATGGCTCGTGGTGCAAAGTTACAAGCCAGGATTGATTGGAGCTCACTACCTATCGTTCCCGAAGCGCTTGAGCTAGTGAAGCAGGATATCTTTACCGGAGCTTCGACTCGCAACTGGGCTAGCTATGGAAATGAAGTGCAGTCAACCAGTCTAGAGCCATGGCAGCGCCATCTCTTGAGTGATCCTCAGACCAGTGGTGGATTATTGATGGCTTGTGCGCCAGATGCTGAAGGGGAAGTTTTGGAGCTTCTGAGCAAATCTGGCTTTAGTGCCGCAAAAAAAATTGGGAGCTTCACTGCAGGAAGTGGCTTGTTAGTCAATACCTAACAACCCAACTGATCCGCTAGATCTAAGAAGTTCTTAGCATGATATGTTGTAAAACTCTCTATAGCGAGATCATTGCGTTGCACCTGTTTCCCAAACTCCAGCGGTCTTTCAACGAATGCGGTTTGTAGGCCACATTTGCTAGCAGACAGTAAATCATCTTTGTGCGCTGCTACCAACATGACTTCTTCTGGAGCAACATCGAAAATACTGGCAACGCCAAGATAGGTTTCGGGATCGGGTTTGTAGTGGCGGAAAACTTCAGCAGACAAGATTAAATCCCAAGGCAGTCCTGCATTCTTTGCCATATTGGCCAGTAAACCCAGGTTGCCGTTGGAGAGGGTTACTAAAGTGAATTGATTCTTTAGACGTAAGAGGCCGGCGATGGTGTCTTCCCAGGGTAGCAGACGATGCCAAACCAGATTGAGATGTCGCTTTTCTGCTTCAGTCAGGTGGTTGATCTCAAACTGCTTTAAGACATCATCCAAGATTAGTCGATGTAAATCATCAATCTTGGTCCAGGGCAGCTCACCTGATCGCACTCTAGCCATAGCGGGGCGGTAGCCATTTCTCCAGGCGGTAGCAAAAGCATCGGAGTCGGCATCAAGGCCAATCCGTTTGACTTCAGCTGCAATCGAGCCATGCCAGTCAACAACAGTTCCGAAAACATCAAAAGCAAGGACTTTAGGGGTGGTATTCATCTTTGGGTCGGCTCTTCTTACGTAATGATTTTGATTAATATACTCCGTGGGTGGTTGGAGCAAGATTTAGTGGTTAAATGGTAGTAAGAAAATCAGTGTAAGAACACAATGGAGTTGATAAATGGGTGAGATGCATCGGGTTGTCATCGTTGGCGGGGGCGCAGGGGGTTTAGAGCTGGCCACCAAGCTAGGTGATCGTTATGCCTCACGCAAGAGCAGCGGCAAAAAAGTGAGTGTGACCCTGATTGATCGGAACCGCACGCATATTTGGAAGCCCAAGCTACATGAGATTGCGGCAGGCAGTATGGATCTGGGTGATCAAGAGCTCGACTATATTGCGCAAGCCCATTGGCATCATTTTTCATTCCGACTAGGAGAGCTAGTCAATATCGATCGTAGTCAGCAGAAAATTCAGATTTCGGCATTCATTGATGAGTCAGGTGAGCTGGTTACTCCGGAGCAATGGATTCCATACGACACCCTCATCATTGCGATTGGTAGTCTCACGAATGATTTTGGTACGCCAGGCGTTGAGCAATACACCATCCGTTTGGAGTCACAGACCGATGCTAAGCGCTTTCATTTAAAGATGATCAATGCCTGCTTGCGTGCTCAAACCCAGACTACACCTTTACTACCCGGTCAGCTCCATGTTGCCATTATTGGCGCAGGGGCTACAGGAGTAGAGTTAGCTGCTGAATTGCATCGCACAACTAGAGCAGTGATCTCTTACGGTTTAGATCGTGTGGATCCTAATAAAGATCTCAAAGTGATTTTGGTTGAAGCCGCCCCCAGAATTTTGCCAGCGCTCTCAGACCGCATTTCTGATGCAGCAGAAAATCTATTGAGTGATCTTGGTGTAGAGGTAATGACCAATGCTAAGGTTGAAAAAATACTGCCCCAGAAAATTTGTCTGACCAATGGCACTGAAATTCCTGCGGAATTGATCGTTTGGGCCGCTGGAGTCAAGGCGCCCGCGTTCTTAAAAGATTTTGGTGGTCTTGAAACCAATAGTAGCAATCAACTACTTGTGCTGCCTACTTTACAAACGACGCGCGATCCTCATATTTTTGCGATGGGCGACTGTGCCGCATGCCCTTGGCCAGAAGCCAAAACAGGTCTTGGTACGATTGTGCCGCCCAGAGCGCAAGCCGCTCATCAACAAGCCTCCCATATTTTTAAAGAGATGGAAAGCATTATTGCTGGCAAGCAGCTGAGAGCCTATCACTACCGTGATTTTGGCTCCCTCGTTTCTTTAGGAGAATATAGCAGTGTGGGTAGCATGATGGGAGGCTTGATCGGAGGCAGCTTGATGGTAGAGGGCCTCTTTGCCAAACTCATGTATTTAAGTCTCTATAAATTACATCAGCTGGCACTCCATGGTTGGGTGAAAGTCACCCTCGATACGATCAGTAGATTAATTCATCGTCGTACCGATTCGATTGTTAAATTACATTAAGTTTAAGGTCGGCATGAAACTCAACTCAGCATATCTTCTTGCAAGCAGTTTTTTAATTTTGGCTACGAATGCGTTTGCACAAACTCCAAAGTACGAGGTGAGTGTTAGTCATCTACGTAATGAACGCTATTGTGAAGTTTTATATGGCAACCGGGATTGGCTGAGCCTGAAGATCAAGGTATTTAGTACCGAGGGTCTCAATGATTGTCCGGAGAAGTTGTGGAAGGGCGTGACAGAAAAAACGATTACAGATATGCACTCGGCCTCATTTGTGAAACTCAATGGCCCGCGTTACTGGACTATCGACGGCATTAAGGCTACAGGTGCCAATACCGTGAATCATGAGCGAGAAAGTTTTGGCGGCATTGAAATGAATTTGCGCGCAGTGATTGACATTAATCTCTGGCAGCTTTTTAGATCAGGTCATTACAAAGCAACGCCGGTTTCTCGAGAGACCAAGTGGGTCTATCAAGCTGGCAAAGAGGTGTATGAACTGGTTTCACCAGAGGGTCAAACCTATGTCATGCAGTCGTATTCTCAAATTGTGAATCCCACGTTGACCATGAAAGACCTTCCCACGCTGGGGGGGCAGTTGAAGCTACCAAAGGGGTGGACTTATCAAGCCCGCTTGCTAAAAGAAGATCTCAATCTCGAAGCGAATGGGACGGCGTATGTTCTTCAGGACAACCTAGAGAATAGCTACCAAAGAGAGTAGGGGCTTCAGGGGACTGCCCAAGTCACATTCAGCAAGTTTTGGAAGGGGGTTGGCTGTATCGCCATTGGCCCTAGGAATGGATGAATGTACAGAACCAAAAAGTACAACACGCCAACAATGGTCAGTCCCAAAAATAGAATGAGCACTGAGTGAATTTCTCGCGACCGCATTTCAAATAAGCAAGAGAAAAACAGAAAGACAAGAGCGCTACTCACTAAACCTACCCAAGCTGGAGGATCTAATGCGAACTTGGCGTTGTAAACACGGCTTCTCCTTAACTCAGCAGAGTCAGTGATTAAGCGAAGCATTTGTTGGTGGGCATTAATTTCACCAGCAGTCTTGGGCTGGAAGCGAACGATATCGCTTTCAATCTTGAGAAACTTGCGATAACTATCGATACTAAATTCATCCTTACTTAGGAGAGGCCAATCTTCCTCTATGACTGAATGTGTGTAGTCACGAATGGCTGCCTTACCTGCTTTATCAATCGCCGGAGGAAATGCTGAGTAGAGACGATAGATATTATTTAAATTACTCGCCTCTTTCGTGACCGCATCATTTACACCGTTATAGTTTTGCCAAACAAGCACGGTAATGAATGCAAAGACTAGGCTAAACACCACGCCCATAGCGTTATAGATATAGCCGGCGTAGGATGAATGATCTCGATTAAATAAATACCTTTTGAAAACAACCTGAAACAGGTAATAGAACGCAAAGCAAACAGAAAGTACCAGTATCACCAAGGCTACTCTGAGGCCTAGGTCAGATAAGCCTAGCAAAAAGCGCAAGAGGGGCAAATTTAGGGATAGATGAGGATCTGGATTCATTTATTACTTGTTCGTATGTTGATTTAGTGTAATGAACATTTTCTAGGGTGGCTAGCGCTATTTAGGTGTTATCTTGGTTTAAGCCCACCCGTTTTTGCTCAGCCAATACATAGGCTTTGCAAGCTTCACCTGCAGGTCTGGCACAGACAATATCTTGGGCGTCTATTCTGTGGTCGATCAGTTTCTGTAAACGCAGGATATCGCCATCGGCGCCAAAGTGGGGTAGCCATGCTCCCCAAAAGAACCCGAGGTCCTCAAGTCCTTCAATCAACTTCACTGAGTCTGGATGATGAATTGGGATATCGATATAGATTACAGGCGCTTGAAGGGATTCGGATTGCTGAATCTGATCCCGAACATCATCAATGACATCGTTGCCATCAACCCGAATATGGAGATATTCAACTGCGCCAGCACGATTGCTAGATGCCGCGATACTACCTTGATTGCTTGGCGCTTTACTGCTACTGGCATCCCCGATTGTTCGTGGCAATCCTAAATTGGCATTGAGAGACTCAAAAAAAGCATGATGATGTTTGGGCAAGAAGACTTCAAGGGGTTTATTTTTGAGCAAAGGTATAAAGAAGGGAATGAGCGAGTGTCTTACTTCGGCAATATTGTTCAAACCTTCCATATGCACGCTACTGGGCTGCCCATTGACCAATAAGCCTGTTTCATAACCACCAGTGGCAATGATTTCATCCTGACTAAAAGGGTGGTTGGTTACACAAGCAGACCAATACCCTGGAATCCCGAGTGCGATTGCTTCCTGATGCCTGACTTTGGATAGCTGGTCTGAAATGTGGTGTCCGCGATAGCTGGGATCTACCAAGAGCTTGCCAGCTTCAGGGACGGGGTCACCAGGCTCATCAAAGCTCAAAGCGCAATGACCGATGAGTTCATTTCCCTTGGGGTCAAGGGCAATTACTGAATGGAGTAGTCCTTGATTGAGGGCGCTACCCAGTTTCTGGGGATCATACAGAATTGGGTTGGGGTAGCTTGACCCGTAGCAACGGTGGACGCATTGGACAAGGCCATCAGCATCCTTGGGCTCCATTTTACGGATTTCAAGCTGAAGGGCTTCAGGACTGGGGTTTGATGGATCATTTGCGCTCATAGAAATATTCTAAGCTAATAAATTTGTTAGTATCAATCAAAGTATGTTGTCATCAACTTGCCCGTAAATAATCCGTTTTCATATTTGAAATGAGATACAAAAGATCTATGTCAGTCCTTGTTCAAAAATTGATTGGGGCGAAGAATCGCTTTCTAGTATTAGTCGGGATTCTCTGCTTAGCTGCTTGCTCTGCACCATCGCCTAATTTTGGAGAGATGTCTGAAAAGTACGCAAGCACTTTGGTGCAATATCAAATGAATATGCAGTTGGCCAATATTGTGCGTGCTTCAACACAGCGGCCAATGAGTTTCTTGGATATCCCTAACATTACTGGAGTGGGTACGATTACGACCACTGTTGGAGCCTCTGGATCTTTTTACACAAACGCAAGAAGTGCAACGAGTTCATTATTTACTCCTTCAGCATCGATAGCCGCTGCCAATCAATTTAACTTTTCGCAATCCTCTTTGGATAACTCTGTTTTTTGGAAATCATTCCTAGAAGAAATTCCACCGAGTTATATGAAGTACTTTATTCATAATCACATTCCCCGTGAATTGATGCTCAGTCTGGTAGTAGATTCCATTGTGATTACTGATCCCGATGGTACAAGACACTTCTACTTTAACAACCCCTTGCTACCAGGCTACCCGGAGTTCCAGAGACGTTTATATAAGCTAATTGACGCCAATTTATCGGTTAAAGAAGTTCCCGAGGAGATTGAAGAGGGCGGTCCCTACTCTAAAGAGCATATGGTGAAAACCTATGGAGCTAACTTTAAGCAGGTCTTATCCAATCAAAACAAAGGTGTTCGTCCAAGCTTAATCGGTAATCAAACGATGTATAGCATCGTTGGCTTTAGTAAAGTATTTAAGCTGTGTATTGATAATGATCACTACGAAAACTTTGTTAAAGAAGAGTTTGGCCCCAAGCTTTACTGTCAAGCGCCACCTGGCCAAGCATCTTTATCCAAGAAAGATCTCAAGGTCAATATTCGTTCAACCAGAAACATCTATGACTTCTTAGGACAGGTGGTCGCTGCCCAGCTAAGTGAACATCCCTATATGGTGACTCTGCCACCTACCGCCTATACCAATAATTTGAAGACGGGGCAGTCTAATCAATATGCTTTATTGGTCGTTGATAAGAATCGCGTGTACTCACCAAATGAGCCCAAGCCTTTTGCCTCTATCGAGTCAGAGGATGATGCGTTCTACTCGATTCCATCCCAAAATAACGGCTACTCTCCGATAGTGATTAACTTACTTTCACAGTTCTTGACCTTGTCTAAATCGCCTGGTGCTATACCGGCATCGCCAGCAGTCTTGATTCATTAATGAGAGCAGGACTTCGGGTATGACTTCCCAATTTTTGGGTTTCAAGCCCGAAGCGCTTCAGTTCTTAGAGGCGCTAACTGAAAATCAAAATCGTGTCTGGTTCGCTGAGCATCGCGAGGAATATGAGCAGTATGTTCGTGAGCCTATGAAAGCATTTACTGTGGCACTTTCTGATGCACTCGCCAAGAAAGATATTCCACTATGGGGGGACCCCAAAAAATCCTTATACCGAATTAACCGTGATGCCAGGTTCTCCAACGCTAAACATCCCTACAATATGCATGCCAGCGGCTTATTTACACGAACTGGTGATAAGCATTCTTCAGGCGTTTTATATTTTCGTCTTGATCCTTTGGGTAGCAGAGTTGCGGCAGGATATCTTCAGCCTGAAAGCCATATTCTCAAAAAATTACGTTTAGGGATTGTGAATCATCCGCAGGCTTGGCTAGCAATTGAGAAGACCTTGAAGAAAAAAGGCTACGCCTTAGATTATTCCCATAGCCTCGCTCGTATTCCTAGAGGTATCGAAGATATTCCAAGTGAAGTGGAAAGTGCTGTCAAGCTTAAAGGCTGGATTGTGCGCAAACAATTACCACGCTCCAGTATTTGTTCCAAAGAGCTCTTACAAGAGGTCACCAGCTTCGCCTCAGATCTGTTACCCCTGCTGAGCTTTGGATGGCATGCTTTAGAGGCCATGCCATAAATCATTTGCGCATTTATGGTCTATTATTTAGATCATGCCTAAGCCTTTAAATCTCCATTTACCGATTCAGCCTGCTGGTTCTGCGACGGATAGTCAGGGGCAAAAACTGGATGTGCCTAAGCAGTTAAGTGCATTGGTTTTGAATATCGCCAATCACATTGAGACTAAGAAGCTGAAGTCTCTTCCGGTTATTTCATTGGCACCCTTGACGGTGCGCCTACCTTCGGCTGGTGCAGCAGTCATTTTTCGCTTTGGCTGTGTCGTATTATTCGCCTCAAGCGAGAGTGATCGAGAGTGGTTGCTTGAACTCCTAAGCCCATTTTGCTCTGGCATGATGGACAACTTCTTAGAAGACTCTGTCAGAATTTTGATTGATTCAGCGCATCCTGAAGGTCCTGATGGGGATGATATTTACTTAAAAACTCCTGATTTGGACCGTATCAAAATTGTGGCGGAGATCTTAGCCAAATCCAATCAAATTGATTTTTTAGAGAGTCGCCTCAGTAGTGAGTTCGATAAGATTGAGCCACTAGCCTTGGATTTGGTGGATGACGGCGCATTCTCAGTCAATACCCGCAATCTCATGAAAACCGTTGGCACGATGTTGCTTGCCGAGCAGCGCATGGCCAATCGTGGGGATGTTACCGATCGCTTTAATTCTTTGCTGACGAATCCAGATCTGGTCTTATTGCATGCCCGTCTCGAAGATGAATATGAGCTGACGGAGCGCTCTTTACTGATTGAGCATAAGTTATCTACGATTGGAAGAACTGCAACTACTCTATTAGAGACAATGCGTTACTCGAGCTCTCATAAGGTGGAGATCTATATTCTGATATTGATCTTTATAGAGCTCTTGCTGTCGGTATACGGTTATTTCTTCCACTAAGATTCCCTTTTCAAGGAGCACTTTATGCACGCTTATCTCTACACTGCATTCATTACTCTTTTAACGGTGGCTTTATTGTTTGCCGTTACTTTTAATGTAGGCCGAGCGCGCGGTAAGTATCGAATTCAAGCTCCCGCCACTGCTGGTCACGAGATGTTTGAGCGAGCCTATCGTATTCAGCTCAATACCATTGAAAATGTACTCATGTTTTTGCCTGCACTTTGGCTCTACGCCATGTTCATTGGCGATAAGGGCGCGGGAGATTCCGGCATGATTTGGTTGGTGGGTCGCATTTGGTATGCAATCGCTTATCAAACGAATCCTGCCAAGCGAGGCTATGGCTTTCTGATTTCGCTCTTGGTGATTGCGGGGCTGTGGCTGGGTGCTGCTTATGGCATCTACGGCGCGTATCTCAAAGCCTAGCCGCTACTTGTAATATGAAAATTTGGCGAATGCAGCGCAACTGCTCACTGACACCAAAGCAGCTCTTCCAGTTTTATGCGGTTCTGGTGTTTTTCTCGCTACTGGTGGGGATCGGTTTTTTGATTGCCGGTGTCTGGGTAATCATCATTTTCACTTGTATTGAGTTGTGCGCTCTGACTTTAGGCTTCTTAATCTACGCACGTCATGCTCTCGACTATGAGGAGATTCAGCTGGATGGCACGGTTCTGAAGATCACTAAATTCATTGGTAGCAAGACAAAGACTTACGAATTCAATAGTCGTTGGACCCAAGTGCTGCTACCTGGGGATAAGCCCAAAATCTTTGTACTGAGTTCTGAGAATATCAATATTGAACTAGGGCAGTTTGTCAGGCAGGATCAAATGCCCCAGTTAATTTCAGAGATTAAATCCCGCCTAGGCTAGACCTCTACTCATGTGTTGCTAGTCTGATTTTTTAATCCGATCACTTTTCGATGTTCTCTGATAAAAAGAATCTGGCTTAGTCTTGACCCAGGCAATAAATCTTTGCATATCGGGATGCTCTTTAAGCGACTCTGCAGTATTCAGTTTCCGGGCCAGTTCAGTTTCATTAAAGAGGGCATGAATTTGTCTATGACAGATACGATGAAGATACTCGGTCGACTTGCCCCCTTTAGATTTTGGGATGAGGTGGTGGGCATCCATCTGGGGCTTCGGGATTACTCTTTCACAAATAGGGCAAACAACGGTCTCGACCTGTTTAATGGGGCCAATCTCAGCCGCGATCATTTTTTTACGAATCTTGCCGAGCATATTTTTCTATTGGAAAGGATTACTCAGTGCTTTCACTCGACGACTGCAAATTGCTTTAAGGTCTCTAGAGACACAGTCTTGAGTGCATTGATATGTGTGCTCTCTAACTTGATTTGCGGAGCGCAGTTGGCTGCTAGAGCTTCTGCCCAGCGATTAATGCACAGACACCATTGATCGCCTGCTACTAGCCCCGGAAACTGATATTCCGGTCTTGGGGTGATCAGATCATTGCCTTTTTCAAGGCTAAATTGCAGGAATGCCTTGGTGACAATCGCGCAGACTAGGTGTCTACCAATATCGTTGTCATCTGTTTTGCAGCAGCCATCCCGAAAGAACCCGGTTAAGGGGTCAAAAGAGCAGGGCACTAGGGGCTCTCCTAGAACATTGAGGGCAACTTCTTTGGTCATGAGGGCTTTCGGTGGATTAAAGCGTCGTTTAGGATGATCTAAGTGTAAGAAAAAATGCCTAAATTTGCTTGAAGTCGGCATTACTGCAAGAATTGTGGGTTCGCTTCATAATTGAGGTAGATATATAAAGCCTCGAGGCTTTCAGGAGAGACGGAATGATTAAGACAATTCGGATTAAATTAGCGCGCTGGATTTTGGGGCATCACTGCCCTTGCTACCAAATGGGCTATCACTCGATGGTCGATTTTCAGCAAAGAAGTGCAGATAAGCTGCAAGAATGCAAAAAGAATAGCCATTAAAGCTAGCTGACCTGCCAATGAGAATAGAAGATACCGACCCAGCAAGACACGCTGCTATTGAATACCCCATGGAAGTAGGGGCACCTGTCTTTGCTCCGATCAAGGTAGTTGAGGAGAAAGATAAGGCAGTCAATGTTGCTCGGCAAAACGCTAAGCTCGAGTACGACCGCATCATGGAGCAGGCAGAGGTATTAATGAAGCAGGCGCGAGCCTTGCAAGCTAGGCTAGATGCCACTGAAATGGTTCACTGTGCCAAGTTTGGTTTTAATCCCATTCATGGCAAAACCTACTACCTTTATTACGATGGCCGCAACGCAGTCAATATGCTGATTCAGAATGCACCCAATAATTGGAGTTGCGGTATTCCCGATAACTGGTCTTATTTGATGGCAGTCAAAAAGTTGGGTGACAGCACCTGGGCTATTGTTGAAGAAGAGCAATAAGAAACTCGTTCTCATCCTTGGGGATCAACTCGATTTAAACGGGGCAGCCCTCCAGGGATTTGATCCGCAGCATGACCAAATCATCATGGTGGAGTCAGCAAATGAGGCGCAGTATGTTTGGTCTCATAAAGCCAAGATTGCTTTATTTTTATCTGCGATGCGGCACTTTGCGCAACAGCTCAAAGATCAAAATTACCCCCTTGCTTATTATTCAGAATCTCCCCATACGATTACCGAGGTATTGCGAGAGCATCTGACAAAACACCAGATTCAACATTTGGTATGCGTTGAGCCTGGCGAGTGGCGTCTCAAAGAAGCTATTCAAGATTTGGCAACGGCACTCCAGATCCACTTAGAAATCCGAGAAGATACCCATTTCTTTTGTTCCCATAGTGAGTTTCGTGAGTGGGTTTCGAATAAAAAAGAATTGCGTCTGGAATACTTCTATCGCTTGATGCGTAAAAAGTATTCCATCTTGGTAGATGCTGATGGTAATCCTGAGGGCGGCCAGTGGAATTTTGATCAAGATAATCGTAAGCCCTATCCCAAGAAGGGTCCGGGGATTACCGATGCCCCTGCTGAATTTAAGCCCGATGCCATTACGCAAGCAGTCATTAAATACGTAAATCAAGCTTATCCAAAGCACCCTGGTTCATTGGAGCAATTCCACTGGCCCGTGACTCGTGAGCAAGCATTAAAAGCACTCGATTATTTTGTTGAGTATCGGCTGCGCAACTTCGGGATTTTTCAAGATGCGATGTGGACAGATACGCCTTTTGGTTGGCACTCCCTGCTATCCAGCGCATTAAATCTGAAGCTGCTCAATCCCCGTGAAGTCATTGATGCAGTACTTGAGGCCTGGAAAAAATACTCCCTAGATCTATCGACCATTGAGGGCTTTATTCGTCAGATTTTGGGCTGGCGTGAGTTTGTAAGGGGTATGTATTACCTTGATATGCCACAGATGGCTCAAGAGAATTTTTATGATCACCAGCGCTCACTGCCTAAGTGGTATTGGACCGGCGATACCCAAATGCAATGCATGAGGGATACGATTGGGCAGACTATGGAGTATGGCTATGCTCATCATATTCAGCGCCTGATGGTTACCGGTAACTTTGGACTCTTAGCGGAGATCTTGCCTTCTGCGGTATGCGATTGGTACCTCGCGGTGTATGTTGACGCGATCGAGTGGGTGGAGTTGCCCAACACCGCGGGCATGGCCTTATTTGCCAATGGTGGGCGCTTTACCAGTAAGCCCTATATTGCCAGTGGTGCATATATCAAGCGCATGAGCAATTACTGCAGCTCTTGTAAATACAAACCGGATGTGCGCTTTGGTGAAACCGCATGCCCGGTAACCAATTTGTACTGGAATTTCTTGATTAAACATCGCAAGCAATTTGATGGCAATCCCCGCACCCGATTGATGACTGCTAATCTAAACAAGATTAGTCCCGAGGATCAACAACAAATTGCCTTGCATGCAGATCAAATTCTCAATCATTTGGATGAACTATAAGACGATCCGATGAGCACATCCTTCAAAGGTAATAAATCATTCCTCCCCAGCAAGCTCTGCGTAGTATGCAAAAGAGAAATGACGTGGAGAAAATCCTGGGCCAAGAATTGGGAAGAGGTGAAGTATTGTTCTGAGGCTTGTAAAAAGAAAAAGCCCAGCAATAGCTAGGCTTCTTCTGAAAGCTTAAACCTAATTTAGTGGATAGCTAACTCAGGCTCTGGAACAGAAGAGCGAATCAGGTAATCAAACGCTCCCAAGGAGGCCTTGGCACCTTCACCCATTGAGATGATGATTTGCTTGTAAGGTACGGTAGTGCAATCACCCGCAGCAAAGACCCCTGGCATCGAGGTCTCGCCCTTATCGCTAATCAAAATCTCACCGCGGGGTGATAAATCAATCGTGCCTTTGAGCCAATCGGTATTCGGTAACAAGCCAATCTGTACAAAGATACCTTCCAACTCAATCACATGCTCGCTCTCATTGGTGCGATCTTTATAGCGCAAGCCATTGATCTTCTTGCCATCACCCAATGCTTCGGTGGTGAGTGCGCTAGTCAAGACGGTGACATTAGGCAGGCTATTGAGCTTGTTTTGTAGAACGGCGTCTGCACGCAATTTGCTATCAAACTCAATCAGGGTCACATGGCTAACAATACCCGCCAAGTCAATCGCAGCTTCTACCCCTGAGTTACCACCACCGATGACCGCGACACGCTTGCCTTTATATAAGGGACCATCGCAGTGAGGGCAATAGGCCACACCTTTATTGCGATACTCATCTTCGCCTGGGACATTCATCGATCTCCAGCGC
Source organism: Polynucleobacter sp. MWH-P3-07-1 (assembly GCF_018687555.1). NCBI lineage: Bacteria > Pseudomonadati > Pseudomonadota > Betaproteobacteria > Burkholderiales > Burkholderiaceae > Polynucleobacter > Polynucleobacter sp. MWH-P3-07-1. The sequence continues at coordinate 367,671 of NZ_CP061296.1, forward strand.
GCGCCGGTACTAATGATCATGGATTTGCTTTTGAGGACAGCACCATTCTCAAGCTCGACTTCCAATCCTACATCGGTCTTACGCAGCGCCTTCGCACGTTGTAAGTTCATGATGTCGACATCATAGCTTTTGACATTTTGCTCAAGAGCCTGTGTGAGCTTAGGCCCTTCGGTTTCTTTAACCGAGATGAGGTTTTCAATTCCCAGGGTATCCATCAACTGGCCGCCGAAGCGCTCAGCAATAATGCCGGTCCGAATGCCCTTGCGCGCCGAATAGATTGCGGCAGCAGAGCCTGCAGGACCACCACCAACAATCAAGACATCAAATGCATCTTTGGCACTCAACTTCTTTGCAACTTCCTTAGCATTGCCGGTATCCAGTTTGGCTACGATCTCTTCAACAGTCATGCGCCCCTGGCCATACACTTCACCGTTGAGAATCACGGTTGGAACAGCCATGATTTGGTATTGATCGACCAAACCTTGATACAGAGCGCCATCGATCATTTCATGTTCGATATTCGGATTGAGCGCTGCCATCAAATTAAGGGCCTGAACTACGTCTGGGCAGTTGTGGCAAGACAGAGAGATAAAGGTCTGAAAGCGCATCTTCTCTGATAAACCACGGATACTGTTGAGTACCTCTTCTTCCACTTTAGGTGGGTAGCCACTTGCTTGCAAGATGGCCAAGATGAAAGAAGTCATCTCATGACCCATGGGCAAGCCGGCAAAGGTGATACGTGCTGCATCTCCTGCCTTGGCTACGGTAAAACTGGGCTTGTGCTCAGCATTGCCATCAGTATTAACAGTAATTTTGTCTGACTGCTGCGCTACCTCATTCAAGAGCTCGAGCATTTCAGCGGATTTGGGGTCGTCATTCAGGCTCGCTGTCAAAACGATCGGATCGACGATTCTCTCGAAATAGGCCTTTAACTGGGCTTGAATATTGCTATCTAACATGGTGCTTTCCTTACGGTATTGGTGCTGGTGAGTCTATTGGAGAGGACTTTTGATCCTCTCCAATAGACTCTCCGAAGAGAGTCTGACTGGGTAATACAAAAGACAACTAACTACTAGAAACCAATACTTAGATCTTGCCTACGAGATCCAAAGATGGTGTCAAGGTTGCTGCGCCTTCTTTCCATTTCGCTGGGCAAACTTCACCTGGGTGAGCAGCGGTGTACTGAGCAGCTTTCAACTTACGTACTGTCTCGGAAACATCGCGAGCGATTTCGTTAGAGTGAATTTCTGCAGTTTTGATGATGCCTTCTGGATTGATGATGAAGGTGCCACGCAATGCTAGACCAGCTTCTGGAATGTGTACGCCAAATGCATTGGTCAAAGTATGGGTTGGGTCACCAACCAATGGGAACTTGGCTTTACCTACTGCAGGTGAAGTCTCGTGCCACACTTTGTGTGAGAAATGGGTATCAGTAGTGATGATATAAACTTCGGCACCCATTTTTTGGAATTCAGCATAGCTATCAGCAGCATCTTCAATTTCAGTAGGGCAATTGAAAGTAAAAGCAGCTGGCATAAAAATGAATACAGACCACTTGCCTTTGATGCTCTCATCAGAAACGGTAACGAACTTACCGTTGTGGAAAGCTTCAGTCTTAAATGGCTGAACTTGGGTATTAATAATGGACATAGAGTTCCTTTCAGGGTTTACAAATGAGTTACAACGGGATCCATTCTGCGGGAAGGGTGCCAAGCCGTCCAATGAATAATATTTATGGAAGCTATCAGTTATTTATATTGATAGCTAAAAACTATAATTATGACAGATTTGTCATGAGGGAGAAAGCTAAGCCCTTGTTATCAAGGGATTTTTTGGTGGATCTTTAGTCTTGCAGCAGACTTCTGAGCATCCAAGCCGTTTTCTCATGGATGTTCTGGCGCTGAGTTAGCAAGTCTGCGGTGGGCTGATCGCCGGCTTTTTCGACTAAGGGAAAGAGCTTACGGGCTGTTTTAGAGGTCGCTTCCTGAGCCTTGACCAGAAGTTTGACCATTTCCATGGCCTTGGGTACCCCAGAGACCTCTTCAATAGATGTCAGCTTGCTGTATTCCTGATAGGTTGCTGGAGCAGGCTCACCCAATGCCCGGATACGCTCAGCGATGAGATCCAATGCAGCCCACTGCTCGGTGTACTGCCCCATGAACATTAAATGCAAGGTATTGAACATCGGCCCGGTCACATTCCAGTGAAAGTTGTGTGTCATGAGATAGAGGGTATAGCTATCGGCTAACAGTTTTGATAGACCCTCAGCAATCGCTTTGCGATCTTTCTCATCAATACCAATATCAATTTTTGTGCTCATGACAGCTCCAGTTTTTAAGTATCAAGTTTCATTATGAATCATTCTCTTTGACAAATGCAGGATTAAAAATATATAAGCGAATTAGTCAAATTTAGGTCGAATCTAGGAGTAAGCTAGCTATATAAAATAGAATCATCAATAACAAAACAAAAACCAATTCACAAATTACAAAACACTAAAGGGGTAGGTATGTCAGCAAATCACGTCGTCATTTGGGTGGACCATAGAGAAGCCCATATCTTGTACTTTGATGCGAGTTTGAATCAAATGATTAAAACTGATGGCGCTCACCCCCATCTGCATCACAAGGCTAACGAAATCGGTAGCGGTAATGCTCCTGAAGAGCATGCCTTCTTCCATCAAGTGATTAGCGCAGTAAAAGACGCGCATGAAATTTTGATTGTCGGTCCAGGCTCAGCTAAGAATGAATTACAAAAACATGCAGTAGCGCACGATCCTGCGATTGCTCAGAAAATTGTCGGTGTTGAAACAGTAGATCACCCAACCGATGGTCAGGTATTGAATTTTGCTAAGCAGTTTTTTCACAAGGTCGACCAATTACGGGGCATCTAGTCATCTTTCCCTGAATTGTCATTTTGATTTAGTGCACTATGAAACCATTTTTCGCTAAGCTATTTGATGTTTTCACAATCATTGCCACTTTCTCTTTTGTGGCCGGAGTAGTCTTATTTGCGGTAGATGGTAACAACCGAAACGGTAACGGCAACCAATCCACCTTCTTTATAGGGGAAGTCATTTGGTTTGCGGTCATCATTGGCTTGAACTATCTGGCACTGGGGAAGGCTACTTTGTGGAATGGCAAGCAGCGTCAAGATCAGGATCCAAAATAAAAGCCACCCAAGGGTGGCTTTTTACTGACAAACACTGCTTTACTTCATCCAGCGGATAAAGTGATCCTTAGTACGTCTCACTTTTTGGAGTTTGACCAACCAATCTTCATCAGTCTTGCGATAACCCAAAGGCAGCATTACGACGCTGCGTAAGCCTTGGGCCTGGAGATTCAAAATGGCATCTAGCGCCTTGGCATCAAAGCCCTCCATAGGCGTGCTGTCGACTTCTTCATAGGCTGCCGCAATTAAAGCAGTACCCAAACCAATATAAGCTTGCTTGGCGGTATGCGTGAAATTGACTTCTGGATCTCTGGTTGGGTAATTCTTCAGGAGCATCTGGCGATAAGCAGTACCGGATTCCGTTTTCAGATTGCGAATCTCTTCAGTCATATCGAATGCCTGATTGATGCGATCTGCTGTGTAGTTATCCCATGCGGCAAAGACTAATAAATGAGAGCAGTCAGTCACTTGGGATTGGTCATTGGAGATCGCTCTAATTTTGCTGCGGATCTCTGGGTTAGTAATCACGATGATTTCGTAGGGCTGCAGGCCACTTGAGCTCGCAGTCAAGCGAATCGCTTCTAGAATGTGATCCAGCTTCTCTTGAGGAACCACTTTGCTTGCATCCATCTTCTTAGTGGCATAGCGCCACTGTAATTTCTCAATCAGACTCATTTTTTCCTTTGGGTGGGGTTAACGAAGGGAAGGTTTTAGTGTAGAACATCCTCAGGTGTGGTGCTGCAGGTTGCTGAGTGCAAGGTGTGTCAGATAAACCTATAAATCCTGCATTTAAGAGAGGGTTTGCCCTTATGGGGGATTCATAAAAAATAGTTATTCTTATCTCAACCATAAATCATTGTGGAGGAGGCATTTATGAATTCAGAAAACTTTACCAATAGACGTAAAGTCATTACAACTGCCTTAGCTGGTGGGGCTAGCTCTTTATTACCATCTTGGGCTTTGGGCGCCGATAGAACGAATTTGCCAATTGCCTATGGCGAGCGCGAACTCATGGCATTTCCTGAGAAGAAGCCCATGATTGTGCTGACTTCTCGCCCCCCTCAACTAGAGACCCCATTTCAGTATTATGACAATCATGTCATTACGCCAAATGATGAATTCTTTGTGCGCTATCACATGGCTGGTATTCCAACTTCGATTGACCCTGCAACATATAAATTAAGTATCAGTGGCAATGTTGAGAAGCCCTTAGAGATTTCTCTGGAAAGTCTGAAGAAGAATTTTCCTTCCCAAAGAATCGTTGCAGTAAATCAGTGCTCGGGTAATAGTCGCGGTTTATTTGAGCCTAGAGTCAATGGTGGACAGTTAGGTAATGGTGCGATGGGAAATGCCGCATGGGTTGGCGTTTCCTTAAAAGACATTCTCAAGGCCGCCAATCCTGGTCGAGGTGCCAAGCAGGTGACATTTAATGGCTTAGACCAACCTGTTCTCCCAAGTGATTCTGATTTTGTCAAAGGTCTTGATATTGATCACGCCATGGATGGCAATGTGATGGTTGCCTACCAAATGAATGGCACTGATATTCCATTCTTAAATGGTTATCCAATCAAGTTGATTGTCCCTGGTTACTATGGCACCTATTGGGTGAAGCATCTCAGCGAAATTAAAGTAGTTGATGATGTCTATAACGGATACTGGATGAATCCAGCGTATCGAATTCCGGACAATGACTGCAATTGTGTTGAGCCTGGTACAGCACCTTCGAAAACTATTCCCATTAATCAATTCACAATCCGTTCTTTCATTACCAACTTTACGGATAGCAGCGTAGTGACTGTAGGCAAACCCATTCAGGCTCGAGGGATTGCTTTTGATGCGGGTTATGGCATTAAGAAGGTATTGTTCTCACAAGATAACGGCCAAAGCTGGACTGAGGCCAGATTGGGCCAAGATCTGGGACGTTTCTCCTTTAGAGAATGGCGTACTGAATTCACGCCCAAACAGAAAGGCACGCTGAATTTGAGGGTGAGGGCATTTAACCATGCTGGACAAATCCAACCGATGACTGCTTCGTGGATGCCTGCTGGATATATGCGAAATGTGGTCGAAACTGTCAAAGTTACAGCAGTTTAAGGAGAGCCAGATGAAAAAAATGATTTTGCTTCTCGCCCTCTTCGCAATCACATCAATGGCTCAGGCTAAAACAATTGAGCTGCCATCCGATACGGTGTTATGGAGGCCGTCTGATTTGCCTGGCTATGAGTTGACTTTGCAGAAATGTTCTACCTGTCATTCAGCTCACTATGCCGAATATCAGCCGCCCAACACAGGACCGGGGTATTGGAATGCTCAGGTCTTGAGAATGAAGAATGTGTTCAAGGCACCCATTACCGATGAAGAAGTGCCAGTCATTGTGGATTATCTGAATAAGACTTATGGCGCCAATAGGAAGTAAAACTGCAGTCAACCGAAATGGAGAATGAATTGAATATTAATCAAACAATGCTGAAAGCGTTATTTGGAGCATGTATTGGCCTAGCCGCATTAGCGGCATCAGCGCAATCCATGAATGTCACTCTCAATGGGTCACAAGAAGTGCCACCTGTCATGACCTCGGCTTCTGGAGTTGCTGCCATTACCGTTGGTCCTGATGGCTCAGTCAGCGGTACGATCACCACGACTGGCATCGAGGGCACAATGGCGCATATCCATGAAGCGCCAATGGGTCAAAATGGACCGGTCATTGTGCCGTTCACAAAGACGGCAGACAATATTTGGTCTGCTCCTGCTGGCGCTAAATTCACTGACGCACAACTTCAAAGCCTCAAGAGCGGTAATCTTTATCTGAACGTTCATAGCGCGACTAATAAAGCAGGGGAAATCAGGGGGCAACTAAAACCCTAAACCTCTGCTTGCGTAGATTACAAGAAACCACCCTCGGGTGGTTTTTTATTGCCTTCATTCTTGATGAGCTATGAAGTGGGTAGGCTTAAGCAAAATTTAGCGAATAGATTGATAATTTCTAGATCGTGATTATCAAAATAAACAAAGCTGCCCGTAAGTCAATCGACACTCTGATCGATATTGCCGCACACTCATCGCTAATGCAACCGGTGCAGGCAAGTGAAATTAGTAAAAGACTGCAAATTTCTAAAAGTCGTCTCGAGGTCTTCCTTGCGAACCTAAAGTCTGCTGGTTTGGTTCTATCGGTAAAAGGTCGGGGAGGGGGTTACCTGCTCGCAGAAAAGCTTGAAACGCTTTCCATCGATGATTTCATGCAAAGACTGAAAAATCTTAATTATGGGAAGTCAAAGATATCTGAGCTCGCAAATGATGTTTTATTGAACATTGAAAAATATATTCAGGAATGTTTGGCCAGAGTATCTTTCGAGGCCTCTATTCAAAAAGCAGTGCCAGACTTTAACGAAATTACCGAGGCTCCAAAGTTACAAAAGATAGCAGTCGGAAAGCAGAGCAGAACACGCCAATCCAAGCCTAAAGCTCAAGCAATTGGCATTCCCTTAGTGCGTCATGCTGAACCTGAAGTTAGGGGGCCAAACTCTGTCTTTAGTTTTGGTCAATACTTGTTGAATGATCATTGAATTGTGATGGCTAGTAGTAAAGCTTATCCACCGCTAGCCTTTGTTGATATTGAAACGACGGGCTCCAATTTCGAACGAGACCGCATCACTGAGATTGCAGTCAAAACGCTTTATGAAGATCGCGTTGAAGTATGGGAAAGCTTGCTTAATCCACAAGTATTTATACCGAACAATATTCAGCAGCTCACGGGGATTTCTCCGCAGATGGTGCAGAATCAACCAGAGTTTTCGGAACTGGCCAAAGAGATCTATAGTCAGCTAGAGGATAAGGTTTTTGTGGCACACAATGCCCGCTTTGATTATGGCTTCATTAAAGCCTCCTTCAAACGATTAGGGATCGACTTCAAGCCCAGGGTACTCTGCACCGTTAAGCTCTCAAGGCATCTCTTTCCAGAACAAAAAAGACATAATCTAGATACGCTCATTCAGGTTCATGACCTCAAAGTGAGCTCCAGACACAGGGCCTTAGGTGATGCAGAGCTATTGCATCAGTTTTGGCAGGTCTGTGAAGCGAGATTCGGTAAGGAAAAATTACTCAGCGCGATTGATGCATTGACTGCAAATGCGAGTTTGCCAAGCCATATAGACAAAGACTTGATTAATCAAATTCCAGACAAACCTGGCGTCTACATTTTTTATGCTGAAAATAAAGCCCCTCTATATATTGGTAAAAGTATCAATATGCGTACTCGGGTATTGAGTCATTTTCATAGCAACCTTAGCAATCGTAAAGAGATGAAGCTGGCTCTGCAGGTGAAAGATATTGACTGGATTGAAACCAGTGGAGAAATGGGAGCCCTGCTACTGGAGTCTCAACTGATTAAGGAGCGACTACCTGCCCTGAATATTAAATTAAGGCGCTCTAAGGATTTATGCGCTTGGCAATTGCAAGATCATGATGGGGTCATGACCCCCGTCTTAGTCAGCCACCGAGATCTGCAACCAGGGGTTCAAGAAAATCTATATGGACTCTTTTATAGCAAGAGAGAAGCGCATCAATGTCTCCAGTCCTTGGCAAAGCGCCATCGCCTCTGTGAGCTTACGCTGGGGCTAGAAAAGTCTGTCGATAAAAAAGCCTGCTTTGGTTATCACGTGAAGCAATGCAATGGAGTCTGCGTGGGTCAAGAAGAGGTCAAACTGCATAATCTGCGACTCATGACCGCCCTCGAAGCCTTCAAAGTGAAGATTTGGCCTTATCCTGGCCCAATTGCCATTGTCGAGGGAGAGGCTATGCACGTTGTAGATCGTTGGTGCTACCTAGGCTCAGCCATCAATGAGGCTGAGCTCTATGAGCTTGCAACCGAGGGTGAAGCGGAATTTGATTTGGATATCTACAAGATCCTTAAAAAACAGCTGAGCTCTATCCCAAATCATCAGATTGTTGCTTTGGCACGTACGCAATGAAAAAAGTATTCAAGCCACTACTTACTTGGATCTCTCAATTGAAGATATTCTTCGATGACGTATTGAGCTTCATTCGTTCAAATCTGCGCTAAACATGAAATCGATCAATCTAGCCCTCAGTGCTGAAGACTTATCTCGGGTAATAGAAATGGCCTGGGAGGACAGAACTCCTTTTGATGCTATTGAGAAATCCTTCGGTTTATCTGAGTCGCAAGTCATTGCACTCATGCGTAAATCCCTTAAAAGGACTTCATTTAAGATTTGGCGTGAACGTGTTTCGGGACGAGCGACTAAGCATCAGGCTTTGCGCAGCAAGCTCGTTACCAGAGCATATTGCCCCACTCAATACAAGCAAAAGTGAGTCACTAGCAAATGCTACCAGGGAAGTTTTTCACCTGAATAGCTTAAGAAAGAACCGCTATCGCTTTTCTCAAGAGCCAAAAGCACATTCAGCATATCGCTAGCAGCCTCAAGCGCAGGCCTGCCTTTCAGTTCACCACCAAAGGGTTTAGATAATCTGGATTGAACTGTGCCTGGATGCAAAGCAATTAAGGCGGCATTAGGCTTGGTGCGAGCCAGCTCAATTGCTGCTGTCTTGATGATCATATTCAGAGCGGCTTTTGAGGCTCGGTAGCTATACCAGCCACCTAGTCGATTATCTTCAATGCTACCTACCTTAGCTGAGAGTGTCGCCATCACGCTGTGTTGGGGGTCTAACAGTTTGACAAAGTATTTCAGGGTGAGGGCCGGACCAATCGTATTGGTATTGAGTAGAGCGCTGAAGCTATCAGCAGTGAGGTCATCTAATCGTTTTTCTGGGGTGAAGTGCTCACCATGTAAAACACCGATGGTATTAATAATCAATTGAAAGGGACCTTGCGCAGCTAGTGCTTGCGCAGCATCAGCAATCGAATCTACATCCTCATAGTCGATTGATGGGACCGATTGACGGTGGATGCCAATCACTTTTTCGCATAAAGGGTGTTGCTGTAATAGATCCATCAATGCAGTACCAATCGATCCTGAAGAGCCGATGACCAGTGCGTTAAAGGGATGATTGAGTATTGGCATGAATCCTTAATGGTAGCGATGGGGGTGGTCAGCAGGCTTTATTAATAAGCCTTAATATAAGCTCAAATGAATCCACTGGAAAAACTGACCTTATTTTATGACGGCGCCTGCCCACTGTGCCAGGCCGAGATCCTATTTTTAAGTAAACGTAATCAAGCGGGATTATTGGCTTTTGTGGATATCAATTCAGCAAACTATGACGTCAATACCGTGGGGGTTTCATGTAACGAAGCTTTAGCCTCCATGTATGCTCAATATGAGAGTGGGGTACTCATTAATGGTGTTGAAGTGTTCTTGCAGGCTTACAAAAGAGCGAACTTACCTGTACTGGTATGGCTATTCTCGCGACCTTATTTAAGGCCAGCGTTGAATCTGAGTTATCGACTGTTTGCTCGATTTCGTCATCCAATTTCGAGATTGTTGGGGCCTAGCGCTCTGTCCCTGGTTCAAAACTCAAGCAAAGTCCGTTAATGTCCAAGATTCAAAATATCGCCATTATTGGCACTGGGATGGCTGGTATCTCCTGTGCCAAGGTTTTGCAGGCCGCAGGCAAGACAGTAACTTTGTTTGATAAAAGTGCCGGCCCAGGCGGTCGCATGAGCTCAAGGCTATTTGAGCAGTGGGCTGCTGATCATGGAGCGCAATACTTCACTGCAAAAGATGAGCCATTTAATTGTGTTGTTAATTCCTGGCTCGCGCAAGGATTCATAGAGCCCTGGCTAGGAAAAATTGTTTCCATCCATAAAGATAAAATTGAGCAAGTGGAGAACTCTGGCCAACGTTTTGTTGGCGTTCCCAATATGAACTCTCTCGCTAAATATCTAGTTGAAGATTTAACTGTGAAATATTCACACACAATTAATAAAATAGAGCGAGATGGTAATCATTGGAAATTATGTTCTAAAGAGCACGGTCCAACTCAAGATAGTTTTGATTTGCTTGTGATTGCCATTCCGGCGAAGCAAGCTTCAGTCCTGATCCCAAGTAAGCTGACCAGCCTTCAAAAAATCTGCACATCAGCACAAATGCTCCCATGTTGGACGCTGATTGCTTATCAGGACAGCAAAATTGACCTGCCGTTTGATGGCGCATTTATAGATGAAAGTCCATTTTCTTGGATTGCAAGAAACAACTCTAAGCCTGCAAGGTCAAGTTATGAGTCTTGGACTGCGCAAGCAAATTCCGAGTGGTCAAAAGAATATATGGAGTGCAGCAACTATGAGGTTGAACCTCTATTGGTCAGTGCATTTGAAAAGATCACTGGCCAGCCCTGCAAACTGTATCAAAGCCATTTGTGGAGATATGCCAGAGTAGAGCACCCACAAGAACAATCCTTTATCTTGGATCAGAAGCATGGCCTTGGTATCTGCGGCGATTGGTTATTGCATTCCACGGTAGAGGGGGCATGGACTAGCGGGTACCTACTGGCAGAGCAAATTCAAAACCTTGGCACCTTACCACCTACCTACTAAAACATGTTAACTACCAGCAACCAAGCGGAGAAAAAGAATGAGCAATACTGATAAACGTTGCTGTGGATCGGGTGTTTGTATTATTAATCAGCAAGGCGAATGCTGGTGTGGCCAAGCTTGGAATGGCAGTAAGATGGCGCCGCCAAGCTTCATACCACCAGGAATCAACGCTGAGAATAGCGAAGTCACACTATCCAAACAAGATGAGTTAAAGCCTAAAGAATAGGAGTTATCAATGGAAAAAATGCATTTCACCAGAATGGACGAAGGGACTCCGGCTGATTTTGCACTGATGAAAAAGGTTCACGAGCACACATTGGCAGCTTTGCCGGATAAGCTCTATGCACTCTTGGAGAATCTTGCTAAAGACACAGCCTATAACATCACTCGAAAAGAGCATTCTTTACAAGCGGCTACTCGGGCGCTACGTGATGGTAAAGATGAGGAGTATGTTGTTGTGACCTTGTTTCATGATATTGCTGAGCCTTTAGGGCCTTTTAATCATGGTGAAGTGATCGCATCCATATTGCATCCTTTTATTTCTAGAAATAATTATTGGATGTTGGTCCAGCATGGTTTATTCCAAGCCTATTTTTATGGTGACAAGATTGGTGTAGATCCTAATGCGCGAGATCAGTTCAAATCTGATCCGGCATATGATCAAACTGTCGAGTTTTGTGCCAAGTATGATGAGATCTCTTTTGATCCCAATTACAAAAGCGAACCTTTATCGACCTTTGACCCGATGGTTAGGCGGGTGCTGCAGAAGCAATGGGTTGCTCCGTAAACACTGTTGCTAGCTAATTACTTTAGTTCGCCAATTCTTGAACCAGAGCCTCAAATTGCGCTGGATCAAAGTGGAGATTATCAAAGCGATATAGGGCAGGATGATTGGGGGGATCTATTCGTCTTGTAGCGTATTGATCCCAGTGTTCAAGTTTCCACTGATCTCTAGGATCGCCACGTCGTTGCATTCTTCGTTTAGCCTCCTCTTCAATCAGATCAATCCAGGCAATCTGAATGTGCGTTTCTCTTGGGATGCCGAGTTGTTCCGCACTAAACACCTTGCCTGCTTGAATCTCTCTTGAGAAAGGCCCAACCAACAGTACGTTGATGCCTAAGCTTAAGTTCTCCCGAGCTAGATCAAGGAGTCCGGAATACTCCCAATCACGCAGATTTTCCAGATAGAAGGGGCTGTCACGGTCATTGGGGTTATTGGTACACAATTGCATAACGTGTGAACTAAAAGCCCCATAGACAGTATCTTTATCTAAAAAGCAAAAATCTTGACCAGTCTTTTCAATTAAAAGAGGTAATGCTTTTTTAGCCAGTGTCGACTTACCGGTTCCAGCATGGCCGGCAAACACAATTAAGCGTGGTGGATTAGAAAGTATTGGCATTCGCTCAGTCTACGTTCATTAATAACCCGACAACATGAAATTAATGTGGCCCATTTGCACATCCGTTGAGACAAGTTGCACACGAACTTTATTGCCTATGGTGGCATTTTTGGGCAGTTTTAAAAGCATACCCTCTGCTGGAGGATTAAAAATACGAACCCACCCATAGTTAGGAGTGATGCCCGTGATAATCCCATTAAATTCTTTTCCGATATAGGGCTCTAAAAATAGGGCGGCATCTGATTTACGCATTCTGCGCTCCACCTTACGAATCGCATCTTCCTGGGTGGTGCAGTGAAGTGCAAGTGCATAGAGCTCTTGATTGTCATACAGGCTGCGCTGACCAATGAGGGCCTGCTTAATCATGCGTAGCGTAATTAGATCCGGAAAGCGGCGATTGGGCGCTGTGGAGTGCATATAGTCCTGCACCGCTAGGCCAAAGTGGCCAATGGGTTTTTCTCCAGGGTGCTCCAGCACATATTCTCCAGGTCCCATGAGTTTGACTATGACCAAAGAGAGGTCAGGGAAGCGTTCTGGGTCGGCCACATGTCGTTTAGATAAGAATTCAGAAAGTGCTTTTGAATCTGGGGAGCTGGGCAAAAGCGCTCCGTACTGTTTGGCTAATTCCACAATCCGCAGCCAGCGTTCGGGACTGCGGACAACGCGACGTAGGGAGGGAATGCCTTTCTTCAGTAAAAATCGAGCAGTGGATTCATTAGTGGCAATCATGAACTCTTCTATCAGTTGCCGGCCGCGATTTTGAATTTGCTCTGCAATATCAATAATTTTCTCCCCAGCAAAAATCGCCTTGGGTTGGAAGATTTCAAATTGCAATGAGCCTGCTTGGTGGCGCCTCAATCTTAATTTTTGGGCAATGGCATCTTGAGTTTTAATTTGTAGATCCATACCCGGTAAATCAGCAATGGCTTTGGGGGCGTGAGTTTTTCCGTCGATCCAGTCTGAAGTAGCATCGTAAGCGAGTTTGGCTTTATTTCGAACCTTAGCGCGATAGATGGTTGAGCCCAGAATTTCACCGGTAGCCGATACCGCCATTTCAGTGACTAATGCAAGACGGTCTTCATTGAAATTCAAAGAGCTCAGATTGGTTGACAGCTTCTCTGGAAGCATCGGGAAAATACGAGAGGAGGTATAGATTGAGGCTGTGTTGAGTTTGGCGTGTTGATCGATTGGACTATCTTTTTTGATCAGGCCATCAACATCAGCAATGGCAACATAAATTTTGTGCTGACCATTACCAATATCTTCACAAGCACTGAGTTGATCGAGATCGAGGGAATCATCATTGTCTAAGGAGCACCATAGAAGGTGGCGGAGATCTTGAAGGCTGGGATCGCTCTCTTCAGCTGCTGATTGAATTTGAGTGAGCTGATCCTGAACTGCTTCTGAAAAATCAGGCTCGAGCCCATGCTCTTTCATCACTACCACAGCAATTTTGGCTAAATCAGCGCGAGTGAAATGCTGATGATGCATAGAGTATGGGTTTAGATAGGGCGTATTGATGACATGAAATCAGTATATAAGCATTAAACACGCTAGCGGCTATCAAACTGAATAATCAAGTTTAGCGAGGACATAGCCTAGTATTCATCGACTAGTTTCATAGTGAAGGATCCATCATTGCTGTCATCCTTGGACGGGTGGTTAACGGTATCAGCGACAAGGTAAGCGATGCTTCCGGGGTCTACAAAGTTGACAGCGATGCCCAGGTTGTTTGGTGAAATAAGAAATCGATAGGTTTTACCACTTTCGAATTGATAGGCATGAGAAAACGTGCCGAAATTGCCATCCGTAAAGCTGAATACTTTCAGAACATGTCTGCCTGCTGGTATGTTGACCTGACAGCTATCGCCATTTGGAATGACGCATACATCAGTTTCACCGATATAAACCCTTGCTCTATCAATGCTGGTTAGCATCGTATTTTCTCGATTAAAAATGAGAGTAACGTCTCCCCCGGGATTTACTAGCGTTGGGACTTGTATAGATGCACTTTGGCATCCAGCAATCAGTGCGAAAAAACCAACGCACAGTAATATTTTGTATGACATATTTAGCCCGAAAGTGTGTTTCATTACAGGAGAACCTTACCTCAATTATGTCTACATCTTAAAAGTAATCTAAGGTACTTAATGAGCTAAGATAGGAATGCATATAACGATTTACTCCACAATTTAACCATCTAAACTATGAAAATATTGAACCCATTTCCTTTTTTCGTATTTGGTGTCGTGCTCAGCATTTTTTCTGGTGTTGTATGTGCAGAGCCACCAGTCCCTCTTTTTTATGCTTCTGTCATGAAAATGACCCCCGAAGGTAAATTGGGGCAAGTGATCAAGCAAGAGGCAATAGCAACATCCGTCAAGGGTGTGCGGGCTTGGAGGATTGCCTACATCTCTTCAGATATCTCGGGACGCAAAACTATTGCAACTGGTTTAGTGGTTGCGCCAATGGGGCCGGCTCCTGCGGGCGGTCGTCCGGTGATGTCTTGGGCTCATGGCACAACAGGCGCGGCACAAAACTGTGGGCCATCACAAGTGATTGATCCTGCAGTTCCTTTGAATGAATATTTCTTGGTTGGTGGAAATTCCTGGACCGACTATGGCATTCCATCTGTAGAAGAGTTTATTAAAGAGGGTTATGTATTGGTTGCCACAGATTATCAAGGTCTCGGTGGTGGGGGTAGACATCAATATAGTGTTTCAGCAACCAACGGGATGGACACACTCAACGCAGCTCGTGCTGCAGTTTCCATGAAAGAGACTGGAGCCAACAAAAAGACTTTGATTTATGGTTGGTCTCAAGGTGGTGGCGCAGTAATTGCGCTAGCAGGCATGTCTGAATACATAAAACAAACAGGCACTGTAGCTGACAATCTCGATATGATTGGTTTTGTTGCCATGGCTCCTCAAGATCTCTCTATTCTTGCTCCAGCAGGAAAACTGGATCAGGCCGCTGCAGATCAATTCTTCCAAGACTTCCAAAAGCTGTTTTTGGACAATGTCTTTAACTTCACCCATGCAACGATGTATTACTGGGGAACCCAAGCTGCCTTTTCTAACCTCAAGTTATCTGACATCTTTACAGATGAGGGTGTAAAAGTGGCTAATGAGATCTACGGTAATAAATGTATGCATGCATCAAGCGATACATTCAACTTTAACTATGGTGCAAGCTACGCAACTTTACTAAAGCAAACTCCTGCTAATACTTTGGCTTGGGTGCAAGCAGTACAAAAGGGCGGTGTTCCGGTAGCAAAACCCGTTGCACCCGTTCAAATCTACTTTGGAACAAAAGATACTGCTGTTCCGCCAATGATGCATCAGATGTATCAAGATCAAATATGCAAGTTAGGTGGTAACGTTGGCAGAATGCAATTGCCTGGTGAGCAGTCCCACTTCACCACTCCTGGATCATCTAAGCCGTTTTATTTAGCTTGGGTTAAGGATCGCGTCGCAGGTAAGCCGCTGGCAAATGCATGTCCTCAAAAATAGGAAGGTCAACTAGATAATCAAAAAGCCACCCTAGGGTGGCTTTTTGATTGCCGTGATGCGGTTTCGACACAGTTTTATTGGTTTAACTGACAAAGTGCCATAAAACCTTATTTCATTTGAGTTAGTATGTTTTAAACCAAATAAAGGTATTGCCAATCTCACAGAGGAGTAGGGAATGCAGACAACAAAGCCCGAGGTGGTGGATGTTAGTAATGATCCTCAAAACCCTTCTAGACGAAATCTACTTACATCTGGGGCAGCGGCATTAGGCGCTACTTTGTTGCCTGCTGGGATACAAAATGCAGATGCTCAATCGCATTCTGATAAGCCTGATCCAGTTGCACCAAATTCGCCTCCTGCTGGCTACAACATTCTTTTTGTTCTAGTAGATCAAGAGCATTTTTTCCCAAAATGGCCCATGCCTGTTCCGGCTCGCGAAGCGATTAAAAAGAAAGCAATAACTTTTACGAATCACCAAGCGGCAACTATGCAATGTTCATCTGCACGTTCAGTGATTTATACAGGCCAGCATATTCAGCATTCAGGCATTTTTGATAACCTTAATTTTTTATGGCAGCCTGATTTATCGCTCAAGGTAAAGACGATTGGACATCGCCTTCAAGAGCTGGGCTATCACTCTGCCTATCAAGGTAAATGGCACTTATCAGCCAATATGGATACAGTCAAGAAAGCCTATGACGCTCCGATGGATACCTATCGGAAGATCATTAAATCTTATGGCTTTGATGACTTCTTAGGCGTAGGCGATATCGTCGATCAACAGCAGGGTGGTTATACCTTCGATAAGCTAACACTGTCATCGGCGATTGGTTGGCTACGCAATGAGGGGCAAGAGCTCAGAGCAAAGAAGCAACCTTGGTATTTAGCGGTCAATATCGTGAACCCTCATGATGTGACTTACGTGAACTCGGATTTGCCAGGTAAACCTGTGCAAGGTGCCAAGCATGCAATGACTATCTTGCCTCCGCCCACAACTGAGCTTTATCAAGCGACATGGGATAACTATCCTCTACCAGAAAGTCGTCACCAAGCACTAGATGCACCCGGCAGACCAAAAGCGCACAAACTATATCAAGAGATTTGGGATTTGCTCATGGGTTCATGGCCTAATGAGGATCGCCGCTGGAGATTACTCCTTGACTATTACTTTAACTGTATGCGTGATAGCGATGAGAATGTTGCAGCAGTAATGCAGGGCTTAAAAGATAGTGGCATGGAAGATAACACTATTGTGATCTTTACGGCTGACCATGGTGAGTTGGGCGGATCACATCAAATGCGGGGCAAAGGAACCACTGCCTACAAGGAGCAGAACCATATTCCGCTGATGATTATTCATCCAGCATATCCTGGCGGTAAAGAG
Source organism: Polynucleobacter sp. MWH-P3-07-1 (assembly GCF_018687555.1). NCBI lineage: Bacteria > Pseudomonadati > Pseudomonadota > Betaproteobacteria > Burkholderiales > Burkholderiaceae > Polynucleobacter > Polynucleobacter sp. MWH-P3-07-1. The sequence continues at coordinate 384,648 of NZ_CP061296.1, forward strand.
TGTCAGGCAATCACTTCGCAATTAGACCTGGCTACTACGATATTGGCGATGACAGGTAAGGACTCTAAGAGCGTTGCAAAAGCAGCGGAAGGTCTCAAAGGCAAAGACCTTACTCCACTATTTAAAGAGCCTGAAAAAGCTAAAGTGGATTCAGCAAGACCAGCCTCATTGTTTAATTTTAATATGTTGATGTTTACTAGCTGGTTCTGGGCTGAGAAAACCTATTCTTGGTTAATGTCTGGTAAGTATGACTACAAAGCATCTGCCAAGATACTGGATCAACACCAACCTAACTTTGCCAATCGGGTGGGTATTCGAAGTATCTTTGACGGTAGATACCGTTTTTCACGATACTTCTCTCCACTGCAATTTAATACTCCAACGACAATGGAGGAACTCTTAGCTAAAAATGATTTGGAGCTATTTGATCTACAAAATGATCCAAATGAGATGAATAACTTAGCAATGGATCCCCAAAAGAATGGTGGTTTGATCATGGCTATGAATAAAGTCATGAACGAACGAATCGCCCAAGAGGTTGGAATTGATGATGGTAGCTTTCTGCCAATTCGGAATGGTAGATGGCATATGGCCAAACAAGATCGGCGATGAGAAATTCGCTGTTTTAGGCGCACTGAAAACTGCAAAGGAAAAAGCCACCCAAGGGTGGCTTTGGTATTGCTGGTGGGTCGGACGAGATTGGCTTGGTCTTTGGATTGTTGTGCAAACCGACAAAATATCTTATGCACCAGTCTTGATCATTCTTGCACCAAGATAGTTAAGTGATTTAGTTTTTATTCTGAGTGAAATGTAAGTATTAGTACCTACTTCCTACTTACTTAATCGGAATTTATTAATGTCAAGCAGCGAAATTCAGCTCTCAATTAATGGTATTCACAAGTCTTTCCCGAGCAAAGCGGGCCCTGTTGAGGTGCTTAAGGGTTTGACTTTTGATGTGCATGAGCAAGACTTTATTAGCATCATTGGGCCCAGTGGCTGTGGTAAATCCACCATTTTCAATATCATTGCTGGCCTTTTGGAGGCCGATGATGGCTCCCTTATTTATCGCGGTGAGAAGACCAAAAGTCTGAGGGGGCGGATCGGCTACATGATGCAAAAAGACCTTCTTTTCCCATGGAAAACAGTGTTAGATAACGTGCTGCTGGGTTTAAAGGTGCGCGGCGAAACAGGGCAATATGCAATAGATACTGCTAGAGAATATTTATCCACTTTTGGTTTATCTGGCTTTGAAAAGGCATACCCGCAAACTTTATCTGGCGGCATGCGCCAAAGAGTTGCGCTAATCAGGACGCTTCTGATGGATCCTGATATTTTATTGCTGGATGAGCCATTCTCAGCATTGGATTACCAAACTCGTTTGTATTTAGAGAGTGTCCTACTGGATGCAGTTGCTACCTTCAAGAAGACGGTGATTTTGGTGACTCATGACATCGATGAGGCAGTAGCTCTATCAAAGAGAGTTGTTGCTCTCAGTACGCGTCCAACATTGGTTAAAAATGTGCATGAGATTGAGATTGAACGTACTTCTCCAATTGATGCTCGGGCTCATAAACATTTCTCTGAATATTTCAATTTACTTTGCTCTGAATTAGACATTCAGACTAAAAAGGATGCCTTGGTATGAGTTCGAGCAAGTTAAAAAGCACTGCTTGGCTAGAAAGCCATTCAGGTAAATTTTTTATTCAATTCATTTCGGTGGTTGGATTTTTCGCCATTTGGCAAATCGCCGCCCAAATGGGCCTAGTCTCTGAGTTTTTGATTGGGACCCCATTAGGTATTTGGAAAAAATTTATAGCTAGTGTTCTGGACTACTCGATTTTTATCGATACTGGCTACACGCTTTGGGAGGCTTTATTGGGCTTTGTGATCGGTACAGTTGTAGGTACGATCTTAGGTTTAGCGCTTTGGTATTCTAAATGGGCTGCGCAGATTACCGAACCATTTATTGTGGCGATTAACAGCGTTCCAAAAATTGCACTCGCACCAATCATTTTGCTTTGGTTTGGTACTGGCTTGGGAGCCAAGGTTGTCCTAGTGGTTTCGATGACAGCAATCATTGCTTTGATAGCTGCGCATCAAGCATCAAAAGATGCCGACAAAGATCTTCAGTCCTTGTTGTTCTCTATGGGGGGAACGAAGAACCAGATATTTTTTGAGGCAATTGTTCCTTCATCAATGCCAGCAATCGTCTCTAACTTTCGAATTAATGTGGGTTTTGGCTTAGTCGGTGCAGTTGTTGGGGAATTCATTTCCTCTAAGGCGGGCTTGGGGCACATGATTTACAACGCATCTAGCCTTTATGAGCTCAACTCAGTTTGGGTTGGCTTGTTTACTCTGATGATTGTTGGATTCTGTCTCTATCACTGCATTGATGCATTGGAGAAGTATTTATTTCCTTGGCGTTCGGATGACGGGCGCACTCAGATTCGGATGTAATTCTTATGATGTCTTTTTCTTTCAGCGGAGGTATTTCAAATGCATTCCATTAGTAAAAAACTGGGTAGTTTGTTGATAGCAGCAGGTATTGGCTTTGCGTCGCTGTCTGCGCATGCAGAAGTCAAAACAGTGACCATTTCCCAGGCATTTCAATCTATGCTCTATTTGCCTCTATACATTGCAATCGATAAGGGTTTCTTCCAAGATCAAGGTTTGAGCGTTATTAAAGAAACTGCAGGCTCTCCCACGGCCGCACTATCTTCTGTTTTATCTGGCAGCTCTCAGTTCTCGATTCATGGCCCAGAGTGGACCGCCATTGCAGCTTCTAAAGGGGCCAATGTCGGCATTATTAGTAATGCAGTGAATGGCGCTGCAGTGTGGATTGCTACAGCACCCGATGTCAAATTTAACAACATTAAGGATATCAAGGGGCAAAAAGTAGTTACAGGTTTAATGCCCACCACCAGCACATCGCTTTTTCTGAAATTGTTAAAAGAAAATGGCATGAGTGAAAAGTCAGACATCGACATGATCCAAGTGCCATTGGGTACAGAGCCTGCAACATTATTAGGTGGTCAAGCAAAAGTTGCTGTTTTGTATGAGCCCGGCTTAGATCAAGTGGCCATTAAGGGTATGAAAGTGGTGCTGGGTTTTCCTAAAACATACGGACCTTATGCATTCTCGTCTATTACTGCGATGAAAAACGTCGATCCAGTTTCTGCGCAGCGCATGGTTAATGGTATGGAAATGGCGCTACAGTTCATCGCCAAGGATCCTAAGGGCGCTATTGAGGTAGCCAAGAAAGAGTTTCCATCACAAGACCCTCAAGTTGTTGAGAATGCCGTCAATCGCATGATTAGTGAAAATGTATTTCCAAAGACTGTTCAGATTACTCCACAGGCATTAAAGATTGCGATGGATACTCAAATTGCTTTGGGTAATCTTAAGGAGCAGCCTGTATATGAAAATTTCATTAATGAGACATACATTAAAAATGCTCTAAATATGAAGTAAGCTGTTGCAGTAGCATGGACAGCTTTTTTCTGGGCATCGAAAGATGCCCAGTTTCCTAATAAACTTTAAGTGATGTGAGTAAATATGAGTAAAAGTCTGGGCTTAATTGAAGCCTGCTCTCTAATACAGAGTAAAAAACTTCAACCTAAAGAATTACTTGCTGACTGCTCTAAACAAGCGGATGCTCTGGAGCCCACCTTAAAAGCATTTTTAGTCAGAGATTCTTTAGAGCAAATGAGTCAAAAATCACATACTGGTCCGTTAGAAGGTATTCCAGTTGCAGTCAAAGACATTATTGCTACAAAAGAATTTGTGACCACTAATGGTTCACCAATATATAAAGACCAGATACCGAAAGAAGATGCTCCTATCATTCGCAAAATAAGTGCTTTGGGTGGCGTTATTTTTGGCAAGACCGTCACTACAGAGTTTGCTTGGCGTCATCCAGGCCCAACCACAAATCCCTGGAATAGTGAACATACTCCCGGTGGCTCGTCTAGTGGTTCTGCAGCGGCAGTTGGGGCAGGCATTGTGCCCTTAGCTCTGGGTTCACAGACTCAAGGCTCGATAGTGCGACCAGCTGCATTTTGCGGAGTAGTTGGATTTAAAGCTAGCTTCGGGGCAGTTCCAAGGGATGGGGCACACCCACTTTCAGGCTCTCTTGACCACATTGGTTTTTTTACGCGCTCAGTCGATGATGCTGCTTATGCATTATTGATGCTGAAAAATGATGACTTGGCTGAAGAAGATTCCATTATTCTGCCCGACTTTACGGTGGATATTCATCAAGGTATTTCTGCATATAAAGCCCCAAAGATTGCCGTTCTAAGAACGCCCTTTGATCACATGGTAAGTGGCGAACAAATGGATGCCTTGCAATTGAGCGTTCAAAGACTTCGTGCTGCGGGAGCTACGGTTGAAGAGTTATCCATTCCCCAGGAGTATTGGGACGCAATTGTTGATATGAATTTAATCATGGACTGCGAAGCAGCCGTTATCCATCAAGACCACTTAAAACATCATGATGATCTTTTAAGCACCCATATTAAAGATTTGGCAGATAGAGGATTGAAGCATTCGGCTCCAGCTTATATCAATGCCTTGCAGAAGCAGAAGAAATTGCGCAAAACGATTGCTAGTTTCTTTAAGCAATATGATGCATTTTTATCCGTACCTGCTAGCGGAGAGGCGCCTAAAGGTTTGACATCAACTGGTGATCCTATATTTTGTGCATTATGGAGTTTCTTGGGCGTACCTTCGATTACAGTGCCCTTAACAAAATCGAGTAATGGTCTGCCTTTAGGTATTCAATTAATCGGGGCCTATACAGAGGATGCAAAGCTGCTTAGTGTTGCAAAATTTGCTGAGTCGGCATTCAAAAATTAAAGCCAATTAATCGGCTACCCCAACCCAAAGAAAAAGCCACCCGAGGGTGGCTTTTGTATTACTGGTGGGTCGGGCGAGATTCGAACTCGCGACCAACGGATTAAAAGACTTAAGAATTGTGTCGAACAGTAATCAAAACATTAGCTTAAACCTATCTAGAAAGTTGTGCGGCATAGGCGGGTGGTCATGTGGATCGGATTGGTACGAGGTGGAGGTCAGTTGGTTTCGACGGGGGTGTCACGAGAAGTGACGGTTGAATGTCGGGTTAACCGACAACTTGAATGGCAACTGTCGGCCATAAACAGCCATATCCCAGACGGCACCTAAAAGCATTATTTTCAGGATTTTTATACAAATCCACTCAAATCTTTATAACTTTTTTACACACTTCTTTATAAGATCAAACCATCTAATTGGATAGAGGTGGATATGAGCTTACTGTTTCTCGGCTGCATTTTTATATTTCTTGCGTTGACCATTGGTCTGGCTAAGGGTTGTGCACGATTGAGGGGTGAAAAATGAACTTTATTCAGATCATTAGTGGCTTAGCCGCTGCATTGCTTTTAATTTATTTAGTTGCTGCACTATTAAATCCAGAGGACTTCTCATGAGCACCCATGCAATTTTGACAATTGTTCTGTATGTTGGGGTCTTATTGCTTTTAGCTTATCCCCTTGGAGGCTTCATTAACAATGTGATGAGCGGTCAAGCCATTGCCTCTAAGAAACCTTTTAGATCAATAGAAGGTTTCATATACAAGGTATGTGGCATTGATCCAGATGTTGAAATGAGCTGGTTAAGCTATGCAATTGGTTTAATTGTCTTCAATATCCTGGGTGTTCTATTTGTCTTTGGATTGCAGTTATTTCAGGGAGTCCTGCCGCTAAACCCTCAAGGTTTTGCAAGCGTTTCCCCAGACTCATCCTTTAATACTGCCATTAGTTTTGCCACAAATACTAACTGGCAGGCCTATGTAGGTGAGGGGACAATGAGTTATCTCACGCAAATGCTGGGGCTCACCACACAAAACTTTCTCTCTGCAGCAAGCGGTATCGTGGTTGTAATTGCACTTATTCGCGGCTTTGCTAGAAATAGCATTAAGACAATTGGTAATCTTTGGGTAGATTTAACCCGCATTACCTTATACGTGTTGGTACCCATTGCAGTTGTATATGCAATCTTTCTAGTTGGTCAAGGCTCCATTCAGAACTTTGATGCATACAAGGATGTCAAAACGGTGGAGGTCACTAAGTTTGATGCGCCTAAGCTTGATGCTGATGGTCAAGCGCTCAAAGATGAAAAGGGCGTAGCTTTAACTGAGCCAGCCTCGACAGACCAGCAAACTTTGCCGATGGGGCCGGTGGCTTCTCAAGAGGCAATTAAGATGCTCGGCACTAATGGTGGTGGATTCTTTAATGCTAATTCTGCACATCCATACGAAAACCCAACACCTTTATCTAATTTCATTCAGATTCTTTCTATCTTTTTGATTCCAGCTGCATTGTGTTTTACCTTTGGGCGAATGGTTGGAGATAAACGACAAGGATGGGTAGTTTTAGTAACTATGCTGCTCATTTTCTTAACAGTGACTTTTACCGCCGTTCATTTTGAGTCTCAAGCGAATCCAGTTATTACTAGCTTAGGTGTAGATGGCGCTATGGGAAATATGGAGGGCAAAGAAACTCGCTTTGGAATCGATGACTCCAGTATTTTTGCAAGCATAACAACGCTTGCTTCATGCGGTGCAGTCAATTCAATGCATGATTCTTTTATGCCAATGGGCGGCTTTGTTCCTCTTTGGAACATGATGCTTGGTGAGGTCGTATTTGGTGGTGTAGGGACAGGCCTGTATGGAATGCTGGTCTTTGCGATCCTAGCAGTATTTATTGCGGGTTTAATGATTGGTCGCACCCCCGAATATCTTGGCAAAAAGATTGAGTCCTACGAAATGAAGATGGTTGCAATTGCAATCTTAGTTACTCCTATCTTGGTATTGGTAGGCACAGCAATTGCGGTGATGAGTGCCGATGGGGTTGCGGGAATTGCCAATCCTGGCGCTCATGGTTTTTCTGAGATTTTGTATGCGTTTACCTCGGCCGCTAATAACAACGGTAGTGCCTTTGCAGGTCTCTCGGCTAATACCCCTTTCTATAACAGCTGGTTAGCGATTGCAATGTGGTTTGGTCGTTTCGGAGTCATCGTGCCAGTGCTTGCGTTAGCCGGGGCATTCGCAGCCAAAAAGAAAATAGCGGTGAATGAGGGGACTATGCCTACGCACGGACCACTTTTTATTGTCCTCTTGGCCGGTACTGTGATCTTGGTTGGAGCATTGAACTATGTGCCAGCCCTTGCTCTTGGCCCCATTGTTGAGCAGTTAATGCTCCCAGTGATTCATTAATTAATCTCGGAGATAAAAATGACTAAAAGAAAATTAGGCATGTTTGATGCCGAGTTAGTAAAACCAGCCATTGTGGATAGCTTTAGAAAGTTAAGCCCGTCAATTCAATGGCGAAACCCAGTGATGTTTGTTGTCTATATCGGCAGCATCCTGACCACCTTGTTGTGGATTCAATCTTTAAATGGCGAAGGTGAGGCTTCTTCAAGTTTTATCCTCGGCGTCATGCTTTGGCTTTGGTTCACAGTGCTCTTTGCGAATTTTGCTGAAGCATTAGCAGAGGGTCGTAGTAAGGCTCAAGCAGCATCGCTGAGGGGCTTAAAGAAAGAGACATGGGCTAAGAAGGTAAAAGCGGCCAATATTCCTGAAAATTGGGATAACCGTCCAGCATCAGAGCTTGTTTCTGCAACACAGTTGCGTAAAGGCGATATTTTTATTGCTGAGGCAAATGATGTAATTGCTGCAGATGGTGAAGTGATTGCAGGGGTTGCCTCTGTTGATGAGTCTGCTATTACGGGTGAATCAGCCCCGGTTATTCGTGAGTCTGGAGGAGATTTTTCTTCAGTAACTGGAGGTACTCGCGTTTTATCGGATTGGATTGTGGTTCGTGTAACCGTTAATCCAGGGGAGACCTTCATTGATCGAATGATCTCAATGGTCGAGAATGCAAAACGTCAAAAGACCCCCAATGAAATCGCCTTAACAATTTTATTGGTGGCACTAACGATTGTTTTCTTGGTGGTGGTTGCAACTTTGCTACCGTTTTCTATGTTTAGCGTTGCTGCAAGTGGTAGCGGATCACCAATTCAGATAACAGTACTCATCGCGCTACTGGTTTGCTTGATTCCAACAACTATCGCGGGTTTATTGTCTGCAATTGGCGTCGCCGGAATGAGCCGTATGATGGCCGCCAATGTCATTGCAACGTCTGGCCGCGCCGTGGAAGCTGCAGGTGACGTCGATGTGCTCTTGCTAGATAAAACAGGCACTATCACCTTGGGAAATCGTCAGGCATCCAATTTTGTAGCTACATCTGGAGTAACCGAGGCAGAACTTGCTGATATTGCTCAATTAGCATCATTGGCAGATGAAACTCCCGAGGGCAGAAGCATCGTTGTCCTCGCTAAGCAAAAATTTAATATCAGGGAGCGGGAAATCAACTCTATTGGCGCACAGTTTGTGCCATTTACTGCTCAAACACGTATGAGCGGCGTAGATATAAATGGAGAGCAAATTCGCAAAGGTGCTGCCAGCGCAATTCAAAAGCACATTGAATCATTAGGCGGTCAATTTCCTCAGGAAGTTCTGAAAGCGGTTGATGACGTATCTCGACGTGGCAGCACACCTTTAGTTGTATCGCAAGGTACACGTGTTATGGGCGTAGTTGAGCTCAAAGACATTGTTAAAGGCGGCATCAAGGAGCGCTTTAACGAACTGCGTCAGATGGGTATTCGTACCATCATGATTACTGGTGACAATAAATTGACTGCTGCTGCTATTGCTGCTGAAGCGGGGGTGGATGATTTCCTGGCCGAGGCAACACCAGAAGACAAGCTTGCTTTGATTCGCAAACATCAATCAGAAGGCCGTTTAGTGGCGATGACTGGAGACGGAACAAATGATGCTCCAGCGCTAGCGCAGGCAGACGTAGCTGTGGCGATGAACTCTGGTACTCAAGCTGCTAAAGAAGCGGGCAACATGGTCGATTTGGATTCCAACCCAACAAAGTTAATTGAAGTGGTTGAGACTGGTAAGCAAATGCTGATGACCCGGGGATCATTAACGACATTTAGTATTGCTAACGACGTAGCAAAATACTTTGCCATTATTCCAGCAGCTTTTGTGGCGACATATCCGCAGCTTGAGGCATTAAATGTGATGCATCTCTCTAGTCCGTCATCGGCTATTTTGTCTGCAGTAATCTTTAACGCCTTAATCATTATTTTCTTGATTCCATTGGCGCTAAAGGGAGTTGCTTATAAGCCCTTGGGCGCAGCCGCACTCTTGCGCAGAAATATGACGATTTATGGCTTAGGCGGTCTTATCGCTCCATTTATTGGCATCAAGATCATTGATTTAATTATTTCAATCATTTGATCGCTAGACGTTATATTAAGGATAGAAAATGAAATCCATCATGAGAAGTTGTTTAGGACTATTTGTTTTGTTAACTGTGATTACTGGTGTTATCTATCCAGTATTTGTCACGGGATTAGCGAAGACGCTTTTTCCAAGTAAGGCGGCAGGAAGCATTGTTTATCAAGGCGATCAGGCTATTGGTTCAGAGTTGATTGGGCAAAACTTTACTGATGCTAAGTACTTTTGGGGTAGGCCATCAGCTACTGGGCCCCAACCCTACAATGCCACCGCATCTAGTGGATCAAATCAAGGCCCATTAAATCCAGCCTTGGCAGATGCCGTTAAAGGAAGAATTGAAGCATTGCAGAGCGCTGACCCTGCTAATAAATTACCAATACCAATGGATTTGGTCACAGCATCAGCTAGCGGCTTGGATCCTGAAATCAGTCCCCAGGCTGCACAATACCAGGCATCTCGAGTAGCAAAGGCTCGCAAAATGAGTATTGATCATATCAATCAACTCATAGTAGCAAATACACAAGACCGCCAATGGGGAATTTTCGGAGAACCTCGTGTTAATGTATTAAAGCTTAATCTTGCTTTAGATGGAAATTAAACTGAATGCCTGAGTCACGACCAGACCCCGATCAATTACTTGCTCGTATACAGAGCCAAGAAGTTCAGTCTGGTCGAGGTAAATTAAAGATCTTCTTTGGAGCGAATGCTGGGGTAGGTAAAACCTATGCAATGCTTTCTGCCGCTCATGAGCAAAGCAAAAACAAGCGAGTGATTGCTGGTGTCGTAGAGACACACGGTCGAAAAGACACTATAGCAATGCTTGATGGCATAGAAGTTCTACCCTTAAAGGAAATTGACTATAGGGGCAAGAAACTCAAGGAATTTGATCTTGACCAAGCCCTGATTGAAAAACCTGATCTAATCCTAATAGATGAGCTTGCTCATTCAAATGCGGCTGGCTCGAGGCATCCGAAGCGCTGGCAAGATGTTGAAGAGCTCTTGGCAGCTGGTATCGACGTCTACTCCACAATCAATGTTCAACATATTGAAACTCTGAACGATATTGTTGGTGGGATTACTGGGGTTAGGGTTTGGGAAACGGTACCAGACCATATATTTGACTCTGCAGACGAAGTTGTTTTAGTTGATCTGCCTCCCGACGAGCTGCTTCAAAGGCTTAAAGATGGAAAAGTGTACCTTCCACAGCAAGCTGAAAGAGCAACTCAAAACTTTTTCCGCAAAGGAAATCTAATTGCGCTACGAGAATTAGCGCTACGTCGCTCGGCTGATCGTCTGGATGGCGAAATTATTAAATACCGTAAAGATAATTCGGTATCCAATGTTTGGAAAACGCGTGAGTCTATTTTGGCTTGTATCGGCCCTGGAGATGAGGCAGAAAATGTCATTAGAAGTGCTGCAAGATTTGCTGCACAACTTCAGATTCCATGGCATGCAATTTATGTTGAAACTCCTAAGTTACAAAATCTCTCTCAAAAGTCTAGGGAACGCATTCTAAAAACTATCTCTATGGCAGAGGAGATGGGGGCAAAAGCAGTGACTGTTGGTGGAAATGAAGCGGTTGAGTCCATCATTAATTACGCAAGAGAAAATAACCTTTCCAGGGTCATTGTGGGTACCGGCGCCCTTAGTGGATGGCAAATTTGGAGAAGGGCGTTTTCAGAATCAATTTCTAGACATGCCCCTGATTTAGATGTGCTCAAAATTGCTCAGGGCACAAACTCGACAAGCATTACGCGTGATGGCTTTGATATTGAATCCTTAGTTTGGCAACTAAAAGCTCCTTGGCAATCCTATGCATTGAGCTTGCTAATCTGCGGTATTGCCGGAGTTGTCGCAACACCTCTTAATACCATAGTGGAGTTACCAAATATTGCTATGCTATTTTTGCTGGCAGTCGTTTTGGTATCCGTTAAATTTGGCTTGGGACCATCTTTAATGGCCTCAGTTGTTAATGTACTTGTATTTGACTTCTTCTTCGTGCCGCCACGTTTTTCATTTGCAGTAACCGATGTCCAGTATTTATTTACCTTTGCAGTAATGTTAGTTGTTGGTTTGATTACAGCAAAACTGACTACTGGATTGACTTATCAAGCTAAAGTTGCAAATCGACGCGAACAAAGAGTGAAATCTCTTTACGAGATGTCTAGAGATTTATCGGGTGCCTTGATGCCAGAGCAAGTGGCTGAGATTAGCCAGCATTTTGTTGAAATTGAATTCAAAGCTAAATCTACCTTGTTATTGGCCGACGATGATAATCAGTTGTTAGAGATTGTTATCGATAAGAAAGCCAATATTCAGGCAGATTTATCCATTGCCCAATGGGCTTTTGATAATTCTAAAGAGGCTGGCAATGGCACTGATTCTTTGCCAGGTGCGCCTTTGCTGTACATTCCTTTGCGAGCACCAATGCGTACTCGTGGAATCTTGGTGATTGATGCTCCAAGTTCTACCCGCTTAAAGTCCCCTGAGCAGCGTAGATTACTCGATACATTTGCTCGTTTGCTGGCAATCTCATTAGAGCGAATTCATTATGTTTCAGTCGCCCAAAGCTCGACAGTGCAAATTGAATCAGAACGCTTAAGAAACTCTCTGTTATCGGCTATTTCACATGATTTACGAACTCCACTCACGGCATTGGTTGGGTTGACTGATGCGTTGGAGATGTTAGATGCACCGCTGACTTCCGAGCAAAAAGAGATTGCAGTACTTTTGCGTGAAAAAGCTTTAAAAATGAGTTCACAAGTAAGTAATCTATTAGATATGGCCCGACTTCAGTCTGGTACGGTCCAATTAAATAAACAATGGTTTCTGATTGAAGAGGCAATTGGTGCCGCCATCAAGGCTGTTGAGTCGGCGAGTGAAGGTAGGCATGTCACAGTGACGTTACCTCCTGATTTGCCCCTATTAAATTTTGATGCGGTTCTGATAGAGCGTGTCTTTATTAATCTTCTAGAAAATGCTTATAAATACACCCCTAAAAACAGCAGCGTATCTATAGGTGCTTCAGTCGCTTCTCCACACTCTGTCGAGATTTGGGTGCAGGATAATGGACCTGGTCTTCCCAGGGGGAAAGAAGAAGATATTTTTAGAAAATTTGAGCGAGGCAATAAAGAAGGTGCAATTTCTGGTGTTGGCCTGGGGCTCACTATTTGCAGGGCCATCATTGAGGCGCATGGCGGCAAGATCACTGGAAAGACAATGGAAGGTGGCGGTGCGCGGTTTACCTTTAGCTTGCCCCGGGGTAATCCCCCTAAAATTGATGTAGATGATCAGTAGAAGTTGATAAAGTAGCTAGATGTCACAACCAATTCCCGTCGCAATCGTTATTGAGGATGAGCCAAATATTCGTAGGCTTATCAAGATGGCGTTAGAGGCGGAGCAATTTCAGGTATTTGAGGCAGCCACAGTTTCTCGTGGACTAATAGAGGCGGGCTCACGTCAACCGGATGTAGTGTTAGTTGACTTAGGTCTGCCTGATGGTTCGGGCATTGACTTCATTCGAGATATTAGAACTTGGTCAGACGTGCCAATTATTGTGGTTTCTGCAAGAACCCATGAGGATGACAAAATCGAGGCCCTAAATATTGGCGCCGACGATTACCTATCAAAACCTTTTAGTCCTGGGGAGCTAGTGGCTAGGGTCCGAGCGCAGCTACGTAGGCGTTCGATGGCATCCGATAAGGGTGAGACGGTTTTCAAATTTGGAAATATCAATGTTGATTTGACAACAAGGATCGTAAAGCGGGAAGAGGAAGTTCTTCATTTAACCCCCATTGAGTATCGTTTGCTAGCATTTCTAGTAACGCATCCAAATATTGTATTGACCCATAGACAGCTTTTGCTGGGTGTATGGGGGCCGAACGATGTTGATAATCATCACTACGTGAGAATTTACATGGGGGCGCTTCGTAAAAAAATCGAAGATGATCCTGCGCAGCCAGAGCATGTCATTACTGAAACTGGTGTTGGATATAGGTTTCTCTTCTAGGATGGCTTGCCGTGAGCGTCCGATATGGGTCGTTAGCTGCCCACCAGATATCCACATATAAAATGTCGGTTTACCCGACAAACTAGCGGTCGCCCAAACCCCAATCTGAAGTTAAGCTACAAGTGTCCCCAAACACGACACTTGTATGCAAAATCTGAGCGAGCTTTTCTTTAAATCTAGTACATCCCAATCTGCTGATGTAATTCACCTTCACCGAGGTTTAGTAAGCCTCTTTAAGCGATCAGGCAGCAACCAATGGCAATGTCGTTTTAAGTTGCCTAATGATCAATGGCATTCTATGAGTACGGCACAGGCAGATCTTGAAGAGGCCAAGCAGTCCTCTATTGCGCTATATGAGCAGACCATGGCTAAGATAAGCCAGGAATTAAGTCTCAAATCCAAGTCATTCAAGCAGTTAGCACAAGAAGATCTCGTGGCAATGGATATTGCCAATAAAGAAGGTAATGGCAAAGCTATCTTTAAGGATTACAAGTTTGTTCTCAATAAATACCTCATCCCGTTTTTTGGAAAATTCCAATTAAAGGAAATCACTCCAGAGCTGGTTAAGGATTTTGAATCTTGGCGCTTATCCCAGATGGGTAGAGATCCCCAGGCAAGCACTAAGCGCACCCATGCAACGAGCTATAACCGAGTCATTGCCTTAGCTAGAGAGCAAAACTTGATTGCTGATACTTATCGGGTTCCTTTATTAGATCCCCATGGCTCTCCCAGTCAAGCAAGACCCGCTTTTAGTAAAGAAGAGATCGCTCAATTATTAGCCTATATGCCCAGCTGGGAGAAGGTGGGAAGATCATCTCGCACTAAGGAGATGCGACAGCTATGTCGCTCTTATGTGGAATTCTTACTTTATACAGGGGCTAGGCCGGGAACTGAGCTCAAGCCCATGCGCTGGATGCATCTGCAATGGCACTGGATTGGTGATCAGCGGTATCTCAAGGTCTGGCTTTCCGGTAAAACAGGCCCTAGGTACTTAATTGCCAAACATTTAGTAGTTGATTGTCTGGAAAGATTAATTGCTTGGCATCAATTGCCATATAAAGATCTAAATGCCGTCATAGAGGCTAGGTTAGATCGTCTGATATTTACTTTCCCAAGAGGGGTTCAGCCTTATAACTTTAATCCTCAGTTTGAGAATCTCTTAAAAGAATGTAATTTACTCAAAGATGTAGCGGGGCGTAATCGCAGTCTTTATAGTCTGCGCCATACCTATGCCACATTTGCACTGGCTGAAGGTATAGATATCCACACCCTAGCTAGGCAAATGGGTACTTCTACAATAATGATTGAGCGTCACTACTCAAAACTCACCCCAATGATGGCAGCCGCTAAGTTGGCTTAGATCTCAAATTTTCCAATATGCAATTCTTCACATAAAAAACCTTCAATGTCGGCCCGCAGTTCAACTTGCGTATGTCCATCAATAATGTCGGAAATCAGCTGGGGAAAATCATCGCTTGATATGTGCGTGGAGTCAGATAATGCTTGATAACGATCTCTGGATTTGGTGTAGTAGTAAAGCGCCTCGTTAAATAAGGCTTCCATTTCATGAAGATCAAGCAGGGCACCTAAAGCTGCGCGAATGCTTAAAGCGGAATTCTTATTCATGAGCCAATAGATGGAGCAATCCTTATCTGCTAGGCTAGTGGCTATAAATTCGATATGTTTTAGATTGCTAATGACCATATAAGAGCGATTTGGTCCCGTAAAGTTGAGATACCCATCCAAAATTTTGATGGCATCAAGCTCAGAATCAATTGTCCCGATTGGTTTTGAATGCCCGCGTATATAGATCTTCTGTGAGGATGAGCTGATCTTCTGAAAGTATTCTTGATCTACACCATGGTTAGGGGTATCAAAAACAAAGACTGTTCTAGGGTAGCGCATATTGATTCCTTATAAGTACTAGCCACTAGGGCTAGTACTGGTGTGGTCAAGCAGCCATCAAGGGGTTAATGGGTTCTGATGAAGGTGATATCTCAAGAACCCCGCCAGGATTACTCGGAGGATTGCGAACGGATCTAACAAAGTCCTCAAGACGCTCTAAGAGTTTGCGGTTACTGGAGCTCACTTGCAATTGCGTAGTGAGAATCTTGAGTAATTGATCATCTGGCAGAGCAATACCTTCTTGCTGCAAAATCCACTGCGCTCGGGAAAGCCAGTCTTTTGCTGTTACTGGAGGCACAGCCAAGCAGTTGCTGCGATCACGTAAGGCAATGTCGACTTGATCGATGTAGTTCGTTGTAAAGATGAACTGGGTATGACCGATCATGTCATCGATTACATCTCTAAAAGCTATTGCTGCTTTAGGAGTGAAGTTAATTTCATTAGAAATGATGTAGTTACGTTTTTGATCATTGATCGTAAATACTTGATAAAACATGGTGTGATCTTCAAAAGTCTGCATGACATCATTGATGGAATTAAATTCCACCGCTTTAAGACGGGTAACTTCTGCCTTTTTACTTTCGATGGCATCAGGCAATAAATTGGCAATGGTAGTTTTCCCAGTGCCAACTCCGCCATGAAGTATTAAAGGCTTTAAGTCACGCCCATTAATGTATTCAGCTAGCTTGTTTTTGAGGGTGATGCCGCCTAGAACAACCTCATCGAGAGTTTTAGGTGCATATTTGAGTGCGAAGCTCATGGTATTTCCTTTCTAATTGGGTAAAAGCAGGGGCGGTTGATCAGTCCTTAACCCCTGTCAAATAATGAACAATGACTTATGCCATCTCTTTGAAGTAGGCTTGATTGGCTGCTTCAGTGATCGCTGCTTGCGCTGCGAGTTCTGCCTGGGCTTTGACATGCTCCTCGACCTTATTGAGCAATTCTTGTGCGATCTTGCGAATTGCTTGCTCAATCATGGCGCCAGAAGAGCCTGGAACTACGCTTAATACCTGCGTTTGACCGCTGGCTAACATCTTGCCAATTAAGAGCGTGTATTCGGCAGAGTCAGCTGGATGCGCCAAGGCAGTTTTTGGTACCAAACACAACGGGTGTTGCAACTGGTTAACCAGTAATTGCTTAACCTCGGCAACCTTATTATCCAGCTGACTACGTTTTTTAATGGTCTCATCGGTAATGCCCTTAGTACTGGCAACTTCCTCAATGCCACCAACCTTGGTTACCCATTCAGCGAAATTACCCACTGAAATAGCTTCTTTAGCTGCTACCCGTAATGCCCGGGAATAAGCACTAGCTCTGCGACGCTCAGCATTAAACACGTACTTGACGAGTAAGGTTAGCACTGGAGTGCTGGTTTGTACCTTAATGCCACGTCCTTCTAGGTTGGCTTTAATGCCTTCTAAAACAACTTTTTCAGCAGAGCTGCCTTTAATCTCGTAATACATGCCTAGGCAGTCTGAGAGAAGGGCGTAAAGCGCCTTATTGGATTTATCGTAAAAGTCCCGTTGCCAAACTTGACGACGATTTGCTAATGCATCGAGTTTTACCAACGTTGCGCTAGCGATTTCATGCTTTTGATTTGCTGTGATTCTCATGGTGATGCTCCTTCATTTTTAAAAAATTATCAACACGGTTTTGGCGAGATTGCCGGTGATGCGGTTGTGTTGATAGAAGCAGTCTAATTTTTTTCGTATTTTTCGCGCAAATTTTGCTGTTGTTTTATTTCCTTGACACAAAAATACAAAAAATCAAAGCCCCATGAACAGGGGCTTGTAGGGCGATTTTATTTTTAAGAAAAAATCACCAAAAAAACTCTGTTTGAAAATTTTATGAAAAATAAAAATGTAATTGCGTGATTATTTTTCTTAAATTAATTCAACGGCGTTTCTCTTTTGCTCATCATTTACATCGATATATCTTTGCGTTACGGCAATCGATCGATGACCTGCCAAAGAGGCTAAGATTCGCACGCCAATGCCTTTATTAGCCAAAGTGGTAATGAAAAATTTTCTTCCTGAATGACTACTGCCTCCGCTAATACCGACATTCTTGTATAGCTGATGAAACCATACGCATAAGCCATTGGGACTAAAGCGTAAGCGATGATCGGTATGAAAAAAGGGGATATCAGCGCCTTTGGCATGTCTTGTTGTGAGGTAGTTGGCTAATTCCACCTGTAAGCGCTGAGAAACAAATACAGTTCTGGGGTATTTGCCTTTAGTCTGCGCTGCACTGAGGCGAATTTCATTCTTAATCGATCCATCGGGGTTCACTACATCACCCATGGTTAAGGAGGCAATTTCGGCGACGCGAAGGCCTCCGAGAAAGCTAGTGAGGATGATTGCTCTGTCGCGTAGAGCATACTTTTTGGTGCCGACGTAATTAAGAACTTGATCAAGTTCAGCTTGGGATAAGGTTTTTGCTTGTGCCATTTGGTTTTCCTGTCATAAATAAAATGTGCGTTTTAAGTATGTTTCCTTAAGGAAAAAAGGTCGACCTCAACTTGTTTGCGAAGTGTCACGTAACAGGACAAATTGACAGTACAAATAGCTTCCAAGAATCAATGACTTACAAGTTCGGGTTAAGAAAATGCTACTTTTCTTAACCCTTTTTTCTTATAAGTATTTAGCAAAGATCCCCAAGATCTGTCGTCTTTAGACGACGACCTTAGCTGCTGCTTCAAATCACTGGATAGCGTACTTTTGTAGGTTCTCAAGTGCTTGCTTATGTCCGCCGACAAATACCCCGTTTGTAGACGGTTTTTGAGGGGAATTTAGCTCGGATTGTGTTGTGGCTATCAGTGCTGGGGTGGGTTTACCGGGAATTCTAGCGATACAGCTTCTAACGGGTAGCTCCCAGTATTCATCGATTCCGCGCTCAGAATCTTTAATTTCAATATAAATTCTGCTGTAGTTCATGTCTAGCGCAGCATACCCCTCAACAGCACTCTTAACGCCATTCTCATAGCGATAGATCCAGCTCATTAATACTCCGTCTTCATTTGCTGGGATATTGCTTAGTCGAGCTGCCATTTCAATGTGTATTGGGCTTTTAGGAAAGTGAAACCAAGTTTCAACTTCCTCAAAATCAACTAAATACTTGGCATAAGGACTTGGGATCTCCAATGTGCCGTTGTAGATGGCTTTGCGATATTGACCTTTGCCGAAGGTTGTTCCGTACATTTTGTTTTCCCATAAGCGGGCTGTGATTTCTTTCATTTTTAATCTCCTTTAATGTTGAAAGGAGTCGCGGTGTTGCTTTGAGATGCAAGGAGTAGCAGAGACAAAAGATAGTTGCTGTTGCGTGAGTTGCTGTTCAGAGCTACTCATTTGTCCCAAATACAGCAACTAACTGCATCTCTTACAGCAACTGCAACTTGTTTCTTATTCGCATCTCAATGCAACTCATTACGCGACTCGTAAATATTTAGCCTTTGTTAATAAAAACCATATTTTTTATGTCCAAAATGAGCCGATTTTTCTAATTAGGCAAAAAGAGGTCGACCAAAGCGCTATATCGAAAACACACTTAATGAGCCCATTAACTACATAGGAGAATTCAAATGAGCCAATTAAGTCACTTAAAGCTAGTGGCCGTTAAAAAACCCCGCAATATGCCAGCCATTGTTATTAGGAGAAATAAGCTGGGATCAAAACTCTGGGAGCAGATCCAACTCGCTAAAAGTCAGCTAGAGGGCACCCCATTTGTAGTCATGAAGTACAAAAGCGTGAAAGATAGTGAAACTGGACTGCGCAAGCAAATAGAGGTGCCTAAGCGTATAAAACCATGGTGGTTTCAAAGTGATGAAGGAAAAGTCTGCGTTTCCGTTAAATATGGAAGCTGGACACTAGAGCTAGCCAAAGGCAAACCCAGTGTGGAAGTGGCTAGTGGTGAGGCATTAATTAAAGCCCTTGAATCTATTAAAGCAGCAGTAGAGGCGGGGGAGTTAGATGAGCAGATTGAGACTGCAAGTGCTAGTTTGAGGGGTAGTTTTAGGCGTTAGGTATTGGCTATTTCTTTTTATGTGAACTAAGCTTTCTTTTAGATTCTAGAGAGATTACGCGAGACTTCAAGTTCTCTTTTACTGAATCGCCGGTCCTTAGCGCCAAAGCTAAAGTCCAGTGAAATGCCTTTATTGCTTGATCTACCTCTTTTTTGGTAATTGCTAGATCCTCAATCTTTTTGGGATGAGTAATTCTATTTCTTACTTCGATATTTGCAATTAGCGCATCCCACCCTTTGTTATTAAAACTTTTTTCATGAAGGGACTTGGTGTCTTTATCTACAATTTTCACAATAAGCTTGATACTTGTCTTTAAAGGGATAAGCATAGTTTTTTTCTGGACAACTCCGTTTTCGTTTACCGAGTATGTCTCCTCTTTTAGGGCGGCAACCTCTAAATCAGAATAGAGTTCCGGAAAACTTGTGGCTTGGTTTAATGCAATATTTTTTAGGTGAAAGATGATTCCCTCAATAGCAGCACCAATAGTTCTAATTGTTGATCGTCTTAAATGCTGTTCATCGGCTTTTCTCAAATAACTTAAGCTTGAGGTAACGTCTTTAATCAATACTTCAAAAGCGTGAATGTCTTTTGTATCAGATGCTTTGCTTTGCATGCTTGTTCCCTTAGAGTCGCATGGAAGAATGATATTTGCTAAATATCTATATGAAAAGATATAAGGCAACAGTTAATGCAGCAGGAATGTGGGTTGAAACCATTCTGTATGCCCAAAATCAAGCTCAGGCTTATAAGTTGTTTCAAGCCATCTTTGGATCAAGCAATGTGCCACACCAGCCATTGCAGATTGGATAACTATGAGATTCGACGAAATCACCCCGCAAAAGCCGCTAAGCCCAGAGCAAGCTAGACTTAAATCCATGAAAGACCGTGTAAAGCGAGATCAGCAAGCGGTTAAGGCTGAGCGTGCTAGGCAGAAGATTAAGGCTGGGCAGGCGGAACTTACAAAGATTGACGAGATACTAGACTCAAATTAAGTTGGCTTGCGCATCATCAGATTTTTTAATACGTTTTTTCTTTAATGTTGTGGACGGTAATAGACTCGTCAATTCTTCATATTTTTTAAACAAAAATGCCACTCTGCTTGCATCATCATCTGCGCCTTTATAGCCATAAGCCTTATCTACAGCTTTATCTAATTCTCTGTGCGCCTTAATCAGTTCAACTGGCATAACAATTGTCTTATATGCATCGCCAACATTTGTTCCTGCTAGGCCGTTTCTTATATCTAAAATATTCTGCGAGCAACGCTCAATTTCTGACTTATCTTCATCGTTTAAATCAGTAACCCAAATAAAATTGTTATAAACAATATTGGATGAATATCTATATCTACTTTCTAATCTGCCGGCAATGGCCCTCATCCAGCTGTTATGCATAGAGCTATTTAATACGCCAAAGTGATAAAGACTTGCATTCGGCAAGGCATAAGCAGAGTCCGCACAAATGACATCCTTGGAAACATATGCAATTGGTAAGAATTTCCGATTCTCAGAGGAGTGTCGTGGGATTAGTAAATAGTCAGCATTAGGCTGTCTAATATCGCCAAATAAAGAGGGAACATCTTTTTTGGAGTTAATCGAGGCGGTAGCACTTTCTTGCCTATATTTTCTTACTCTTTCCACCTTATCTTTAATGATCGGCAAGCTCAAAATTTCAGAAGGCGTGGCGTCCTTGAGCCAAATACAATATCTCCAATCATTGGTAAGCATTTCTTTTGCGCCACCATACTTCTTAATAAACTTCGATGCATTCGGCTCTCTTCTTATGATTTCGTTTTTTTCATCTTCTGAGAGTAAAAAATTACCATCATCATAAGGAATACTTCCGCGAACCAATTCTGGCAAGCCGGGACATAGAGCTGATGATCGTTTTTCAATTAATAGATTTTCAGCATCAACCAAATACGCATTAATTTGTTTTGCTTTTATTTCAGTTGGCTCAGTCTCCACCCCGTCTTTGTAGTCATAGACAATGCAGTAAGGCCAATCTTGCTTGCCAAAGCCAACAATTACGCATTGGACTACGGCTGATGCTCTTGCTTCGTTGGTCCATTTAAATGTGCGATGTGCAAATTTAATTTTTATATGGTTTGCAAGTAAAGGTTTCCATAAAATTGGAGGCTGCTCACCCTGTACTATAGAATTGGTGGACACAAATGCAACAACTACATTGGTGTTTTTGGTTATGTATTTTGATGCTATCAAATACCAAGCACATACATAGTCAAGTTTTCCGTAGTTATCAACACTATCGAACAACAACTTCATATCGGCTTGCTGCTCTTTGCTCTTTAGGGCAGCACCAATAAACGGCGGATTGCCAAATATATAACTGCAGTCTTCTGCTTTAACTACATCTTCCCAATCTTTACGCAACGCATTATCACAATGTATATGCGGCGTTGTCACCAGAGGAACTGTTGCACGCGTTTTGCCAAACTTATTAGCCGCTTCTAAGTTAAGTTGATGGTCAGTTATGTATAACGCTACACGTGCAATGTGTGTTGCTGCTTCGTCAATCTCGATTCCGTAGAACTGTCCAATATTTACGCGGCATAACGTCGCAATATCTAATAAACCACCCTGTGCTTGACCCTTAAAAAACAATTCGTTGATAACATCGTTTTCTATCCTACGTATTTCTCGATAAGCTATTACTAAAAAGTTACCACATCCGCAGGCTGGGTCAAAAAACTTTAATGTGGGTAGCTTGTCATATAAGGTAGTTAGCTTAGTTTTATTGCCCTTAGCCTTATTGAATTCTTCGTGCAACTCATCTAAAAATAATGGTTGGATAACTTTGAGAATATTACGTTCACTTGTATAGTGGGCGCCCAATTCTCTACGGCTTTCTTTTCGATGTGCTGTATCACTTGCACCTTCTTCCAGTACAGCCTGAAACATAGCCCCAAAAATAGCCGGGCTAATACCGCTCCAGTCAATTTGTACGCACTTAAGTAGGATTGAGCGTAAGTCAAAATCAAAGTAGGGCGTTTGTATATTTTCAGCAAATAAGCTGCCGTTGACGTATTCAAATGCTTGTAATGCTTCATCTAAATTAGTTTGTCGCTTATCTTTTGGTGTATTTAGAACTTGAAATAACAAGCCAATTGAACTGCCTAAGTCGCTACCATCTTCCTTAGTGGCTTCCACTAAGCGTCTAAATATGCCGTCTTCGCCAAATATTCCCGTGTCATCTGCAAATAAACAAAACAAGAGACGAGTTAAAAAACTTTCTAAATCTTTACCCTTATAGTTAGCCTTAAGCAAGGCATCGTGTAACTTGGCAATCTGTTCTGCGGCTTTGCGATTAACCGGCAATTCTTCACTTACAGCATGAACACGCTTATCAACTAAAAACATAAACCAATCTGCACGTTTATGTAATTCATCTAGCTTGCAAGTTAGAGGTTCTTTAGCGTTATTCTGTAAGTCATAAAGTTGGAAGTTTTGAAAGTCGCAAGTAATTATGTATTGAGGCTTTTCAAATTCATTAGCAATTGCGTGAAAATATGCCTGTGCTTGTACGTATGCATCATCTAAGTTTCTGCCTAAACTCTTTTGTTCTACCAACAAGACCCCGGGTATAAAGCTATCTATATAGCCACGTGCACCGCCAACTTTTAATACACGAGCCTCAAACATGCTTGCTGAACTTTTGCTAAGTCCAAAGCACGTATAGAAATCACGCCAAAATTGCTGTGCATGTTGCTTTTCATCGCTATCTGTAGCATGTTCTTTTGCAAATAGCTGTAAGCGTCTGCGTATTTCGTTAATGGTGATATCTGGCATAGATTTAATTGCTTAGGACTGGGTGTATCAATAATACCCATGTGCTATAAGCCATTGCAATTTTTGGCTTTTGGTGCAAGTGAATGCGAAGGTTTAGGCTATTGAGTATGGTTTGGGGATTGAAGTTGAATTGAAAGTGTCGCGTTTCGCGACACTTGAATACCAGATGTGCGTAAGCAGCTGCTCACCGTGAAACCATTGACTATTAAGGTTCTAAAATTTACGCACCAAAATCACTCTAAATTTAAGCAAAAATACTTATAAATTTTTACTAGAAATGCCTGCAAAAAGCCATGCAAAACACTAAAATCGGGGGTAACGCATCCAAGTATCACTAGATATAGTGTTTTTGGGTTTGGAGGGGCAAGAAAAAAGCGGTATTAGCTCGAACTAACACCGCTTCCTGTGATTAAGCGTACTTAACAGGTATGCGTAGTCTATACCAAAATGATTTGGCGAAAAGGGTCTTGTGATTAATAACCCTTTTTTGGAGTCCATTATGGCCACTAAGAAGACTGTAACTACGGTGAATAAAAGCGCTGTAGATGGAAGGTTCGTGAGTGCTAAAACCGCTAAGAGTAATCCATCTACTACTTTTAAACAAACTGTAGTCAAGCAAACTAAACCTAAGAAGTAATGGGTTGGCAGCCAGAGCAATCTGGCTGTTTTCCCTCAATCAGACCTACATGCATTTACTTTATTGTGATGAGACAAACTATCAAAAAGTTCCTAATGACTTTTTCCTTTATGGCGGAGTAGTCATAAAGGCGGAAAATGCTCTTGCTTTATCAAATGAAATTATCGATATAAGAAAACGATTTGATGTGCCCGATGATTATGTTTTGAAATTTAATCCCGGTCCTAAAGATCTTGAGCATAAGCAATTTATCGAGCTTAAGAAAAATATTATTGCCGCAGCAGTAAAGTATGAGTGCAAACTGCTCGTGAACTTGATTCTTCATGACATAACAACCTCTTCCGAGGATGCCAGAAGAAATAGCGTAGATACTCTATGCCATCACTTCAACGAATATCTTGAGCATCCAGACGGATTCGGATTGGTGATGATTGATAGATTTCAAGATAAGTTAATAGAGGGGGAATTAATCAATAAGTTATCAAGCGGAATTTCAAAGCGATTACCAAATGGGGTTGCTTTCAAAGTGAATCGAATATTGGGCTACCACTTCACCGCCATTGGCCAGTCGCACTTTTGTAGCGTAGTAGATGTTGTTATAGGATCTTTGCGATTTGCTATTAACTCATTTACTCAGCAGGATGATCGGTATGATGTTTCCGCTAAGGCCATTTTTGGCCAGATATCACCATTATTTTTTCGTCACATAACTAATAAAGTTCAACCAAGTAGCCTCTGGTTCAGCCCCGCATTTGTGAAGCATGACCCATATAGGGCTAGATATGCTGAATTAGTGGAGTATTTGATTGACCAGGGGATAGAGCCACAGCAGAAATTTAGGGCTACCTCGTTTGGCTAATGAAGAGACGTTTACGGTCAATCAGTCTGAACCAGCGTCTGCCATCCCCACTCGAAACTTCCAATAGATCATCTATTGTTACCAGCAGTCATCCACATTTGACCAACCCAGAAAGACAAAACCCCCACTATTGCTAGTGAGGGTTTCTTGATACTGGTGGGTCGGGCGAGATTCGAACTCGCGACCAACGGATTAAAAGTCCGCTGCTCTACCGACTGAGCTACCGACCCGGTAAAACGGAAATTATAGCAAGACTTGTGACTTCGTCCTGAGCTCTTGCTGCTCCTGCCTCGTATAGCCCGATGCTTAGGAGTTCACCCGTCTGGCTACTGGCGGATTCTTCGAGAAATACTCTTTAATTCCCTTCAAAATGGCCTCAGCAATTCGGTCCTGATAGGCGTCATCATTGAGTCTGGCTTCCTCTTGGGGATTGCTGATAAAGGCAGTCTCAACCAGGATCGAGGGGATATCTGGGGCCTTGAGAACGGCAAAGCTGGCCTGCTCTACTTTGCCTTTGTGTAAGGCGGCAAAACCACCAATTTGCCTTAAAACCGAGTTGCCGACCTGAAGTGAGTCATTAATTTGCGCCGTGGTCGACATATCCAGTAAGAGATTGGCCACTTGCCGGTCTTGGGTTTTGATATTGATGCCACCAATCAGATCCGAAGCATTCTCTTTATTGGCCATCCATCTGGCAGTCGTGCTCGAAGCCCCCATTTGGGAGAGTGCAAAGACGGAAGCACCCTTGGCATCTCTTTCAATAAAAGCATCTGCATGGATTGAAACAAATAAATCCGCTTGGACTGCGCGGGCTTTTTGCACTCGGACATGTAGGGGTACAAAGTAATCACCGTCTCTGGTTAAAAAAGGGCGCATATAGTCTTCGCTTTCAATCTTTTGATTGAGGCGTTTGGCAATCGAAAGCACTACGTTCTTTTCTCTCGAGCCTGCTGCACCAATTGCACCAGGATCTTCGCCACCATGGCCGGCATCGATAGCAATCGTGATTAGACGTTTATATTTAGCGGCTGCCTTAGGGGTCTTCACATCCGGAATGGCCTGTGCAACTGGTGGACCTTTATCAGGCTTGCTAGCAAACTGGGCAATTTGGTCGATTTCTTCATTGGATTTAACTAGGGCCTGCTCTTTGCGAGCACTACTTTTGACTAACTCCATTAAAGGGTCGGGCGGGGTAGTTGGGTAGAGATCAAATACCATGCGGTATTGGTACTCACCAATTGGGTCAAGGGTAAAGAGCTGCGGCTTAATTGGCTCTTTGAGATCAAAGACTAAGCGCACCACATTGGGTTGATATTGCCCAACCCGAATTTGTGAAACATAAGGATCATTGGGCTTGACCTTGGCAACGATGTCTTTGAGGGTGGAATTGAGTTCCAGGTTTTGGACATCCACTACCAATCGATCTGGGTTAGTTAATACTTGCTGCGTAATGGGTAGCGGAGTATCTGACTCGAGTGTTATGCGGGTGTAGTCTTCAGAGGGCCACATCCTTACACCCAGAATCTTGGCGCCCCAAGCGATCTCAATTTCTCCTAAGAGGAGGACAAAGCCTAGAAGCTTGGCCGAAGTCTTGAGATGCTGTCTTCTTGAGAGATTGGCAGGGCTAGAGTGCTTCATGTGGATGCTAGATTTGGTCGAGTAATTGCTTGCCAGCAGTACTTTTGGCACTCAGGCTAATGACTCTCTCAGCCTCGGTGTCACCGGCGGTCAATGTCATTACGAGATCAAATGACGGTAAAGTATTCTCAGCCTTCTCGGGCCACTCAATTAAACACAATCCTGGTGTATCAAAGTACTCGGCAAAGCCTGCCTCTTGCCACTCGAGCGGAGAGCGCATGCGATAGAGATCAAAGTGATAGATGGTGACGGGGTTTTGATCAATCTGGATTGGATAAGGTTCACAGAGGGTATAGGTGGGACTCTTCACCTTCCCCGTATGTCCTAGCCCTTGAATGAGATAGCGTGCAAAAGTGGTCTTGCCAGCCCCTAGATCACCCTCTAGAGCGAGATTGAGGTGAGCGCTTGGATTGGCTGTCCAGATCTTAGCGATGGCTTTGCCTAGACCCTGACCGAGGGTCGCAGTCTCGCTTTCTTGCCTACAATGCTTTATCTGGGTTTGGCTCTGTGTCATGGTATTTGCCTAGTTTATTCAATTATTGCGCTACATTCTGAATTCATGAGTTCAACTTCATCTACCCCCTCTGCCTTGGATAGCACTCAGCTATCGTCCCTACGCCAATGGCTTGATGGCGAGGCTAAGGCTATTGGTTTTGATGATGTCCGTGTGACCGATACCCATTTGGGGGATGCTACTGAGAAGTTACGAGAGTGGCTCGCTGCAGGGCGCCATGGCCACATGGAGTATATGCAACGGCATGCTGCGCTGCGTTCGGATCCCCAACTGCTCTTGCCTGGGACAACCCGTGTGATTTGTGTGCGCATGAATTATGTGCCACCCGAAGTGAATTTTGATCATGAGTGGCAGCGTCTTGCTCAGTCAGATCAAGCAGTGGTCTCTATCTATGCACGAGGTCGTGACTATCACAAGATCTTGCGCCAACGCTTACAAGAGTTTGCAAAGGCCATTGAGGCCAAGATTGGTTCTTTTGGGTATCGCGTTTTTACTGATTCTGCGCCACTCATGGAAGTCGAGTTAGCTCGCAAAGCAGGATTAGGTTGGCGCGGTAAACATACTTTATTGCTCAACCGAGAAGCGGGCTCAACTTTTTTCTTGGGCGAGATCTTGGTTGATATTCCGCTACCGCTGGATGAAGCAATCGAAGAGCATTGTGGTAGCTGTAGTGCATGTATTGATATCTGTCCGACACAAGCGATTACAGCGCCGTATGCCCTGGATGCAAGACGGTGCATCTCTTATTTGACGATTGAGAACCCCGACGTTATACCGATAGAGTTTCGTAAGGCGATGGGTAATCGCGTCTATGGCTGCGATGACTGCCAACTGATCTGCCCTTGGAATAAATTTGCCCAACGCAGTGCCTTGCCTGATTTTGCTGCGCGCCACGGCTTGGGTAGCGCCTCATTGCTGGAGTTGTGGTCATGGACAGAAGCACAGTTTGAGCAACGCCACGAGGGTAGTGCGATTCGGCGCATTGGCTATACAAAGTGGCGTCGCAATTTAGCAGTTGCCCTTGGTAATGCATTGAGCTCGGGTATATCTGAAGATGAAAAAGAGAATATTCGGGAAGCGTTAATAGAGGCTTTGGATACTGCAGCTCATACTTCCCCGTTGGTGATAGAGCATATCGAATGGGCTCTCGCACAATCTGCAAGCGCTTGTTAAGTCCTCTTACAATAGTCCGATGTCTTCATTAACCCAACACCAGCACTCCGACTCTGCCGACAATGGGCGCGATGGACCAAGTCAGAATCGCTATGTCAATCGTCAGGATGCGTTTTGGTCAGGCATCAAACATGCTGCGGGCGCTCCAGCCATTGTTTTGTTTGCTGGCATGGTGGGTTTTGGAGCCATGGGTAAAACCAATGGCTTTGATGTATGGTTCCCCGCGTTGACTAGCTTGTTGATGTTTGCTTTGCCTGGGCAAGTTGTTCTCATGGAAATGGTGATGACAGGATCCTCCGTCATTGCAATTGCTTTAGCGGTGACCTTAACTTCTACACGCTTCATCACGATGACGGTGACGCTCTTTCCTCAATTGCATGAAAAAGATCGCAATCGTAATTTATACGCATCAGTCCATATGCTTGCAATGACAGTATGGTCCATGACCATGCGCGAGTTTCCTTCGATAGAACGCAAGCATCGACTCAATTATTTCTTGGGATTTGGTTTGGTCTGCTGGTTGATGAGTATTCCGGGAACGATCTTAGGTTACTACCTCGCTGCATGGGTTCCTGCCGCAATCACTCTGGGTCTGATTTTTATTAATCCTCTATTTTTTCTCTTGACTTTCACGGATGTGAAGCCTTGGGTGAATCGGATTGCGATTGCCCTGGGCTGCATACTAGGGCCGATCTTTTATTTTGTTGATCGTGATTCCAGTTTGTTGGCTGCCGGAATTATTGCTGGAACCTTGGCCTATTACATTGATCGTAAGATGATTCGTAAACGTCCAGGAGTCATCGGATGATGCCCAACGTTATTCATGGTTGGCAGCTGGCCCTTGCCTTAGGCGGAGCCTGTTTAGGGACCTACTTCTGTCGCGCAATTGGCGTGCTTTTATCAGGACATATCAACCAAGATACCGAATTTTTCCGCTGGCTTGCCGCAGTGACCTATGCAATGGTAGCGGCCTTGACCATTCGGCTAATTTTGCTGCCCGTCGGAATGCTCCAGAATGTATCGTTGTGGATGCGTATCCTCATATGCATTATTAGCCTCGGGGTCATGGTTTCTAGGCCCCAGCGCCGTTTATCGGCCGCACTGCTGGTAGGAACGGGCCTGATGGTCTTATACGGCGCAACCCACTAGCCCTTATAATTACAGCAATATTTGTTATTAATGACATATCAATAGAACTTGAAAGAAGAACGATGTTAGCTACCAAACCTTATTTGACACAGGCCGACGCACAGAAGATTCTGGATGCAGCAAATCAGTACGCAGCAGAAAATAATTTCGCGGTCACCATTGCGGTTTGTGATGACGGTGGCCACCTATTAGGCTTGATTCGTCGTGATGGCTGCGCGCACATCTCCTCCTACATTGCTCAAGAGAAAGCGCGTACTGCAGCAATGGGCAAACGTGAAACTCGCGTTTACGAAGAGATTATTAATAATGGCCGTACTGCTTTTGCATCGGTTCCCCACAGCATGGGAATGTTAGAAGGCGGAGTCAATATCGAGGTAAATGGTTTTACCATCGGCGCAGTCGGCGTTTCCGGCGTTAAATCGGCCGATGATGCTGCTACTGCAAAAGCAGGCATTGCTGCCATCCTTTAAGTTACCTTGACTAATACCCCTACCGAAATTTCTACTGAAACGACTCCTCAAGCAACAATCACCTTTGCTGATTTTGGCTTAGACCCGCTCATTCAAAAAGCGGTATCTGAACAGGGCTATACCAGCCCAACTCCCATTCAAGCGCAAGCGATCCCCCATGTTTTATTGGGGCAGGATCTGATGGGCGCTGCCCAGACCGGTACTGGCAAAACTGCTGCATTCGTATTGCCTATTATTCAGCGCATTTTGCGTCATGCAAGCAGTAGCGCTTCACCGGCTAGGCATCCCATTCGAGCTTTAGTTTTGACGCCGACTCGCGAGTTAGCAGTGCAGGTTGCAGAGAATGCAGCGAACTATTCTCGTCATACCGATTTACGTTCAGCCGTAGTCTATGGTGGTGTGGATATGAAAGAGCAAGTCGCCACTTTGCGTGGGGGTATTGAGATTTTGATTGCCACGCCTGGTCGTCTCTTGGATCACATTGGCTCTAAAGTGGCCAACCTCTCTCAAGTAGAACTCTTAGTGTTGGATGAAGCGGATCGGATGCTGGATATGGGTTTCTTACCCGATCTACAGCGCATCATCAATTTGATTCCAGCGCAGCGTCAAACTTTATTATTCTCAGCTACTTTCTCGCCAGAGATTAAAAAACTGGCACAGAGTTATTTGCGCAATCCCGTGACGGTTGAAGTTGCGAGACAAAATGCTGCTGCCGATACCGTGCGCCAAGTGATTCATATGGTGCGATCGGGGGATAAAGAAAAAGCGATTGTGAAGATTTTGGCGTCGCGGACAGAACAAGGTTTATCCCGTCAGTGCATTATCTTTACCAATAGCCGGATGGGTTGTGGCAGATTGGCACGGGCTCTAGAGCGTGATGGCATCAAAGCCGGTGCGATTCATGGTGATAAGAGCCAAGGCGAAAGAACTTTAACTCTGGATGCCTTTAAGTCTGGTGCAATTGAAGCCTTGGTTGCAACCGACGTGGCAGCACGTGGCTTAGATATTCCAGCGATGCCGTGTGTGATTAATCACGAATTACCATTCAATGCCGAAGACTTTATTCACCGGATTGGCCGCACTGGACGTGCGGGTAGCACTGGTGATGCGATTGCCTTAGTTGACGAGAGTGAAAAACGCTTGCTCGACGATATCGAGAAGTTAATGAAGCGCAAGTTAGAGATTGTTCCATTGCCTAATATCGATATTCCTGGCGGTCAGGAATCTGACTATGAGCCTAGACATCGGTCGCCTCGATCGACTCGTGAGACTTCTCAGAGATCGTATTCAACACCGAAACCATCGCCAGCTGCTGCTGATCCTTTCTTTTCTATGCCTTATGAATCTTCGAAGACAGTCAATCAAGCAGAAAATACGGATCCTCAGCCAGAAGTCAAAAAAGTGGGCATTGTTCCAGCCAAAGCTCCAGTAGGCGCCTTGCTCGGCGGCTTTAAGAAGAAGTAAATCAGCAGTACCGGTCTTTCCAATTAGCCGTAGCTGCTACTAAGAACGCATGAATGCTGTGAAATCTCTCTTTAGTCACTGCTTGTAAACCCAAATGATTGGCCGCTTGCTCCAGCGCTTTGAGGGCATGAGTAGGGGTACTGGTATCAATGGCACTGGCGAGAGTTTGTTTACTCAGCTTTTCACCAAATTCATCCAGCACCAGGGGTAAATGTAAATATTTTGGGGTCGGGTAGCCCAACGCTTTTTGTAAATAGATTTGCCTTACCGTATTACTGAGCAAATCTGCTCCACGCACCACGTGCGTAATGCCTTGTTCTGCGTCATCAACTACCACAGCCAATTGATAAGTAAATAAGCCATCACTTCTTCGTAAGACAAAGTCGCCTACTTCCTGATTGAGATGCTGGGTCTGATGGCCTAAGGCACGATCCTCAAATGCAATAGTGCAGTGTTCTGGAAGTGCAATTCTCCAAGCAGCGAGGGTATTTTCCTGTTTTAGTCCAAGTTGCGATCGACAGCTTCCTGGGTAGATCAATTCTTGATGGCGCTCGGTCTGAACACCTAGGGCCTTTAAGGCAGCAGTAATCGTTTGGCGGGAACAGTTGCAGGGGTAGAGCTGACCCTCGTTAATGAGCTGAGTGAAGGCCTTTTGATAGGCTTCTTGCCGCTCGGATTGCCATACCGGCTCCTCATCCCATTGCAGGCCACAGGCTAGCAGTTGACCCTGAATTTGCTGGGCTGCCCCAGGAATGCTGCGGGGGGTATCGACATCCTCAATCCGAAGTAGCCACTGACCCTGATGAGCCCGTGCGTCCAGCCAGCTGCCAAGTGCTGCTGCTAGGGAGCCAGCATGCAGAGGACCAGTCGGGGAAGGCGCAAATCGCCCACGATAGGCTCTGGCTGGGGAAGGAGGATTTTGAAGTTTGGACACAGCTAAAATCATCTCATGGCTTCACCACGTTATGTTCATCTTCGTCTCCACTCCGAGTTTTCAATTACGGACGGAATCGTGCGAATTGATGATGCGATTGCCGCAGCTGCCAAAGATGAGATGGGCGCCCTAGCTATCACGGACCTGAGCAATTTATTCGGTTTAGTGCGTTTTTATTCTGGGGCTCGCTCTCAAGGACTTAAGCCGATTGCCGGCGCTGACGTCTGGATTAGCAATCCTCAAGATCCTGATCAACCCCATCGTCTGTTGCTCTTGGTGCAAAACCAATCGGGCTATCGGAATTTATGTCAGTTACTGAGCCGCGCCTCATTGGACAATCAATCACGTGGACGAGCAGAAGTGCATCCTCAGTGGTTTACTGAGCCTGCTGCCAAAGAGGAGGACCGTAAAGCGAAGAAGACCCTTGCTGATGGTCTGATTGCGTTGTCAGGTGCTCGTATCGGTGATGTGGGTACAGCTCTCCTGGGAGGTCAAGCTGATCAAGCGAGAGAACTAGCAAAGCGTTGGAGCAAGATATTCCCTGGTAGTTATTTCATTGAAGTACAGCGTGGTGGTCACCCACAAGACGAGCAACACCTTCAACTCGCTTGCCATTTAGCAAGCGAGTTGGACCTGCCGGTTGTGGCAACCCATCCAGTGCAATTCATGCAAAGAAGTGATTTCACGGCGCATGAGGCGCGAGTATGTATTGCTGAAGGTGAGTTACTCGGTAACCCTCGTCGGCAAAAGAAATTCAATGAGGAGCAGTATTTCCTCAGTCAAGCAGAAATGGAACAGCGCTTTGCGGATTTGCCGGTTGCTTTGGCAAACTCAGTGGAAATTGCGAAGCGTTGCAATCTCTCGCTGACTTTAGGCCAACCGCGTTTACCGAATTTCCCGACACCGCCTGGCATTACGCTTGACGACTATTTACTGCAGCAGTCCGAGATCGGTTTGAAGCGCCACATGGAGCGTAATTTTCCCGATCCAGAAGAGCGCGCTAAGGAAGAGGGTCGTTATCACGATCGCCTCGTCTTTGAAGTCAAGACAATCTCGCAAATGGGTTTCCCTGGCTACTTCCTGATCGTTGCTGACTTTATTAACTGGGCCAAGAACAACGGCGTGCCTGTAGGCCCTGGGCGTGGATCTGGTGCAGGCTCGCTCGTTGCATACTCCTTGGGTATTACGGATCTCGATCCCTTGCGTTACAACTTGCTCTTTGAGCGCTTCCTCAATCCTGAGCGTGTCTCGATGCCCGACTTTGATATTGACTTCTGTCAGCACGGTCGTGACCGTGTAATCCAGTACGTAAAAGACAAGTACGGCAAAGACGCGGTCAGTCAAATTGCCACCTTCGGCACCATGGCGGCTCGAGCCGCGATCCGCGATGTGGGTCGGGTACTTGAGCAAGGCTATAACTTCGTTGACGGCATTGCCAAACTGGTGCCGAATAAGCCGGGTCAATACATGACGATTGATATGGCTAAAAAAGAAGAGAAGCAATTAGCTGAGCGTGAGAAGAATGAAGATGAAGTCCGTCAGCTGCTCTCTCTAGCTGAACAATTAGAGGGCATGACCCGTAACGTGGGTATGCATGCGGGTGGTGTATTGATTGCGCCTGGAAAGTTAACGGATTTTTGCCCCCTCTATACCCAAGAGACAAAAGAGCAAGACAGCAGTTCAGTCATCAGCCAGTTTGATAAAGATGATGTGGAAGCGATTGGTCTAGTGAAGTTTGACTTCCTAGGCTTAACGACACTAACCATTCTGGCAGCAGCCGAGCGCTGGATTAAAACCCTCCATGCGGATCGCAAGGACTGGAGTATTGGTGATATGGCGCTCGATGATCCTGCGGCATTTGAGGCTCTCAAAAAAGCCAATACCGTCGCCGTCTTTCAGTTAGAAAGTCGCGGCATGCAAGGCATGCTCCGTGAAGCCAAGCCGGACCGCTTTGAGGACATCATCGCTTTGGTCGCTTTATATCGTCCAGGCCCAATGGATCTCATTCCAGACTTTATTGAGCGCAAGCATGGCCGACAGAAAGTAGAGTATCCCGATCCCCGTATCGAACCGGTTCTTAAAGAAACCTACGGCATCATGGTCTATCAAGAGCAGGTGATGCAGATGGCGCAGACGATTGGAGGCTACTCACTCGGTGGTGCTGATTTATTGCGTCGCGCGATGGGCAAGAAAAAGCCGGAAGAGATGGCACAGCATCGCAAGATCTTTAGTGAGGGCGCCAAAGCCGGCGGTATCTCTGAAGGCAAGGCCAATGAAATCTATGACCTGATGGAGCGTTTTGCAGGTTACGGTTTTAATAAATCCCACGCTGCTGCCTATGCTTTGCTGGCCTACCAAACCGCTTGGTTAAAAGCCCATTACCCCGCAGAATTTATGGCAGCCAACTTATCGCTCGCCATGGATGACACCGATAAGGTCAAGATTTTGTATGACGATTGCTTAGCCAATCACATCAGGGTGTTTTCTCCAGATATCAATACTGGTGTATATGAGTTCACCCCCTTGAGAAGTCCCGATGCTGCACCGGATGCGCCACTTAGTCACATTCGTTATGGTTTAGGGGCTGTGCGCGGAACGGGTGAGGCGGCAATTGAATCGATTGTCAAAGTACGCGAAGCGGGTGGACCCTTCAGAGATATTTTTGATTTCTGTATGCGAGTCGATCGGCGTCAAGTCAATCGTCGCGCAATTGAAGCCCTAATCAAGGCTGGGGCCTTTGATAGTTTGTATCGAGATCAGCTCCAAACGGGCGGCAATTTATTTGATATCCGCTCTACCTTGCTAGCCTCGCTTGCGCGCGCGATTGAAGCTGCAGAGCAAGCAGAGGCCTCCGTCAATCAGGTCAGCTTATTTAAAGTTGCTGGCGAGGAGGATCGCCATCTTCCAGAGTTGGTTCGTGAACCCATCTGGTCTGAGAAGAAACGCCTCTCCGAAGAAAAAACGGCACTCGGACTTTGCTTAACAGGGCATATGTTTGATGCCTATCGTGAAGAAGCGAGCCATTTTATTCGTCAGCCCTTGGCCAAAGTGACTGAAGGTAAAGATCAATTAATTGCCGGGATCATTACTTCCGCTCGCATGCTCACTGGTCAGCGTGGTCGCATGATGATTGCGACGATCGATGATGGTAGTGCGGCCATTGAGGTGACGCTCTATAGCGAAGTTTATGAGCCCAATCGATCGTGGCTCAAAGAGGATGAGCTGCTGGTTGCTAAGGTGAATGTCACGCCAGATAAGTTTTCAGGTGGTATGCGCGTTGTTGCCGAAGCTGTTATGGATATCACGGGTGCCAGAATGCGCTTTGCTCGCAATGTGCATGTCTGCATTGATTCGGCGATTGATGTGAAGATGCTGCGAAGTCAAATCGGACCTTATTTAATGGCCAATCGGACCCGTGAACCTAAATTTGGCGCTCCTCCTACGACAAGCGCTAATGATGGAGTGAAGGGTTTAATTCTGACGGCGGCGGTCACTACAGCAGGGGGTGCTTGCTTAATTCAGTTTCCAGAAGACTTGCGAGTCTACCCAGATGACGCCTGCTTACATAGCCTGCATCAAGTACTCGCTTCCAAGCAAGCCAATCCCGTACAAGTTCAGTACCACTAAATTTATTGAGGGTTTACTGAAGGCTTTGCTCGATAGCCGCAATCACCTGAGAAGGCTCTAGTAAATCTAAGCATTCACTCAGGCTATTGGGATGATCATCGCAGCCTGCTTTGCGACACGGTACGCATTCTCCAGGACCTTGCAAAATCGTTACATAGTCACTGGTTTGAGTACGGGCGCGAAGTACATAGGGCGCAGTACCGACAAAGCCATTCGGCCATGGTCCAAAATTGGTCGGTGGAGTAGGGCCGAAAAGGGCAATAGTCTTGGTATTACAAGCTGCTGCCAAATGGGTGATCGAAGTATCGACTCCAACATACAGCAGTGCGCCTTTCATTAATCTTGCTGCTTGTGGGATGGAAAGCTGGCCTGCAGTATTAATCACTTTTTGCCGCGTGCCCTCATCTAACAAAGAGAGAATGTCTTGATTGAGCTGCAGATCCTGTTGTGCAGGAGAGGCGCTCAGAACAACTTGCCAACCTTGGGAGGTCAACCAAGTCATTAAAGTCTGCCAATACGATAGTGGCCAGCGTTTGTACGCTGTCAAGGGACCGGGATGCACTACAACATAAGGGGATTGCAGTTGACTGGCAATCACTGGGGTAAGTGCTTCCTCTTTAGGAGGAGTCACCGAAATCGGTTTGCTAAATAGATCTTCGGGATTTTTGTAGAAAGGCTCCAGCAAGCGGAGCTTTTCTACAATGACATGTTGCTGAAAGTAATCTACATTCACCGTGTGCATGCAGATGGCTTTCTTCCACGCATTTTGACGCTCAGCCTTGCGGTCTGTATTGTCCATGCCAGTCTGACCTTGGGGATGCCCGCCCAGAACGCCGACTCTTCTGAACGCAGCCAATAATCCATACAGATAGGCGCGATCACTGGGCTGGGTGACGATTGCCAAATCGTATCGCTGAAACAAACGATTGAAGAGAGATAGATATTCAGGAAGGCGAGGGCGATCTGAGGTTTCAATGATCTCGGCAATATCAGGATTGCCTTTGAGCATATCGAGCTTGCCCCGGTAGCCCAGAAAATGAAACTCTGCCTCAGGCCATAATTCACGGGCTTTGGAGATGAGTGGTGTAGTCACTAGTACATCACCAATTTGTCGTGTGGCAATGAACAAAACCTTCTTGGGTTTAAAGGACGAAAAGTGGGTCATGGTGCTTCTGATTGAGCTTTTGCGAGGATCTTTTCACGCACACGGCGGGCGTTCTCAGCGGCATTGGATTGATCATGAATGTGGTGAAAGAGATGAAACACCTCAGTCGCCCATGCGCCGGATTTCCGAATGATGCCGTTTTGTTGTAGACGGAATATAAAGTCCGCATCTTCATGGCCCCAACCTGTCATGCTTTCATCAAAACCATGGATTGCTAGCGCATCCGTCTTCCAGCAGGCCATATTGCAACCCTTGATGCGTCGCCAAACAAATTTTTTGTAATGACGCCAGCTACCATCACCCAGTTTGATCTTGATGGGTAGGTATTTATTGATCCCCCCGCTCAGGCGATAACTCAGGAGGCTGGCGAAGAAGCGACTTGCATCCCAGTGGAGCCATAACAAAAGTGATTTAGTGAGAGCCTCATTGAGAATGACGCGACTGCCGGTCACCAGATGTCCTGGCTGTGCAAGCTCACGGTGTTTGGCAACAAAGTCGGCTTGCACGATGCAGTCACCGTCTAAAAAAACCAGATAGTCTCCTTTAGCAGCTGCAATCGCTTGATTAAGGATGCGCGTCTTACGAAAGCCAATATCTTCTTGCCAGAGATGGGTAATCGGTACTGAAAAAGCAGTGCTTATAGAATCAATCAGCGCCTTGGTCTCCTGCTTTGAGCCATCATCGGCAATGATGACCTCAAAATCCTGGTCTGTTTGTTGATTCAGGGATTCTAGGCAGAGCTTCAAGGCTTGCGGCCAGTTATAGGTCGCCAGTAACACGGAGATCATTCTTTAGTACCCTGATGATCAGAATGTCGACTGAGCTTATTGAGTTGCCACAGCTTGATGTAACGATAGTAGGTGCCTTGCCCATTGGAAATGGCTAAAGCCAATCCTTGTGGACCATCTAAGAAGCCTGCTCGCAGAATATAGGTGCGCAAGAAGGACCAAGCGCCATGCAAAACCGCTTTCAGAGGACTGCTGGTTTTGCCTTCAGCAAATGCTTGTTCCGCAGAGGCAGTGGAGTAGCGATCAATCTTTTGCAGAACTTGGGAGTAGTTCATAAAGCTATAGTGCAGCATCGGATTTTTCAGGCGGGCTACTTGACCATTTGGGATCAGGCGCTCATGCACCAAATCATCTGAGAAACGGGCGCTACCTCGCTTGAATAAGCGATCAACATAATCTGGACTCCAGCCAGAGTGGCGAATAAATCTCCCGCAGTACCAAGACAGCCTGGGAATGGCAAAACAGTCGACCTGCGCTGAGTGATTGATGGCGGTCACGATCTCGGATCTGAGGGCTGGAGTCAGTCTTTCGTCAGCATCGAGGGACAGCACCCATTCAGAGGTAGCAAGGTCCAAAGCGCGATTCTTTTGGGGGCCAAAACCAGGCCAATCGGCGGGCTCGGCAATGATGGCACCATAGTTTCGGGCGATTTCTAGGGTGCGGTCTTGGCTAGCGGTATCAACCACAACAATCTCACGGGCAATGCCTTCCAGGGAGGCTAAACAATCCCCAAGATTGGCCTCTTCATTGCGGGTTATGACTATGACAGATAAGGTGGGCATAATTCATTATATGAATGCTCAAGACCGTACCGCCCTAAACCGCTTAATTCAGTATCTCAGACCGCATATTCGCTTGATTATGGGTTCCTTATTAGCCATGGCAGTGGTTGCTGGAGCCGAGACTTCGATCCCTGCCTTGATGAAGCCATTGCTCGATCGGGGCTTTACTGGGCAACTCAACTCTAAGCTCTGGCAGGTGCCAATTTTCTTGATTGGTCTAGCTATGGTGAGAAGTCTGGCACAGTTTCTCTCCAACTACTTGCTCACTTGTGTCATTAACTCAGTCTTACTCAAACTACGTGAGCAAATGTTTGAGACTCTATTGCATGCCCGAACAGTTTTTTTCCAGAAGAACTCTGCCTCGATTCTGATCAACGCTGTAGTCTTCGAAGTGAACAATGTACTCTCCGTTATGGGAGGTATGTTAATCAGTCTGGTGAGAGACTCTTTGACCGTGATTGGTTTAATGGGTTATTTGATTTACCTCAACTGGCGCTTGACATTGGTGGTTTTAATTATTTTCCCAATCATTGCTTTGATCATGAGCAAGATTAATCGACGTCTGCGCTCGCTTAACCGTGAGCAGCAAGGCCTAACCAGTGATTTGGCTTATATCGTTGAAGAGTCTGCAGCAGGTTACAAAATCGTTAAGGTACATGGTGCCCATGAGTATGAGATGCGCCGCTTTAAAGAGAAGGCGGAACGCTTGCGCCAATTTGCGCTGAAATCTGCTGTGGCAGGTGGCCTGAATCAACCGATCACGCAACTGATCGCCTCTATGGCGCTCTCGGTCGTATTGGTGATTGCCTTGATGCAATCCGCTACCGAAGGTACTACTGTGGGTGGATTTGCAGCCTTCATTACAGCCATGATGTTGGTGATATCCCCCTTGAAGCATTTGGCTGATATCAATCAGCCTTTACAGCGGGGCTTGACCGCTGCAGAAATGATTTTTGGCATGATGGATGAACCCATTGAAGAAGACGAGTCCCGCAAAGCCAACATGCAGTCATTGGATAAAGCCAAAGGTGCAATTCGGTTTGAGGATGTTGGTTTCTCTTATGAGCAAGAAGTCGGACGCCAAGATGCTTTGCGTCATATCAATTTATCGATTCAGCCAGGAGAGATTGTGGCTTTCGTAGGCCCATCTGGTGGTGGTAAGTCAACCTTAGTCAGCTTGCTGCCTCGATTCTTTAAGCCGACTAGCGGTGAAATTTTCTTAGACAATATCCCGCTGGAAAATATTGCTTTAGCTGATCTTCGTAAGCAGCTCGCCTTTGTGAGTCAGGACGTGATTTTATTTAATGACTCGGTTGCCGCAAACGTTGCTTATGGTGCTGTGGCAAGCGAAGGCATTGACCGTGGCCGTGTGATTGAAGCGCTTGAGGCGGCCAATCTAGGTGCCCTCATGAAAGAGTTGCCAGAAGGCATTGATACCATGATTGGCGATAATGGTAATCGACTCTCTGGTGGTCAGCGCCAACGTCTCGCCATTGCGAGAGCGATCTATAAAAATGCCCCAATTTTGATTTTGGATGAGGCAACTTCTGCCTTAGATTCTGAATCTGAGCGCCAAGTTCAAGATGCATTAGAGCGATTGATGGCTGGCAGAACCACGCTAGTGATTGCTCATCGTCTCTCAACGATTGAACACGCGGATCGTATTGTGGTGCTAGATCAAGGCCAAGTGGTCGAAAATGGTTCGCATGAAGATCTGATCAAGCAAGATGGTTTGTATGCCAATCTGCATCGTATTCAGTTCTCGAATGCCTGAAAGCCCGTTCTCAGTTAACTAAGAACAATATCGTATTGCTCTTGTCGGAAGCTCGCTTCGGCTTGCAGCTTGATGGGCTTAGCCACGAAGTCTCCCAGCCTAGCTAGAAACTGGCTCTCTTCCTCAAGAAAGAGGTCAATCACATCAGGGGCAGCCACAATACGGAACTCTTTGGGATTAAATTGCCGATGCTCGCGCACAATCTCTCTCAGAATCTCATAGCAAATCGTTTGGGGTGTCTTCACCTCACCTTTGCCAGAACAACTGGGGCAAGGCTCGCAAGTAATGTGAGCCAGAGATTCGCGGGTACGCTTGCGGGTCATTTCTACGAGACCTAGACTAGAAAAATCATTTACCGAAGTCCGAGCATGGTCACGCTCTAAATTCCGTTTGAGCTCATGTAAAACAGACTCTTGATGCTCCTTGTTCAGCATGTCAATGAAATCAATGATGATGATGCCGCCAAGGTTGCGGAGGCGTAGTTGACGTGCAATCGATTGCGCTGCTTCTAGATTGGTTTTAAAAACGGTGTCATCGAGATTGCGAGCCCCAACATAGCTACCCGTATTGACATCGATGGTGGTCATGGACTCTGTTTGGTCAATCATCAGATAGCCACCAGATTTGAGGTCTACTCTTCGACCAAGTGCTTTATTGATTTCAGCATCGACATCAAATAGATCAAAGAGGGCGCGCTCGCCACGATGCAGGGTTAGCTTGCCCAAGAGATTTGGCATGTAGCTGCTTGCAAACGTATTGAGCTTCTCAAAATTCTCTGCCGAATCTACCCGAATCTGGGTCGTCTCCTCGCCAGCCAGATCCCTGAGAACGCGCTCTGCGAGACTAAGATCTTGATAGAGCAAGGAGGGCGCTGATTTGATTTTAGCGGCCTCAAGAATATTCTCCCAGGTGGTCCGCAGATAATGCATATCGTGCTGTAGCTCGCTATCGCTAGCCTCTTGTGCACTCGTACGCACAATAATTCCACCCTTTTCGTCGGCGGGCATGAGGCCGGCAAGACGGTTTTTGATTGCCTCACGCTCCTCCGGCTCTTCAATGCGCTGAGAGATGCCAATGTATTTCTCGGTGCTGGGGTCATTGCTATTCGGGGGCAAATAAACCAAGTTACGACCTGCAATACTTAATTGGGTAGTGAGTCTTGCCCCTTTGGTACCCAGCGGGTCTTTAAGGACCTGCACCAACAGGGTTTGGCCTTCAAAAAGAAGTTTTTCGATCTGAGTTTGAGAATGATTTTGCAGAATATCGGCTACATGCATAAATGCAGTACGCTCTAAACCAATTTCAATGAAAGCCGATTGCATGCCAGGTAGAACGCGGGCTACTTTTGCGAGATAAATGTTGCCGACAATCCCGCGCTGACGAGTACGTTCGATTTGAAGTTCTTGCACTGCTCCCTGCTGAATGAGGGCAACCCGCGTTTCTTGCGGAGTAATGTTAATCAGGATTTCTTCATTCATGGCTAGTGCTTAATGAGTATGTCACTTGGGCAAGATTGAATAGCTTAGCGGTTTCAAAAAGAGGTAGGCCCATGATACCGCTATAGCTTCCAGTAATGGATTCAATGAAGGCGCTACCGAGTCCCTGAATCCCATAGGCACCGGCTTTACCAAAGGCTTCACCAGAGGCAATGTATTTGGTGATTTGATCTTCAGATAATGGGGTAAAGGTGACTTCAGAAATTTGGACTGTTGAGACGGGTTCGCTAGTGGGGCTGATTCTCAGGGCAATCGCAGTAAGGACTTGATGGGTTTGACCACTCAGCAGTTTGAGGATGCGTTCTGCATCCACTGCATCAAACGGCTTACCCAGAATTTCTCCACTAATATGGCCTGAGAGACTCACTGTCGTGTCAGCACATAAAATCGGGGCCCAAGGTAGGGCTCTTTCGATATGGCGCTCCAGGGCAGCAGCACTTTTGGCTAAAGTGACACGCTCAACATAGTCGCGGGCTTTTTCATGAGGGCGACTGGCTTCAATGCTTTCACTATCTTCACCTGGCGCGGGCGCGAGCATTTCAAACTTAACACCAATTTGCTTGAGTAGCTCTTGGCGACGAGGGCTTTGAGAGGCGAGGTAGATAAAAGGAAACATGGCAGACCGGGTTAAGAGTGCAAGGTAAATGGATTACTCTCGATGATACGGGTGTCCTTGCAAGATGGTCCAGGCGCGGTATAGCTGTTCAATCAAGATCAGTCTGGCCATGGCATGTGGGAGTGTGAGACTGGACAGTCGCCACATTGCATGAGCACTTTCTTTGAGACTAGGGTCCAGACCGTCAGCACCACCAATCAAAAAAGTCATGTCTAAACCATCTTGGCGCCAACTAGCCAGTTGCTTGGATAGCTGTTGCGTAGTTTGATCTTTGCCACGCTCATCTAATGCAATGATTTTTGAACCCTTTGGTATCGCCCCTAAGATCTTGACAGCTTCTTTAGCAGGACTGAGATCAGGTTTAATCTCTTTGACATCAATCGCACAATCAGCCGGCATCCGTTTGATGTAATCATGGCTTGCCGTGCTGACCCAGTCCGGCATTTTGTGGCCTACTGAAACAATCGTCAGTCGCATATCAATTGCAACTAGGGTGCGATTTAATCAGACTCTTCGTCATCATCGCTAGCCTTCACTAAGCCTTTGCTAGCAGCGAGTTTGACGCGCACAGGTTTTGCGCCCCACATACCTTCGAGTTGATAGTAAGAGCGCAGCATCGGCTGCAAAATATGAACCACAATATCGCCGCAATCGACCAAGACCCATTCACCAGTCTCCAAACCCTCAATGGAGATAACTTCTCCACCTTTGGCGTTCACCTCTTCTTTGACCGACATCGCGAGTGAGCGAGTCTGCCGATTACTTGAGCCAGTGGCGATGATGACGCGATCAAATAGCTCACTCAGCTTAGCAGTGTCATAGACGCGAATATCTTGCGCCTTCACATCTTCTAGAGCATCAATAATGACACGTTGTAATTTACGTAATTCCATAGTTTCTCTTTAGTAATGGGTCAATCTTAGCTTGATTACTTATACAAGCCTAGATTACTGATGATTTCAAGTGCATGTGATGGTATGGATGCTGTGGCTAGATCATACGTTGCGGGATTCTGTAGCTGCTCTCGTAAGGCGGTTGAGGAGACATCTACTGCCAGTGTGTCATCAATAAAAATCTCGCCACAAGGATGATTCTCGAGCTCGGCGGGAGATAGGCATTGGTGCTCCGCTAAAAGCTCTGCTAAGACAGGAGTAAGCTCTGTCTCAATCGAATGCTCAGGGCGACTGGCAACGGCAAAATTCATAAAGCTTAATAAGTCTTGCCAATGCTTCCAGGTTGGTAAATTAGTGAATGCATCGGCACCCATTAACCAAATCAAATTCGCTTCGGCGCCAAAGCGTTGACGCAGTTCTTTGGCAGTATCAATGGCATAGCTTGGGCCCGGACGATCTACTTCAATTTGATCGATGCCAACTCGGGTTGGGATTTGCAGATATAAAAAAGCGCGGGCCAAATCAATCGCTGCTGCTTCAGTTAAACGTAAACGGACGCTCGCTGAGGTAATGACGTTTTCT
This sequence comes from Polynucleobacter sp. MWH-P3-07-1, assembly GCF_018687555.1. Lineage (NCBI taxonomy): Bacteria > Pseudomonadati > Pseudomonadota > Betaproteobacteria > Burkholderiales > Burkholderiaceae > Polynucleobacter > Polynucleobacter sp. MWH-P3-07-1. The sequence goes on from NZ_CP061296.1 coordinate 428,302, forward strand.
TTTTGCCAAGGATGACCGCTGGGGATTAGCAATAGCGCATCGAGCTGAAATAATTTCGCAAAGTGGGTGGCGAGCTTTAAATGCCCAAGATGAGGGGGGTCAAAAGTGCCCCCTAGTACCCCAATCTTTTTCAAAGTACCCATTTAGAGTAACCAGTCTCGGGCTTTGAGATAGCGCTCATAGAGGACAGCCTCAGGAGAGCCTGCTTCAGGTTGCCAGTTGTAGTGCCATTGCACGACTGGTGGCATAGACATCAAAATAGATTCTGTGCGACCACCCGAGTGAAGTCCAAAGATGGTGCCGCGATCGTAAATCAGGTTGTACTCGACATAGCGTCCACGACGATATTCTTGGAAAGCTTTTTCAGCTGGCGTGAAGGATGTTTCATAACGACGCTTCAGAATAGGGAGATAGGCTTCAATGAAAGCATCACCCACTGCACGCGTCATGGCAAAGCTCTGCTCAAACGGCAATTCATTAAAGTCATCAAAGAAGACGCCACCAATCCCTCGAGGCTCTTCGCGGTGCTTGAGGTAAAAATACTCATCACACCATTTCTTAAAACGGGGATAGAGGGCTTGCCCAAATGGATCCAACGCGTCTTTGGCGGTCTGGTGAAAGTGTCTGCAGTCCTCATCCACGCCGTAGTAGGGTGTTAGGTCAAAGCCGCCACCAAACCACCAAATTGGCTCCTTGCCTTCAGCACGCGCAATGAAGCAGCGCACATTCATATGGGTAGTTGGTGCATGAGGATTGTGAGGATGAAATACCAAAGAAAGCCCCATGGCTTCAAATTCTCGTCCGGCCAATTCAGGGCGGTGATGGGTTGCTGAGGGCGGCATTTGCTTGCCATGCACATGAGAAAAGCCAACTCCACCTTTTTCTAGGATATGGCCTCCTGCGAGGATGCATGTTCGCCCGTAACCCTGAAGCTTGCTATCGGCAGGTTTTTGCCATTCATCGGTAATGAAGGCTTTGCCATCAAGCTCACCAAAGGTCTTGGTAATGCGATCTTGCAGCCCTAAAAAATACCTTTTGAGGGCCTCAGTATCCATTTGGGTTTGAGTAATGCTCAAGCGTTCGCTTTCTGTTTATTTGATTGCACGATAGCCAATATCTTTGCGATATTGCATGCCATCAAAATGAATCTGATCGATTGCTGCATAGGCTTTTTGCTGAGCGCCACGCACCGTATCGGCGAGTCCAACAACACAAAGAACGCGGCCGCCTGAGGTGACTAATTTGCCATCCTGTAATTTAGTGCCCGCATGAAAAGTCACCTGATCATCACTATCCTCTGGGATACCTTTGATGACATCCCCATTGCGGGGAGTATCGGGGTAGTTATGGGCGGCGAGGACAACACCTAATGCAGTACGACGATCCCACTCGAGCTCTACTTCATTGAGTTTGCCATCTACCGCTTGATTTAAGGTGTGCACCAGATCACTGCGTAAACGCGCCATAATGGGTTGGGTTTCAGGGTCACCCATGCGGCAATTGAATTCTAGAGTCTTGATCTTGCCATCGGGCGTAATCATGAGGCCTGCGTATAGAAATCCAGTGTAGGGAATTCCGTCGGCTTGCATTCCTTTGACGGTAGGCATGATGACTTCACGCAAAGCCCGCGCATGGATTTCTGGGGTAACAACTGGGGCGGGAGAGTAAGCACCCATACCGCCAGTGTTCGGTCCTTGATCCCCATCCAATAAGCGCTTGTGATCTTGGCTAGTAGCCAATGCCAACACATTCTTACCGTCAACCAACACAATGAAGCTGGCTTCTTCGCCAGTCAGAAATTCCTCAATCACAACGCGGGCACCAGCATTACCGAGTTTGTTATCGGCGAGCATCATGTCTACTGCAGCATGTGCTTCAGCAAGGTCCATGGCAACGACCACACCCTTACCAGCGGCCAGACCATCAGCCTTGATGACAATGGGTGCCCCCTTGGCATCAATATAGGCATGCGCTTCTAGTGCGCTACTGAAGGTTTGATAATCTGCAGTCGGAATGCCGTGGCGTTTCATAAACGCCTTCGAGAAATCTTTAGAGGACTCTAGTTGAGCGGCCAGTTGAGTTGGCCCAAAGATGCGTAAACCATTCTGTCTAAAGACATCAACCACTCCAGCTGCTAAAGGGGCTTCTGGACCAACAACCGTTAAACCAATCTGTTCGCGCTTAGCAAAATCCGCCAGTTCCTGCAAACCTGAGATCGGTAGGTTCTCAATTCCGGCAGTAGTTTGTTTGGCTGTTGCAGTGCCACCATTACCTGGAGCCACAAAGACGGTTTGCACTTGTGGGGATTGGGCGAGTTTCCAAGCTAGCGCATGTTCGCGTCCACCAGATCCAATAAGCAAAATTTTCATATGTGAGAAAGATTAAAAGGCAGCGTTAGTAAAGACTTCTTGAACATCATCGAGGTTCTCTAAAACATCAAGCAGTTTTTGCATGCTCTCCGCTTGCTCTCCCTCGAGGGCAATTTCAGTTTCAGGACGCATCGCAATTGTGGCTAACTCCGCCTTCAGGCCTGCCTTTGCAATCGCATCCTGTACTTTGGAAAAATCCGGCACAGGAGTAAGTACTTCGATGGAGCCATCCTCATGGGTAATGACATCTTCGGCGCCAGCATCGAGCGCAAGTTCCATCAGCTGATCTTCATTCACTCCGGGAGCGAAGAGCATTTGACCGCAATGTTTGAATAAGAAAGCCACTGAACCTTCTGTGCCCATATTGCCACCATGCTTGGTAAAAGCGTGACGCACTTCAGCGACGGTACGAGTGCGGTTATCGGTCATGCAATCCACAATCACTGCAGCGCCATTGATGCCGTAGCCTTCGTAACGAATCTCTTCATAGTTGACGCCCTCTAAAGAGCCGGTGCCTCTCTGTATAGCCCTTTGCACATTGTCATTAGGCATATTGGAGTCTTTGGCTTTATCAATCGCCAAGCGTAAGCGGGGATTGGTGGCAATATCACCGCCACCCAGTTTGGCTGCAACAGTGATTTCTTTAATGAGTTTGGTCCAAATCTTGCCGCGTTTTTCGTCTTGTCGACCTTTGCGGTGCTGAATATTGGCCCATTTTGAGTGGCCGGCCATCGAGGTGAGTCCTTTAAGAATTTGGCTATAAGCCCTAATTTTAGGCAAATTCAGGAATGGCAAGCCAAAAGCCAATGAAATCGGGCTAAGAAGGGGTCAAGTATGACTTTTTTGTTACACTCTCACCTCTTAGTTCATTTGCTGCAGAGTTAGTTCACTGCACACACCTGCCTCGGTGATGGAATTGGTAGACGTGCCGGACTCAAAATCCGGTGCCGCAAGGCGTGGCGGTTCGAGTCCGCCCCGAGGCACCACATTCAGTATTAAATCTCGTAGTTCTCAGACTCACTCGACATCGCCTGCTCCACAATCTTGCGGGTGAGGGTTGGCGAGAAGAGTTCAATGAAGGTGTAGACGAAAGATCGCAGGTAAGCGCCTTGCTTAACGCCAAGGTGGGTGACGTTGTTACCAAAAAGATGTCCAACAGGAAGTACCTTGAGATTACGATCTCTATCGGGATCGTAAGCAAGCCCAGCAACAATGCCTACTCCCATGCCAGCCTCAACATAAGTTTTAATCACGTCGGCATCAATGGCTTCGAGCAAGATATCGGGGGTTAAGCTTCTTTGTGCAAAAGCAGCATCAATCTTGCTTCGGCCCGCAAAGGCTTTGTCATAAGTAATGATGGGGTACTTAGCGAGTTCTTCGAGAGTGATGCTGGCTTGATTCAACAGGGGGTGACTGAGTGGCACCATGACTACGTGTTGCCATTGGTAACCGGGTAGGGCGAGAACGCCTGGTGTGTTGGCAATGCCTTCGGTAGCAATGGCAATATCTGCGCGGTCCTGGGTTAATAGTTCAGCGATCTGCCCAGGGTTACCCTGCTGAATGCTCACACGCACTTTCGGGAAACGTTTTGTAAATTCGCTTAAGACTTTGGGTAGGGCATATCGCGCTTGCGTATGGGTAGTCGCAATGACGAGATTGCCTTGATCTTGAGTGGCGAATTCTTTGCCGACCCGTTTCAGGGTTTCTACTTCATCGAGAATGCGTTCGATCGATTGCAGGATTCTTTTGCCTGGCTCGGTGAGTGAGCGAATTCTTTTGCCATGGCGACGAAAGATTTCAACACCAAGTTCATCTTCTAGCTCAATGATGGCTTTTGACACCCCAGGCTGCGAGGTAAATAAAGCCTTCGCCGCTGAAGTGAGGTTGAAATTTTGTCTAACCGCTTCTCGTGCAAAACGAAATTGGTGCAGATTCATAGGGATTCCAATCTTATATATCTACCGAGATATAGGAATCAAATTCTAAATTATTTTTGGGTATTAAGCCCGAGAAACGTAGCGCAGGGCAACAAAGGCTAGCAGGAGATATAACAAAGGGGGAATCAGGGCGGTCAAGAGTGCTGGCCAAGAACCTAATAGCCCGACATTTGAAAAGAGTGAGTTAAATAACTGAAAACTCATACCCAGCATAATGCCGCCGAACACTTTTACGCCAACGCTTCCTGCGCGCGCTCTTAAGTAGGCAAATGGAAGAGCGAGGGCGAGCATCACAAAAATGGTGAAAGGGTAAATCACTTTTTTCCAGAATGCGATTGAATGACGTTGGGCATCTTGTTTGTTTTCTCGCAAATGCGAAATAAATTGCGAGAGACTAAAGATCGACATTTTTTCTGGGCTAATCAGGAGAACGCCCAAAATTTGGGGGGTGACTTCTGACTCCAAAGTGAGCTGAGGAAGACTCAGAATTTGAGTTGAATAAACAGGATTGAGTGGATCTGTTTGCTTGCTTTCTTTAAAGCGTGTTTCAGTGACATTCTCTAAGGCCCACATGCCCCGATCCTCGAAGTGTCCAGACTCAGCGCTACGAATCGATAGCAGCCGATAGTTGGGATCAAACTCATACATCCGAATGTTATGGGCTTGATTGTCTTTATCAACGTTACCGACATTGACATAGCGCACCCCAGGACGAATTGGCCCATTACCATCCTCATCGTGGAGGCGGTCTTTAATCCAAACACCGGTTTTGAGTTCAGAGCCATAGGATGCTCCCAGCGCCTTCATGCGCACTTGCTCCGATATCGCCTCCGTATAAGGGCCCAGCCACTCACTCATGATCAGAGTCAGAACAATTAAGGGTAGTGAAATTTTTGCCAAGGTAATTAAGCCGCGCCGGATATCTAAACCCGCAATACGCAAAATAGTGAACTCGGATTGGCTGGCCAACATGGCGAAGACATAAATACTGCCGATCAGAGCGGCAATCGGAATGATCTCCGAAATTCGTCCTGGCGCTTTAAGCAAGATCCGTAATAGCGCGATTGGCAAAGTGTATTGCGCATTAACAGAGCCCAGCTCGCTCAAGATATCGAAGAATAAGAAGAGGGCAACGAGGGCAAACAAAATAAAGCCAAAAGCAGCATAAATTTGCTTGGCCAAATAGCGCTCGAAGATGTATGGAAAAAGCAGTTTCATGACTTAACCATGCTGGCTGGTAATTGACGTTGCCACCATTTGAGGGAAGGGTTGATACGATTGCGAATCAATGCAGTGGCGATGATCAGGGCCAAAAGATGAATCGGCCACACTCCAATGAACACATTGATCTTGCCTGAGGAAACAAAGTTTTGCGTCAGGTTCAATAGGTTGCTGTAGATCAGATAGATGAGCACTGCGTAGAACATCGCTGTGTAACTACCAAGCCGCGGATTGACATAGGCCAGTGGAATTGCAATCAGTACAAGGCCTAAAGCCATCAGTGGTAAGCCAATGCGCCATAAGAGTTCAGCTCGATTGGCATTCTTGCTGTTGGGATCTTGATCGGTAATGAGCTCAAGAACACTTTTTTCTCGATCGCGGGGCGCGGGTGCAAGTGCTTCTTTGCTGCGAATCTTCGTGCTGTATTCATCAAACTCCAGAATCCGAAAATCAGGCTGAGTCGGAGTTCCTTCGTAGCGCCTACCGTTATTCAGGATGATGGATTTTTCACCACCCCCAGAGTTCTGAATATAGCCAGTTGCCGCAACAGCCACACTCAAGCGACCATTTTTGTTATCAGCAACAAAGACGTTCTTGACTTCACTCTTCTTGAGATCTAATTCTTCTATAAAGAAGACTCGTTGGGCTCTGGCGGATTCTTTAAACTGCCCAGCGGCGATCATCGAAACATCATCTCGTTGCTGAAAACGCTGGCTAATCAGGGTGGTCTCACGATTGGCCCAAGGCCAAACAAAGAGTGCCAATAGGGCAATGATGATGAGTAGGGGGGTGGCAAATTTCAGAATGGGCTTAATCAGATTGGTGATGCTAAGGCCGCTCGCGAACCACACAATCATCTCTGAATCTTTATACCAACGTACCAAGACAATCAGCACTGCCACAAACAAAGACACGGTCAGTAAGACGGCTAGGTAGCTCAGGGTCGCAAGCGTAATGAGAACCAAGACGTCTTCTGGATTGACATTGCCATTGGCCGCCATCCCCAGAACCCGAATCACGAGAGTGGTGATCATGATCGTCACGAGCACCAAGAAGACCGCACCAGTTGTAAAACTGAGCTCGCGGCGAAGGGCTTGTTTGAATATCATGCAGATTGTTCAGGTAAATATGGCATTCCCGCTAGGATAAAGCCTTCGCCTTGGTCTCGGAGGATAATAGGCAAATCACCTAATTCATCTCAACGATCTAACCAAAAAACACCGTAAGACATCATGACCATTCAATTTAGTAGCAAAATTTTTGCCCAAGCCGATTTATCCAGCCCCAAACTGCTCAAAGCAGGCTTAACTACCTTATTGGCTCAAAGCACCGATTGCTTGGTTTTGGGGTATTCCCAAGCGCAATGGGGCGCCTTAGCCAAAAGCGGATTGCTCAAGGAGTTGGACGGTCTACTCGGAGGCGCGATCAAGCTTGCTAAGGAGGCTGGAGATCTGGAAGATAAGCAAAGCGCTTTATGCCTCTTGCGAGCAGATAAGTCTTGGCCTGTGAGCATCAAGGCTAAGCGGGTCTTATTGGTTAGTTTGGGTGAGCTTGCTACAAAAGAAGCCAATACTTTGCTGGCCTATTCCAAGATTGCTCGAGCAGCTTTGAAGGCGCTGAGTAACGGCCCGATTACCAATGCCATTTGGTTTATGCCCAGCTTGGTTGTTGAAGATCATCAATTTAGTGAGCAGGTACGCGTGACCATGCAATTAGCAGGCGATCAAGCCTATCGTTTTGGGGTTCGTCAGCCCGCGATGAAATTTAAGGCTAAAGACAAAGCGGATCCATTTGCCCATTTGAAAATAGCGAGTAATAACGCTTTTGCAAAAGAATTGAAGTTGGCAGTGGCAGAAGGGAGTGCCATGGTCGAAGGAATGAACCTGGCAAAAGATTTAGGAAATCTGCCTCCGAATATTTGTACACCAACCTATTTGGCAAAAACTGCGCAAGGTCTAGTCAAGAAGACCTCTCTGAAAGTAGAAGTATTAGGTCAGAAACAATTAGAGGCTTTAGGAATGGGTTCTTTTCTGTCGGTTGCAAAAGGTTCTGATACGCCACCGCAGTTCATCATCATGCGCCATCAAGGTGGTAAGCCAAATGAGGCGCCAATTGTGTTGGTCGGCAAAGGGATTACCTTTGATACCGGCGGTATTTCACTCAAGCCTGGTGAGGCGATGGATGAGATGAAGTACGACATGTGTGGCGCAGCATCGGTCATCGGTACGCTCTACGCAAGCGCCTTAATGAAGCTGGGTAAGAATGTCATTGGTGTGATTCCGACTTGCGAGAATATGCCATCCGGTCGCGCCTCTAGACCCGGCGATATCGTGAAGAGTATGTCTGGACAAACGATCGAGATTTTGAATACTGATGCAGAGGGTCGCCTCATTCTGTGCGATGCTTTAACTTACGTCGAGCGCTTTAAACCCAAGGCCGTGATTGATGTTGCTACATTAACCGGAGCATGTGTGATTGCCTTAGGTCATGTGCATAGTGGACTTTTCTCAGATGATCAAGGTTTGGTGGATGGTTTAACAAAAGCAGGCTACGCCTCCTTAGATACTGTTTGGCGTTTACCTTTAGACGCAGCGTATCAAGAGCAACTGAAATCCAATTTTGCCGATGTTGCCAATATTGGCGGTAGACCCGCTGGGAGCGTCACAGCAGCCTGCTTCTTGGCGCGCTTTACCGAGAAATACAAATGGGCGCATTTGGATATTGCAGGCACTGCATGGAAGAGTGGTGCAGCAAAAGGCTCTACGGGTCGACCAGTTCCACTCTTAGTGAACTACCTCTTAGAGCAATAAGCCGAGTAAGAGCATAGCTGATATGGCGCGCATTGATTTTCATTTCAACGTGAATGACAAGTTTGACTATGCTTGTCGCTTAACACGCAAAATTTGGAGTGCTAGTGCAGTGGGCGAGCCAGTGCGCAATATTGTGATGGTTGCGAATGCGGCTGATTTGAAAAAACTCGATGCTGTACTGTGGAGTTTTAGTCCAAGTGATTTCTTGCCACATTGCTTCATCGATGATGAATCGGCTGCCGAGACCCCGATCGTGATGACAGAAGATTTTGCTTCCCCGTCTTTAGCACACATTCCACATGCAGATGTCTTGATTCATTTAGGTATGAGCATGCCCAAGGATGTTGCAGCAATGGTTGAGCGCTTTCCTCGTGTTGTGGAATTAGTGACTGTCAATGAGGCAGAGCGGCTAGCTGGGCGAGAGCGTTACAAAGCCTACCGTGATCTAGGGCATGAGTTGCACAACTTTGATCAATCTAAACCCGAGAGCAAGTCTTAATTTCTTTTATGTTGATCCACCCCCAGTTTGACCCAGCCGCCATCCGCATTGGCTCTTTTGCAATTCATTGGTATGGCTTGATGTATCTCATGGCCTTTGTCCAATTTTTACTCTTGGGGCGTTTGCGGATTCGCTCCCCCCAATATCAAGCCTTGGGATGGTCTTACAAAGACTTAGAGGATTTACTGTTCGCTGGGGTGCTTGGTGTCGTTTTAGGTGGTCGTTTGGGCTACACCTTGTTCTATCAGCCCAGCTTTTATCTCGCACATCCTTTCAATATTCTCAAACTATGGGAAGGCGGCATGTCTTTCCACGGCGGTCTCTTGGGGGTGATTCTGGCAATGCTCTGGTTTGCCCATCGCCATAAAACCACCTTCTTTGTGGTGAGTGACTTAGTTGCGCCACTCGTTCCCTTTGGCCTGGCCTTTGGTCGACTCGGCAACTTTATTAATGGCGAACTCTGGGGTAGGCCGACAGATCTGCCGTGGGCCATGATCTTTCCTCAGGTAGATATGCTGCCGCGCCATCCTTCGCAAATTTATCAGTTGTTTGGTGAGGGACTTTTGCTAGGAATCATTCTGTGGATTTTTTCTAGTAAGCCTCGTCCACTGGGTCAAGTTTCAGGCCTGTTTTTGCTTGGATATGGAGTCTGTCGCTTCTTGGCAGAGTTCGCGCGGGAACCCGATGCCTTTTTGGGCTTGCTGGGAATGGGTTTATCGATGGGGCAGTGGCTCTCACTACCCATGATTTTTTTGGGTTTTTACCTTATAGTGAGACCAAATACCCAAAAAGTTGGCTAAAAGCTGCTAAAACCTCAAAGTTTTGCCTAGACTGCCGCAAATTTTTGGATTGAATTGTTGCAAGCGCGTTTAACCATTTATTTATCGATTTAGAGAGACTGCCATGCTGGAAAAGATCGCCAAAGCCCGTAATTTATCCCGAGCGAATAATGCGGTGAAGCGAATGATTTCCGAACGCGGCGAATCAAATGCACTGAGTATGGCCGATGATGTGGTGAACAGTTATCGCAAGCTCACCAAAGATCAGCACGTTGCCTTTTTCACTTTCCTGTTCGAAAAACTCAATCCCGATACTGATCTGGTAATGACTGCAGCACAAAATTTTGCTGCAGACTCCAATGCCCGAAACTACATTCGTTTGCAACGCGTAGTTGAGTCTCCACGCCAAGAATTATTCCGTCGTTTAAATCGTGCGAGCGAAGGCACTGCTGCAGTTGTGCAAATGCGTCGTGACCTCTTGCAAGTGTTGGATAAGAAGCCGGAATTGACCGCAGTCGATTTTGATATGCGGCACTTGTTGTCTTCTTGGTTTAATCCTGGATTTTTGAAGATGCATCGCGTGGATTGGAAGTCTCCGGCCGAGGTGCTAGAGAAGCTCATTCAGCACGAAGCGGTTCATGCGATTGATGGCTGGGATGATTTGCGTCGCCGTTTACAGCCTGATCGTCGTTGTTTTGCATTCTTTCATCCACAGCTGCCGAACGAGCCCCTCATCTTCGTTGAGGTCGCTCTGCTCCCAGAAGTTCCTGCAGTGATTACACCCTTGGTCGATAAGAAGGCTGAGACCAATGATCAGGTATCGCAATTTAAGGTGGCTGCCTTTTATTCCATCAGTAACTGTGAGCCCGGTTTGCGTGGGGTGTCGATGGGTAACTTCTTAATCAAGCGCGTAGCCGAGCAATTGCATGCGGAGTTCCCGGGTTTAAAAACCTTCGTAACCTTGTCGCCGATTCCAGGCTTTATGGATTGGGTAGTGGCAGGCGCCAATCTTGGACAAGGCGTTCCAGAGGATCGTTTGAAGCCAGCCATTAAAGCCACACGTGATCAAGCTTTGGCAACCTTGAAGTTGGATAGCCAATCTTGGGCAGAGCGCCTGAGTGCTGGCTGGCATCCTGATCAGGCCTCCGAGAAAGAAAATGAAGCCCTGATGTCCTTGGCGAGTATCTATTTGGGTCTCGCTTCAACGGGACGTGACGGCAATCCGGTAGCCAAGTTTCACTTGGGGAATGGGGCAAAGCTGCATCAAATTAACTGGGCAGGGGATTTGTCCCGTAAGGGGCTGCGTCAATCGGCTGGCCTCATGGTCAATTACCTTTATGACCTTTCTTCCGTTGAGGACAATCATGAGCGCTTTGCCAATGGCGAGGTGATCTATAGCAGGGCTGTTGGTAAGTTAATGACGGCATAAAGAGGGATTTCAGACCGATTTGGGCTGCTTTAGCTGCAGTAGGTCTGAATTGATCGGATCCCTGGAATCAAGTTTAGAATGACAGAATTATTAAAAGTGGCAAATCACGTTTCATTATTTGATAAAAAACAGGGCTGCTATTAGCAAAGACCCATAGGAGAACAAGATGACAGATTCAAAAGAAATTAGTCAGTTACGCCGCCAGATTCTTTTAGGTGCTGCTGGAGCTTCTTTGGCAGGATATAACTTGCCAACTTGGGCTCAAGGTGCGTCACAGACCCTGAAAATTTCCCATCAATTTCCGAGTGGCACGGATTTCCGTGATCGTCTCTGTAAAAAGTTTGCTGATGAGGTGAGCAAGAGAACGAAGGGCGCGCTGAAGTTTGATGTGTACCCTCAATCATCTTTGATGAAAACCAATGCGCAATTTAGTGCTCTGCGTAAAGGCGCATTAGATTTCACTTTCTATCCCCTTCCTTATGCTGGTGGAGAGGTAGTCGAAGCCAATATTGGCTTAATGCCTGGTCTTGTGACCAGCTACGAGCAGGGCGCCAAATGGAAGAATGCCGAAGTCGGCAAGATTTTGAACAAGGTGATGGAGTCTAAGGGCGTCATCATCGTGAGTTGGGTCTGGCAAGCAGGTGGCGTTGCAACCCGCTCAGGCCCCATCATTGTTCCTGACGATATCAAAGGCGTGAAGTGCCGCGGCGGTAGTCGCGAGTTTGATGCGATGCTCAAGGCGGCCGGTGGCTCTGTGATGACCTCAATTCCTTCGAATGAAGTCTATCAAGCCATGCAAACCGGTTCACTGGATGCAGCCTACACCTCCTCTGCCAGTTTGATGTCATTTAAGTTAGCTGAGTTGTCCAAGAACTTTACGAGCGCCAAGAACAAGTCCTATTGGTATATGTTGGAGCCACTCATGATGTCCAAAATGGTCTTTGATGCATTACCGGCAAACCAGCGTGAAATCATCATGTCGGTTGGAGCGGATATGGAAAAGTTTGGTACTGAGCAAGCCAAGCTAGACGATATTGACGCTTCGATTGCTTTTGCAAAGGCGGGTAATAAAGTATTTGAGCTCGATAATTCGGTGGTGGAGAAATGGAAAGCCGTTGCCAAGTCTTCAGCCTGGAAAGAATTCTCTGAGCGTAATGAAACCTGTGCGGCTATGATGGCCTCTGCAGCAAAAATCAGCGGATAATGTTTAAGCTCCTCGAAATGGCTGACAAAGGCATGTCAGCCCTCAATAAATGCCTAGTCCTGTTGGGGTCAATTGCCTTAATGGCGGCCGCTCTGATTCTGAGTTACAGCGTCATCTCTCGGGGTCTCTTTCACGCAGCGAATGATTGGCAAGATGAAGCTGCTCTTTTTTGTCTAGTAGGGGTCACATTTATGTGTAGCTCCTACGTGCAAGAAAAGCGTGGCCATATTGGGATCTCTGCGATTGAGGGTCTTTTACCCCATAAAGTGAATCAGGTTCGCGCAACAGTAATTGATATCATTTCCTGCTTATTTTTCGTCTTCTTCTCAATGAAGACTTGGGATTTACTGGTTGAAGCTTGGGTAGATGGTCAAGTTACCAACTCCACTTGGGCGCCTTCTCTGTGGATCCCTTACTCAATGATGTTTGCCGGCATGGTACTACTCAGCATCCAACTATTTTTACAAATCTTTGTCAGGAAGCATGTGGCTACTGATGTTCTAAGTAGAGGTCACTAAATATGTCTATTCTGACAATCGGTTTGATCTTCGGCCTGGTCACTCTATTAATTATGTTCTCGGGCATTTCTATTGCTTTTGCTTTGGGAATCGTTGCGATCATCTTTATGTATTTTTTCATGCCTGCATCTTCTTTAGATACGGTGGCACAAAACGTCTATGAAGAAATGTCCAGTATTACCTTAATGTCGATTCCGCTCTTCATTTTGAAGGGCGCGGCAATTGGACGCTCTCGGGCTGGTAAGGATTTATACGACGCATTGCATGTTTGGATGGGTAAGGTCCCAGGTGGTTTAGGTGTTGCTAACGTCTTTGCTTGTGCCTTATTTGCTGCGATGGCGGGTTCTAGTCCTGCAACTTGCTCAGCGATCGGTAGTGCCGGTATTCCAGAAATGCGTAAGCGTGGTTACTCACCTGGCTTTGCTGCAGGCATTATTGCGGCAGGTGGTACCTTGGGTATTTTGTTGCCACCATCGATCACGATGATTTTGTATTCGGTGGCATCCGAACAGTCGCTTGGTCGCTTGTTCCTAGCCGCGATCGGCCCCGGCGTGATGTTGGTCATCTTCTTTTCGATTTACACCATCATGCGTTTCCGTAAGGAATACGCAAGAGCGTATGAGGCGTACAGCCTCAACCCTGCTGCGACTTCACCGATCCTGGATCGTCACACTTACACCATGCAGCAAAAGATCAGCGCCTTACCACGCGTTCTGCCGTTCTTGGTGCTCTTGATTGGCGTGATGGTGGCTTTGTATGGTGGTTATGCGACTCCTGCTGAGACTGCGGGTCTGGGTGCCGTGTTTGCTTTTGTGTTGATTGCCTTGATTTATGGGATGTGGCGTTTTAAAGACTTATATCCATTGCTGGATGTCACTATTCGCGAATCCGCCATGTTGATGTTCATTATTGGCATGTCTTTGCTCTTTGCTAACGTGATGAGTTATTTGCATCTGAGTCAGTCTGCAGCGCAAGCAATTGTGGATCTGCACACCTCCCGCTGGTTGCTCTTGGCCGCGATTTTGTTAATGGTGATTGTGCTCGGTTTCTTCTTGCCACCTGTTTCAATTATTTTGATGACCTCACCCATTTTCTTGCCACCATTGCGTGCGGCTGGATTTGACCTCATTTGGTTTGGTGTGGTGATGACTATCGTGATGGAGACTGGCTTGATTCATCCGCCTGTAGGCCTGAATATTTTTGTGATCAAAAATATTGCGCCTGACATTACTCTGCGAGAGATTATTTATGGTGTGATGCCTTTTGTAGCCATCATGATTTTTTCTGTAGTACTTCTGTGCTTCTTCCCAGAAATTGCTACCGGTCTCTCTGATTGGGTAATGGGACCACCACTGTCTTAATCTCGATTTAAATCCTCAAGGAATTTTCATGAATTTGTATTCGTTGTTAGAAAAAGGCTTTCCGAAAGATAAAAAAGCCTGCGCGATTGAAACGCACGATGGCCTCTATTACTCCTGGGGTGACCTAGAGCGTTCTACCGCCATGATGGCCAATCTCTTGAAGAACCTCAAGCTCCCTAAAGGTTCTAGGATTGCAGTGCAGGTTGAAAAATCTCCTGAAGCACTATTTCTGTATTTGGCAACGATTCGTGCGGGTTATGTTTATCTGCCGCTAAACACGGCTTACCAGGCTGCTGAGATGCAGTACTTTATTGAGAATGCAGAGCCTGCATTGGTGGTTTGTAGTAGTAAGAATTTCGCCTGGGTATCCAAGGTGGCTTTCAAAGCGGGTACCAAGCATGTCTTAACTCTGGATGACAACCGGACCGGTACTTTGCTCGAAAGAGCTGCTGTACAAAGCGATCAATTCAAAACAGTTGCTGCTAAGGATGATGATTTGGCGGCGATTTTGTATACCTCTGGTACCACTGGTCGCAGTAAGGGCGCCATGCTGACCCATCAGAACTTGGGCAGTAACGCTGCAGTGTTACAAAAGTTTTGGGACTGGCAAAAAGGGGATGTCCTCTTGCATGCTCTACCCATTTTCCATGTCCATGGTTTATTTGTGGCAGCCCATGGTGCATTGATCAACGGTAGCAAAATGATTTGGTTGCCCCGTCTGGATGTTTTGCAATTGATTCATCACATGCCACAGGCAACAGTCATGATGGGCGTGCCTACTTTCTACGTACGCTTATTGGCAGACAAGGGTTTTAATAAACACGTTGCTCGTAATATGCGTTTATTTGTTTCAGGTTCAGCACCTTTGCTAACTGAGACATTTAACAGCTTTCATGAGGTGATTGGTCAGCCGATTCTGGAGCGTTATGGCATGAGCGAGACCGTGATGTTGGTCTCCAACCCCTACAAGGGTAAACGCGTGGGCGGTTCTGTCGGATTACCTTTGCCTGGCGTCAAAGTCCGCGTTGTTAATGAAAACAATAAGCCATGTGCTGTTAATGAAATTGGTAGCATTCAGGTAAAAGGCCCGAATATTTTTGCTGGCTACTGGCGTATGCCTGAGAAGACTGCGGAAGAGTTCACCAAGGATGGCTGGTTCAAGACTGGTGACGTAGGTCGCTGGGGTGGACCCGCTAATGGGGGCAATGCTCCTGATAATTATCTCTGTATTGTTGGCCGTAGTAAGGATTTGATTATTTCAGGTGGCTATAACGTCTATCCTAAAGAAATCGAGAGCTTCATTGATGATATGGATGGCGTTGACGAGAGCGCAGTGATCGGCATCCCTCATCCGGATTTTGGGGAGGCGGTAATGGCAGTAGTAGTAGCCAAAGCTGGCGCTAAATTGGATGCCCAGGCCATGATCAACACCTTGAAGACGCAGATTGCCAATTTCAAAGTACCAAAACGCTTAGAGATTGTTTCTGATTTACCTCGCAATGCGATGGGTAAAGTTCAGAAAAACGTTCTGCGTGAGCAGTACACCCAGAAGTAATTGAGCTCTTAGAAACCAAATGCCTTGCGGCTTTCATTAAACATGAAGGCCGCAAGCAAGAGCAAAATAAATCCAAAGATCCGTTTGAGTTGCGCAACGTTGAGTTTGCGTGCCATCTTTGCGCCCCAAGGTGCTGTAAAAACACTCACAATCACAATGCAGGCGACTGCAGGTGTATAAACATATCCGATTGAGCCTGCTGGTAGATTGGGGATACCCCAACTGCCATACATATAGCCCAAGGTTGCCGATAGTGCTACCGGTAAGCCCAACCCAGAAGAGGTGGCCATAGCGGTGTGGGGTTTGACGTTGCACCAGATCATAAATGGCACTGTTACAAAAGCACCGCCGGCGCCCACTAGGCTCGCAAGGGCGCCCACAAAAGTACCAAATGAAAATAATCCCGCCGTGCCAGGCAGCTCGCGACCCGGTTTGGGTTGTTTGTTGCGCAGCATTTGTATGGCGCTATAAACAATAAAGCAGCCAAAGAATAAGGAAAGCCATGAGGTCTTGAGTGCTTCAAATAATTTACTTCCGCCAATCAGGGCACCAAATACCATGCCTGGGCTAAGCAACCCAATCAATTTCCAGTTCACCGAACCATGCTTATGGTGAGCCCAAATCGCCGATGAAGTGGTGAACAAAATGGTGGCCATGCCACTAGCAATCGCCATATGCACAACTAAATCCTGTGGAAACCCCAAGTGATTGAATACCAAAATCATGAAGGGCACCAAGATCATCCCGCCACCAATGCCCAGAAGTCCAGCTAGAAATCCAGAGATGCTTCCACATAGAAGCAGCATGGCAATATCGTTTATGAACATAGAGGATTCCCCGCCTTAGCCGCTAGGCCGTCATCCTGAACCCTAGGGTTCAAGGTGGAACGGCTACTCTGCTTCGGGTGCATTAAGCTCCTCAGGGAGTGAACAGCGCGAGGCTGCCACTGTGAAGTATCAAAACGCTCACGCCCACAAGGTAAAGATCGTTCCGGATGCTTGCGCATCGGTTCAAGGAACTATTGGCCTTGGCGAACCAGGCAGGGAAAGGGTTTGCATCAGTGCATCAACCTGACTCTCTAAAGCATGAATTTCTGCTTGGAGGCGGGATACATCTTCCGATTGAAGACTGCTTGGCGCAGCCGTATTTTGCTGTTCGTTTTGTAGCTTAATGAAGTCACCAGCAATTTTGAGAGCTGCCATCATGCTGGCGCGCTCAATACTGCGATTGCCACCATTAATCGCTAACTGAATTTGTTCGTCAACGAGGGTGCAGGCAGCGCGCAGTAGGGGCTCATGCTCAGCGCTAGTTGCAAGCGCAATCTTTTGACCGGCAATCGTGACTTCAATGCGTTGTTGGCTCATTACCATCCTCGGGTTCTGGGGCGTTGCTCTCACCAAGTAAATTCATTTGACGCCCGTCAGTTTGCTCAGGTAGTCTACTTAAGATGTGTTGAATTCGTTTTTGCGCATCCTCAATCTTCTCTTCCAGCTGAACTCGGTCTGCCGCCAGTTTTTGGACGGCGGTTGCTACTAGGGCAAGCTTTTCAGTAAGTCGCTGAATCGAGGCTTGTAAGGAGCCCAGATCGTCAGAAGAGGAGGGGAGTTGATCACTCATATTGCCATTGTAGCTTTTTGAGACAGAAGTGTGAATTCCCCTCTACCCAGTCATATTCAGCGCTAGGGGGCTAAAAAGAATATTTAGTAGTTAAATAATAGGCTCTGCGATCACTGGGGTAGTAGTAGTAATTATTCACAAAGGAACCGCTAGCAACTTGGGTGGAGGCATAGCCCCCATAGGTTGCATACAAGGAGTTGCCTACATTCTTGACTGTAAATTTGGTATCCCAGCCACTATTCTTGTAATTTAAATAGACATCTCCGACAGTATAGGAAGGCATTAAGGCCAGGGAGTTGTAGATGGTTGTATTGGTCCCTGCATCGTAATGTTGAGTACTAACGTAATTCACAACCCCGCCAAATGACCAATTTTGATCAATTAAATAGTTAGCTCTCGCATTGAGGAGCAAATCAGGTGTCATTGCGATTGACTGACCCATATAGGGTCCGTCCGCATAGTAAGACCGTTGGAATTTGCCACCGCCAGCAATGCTAAGATGGTTCGTAAGGTTAGCGGAGGAATCTAAAACAATTCCTCTTCGATTCACGTTGTATGGAGAGTTGTAGTTTGCTCCAGTTGTGGGGTTGTAAGTAATTTCATTCTGAGACACTGAGGAGAATAGTGAGCCATTTATCCTTAGGGTATTAAGCACCCAGTTACCCCCAGCAGAATAGGTTTGAGCCGTTTGAGGTTTTAGGATGCCATTAAAAACTTGAGCGCCCGTTGTTGGATCGGCACCCCAAAACTCATCAATATTAGGAAAGCGGTAGGACTGATCCCACTTAATGAAAAGATTCTGATTTTTTGCGTAATTGAAATTGAATGCCGCATCTCCAGCGTTAGCAGAAAATGTTTGATTCGCTGTCGTAGCACCATTTATTGATCCTACTGCTGAATAGTAGGTGCTGGCTTGCTGAGTTTGATGTCTTGCCCCACCTGTAAAGCCAACGCCATCAGTCAAGGGTAATTTTAGAATTCCGTAAGCGGACTGATTTAATACATACGCATTTTGAACATTGTTGGTTTGATTGGTTGGATTATCAACATACCCCTGGGGAATCATATAGTCATTAAGTTGATTTGATCCGTACGTGCCAATCGAACCTTGTGATGCTTTATTAAATTCATACCCAATGATTGTTGTGCCTAGAGGGCCAAAGTTAGCCTTTACACGAGGAGAGAGGTTAAATTGCCAGCCCGAAAG
Source organism: Polynucleobacter sp. MWH-P3-07-1 (assembly GCF_018687555.1). Lineage (NCBI taxonomy): Bacteria > Pseudomonadati > Pseudomonadota > Betaproteobacteria > Burkholderiales > Burkholderiaceae > Polynucleobacter > Polynucleobacter sp. MWH-P3-07-1. Next base: position 446,808 of record NZ_CP061296.1, read on the forward strand.
AGTGTTGTTGGTATTTGACCAGACTGGGGTTCCGCTAGAAGTATTAATTGCTGCGGTGGTGTCATAAAAAGGGTAGTAGTTAAAAGCAGTTTTATTCGAGTAGGAGCTATCGAGCTCACCAAGAAATCCATCGGCTAACTCCTTGGTGCCGCCAAAACGAAGTCCAGAGTTATTGACTGTATTAGTGGCGCCTATATTTTTGAAGAATGCTGACTGCGGATTTCCGCTTCCTACTTGCCCAATCACGGCGCCAGGCACTCCCTCATTGGTATAACCATAGAAAAAATCGATATAAGCCTTATCAATACTATTGAATTTCTGGGTTACCTTGGCATCGAATGCGTAAGCATTTGCTCCAGAATTTTGACGCCACCCTTGGCTGTTGGATGTGTTTGCAGTGAGTTGATAGGTGGTGTCCTGGTATGTGTCTCGCAGAATGGCATTATTGATGAGCGTGTTATAGCTGCCATAACTGACGCTTGCCTGATTTAGGGCCGAGCTATTGCCATTGGTAATGATGTTAATGACTCCACCCACTGCGCCGTTACCATACTGCACGCTAGCGCCACCCTGAAGAACCTCAATGCGTTCAATAGAGTCGATTGGAACAGATTCCCACATCACAGAAGAAGAATCAATCGGATTGATTCTTTGACCATCTACCAGAACGAGGGTGGTACTTCCTGCAGTCATGCCATAACCGCCCATATCAACCGTGGCATCTAAGTTGAGTTGACCGCCACCATTGATATTGCGGACATTTAGCCCGCCAATTTGTGAAAGTACATCTGGAATATTTTGCGATGTTGAATTTGCTATTTCATCACGCGTAATGACTTTGATATCAGCAGGTACTTCATTGAGATTTTCCTCAAAGCGTGATCCCGTCACAATCACGGTACCACCTGTGGTTTGGGCTTGGACTATCTGATGGTTGCCGATTATTAGTAAAGCTACACCAAAAAATAGGGCGGCTATTTTCTTATTACTCAGCTGCGGATTCATGCTGCACTTTCTGTTGTCGAATACCCGCGCCAACTTCCCCGTTAGCAGGGTCGAACAGAATTTCACGTGCGAGAGATCAGGCGTCAATAAAGATCCAGGCTTTACGGGCGAGGACAATCATCGGCGCGCGAAGGTCCCCGTCCGCAAAATTCCACCTGTCTTGGCCGGTATCCGGGCTGGTAAACATCAGAATCTAGCCTTCCCATGCAATTGACGTGCACAGTGGCTTTTGAGATTCCTTGCCCCAGATTGTGAAATCGGGGGTGCATTTACTTACCGTTGCGGGGGCAGCACACGTTTAGTGTTTCCCGTTTAACTTTATTGCATTGCAATAGAGCACCACGACAAGGGGAATTCTATCTCAAACAGCTTCTAAGGCGCAGAATCTACAGGCTTTAGGGTCATAAAAAGCCTACAATAGAGTGCTTAGGAACCCAGAATTCATGACCGCATTAGATAAGCATCCCGAAAAAAACCTGATACGCCTACAGCTGAGTCAGAACTCCGTTTTGCAGAACCTGGATCCAGGCGCAATGGCCGATTTAGAGGCGCATTTAGAGATTGCAGATCTCAAAAAAGGCGACATTCTGCTGCATCAGGGCGATCACCAAATGGAGCAGTACTTTGTCCTCGATGGGATCTTAAAAAGAATTGTCTCTAGTGCGGATGCCAAAGAGATGATCTTGCGCTTTGCGATCGAGAAAGATATTGAGACCAGTTATGCAGCGTGGCGACTCAAGACGGCTGCTCCTTACAGTATTGCTTCAGTGACTAAGGCTAGGGTTGCGCGGATGCCTCTCAAGGCTTGGGCGGAATTTTTGAATGCCCACCCCGCTCTCAAAGAGGGCTTTGAATTTGAGGTGATGCGTTTGATGAGCGAGATCATGGCGCACACCATTACTTTGCATATGCTCGATGCGCCTGGCAGGGTAGAGCGCTTCTTGCGTAAGTATCAGTATTTGTTCGAATTACTGCCCAAAAAAGAGTTGGCCGCTTATCTCAATCTTTCCCCTGAGACCCTGAGTCGCCTCAAAACCAAGCATAAAGAGCTCTTCGTTTAGGCTCCTACAGGCCCAATAAATTGGGCATTTCAGTGGAAATTGACCCAAGTCAATGATCCATCTTCTCCCCAAGCCTAAGATTCAGTTCTGCTGTGGAGGAGACAAATTTTTACCTCTCGCATTGTTTATAACTTTAATAATCATTTATGACTACAGATACTCAAAACACCCAGTTAACCGATGGCTTTCATTTAGTCATTGATGCCCTCAAGGCAAACGATCTCAACACGATTTTTGGTCTCGTTGGCATTCCAATTACCGACTTGTGCCGTTTAGCTCAAGCTGAAGGAATGCGTTTCATCGGCTTCCGTCATGAGCAACACGCAGGTAATGCTGCTGCAATCGCTGGTTACATGACACAACAGCCTGGTATCTGTATGACCGTTTCCGCTCCCGGATTCTTGAACGGCTTGACTGCTTTAGCAAACGCTACCGTGAACTGCTTCCCAATGATTTTGATCAGCGGTTCAAGCGAGCGTGAGATTGTTGACTTGCAACAGGGCGATTACGAAGAGATGGATCAGCTCAATGCTGCTAAGCCATATGCAAAAGCGGCTTATCGTATTAATCACATCGAAGATATCGGTATCGGCTTTGCTCGTGCGATTCGTGCGGCAGTATCCGGTCGTCCTGGTGGCGTGTATCTGGACTTGCCTGCTCAATTGCTGGCACAAACGATGCCTGCTGCAGAGGCTAAGAAAACCATTTTCAAAGTGATCGATCCAGTTCCTCGCCAAATCCCTGCAGCTGATGCAGTCGAGCGCGCGCTCAATGTCCTGAAGGGCGCAAAGCGTCCATTAATTCTCTTGGGTAAAGGCGCAGCATACGCACAAGCTGATAGCCAGGTTCGTGATTTGATTGAGAAGTCTGGTATTCCATATTTGCCAATGTCGATGGCAAAGGGTTTATTACCTGATAACCATCCACAGTCAGCATCTGCAGCGCGCTCATTTGTTTTGGCTGAAGCAGACGCAGTGTTGTTGGTTGGTGCCCGTTTGAACTGGTTGCTCGCACACGGTAAAGGTAAGACTTGGGGTAAAGAGCCTAAGAAATTTATTCAGATCGATATTCAGGCAAACGAAGTTGATAGCAACGTACAAATTGATGCACCATTGATCGGTGATATTGGTTCATGCGTAGGCGAACTCTTGAAGGGTATTGCTGCAGTTCCTAAGCCAAGCGCTGAATGGATCAATGCCATCAACGAGAAGAAAGACAAGAACATGGCGAAGATGGCAGAAACACTTGCCAAAGAAGCTACGCCAATGAACTTCCATGGCGCATTGCGTGTCATTCGTGATGTTGTAAAAAAGAATCCTGATATCAACTTAGTCAATGAGGGTGCAAATACCCTTGATTACTGCCGTGCGATCGTGGATATGTACAAGCCACGTAAGCGTTTTGACTCAGGTACCTGGGGCATTATGGGTATTGGTATGGGCTATGCTATTGGCGCTGCTGTGACTAGCGGCCTTCCAACTCTGGCGATTGAGGGCGATAGTGCCTTTGGATTTAGCGGTATGGAGCTCGAGACCATTTGTCGTTACAACTTACCCATTACTACCGTAGTATTTAACAACAACGGCGTGTATCGTGGTACAGACGTGAATCCTACTGGTGGCGCCGATGTTGCCCCTACTGTGTTTGTTAAGGATGCACGCTATGACAAGATGATTGAAGCGTTTGGCGGAGTCGGCTATTACGTCACCACCCCTGCTGAATTGGAAGCTGCCTTAACCAAAGCGATTGCCGAGGGTAAGCCTGCTTTGATCAACGCAGTGATTGATGAAACTGCTGGTACCGAAAGCGGACGTTTAACCAATCTCAACCCATCTACTGCGGCTGCTAAGCACTAAGCCAACGGTAATTGATTAGTAATATTGACTAGCTACATTAAGTAATACTTTAAGGAGAAACAAACATGACTAAACCATTAGACGGTATTCGGATTATCGACTTCACCCACGTACAAGCGGGTCCTGCCTGTACTCAATTGTTAGGCTTTTATGGCGCTGACGTGATCAAGGTAGAGCGTCCAGGATCTGGCGACGTAACCCGTAGTCAGTTGCGCGATATTCCTGGTGCTGATGCTCTGTATTTCACCATGCTGAACGGTAACAAGCGTTCTTTAACTTTAGATACTAAGACTCCAGAAGGTAAAGAAGTTTTAGAGAAGATGATTAAGACTTCAGACGTCATGGTTGAGAACTTCGGCCCAGGCGCTTTGGATCGAATGGGTTTCTCTTGGAAGCGAATTCAAGAATTGAATCCAAAGATGATCCTCGCTTCTGTTAAAGGTTTCAGCGATGGTCACTCTTACGAGGACTTGAAGGTCTATGAGAACGTTGCGCAATGTGCTGGCGGCGCTGCTTCTACAACCGGTTTCTGGGATGGTCCTCCTACTGTTTCTGCTGCTGCTTTGGGTGACTCCAATACGGGTATGCACTTGGCGATTGGTATTTTGACTGCATTGATGCAGCGTCAGAAGACCGGCAAGGGTCAAAAAGTTTCTTGCTCAATGCAAGATGCTGTTCTGAATCTGTGCCGTGTGAAGTTGCGCGATCAACAGCGTTTGGACAAGATTGGTTACTTGGAAGAGTATCCACAGTACCCACACGGTTCATTCTCTGATGTTGTTCCACGCGGCGGTAACGCAGGCGGTGGTGGTCAACCAGGTTGGGTCTTAAAGTGTAAAGGTTGGGAAACTGATCCGAATGCGTACATCTATTTCACCATTCAAGGTCATGCATGGGAGCCAATTACCAAAGCTTTGGGCAAACCAGAGTGGGCAACTGATCCAGCGTACATGACTGCTGAAGCACGTCAAGATAAGATTTTTGACATCTTCGCAACGATTGAAGATTGGTTAAAAGACAAAACTAAATACGAAGCAGTGGATATCCTCCGTAAGTTCGATATTCCTTGCGCGCCAGTGCTCTCGATGAAAGAGTTGGCTAACTCACCAGACTTGCGTAAGAGCGGTTCGATTGTTGAAGTCGACCACAAAGTACGCGGTAAGTATTTGACGATTGGTAGCCCAATTAAGTTCTCTGATTTAGAGATCGAAGTGAAGCCATCACCTGTATTGGGTGAGCACACCGATGAGGTATTGGCCGATCTGGGTTACGGTACAGAAGACATTGCCAAACTGCATGCAGCTAAAGCAGTTTAAGTAGAGTCATCTGCTCTTAGAAGGCGCTCCTAGTGGGCGCCTTTTTTTACGTCTAATGGTTCTCCCTGCCTAAAAAATAGGCAATTATTTTTACACTGATTTCTCACTGGTAAAATCGAAATAATTCAAAATTTCAATCTTCCTAGGACTTTAATCATGGCAAAAGCATTAGACGGGGTCAAAATCCTCGACTTTACGCACGTTCAATCCGGCCCAACCTGTACTCAATTGTTAGCGTGGTTTGGTGCCGACGTCATCAAGGTGGAAAAATCGGGTGAGGGTGATGCGACCCGTGGTCAGTTACGCGACATTCCCGATGCGGACAGTTTGTATTTCACGATGCTCAATCACAACAAGCGATCGATCACGGTCAATACCAAAACCCAAAAGGGTAAAGAAATTCTGGAGCGCTTGATTAAAGAGTGTGACGTATTGGTCGAAAACTTTGCACCTGGCGCCTTAGATCGTATGGGTTTTTCTTGGGAGCGGATTCAGGAACTCAACCCACGCATGATCATGGCTTCTGTTAAAGGCTTTGGCCCAGGGCCCTATGAAGACTGCAAAGTCTATGAGAACGTAGCGCAATGCGCTGGTGGTTCAGCTTCCACAACCGGATTTGATGATGGCCCTCCGATGGTGACTGGTGCTCAGATCGGTGATAGTGGTACAGGTCTTCACTTAGCACTTGGTATTGTGACTGCTTTATATCAGCGGACCCAAACCGGTCGAGGACAAAAGGTATTGGCGGCGATGCAAGATGCTGTCCTCAATCTCTGCCGCGTTAAATTACGTGATCAACAACGCCTGGAGCGCAATGGTGAAATGCGTGAGTACCCACAATACCCCAATGGAAAGTTTGGCGACGCTGTGCCGCGCGCCGGTAACGCCTCTGGTGGCGGGCAACCTGGCTGGATTCTGAAATGCAAAGGCTGGGAGACCGATCCCAATTCTTATATCTACGTAGTAGTTCAAGCGCCTGTCTGGGAGGCTATCTGCAAAGTGATTGGTCGCGAGGATTGGATTACGGATCCTAAGTTTGCGTCGCCTGCTGCCCGCTTGCCCCATCTGATGGACATCTTTGCAGGTATCGAGCAATGGACCATGACGAAGACCAAGTTTGAAGCCATGGATATCTTGAATCAATATGATGTTCCTTGTGGCCCGATTCTCTCCATGAAAGAGCTGGCTGAGGAGCCTTCTTTACGCGAAACAGGCACAGTAGTTGAAGTAGATCATCCTGTGCGCGGCAAATATTTAACTGTCGGCAACCCCATTAAGTTATCGGATAGCGAAACTGAAGTAACCCGCTCCCCATTGCTGGGCGAACATACTGATGAGATCTTGAGTGAGCTTGGCTACAGTACCGATGAGCTCATTGAACTTCGTCACGACAAGGTGATCTAATGCGTGTTGCTTTAATTGGGAGCGCGGATTTTGGTAAGGCGGCATTAGAGGCTTTTTTGGATCGAGGTGATGAGCTCGTTGCCGTCTTCTGTCCACCAGATAATCCAAAATCAATTAAACCTGAAGCATTGAAAGAGGCTACCCTAGCAAGAGGCCTTACTCCTTTGCAGTTTGCCTCTCTGAAAAGTCCCGAGGCTGCTCAAGCTATGATCGATAGCAATGCCGATATTTGCGTCATGGCCTATGTTTTGCAGTTTGTGCCGCAAGAACTGGTGAAGATTCCGAAGCACGGCACGATCCAGTACCACCCATCCTTATTACCTAAATACCGTGGCCCCAGTGCGATTAACTGGGCCATTGCATTAGGCGAAGAAAAAACGGGCTTAACGATTTTTCGTCCCTCGGATGGTTTAGATGAAGGCGCGGTGATTTTGCAGAAAGAAGTGGTCATTGGACCAGACGATACTTTGGGTAAAGTCTATTTTGATCATCTTTTTCCATTGGGTGTGAGTGCATTATTAGAGGCTGCGGATCTTGTCGTAGCCGGTAAGTATCAAGAAGTCGTTCAAGATGAATCGCTAGCGAATTACGAGGGTTGGTTTGATGCGAATGCGGCTAAGATTCATTGGACAACCCACATTCATCAGATCTATAACTTGATTAGAGCGGCCAATCCTGCACCAGGTGCATGGACTCGCTTTGGCGAACAAAAAGTACAGATCTACGACGCCCATAAACATATTGCTCCGACCTTTGGCTCTGTCAAAGGTAAGCCCGGGGAAATCATTGAGATTAGCTTGAACTCATTTTCCGTGGCATGTCACGGCGGGCAAATTGAGGTGCTCAAAGCCAAAGGTGCTGCAGGGAAGGTGACGGGCGCTGAGCTTGCCAAGGAGCTCAATCTGGCAGTCGGCCAATTCTTCGAGCTTTAATGATTTTATAGGATCAAATGTGCATCTTTTTATCTTTAACTTATCCGAAATTGCTCTTCTCATTATTTTGCTGTTTGTTTCTATTGGCTCGAGCTTAGCTTGCTTTTTTCTTGTTCAAAAATATTGCACTTGGTTAAGTCTCAGAGATGGTGGAATCTTTGGCACTATTTTCGCTAATACAATGCCAACTTTAGTCGGCTTCATATTTGCTTTTGTAACAGTTGCCGCCTGGCAAAACCATAATGCTATTAACGATAGCGTTTCAAAAGAAGCTCACACATTATTTGATTTGTACCAAACCCTGGGAGCCTACCCAAGTGAAACTCAAAAAATCGGCCAAGAGGAGATTATCAAATACAGTAAATTAGTCATTAATCAAGAGTGGCCAACTCTTGGTCAAACGGGGTTTGATATAGAAACATTTAAACAACTAGACCGCATTAATTCACTATTTCTTAATTACAAGCCAGCGAACGTGTCTGGATTTGCTCTTCACAACGAAGGTTTGCGTTTGCTCTCTAGTTATAGAGATTTACGCAGAACCCGCGTAGAAAATGCTAACTCGTATATTCAAAAGCCTATGTGGGGCGCTCTCGTTGTATCGGCACTATTTTTAATTTTATTTTCAGCCTTTTTTAAAACACGTAACATACGTATTCATGCAGTAATGATGGCCTTGGTTGGGGGATCCCTTGGGGTCATGTTTTTCTTGCTGACGCTTTTAGATAACCCATTTTTAGGGCCCAGTGCAATACAGCCGATTCCATTTGAAAAAACATTGGAATCTATCTTAATCATTCAAAAATAGAAATACTATTTGATTGTCAGCCTTGAGTTCTAGGAGGCTAAATCTCTAGATTATCGATCAAGCGAGTTTTGCCAAGCTTGGCCGCAGTCAGAATGACTAAAGGCTCTTTGGCATCAAGCGCAGTATTGCTGGGGCTAGCCAAATCACTTTGCTGCCGAATCGCAATATAGTCTGGCTGCCAGCCCCTATTTGTGAGAATCTCAAGCGCGCTAGCTTCAATCTTTTTCAATTCCTCAGGGCTCTGTTGCTTGAGCCCCATCACTTGCTCGCGAACCTGTTGCAATAGTTTCTGTAACTCAGGGGCTTCACGACGTTCATCTACTGATAAATAACCATTGCGAGAAGAGAGGGCAAGGCCATCTTCTGCGCGAATAGTTTCTGCTGGAACAATATCGACTGGTAACGCAAACTGTTTTGCCATTTGACGAATAATCATCAACTGCTGGTAGTCCTTCTTACCGAATACGGCAACCTTGGGTTGTACGCAAGAAAAGAGTTTGAGCACTACGGTGCAAACACCTTGGAAGAAACCGGGCCTGAATTCTCCTTCGAGAATATTGCCTAACTGATTGGGGGGTTCTACTCGATACTCTTGAGGCTGGGGATAGAGATCTTTTTCAGTAGGCGCAAATAATACATAGACACCTTCTTTTTCTAGTTTCTCAATATCGGCCTGCATTGTCCTTGGGTAGCTATCGAAATCCTCATTGGGACCAAACTGCAGGCGATTCACAAAGATGCTAGCGACTACGGGGTCGCCGTGCTGGCGCGCTAAGCGCATCAGAGATAAATGCCCCTCATGGAGATTGCCCATGGTGGGCACAAAGGAGGCACGGTTTTGACCGCGCAAGTGGTCGCGCAGCTCTCCAATATCGCTAATGATTTTCATGCGCTGGGGGTATAGGCTAAGCGCACGTAGATGGGAGCGTAGGGCTCGGCTTGGGTAATCTCAATTAAGGCTTCACGAGAGAGCTCAAGCATCGCAATAAAGTTCACAATCACGACAGGTACCCCTTTTCCAGACGCAATAGCATCTTCAAAGAGTTCGCTGAATTCGACAAAACGGGTATTTTGCAGACGACGCAAGATCCGCGTCATGAAATCGCGCACAGACAATTCCTCGCGAGTGATGGTGTGATGTTGATTGAGTTTGGCACGGTGGAGAACATCGCGCCAAGCCATTTGCAGATCTTCTAAGTTGACTTCGGGCCAGGTGACTGCGACGGTAGTATCGACATGGCCATGTGCAATCTGGAAATCACGCCCCTGTTGCGGGATCTGGTCTAGTTCTTGAGCTGCCAGCTTCATACGCTCATATTCCAGCAAGCGACGAACCAGTTCTGCGCGTGGATCTTCTACTTCTTCCTCGCTATCAGCCTTCTTCATAGGCAACAGCATGCGAGATTTAATTTCAATCAACATCGCTGCCATTAATAAGTACTCAGCGGCCAGCTCGAGATTATGGTGACGAATCTGATCGATATAGCTCAGATATTGCTGGGTAACCTGTGCCATCGGAATATCCAGCACATTGAAATTCTGTTTGCGGATGAGGTAGAGCAATAAATCCAGCGGACCTTCGAATGCCTCTAAGAAAACTTCTAAGGCATCTGGTGGAATGTAAAGATCGGTTGGGAGTTTGAAAAGCGGTTCACCGTACAGCTTGGCAAACGCCTCTGACATCCCATCAGTCACTGCAGGAGTGCTATCTAGTAATTCCGATAGGGGTGCTGCGCTCGGTTCAGTCATTCGAATACACGTAAGCGCGCTGTTTCAATTTCGCTGCTTTGGCGCGGCGCATATCTTCCACGCTCTGGGGTTCTTGATCCCAAAGAAGGGCGCGACCCTCTTGCTGAGCTGCCTCAAGATTGGGTTTCTCAGTTTTCATTTCGTTTAAGAACTTGGTGAAATCAGATTCGTAGCGGGCCATGGTATTTCCTAAATTCTCAATTAAATCAATAACTTATAGTTTTATTGGCCAAGGATTTTTGACCACACAAACATCATTATTAACGATTTTTAGTCGCTCTCGACCAATTTCCCACTTCTAGAGATTTGCTGCCAAGAGGCTGTCAATTTGGGTGGGCTCAACCCGAGTCATCAGGTGTTGATAAGGCTGGACTGGGTTCTGGCTGTTCAACGGTGTATTGATATCTTCCCAGTGCATTGGCTTGAGAGATAAAAAGGTTTCTACGCCTTCGGCCACTTTAGGCAATACCGGTTTGAGATACAAACTCAAGGCACGGAATGCTTCTAGGGTAACGCTGCAGACGCGCTGCAGATCCGCTTCGCGTTCTGGATTTTTGGCAATTTCCCAAGGTTTATTCTCATCGACGAAGGCATTCACTTTATCCGCTAGCTCCATCACACTTCGTAAAGCTTTAGCAAATTCACGACCTTCATACAAAGCGGCAATTTTTTCACTCGCTCCTCTAACCTCCGTGAGCAGAGGGTCATTCATCGCCTCATCGGAAACCACTCCAGAAAATCGTTTCACTAAGAAGCCTGCGCTACGACTTGCAATATTGATGTACTTACCCAGCAAGTCGCTATTCACTCTAGCAATAAAGTCTTGCAAGTTCAGATCCAAGTCTTCCATGCTGTCATTGAGCTTGGTCGCAAAGTAATAACGGAACCATTCGGGATTGAAGCCGGATTCAATGACGCTGTGCGCAGAAATCAGAGTGCCACGGGATTTACTCATCTTTTCACCATCGACGGTTAAGAAGCCGTGAGCAAACACATTCGTAGGCGTGCGGTAGCCAGCAAAGTGCAATGTAGCTGGCCAAAAGAGGGTATGGAAATACAGGATATCTTTGCCGATAAAGTGGTACTGCTCGGTTGTGGTGTCAGGCTTAACCCACTCCTCGAAATTCAGACCCTTTTGCTGGCAGTAGTTCAGGAAGCTGGCGTAATAGCCGATGGGGGCATCAAGCCAGACATAGAAATACTTACCAGGGGCATCCGGAATCTCAAAACCAAAGTAAGGCGCATCGCGTGAGATATCCCAGTCACCTAGCTTACTATCGCCCGCTTCGCCAACCCACTCTTTCATTTTGTTGCGCGCTTCTGCTTGAAGGGGAGTCTTGACTTGAGTCCACTCGCGTAAGAAGTTCTCACACCGAGGGTCAGATAGTTTGAAGAAGTAGTGATCGGAAACTTTTTTAATGGGCGTGGCGCCACTGACCACAGAGTAGGGATTCTTTAGATCGGTAGGCGAGTAAGTTGCACCACACTTCTCGCAAGAATCACCATACTGATCTTTAGCACCACACTTAGGACATTCGCCCTTGATGAAGCGATCAGGTAAAAACATTTCTTTGACGGGGTCATACGCTTGCTCAATCGCGCGTTTCTCTATCAGACCGGCATCACGCAGTTTGAGATAAATACTTTGAGAGAGCTTCTCGTTCTCAGGGCTATCAGTGGTGTAGTAGTTGTCAAAGGAGATTAAAAAATCATCGAAGTCGCGCTTATGTTCTTTCCAAACATTGGCAATCAGTTCTTTGGGGGTGAGCCCTTCTTTTTCAGCGCGGAGCATGATGGGGGTGCCATGGGTATCGTCAGCCCCAACGTAATGTACCTCGTGCCCCCGCATTCTCTGGAAGCGGACCCAGATATCGGTTTGAACGTATTCCACCAAATGGCCAATATGAATCTGACCATTGGCATATGGCAGGGCTGAGGTAACAAGAAGGCGACGCGGAAGGCTACTCATGCAAAACAGGCTTGATCAAATAAGAATGAATATACGATTATGCTGGCTTAGGCTGATGGTTCTGCAGTAATTTTAGTCTGCGGTTAAAGTTAAGCCCGATTGTTGACCTAATAGAGAAGGTGTTTTATGGCTGATTCAAGCCCCATTCAGATGTCTAATGCTTCAGTGCCCCTGGTGCACGAGGTCCAGATTGTGGATGAAGCAGGGCGCCTGAAAACCACCTTTATCCCTGGCGAGCGGCCCTTGACTATCTATCTTGATAAGCGCGAGATCGTGACCCTAATGACCTTAGGAAGCGCGCCAGAAGCCCTCGTTTTGGGCTATCTACGCAATCAACGCTTGGTGGAGTCGATCGCTGATATTGAGAGTATTCAGGTGGACTGGGAGACAGATTCAGCGGCAGTTAAAACCTATCGGAGCTCGGTTGATATTGATGCTCTGACGAGTAAACGGGTAGTCACTACTGGCTGCGGACAAGGGACGATGTTTGGGGGCTTGGTAGAGGAGGTTGAGGCAACTCGCTTACCCGATGGCCCTAGCTTGAGCCAGGAGGCGATTGTGGCCCTGATCGATACAATTCGGACCCACGATACGATCTATAAGCAGTCCGGTTCAGTCCACGCCTGCGCAGTCTTTGAGCGCTCGGGCCCAGATCAGGTGCACTTGCTCCATTTCATTGAAGATGTTGGTCGCCATAACGCCGTTGATTCAATCTCGGGTTTGCTGTGGCTAGACGGTAAGCCAGGCAAAGATCTGATCTTTTTCACTACCGGACGCCTCACCTCGGAGATGGTGATTAAAGGGGCGCAGATGGGCATTCCTTTTCTGATGACTCGCTCTGGCATGACCTTAATGGGGCTAGAGGTGGCTCGTAAAACCAATCTCACCCTCCTGGGGCGCTGTTCTGGCAAGCACTTTGAGATCTATAACGCCCCGGAGCGGGTGGTATTGAGCAAAGTGGCCTAAGAGAGGGATAAAAGCCGCCCAAAAGGGTGGGAAATGACTTGCGAAGGTTTTACAATCCCGCCATGACTATTAAATCAGACCACTGGATCCGCCGCATGGGCGCACAAGGCATGATCAGCCCATTTGAACCCGGACAAGTTCGCCAAGATACTGCCGGCCAAAAAATCGTGAGTTATGGCACTTCAAGCTATGGCTACGACATTCGTTGCGCGAATGAGTTCAAGATTTTTACCAACATTAACAGCACTATTGTTGACCCAAAGAACTTTGACGAACAATCGTTTGTTGATTTCAAGGGTGATGTTTGCATCATTCCGCCGAACTCCTTTGCTTTAGCAAGGACAGTAGAGTTTTTCAAGATCCCTCGCAATGTTCTAACCATTTGCGTTGGCAAAAGTACTTACGCGCGATGCGGAATTATCGTGAACGTAACGCCATTCGAGCCTGAGTGGGAAGGCTATGTGACGCTGGAGTTTTCTAACACCACCCCATTGCCAGCCAAAATTTATGCTGGTGAGGGTTGTGCCCAAGTTTTATTCTTTGAAAGCGATGAAGTCTGCGGTACCTCTTACAAAGATCGCGGCGGCAAATACCAAGGTCAAAGCGGCGTTACGCTGCCTAAGACCTAATCTATCCCATTCTCTAATCGCTTGCGAACCTAAAGGGTCCTCATGAAATTCCGTTTCCCTATCATCATCATCGATGAAGACTTTCGTGCTGAGAATATCTCTGGCTCGGGTATCCGCGATTTGGCTGAAGCGATTGAAACCGAGGGCATGGAAGTCATTGGCTTAACCAGTTATGGTGACTTAACTTCTTTTGCTCAACAGGCTTCACGTGCATCGACATTCATCGTGTCGATTGATGATGAAGAGTTTGTCTCGGATTCTGAGGACAATGATTTACCCGCATTGAATAATTTGCGTGCCTTTATTGCCGAAGTACGTAAGCGCAATGAAGATATTCCCATCTTCCTCTATGGCGAGACCAGTACTTCACGCCATATGCCTAACGATATTCTGCGAGAGCTGCATGGCTTCATTCATATGAATGAAGACACTCCTGAGTTTGTGGCACGCCATATCATTCGCGAAGCGAAGGTCTACTTGGATTCTTTGTCCCCCCCATTCTTCAAAGCCTTAACGCATTACGCTTCAGAAGGTTCGTATTCATGGCATTGCCCCGGTCACTCTGGTGGCGTGGCATTTTTAAAGAGTCCTGTCGGCAGAATGTTCCATCAGTTCTTTGGTGAGAATATGCTCCGCGCTGACGTTTGCAATGCGGTTGAAGAGCTAGGTCAGTTGCTTGACCATACCGGCCCAGTGCTGGCGAGTGAACGTAATGCTGCCCGCATCTTCAATGCAGATCATCTGTTCTTTGTTACTAACGGCACTTCGACTTCCAACAAGATTGTTTGGCACTCCACTGTTGCCCCGGGCGATGTGGTCTTAGTGGATCGTAACTGCCATAAGTCCGTGATTCATTCAATCACCATGATGGGCGCGATCCCGGTCTTCTTGATGCCAACCCGAAACCACCTCGGCATTATTGGTCCAATCCCGAAAGAAGAATTCGAGTGGGCCAATATTCAGAAGAAGATTGATGCCAACCCCTTCATTAAGGATAAGAAAGTCATTCCTCGTGTGATGACCTTAACCCAGAGTACATACGACGGCATTATTTATAACGTCGAAATGATTAAAGAGATGCTCGACGGTAAAGTGGATTCTTTGCATTTCGATGAAGCTTGGTTACCTCATGCGGCATTTCATCCTTTCTATAAAGACATGCATGCGATTGGCTCAGAGCAAAAGCGGACTAAAAAGAGTTTGATGTTTGCTACCCAATCGACTCATAAATTGTTGGCTGGTTTATCTCAAGCATCGCAAGTGCTAGTACAGGACGCTGAAGAACGTAAATTGGATCGCGACTGCTTCAATGAATCTTATTTAATGCATACCTCGACTAGCCCACAGTACTCGATCATCGCTTCTTGCGATGTATCAGCAGCCATGATGGAATCCCCAGGTGGTACTACTTTGGTGGAAGAGTCGATTGCAGAGGCAATGGACTTCCGTCGTGCCATGCGTGAAGTCGATGATCAGTTTGGCGCCGATTGGTGGTTCCAGGTTTGGGGTCCTGATCATATTGCTGAAGAAGGTATCGGCGAGCGTTCGGATTGGGTGCTAGAGCCGAATGCACCGTGGCATGACTTTGGCAAGTTGGCTCAAGATTTCAACATGCTGGATCCGATTAAGGCCACGATTGTGACGCCTGGTTTGGATATTGATGGTAAGTTTGGTGAGATGGGTATCCCCGCCAGTATCGTGACTAAGTACTTGGCTGAGCACGGTGTGATTGTCGAGAAGTGCGGTTTATATTCCTTCTTCATCATGTTCACCATTGGCATCACCAAGGGTCGCTGGAATACCCTCGTGACCGAGTTACAGCAATTCAAAGATCATTTTGATAAGAACATGCCGCTCTGGAAGGTGCTTCCTGAATTTGTAGCCAAGCATCCTCGCTATGAGCGGGTTGGTTTAAAAGATATCTGTCAGCAGATTCATGAGTTCTACAAGAGTCGTGATGTGGCGCGCATGACTACTGAGATGTATACCTCAGATATGGTGCCTGCAATGTTGCCAGCAGAAGCTTGGGCTAAGATGGCGCACCGCGAAGTAGATCGTGTGCCAGTCGATAAGCTCGAGGGCAGAATTACTGCCATGCTAGTGACTCCTTATCCACCAGGCATTCCCTTGCTCATTCCAGGTGAGCGTTTTAACAAACGCATCGTTGACTATCTCTACTTTGCACGTGATTTCAACGAGAAGTTCCCTGGCTTCGAGACTGATATCCACGGCTTAGTCAAAACCGAAGCGAACGGACGCACCGAGTACTACGTTGATTGCGTCAGAGCGTAAAGAGCAAACTACTTTAGATCACTACGCGCCTGCTTGATCGCGCGTAGTACTTGCTCAGGAGCAGTGCCACCAGCGTGTTGACGTGATTGCACGGAACCTTCAACCGTTAGTAGCGCAAAGACATCGTCACCCAAAAGCTCTGGACGACTATCTAGGCCACAGGCAAAGCGCAACTCAGCCAGACTAAGATCAGTCAACATGCAATTTCTGCCAACGCAGGCTTTGACTGCATGCGCTACAGCTTCGTGCGCATCACGGAAAGCCAACCCTTTTTTGACTAAATAATCAGCCAAGTCGGTGGCAGTCGCAAAACCTTCTTCAGCAGCCGCTTTCATGATGTCTGCTTTGACTTCGATATGGGGAACCATGTCAGCAAAGATACGGAGAGTGTCTTGCACGGTATCTACCGCATCAAATAATGGCTCTTTATCCTCTTGGTTATCTTTGTTGTAAGCCAAGGGCTGGCTCTTCATTAAAGTTAGGAGAGATATCAGATCACCATAGACGCGACCAGTCTTGCCGCGCGCTAATTCAGGGACATCAGGATTTTTCTTTTGCGGCATGATCGAGCTACCCGTGCAAAAGCGGTCGGGCAAATCAATGAAGCCAAAGCGTGGACTCAACCAGAGCACCAGCTCTTCAGATAAGCGGGAGATATGCATCATGAAAATGGATGCAAAGGCGCAAAACTCAATTGCGAAGTCTCTGTCTGAGACGGCGTCTAGAGAGTTATTGCAAATGCTATCGAAGCCCAGAGAGCGTGCAACATGCTCGCGATCGATTGGATAAGTAGTCCCGGCTAACGCTGCTGCACCTAGGGGTAGGCGGTTCAAACGCGCCCGTAAATCCGCTAGGCGGCCAGCATCACGCGTAAACATCTCGTAATAGGCCATCAAGTGGTGGCCAAATGTAATGGGTTGCGCAACTTGGAGGTGAGTGTGTCCAGGCATGATGGTGCCCGCATGCTGCTCAGCCAAGTTCAAAAACGCAGAACGGAAGAGGGTTAACGAAGTATTAATTTCATCTACGCTGGCCCGCAGCCAGAGACGCAAGTCGGTAGCGACCTGGTCATTACGCGAGCGACCGGTATGCAAACGTTTGCCAGCATCACCAATTAATTCAGTGAGACGAGCTTCAATATTGAGATGGACGTCTTCCAAGGCAAGCTGCCAATGGAATTGACCGGCTTCGATTTCTGCCTTAATTTGCGCCATCCCTTTTTGAATATCAGCCAGATCTTGGGCGCTAATAATCTTTTGCTTTGCCAACATTTCAGCATGGGCGAGGGAGCCCGCAATATCGACTAAAGCGAAGCGCTGGTCAAAGCCAATCGAGGCGGTATACCGCTGCACCAGTTCGGAGACGGGTTCATTAAAACGGGCCGACCAAGCTTGGGCTTTGTTGGCGAGAGAATTTTTAGTTGAGCTCATAAACACAGTATATTGCTGTAGGTCTTTAATTATTTTAAATGTGATGTCCCAAACCCCTCATTCTTCTCCTCAGCCCAGCCGTTTGGTTATAGCTTCCCGCGAAAGTCGCCTGGCCATGTGGCAGGCAGAATATGTCCGGGATTGCCTCAAAAAGTGCTACCCCGACTGTGAAATCATCATTTTGGGCATGACCACCAAGGGCGACCAGATTTTGGATAAGGCGCTTTCCAAGGTTGGCGGTAAAGGTCTTTTTGTCAAAGAGCTGGAAGCCGCTTTAGCTGATGGCCGAGCAGACTTGGCGGTGCACTCCTTAAAAGATGTGCCCATGGTGATGCCGCAAGGTTTCGAGCTTGCTTGTGTGATGACTCGTGAGGATGCGAGAGATGCTTTCGTATCCAATGATTTTGAAGGTTTAGAAGACTTGCCCGAGGGTGCGGTGGTAGGGACGTCTAGTCTGCGCCGTGAATCGATTTTGCGTGCCCGCTTTCCCCATCTGGTGATCGAACCCTTGCGAGGCAATCTAGATACTCGTTTAAGCAGGTTAGATCGAGGCGAGTACCAAGCCATTATTTTGGCTGCAGCCGGTTTAAAACGTCTTGGCCTAGAGCATCGGATTCGGGTATATCTACCAGCCGATATCTACACCCCAGCAGCAGGCCAGGGTGCCTTAGGAATTGAGACCCTTGCGAGTCACCCTCAGATCAAGCAATGGTTAGCGCCCTTAAGTGATTTACCCACTTTGCTGGCAGTTTCTAGCGAACGGATGGTATCTCGTCAATTGGGCGGGTCTTGTGAGGTACCCCTTGCAGCTCATGCTGTCTTTGAGAATCAGCAAATGCAAATTCGCTCATTTGTAGCGAGCGTTGATGGCAAAACGGTCTGTAGAGCGATTGCGAATGCACCAGTGCAAACCGTAGCTGAGGCAGAAGCTTTGGGCTTAGTAGTAGCTCAAGATCTCATATCTCAAGGTGCGGCCGCTTTATTACCCAAGTAAAACTCTGACAATCAAAGTGAATACAAAAACTATTGTTATCACGAGGCCAGTTGGTCAAGCACGTCACTTAATGGAGTTGCTGGGGGCAGCCTTATCCAAGCATGTCACTCCTCAGTCACCGCAAATTCTGTCACTGCCTTTATTGACGATCATTCCTAAGACGGATGATCGGCTGAGTTCCGAGATCATCGGCGCTATGCAAGATACAGATCTCGCCATCTTCGTGAGTCCGAATGCAATTGAATGCACCTTACGATTAATTGAGTGCGCATGGCAAGACTTGGCTAGAGACATTATTCCTATTGGTGTGATGGGTGGTAGTAGTGCGCTGGCTTTGCATCATCACGGTATTGGCTCGGAGGAGACCCTCACACCGATTCTGATGCCTGAGCAAAATGGGCAATGGGATTCAGAGGGGCTATGGCAGGAGTTGCAATCACTTGCTTGGGATTGGTCCAGTAAAAAAGTGGTGATTTTCAAAGGCGAGGGTGGTCGGGACTGGCTTGCAGAAACCCTCCAAACTGCAGGCGCAACAGTAGAAGCGATATCGGTCTATAGCCGCATACCGCTTGCCATTGATAACCCTGCATGGCTACCGATTCATGAAATGAATTTCACTGACTCGCTATGGGTCTTAACTTCGTCAGAAGCAGCTCGGTATTTAGGTAATGTGATCGAGGATCAATTTCGGCAAAGTTTGAACGATGCCAATGCACTTTGCTCTCATGACAATATTGCCGATGCTGCTGGAGCAGCAGGCTTTTCTAAGGTCCTGATGTCTGAGCCCGGCGATGAGGCTTTGATTCGGGCGAGTATTGCTTGGCTCGCTAGTTAGCGATCACCCAACAGCGCAGGTAGGAAGACTTCACAAACTAAGATTGGTTTGCCTTTCAATTGATAGACCGTCCGTCTTGCCCACAATTTTGATGGTAGTTCTGGGTGGACCTTCTTAAATTGCCTCCACAATGGATCACGTTTTGATAAATAGATGATCTCTCGCAAGACTTTGCGTTGGGATGCATGCGGCATCTTGGCAAAGAGAACAGCGCCAAGTGGTTTACTGCCTAGGCGTAATATGCTCTGATTACCACCTTGAGCGCTACTAGTGGGTATGACGCTGCGGGCAATGACTAAAGGGGTATCCCCCTGGCATAGCAAGACTTCCCGAATACGGCAACGTCTTGGACGCAAATGAAAATAGCGACTCTCGTCGCTATTGAGGGTTTGACGGCTATCCCGCAGAACCCGAACTTCGAGTCGCTGCGCAATATGCCTTTCAATTTTTTGAGTTAGTGAGCCAGTGTCACTAAGCCATGCTTGCCATCTGCGAGGCGCAAGATGAACTTCACCAGAATCGACTCGATTCCATTCAGAAAGGAGGCGACGCTGGTGAGGCATTTTTAGCTACCGCTAAAGTTCTTGCGTTGACCGCCAGACTTTGCTTTAGCAAAGCGAGGGCCGGCTGGACGTGAGTCACCTGATCGTGCAGGACGTGAGTCAGCAAATCGGTTGCCGTTACTTGGACGCGAGTCTCCAGAGCGAGAATCCGATTGGCCACCTGAGCGCGCCTCAGAGCGAGCACCGGAGCCATAACGACCACCACCGCCACCACCTGAGCGACCACCACCAGGGCGTCCGCCACCACCACCACCGCCACCACCAGGGCGTCCGCCACCACCACCAAAGCTAGGTTTGGCTTGTGGCTCAAGACCTGCGATGACTGAGGCTGCAATATCTTGCTGTGTAAAACGCTCAATATTACGGATCTTGGCACGATCGCGATGCTCAACTAGGGTAATCGCAACACCGCTGCGGCCAGCGCGACCAGTACGACCGATACGGTGCGTATAGTCTTCTGGTTTCATTGGCAGGCCAAAGTTAATCACATGGGTGATACGGGGTACATCAATACCGCGAGCTGCTACATCGGTTGCTACCAAAATCTTGGTATGCCCTTTGCGCAAAGACTCTAGGCGACGCATCCGCACAGCCTGAGGCATCGCGCCGTGGAGGGCACTTGCTTCATAGCCATTAGCACGTAAAGTGTCAGCAATTTTTTCACTTTCAATTTGAGTGCTTGCAAACACAACGGCTTGATCTAATGTGGCATCCGCCAAAATATGCTCAAGCAATTTATGTTTATGGGACATGCTGTCAGCCCAATGCAACTTCTGTTCGATATTGGCGTGCTTTTCACCTGCATGAGCCAGTTCAATACGCTGAGCATCTGTAGTCAACTCGTTAGCCAAAGACATAATCTTTGGAGCAAAAGTTGCAGAGAACATCAACGTTTGGTTACGACCGGCACAACGCTTATCAATCGCTTCAAGGTCATCGGCAAATCCCATGTCGAGCATGCGATCAGCTTCATCGATCAC
Organism: Polynucleobacter sp. MWH-P3-07-1; assembly: GCF_018687555.1. Classification (NCBI taxonomy): domain Bacteria; kingdom Pseudomonadati; phylum Pseudomonadota; class Betaproteobacteria; order Burkholderiales; family Burkholderiaceae; genus Polynucleobacter; species Polynucleobacter sp. MWH-P3-07-1. The sequence goes on from NZ_CP061296.1 coordinate 467,597, forward strand.
GAGTTGTTTGACATCATCCAGACGAATAGCTTTGCTGTCGCATAAGTCGAGTAAACGACCTGGAGTCGCAACGACGAGCAATGCACCTTTAAGCGCCTGAATTTGTTTGCCATAAGGCATACCACCCATGACGGTGGCAATGCGGATTCCTTTGAAGCCGCGCACGAGGTTTACGGCATCAGCGGTAACCTGCTGAGCTAGTTCCCGAGTAGGGCAGAGCACCAACACTTTAGGTTGTGCTCGACCTGGTACTGGTGAGCTATTGGGATTGCTCTCGATGAGTTGGTTAATCAATGGCAACAAAAATGCTGCCGTCTTGCCGCTACCGGTTTGGCTACTGACTAACAAATCAACACCAGTTAAGGCCGCAGGAATAACCTGAGCTTGTACTGGAGTTGCGTGAGTAAAGCCTAATTCAGCAACGTTCTTGAGGAGTGGTGCCGCGAGGGCAAAAGACTGAAAAGTACTTTCAGCGTGTTTTGAGTCCGTAGACTCGAGTTTCGTTTCTTTAGAAAAAGTCATGCTATTACACATCCCCTTTAAGGGATGTCTCCGTTTGTGCACCCAATGTTTTTTAGGGGTGCGATGGTCAAGGGCATCGACCATCAGACAAGCGGCAGCGTTGGTATGTTTATGACTTCTAAACGAATCGCTGAAATATAGCTGGGGGGCGATGAATCAAATTGCTTTAAAAAGCCTCCCATTATGGCAGTTTGGGGGCGTTAATACAAGGGTTTCCCCGACTTATTTCATTAAACGCAGTAAAAGCTCGGTTTTCTTGCCATAGGGAGGGCGCGCCATATTCGTGCCTTTGAACATCTTGATCCCTAAAACACTGTGAACTTCTAAAACCGATTTTTGATGACTCAATGCATCAAAGCCGGTTTTACCTCGATAGGCACCCATGCCACTGGCACCGATACCACCGAAAGGTAGTGTCTCGAGTGCAGCGTGTAAGAGTGTATCGTTGATGGTCACTCCACCAGAGCGCGTTTCATTGATCCAGCGCGCTTGATTTTGACGATCGCGTCCAAACCAATACAGGGCTAAAGGGTTGGGTTTGTGATTGACATAAGCAATTGCACTATTGATATCGTCAATCACGACGAGCGGCAGAATAGGCCCAAAGATTTCTTCTTGCATGACTTGCGCATCTTTGCTGACATTGAGTAATGCGACTGGCATGAAGCGCAGATCTATTTCATTCGATAACAAAGGAATCACTTGGGCACCGCGATTGGCAGCATCTTGAACTAAGAATTGCCAACGGGCTAATTGTTCTGCATCGATTGGGCCGGTTAATGGAGTATCGCCAGAATATTGCTTTTGAGCAGCTTGCTTAAGCTCTGCAACAAATGGATCTAGTTGATCTTGTTGTAACAACACATAGTCAGGAGCAATACAAGTTTGACCTGCATTCATCAACTTGCCGTAAACAACGCTGGCAGCAGCATCCGCAAGTTTGGCTGATGGATCAATCACTGCTGGGGATTTACCGCCAAGCTCTAGCGTTACTGGTGTCAGGTTTTCTGAAGCAGCACGCATGACTTTTTTGGCAATCACTTCTGAGCCAGTAAAGAATAAGTGATCAAAAGGGAGTGAAGCAAAAATCTCAGCGACATCGGGGCCGCCAGTGGTGGCACAAAATTCGGTAGGATGAAAATATTCTTGAATGAGTCCTGCCAAGAAACCCGAGGTCCGTGAGCTACGTTCTGAGGTCTTAAGCCAGACCCGATTGCCCGCAGCGATGGCCGCGATGGCGGGCAGCAGGGCTAGTTGAATCGGATAATTCCATGGGCTCAGAATGCCAACCACACCAATAGACTGATTTTCAATCCAGGCCTGTGATGAGCCTAAAAATCCTGGTACCTCGACTTGGCTTGGTTTCATCCACTCTTTAAGATGCTTGCGGGTGTACTTGCAAGCTTGATAAATCATGCCAAATTCAGCTAAACGGGTTTCCATCGGGTGTCTGAAGCCAAAGTCCGCCTCAAGCACCTTGCAGATCTTGTCCTCATTAGCTGCAATCATCTCCTCAATTTTGCGAATTCGCTCTAAACGAATCTCCAAACTGGGATTGGGTTCTGCAGCGTAGGCTGTTTTGATTTCTTCGAGCTGGAGGGTAAAGCGATTCATTGGCTATTGAACTCTGCAAATAATGGAATAAAGCAGTAGGATAAAGCTATGAACGATATTCTGAATCAAAACAGGGCAAAACTAGAGCGGGCAATCTTAGGGGGTGGCTGTTTCTGGTGCTTGGAGGCGGTTTATCAGCAAGTACGAGGTGTAGACCATGTCGTTTCTGGTTACGCGGGTGGGCCTAATCCTAACCCCACCTATGAGGCAGTTTGTTCAGGCACTACCGGCCATGCTGAAATCGTCGATGTCTACTTTGATCCTCTGCAGGTTTCTTATCGAGATCTTTTGGAGATCTTCTTTGTGATTCATGACCCAACGACGCTGAACTATCAGGGCAATGATCACGGTACCCAATATCGCTCAGTCATCTTTACCCATGGAGCTGAACAAAATCGTATTGCTGTAGAGATTGTTGCGGAGCTAGATGAGGCTGCGATCTACTCCGGTCCGGTAGTGACGGAAATCCTTCCTGCCCCAGTGATTTATCCAGCAGAGGACTATCACCAAGATTATTTCAATCAACATCCAGGTCAAGGCTATTGCATGGCAGTAGTCGCGCCTAAATTAGCTAAATTTAGGGCAAAGTTCAAAGCGCTCATAGCGCCCCAATTCTCCTAAGGCGCAAGTCGGCTAATACGCCAAGTCTGATCTTGTCGTTGATAGCGGATGCGATCATGCAGGCGCGAGGGACGCCCTTGCCAAAATTCAATTTCAGAAGGGTTCAGACGATACCCGCCCCAATGGGCTGGGCGCGGTGGGTTGTCACCATGCTCACTCAAGAATTGCTTTTCGGCCTCTTCTAGAAATTCTCGACTCGGGATTTCGGCGCTTTGTGGTGAGGCCCATGCCCCAATGCGAGATGCAGGAGGCCGAGAGTGAAAGTACTGATCGCTCTCAGCAGCATCGACTTTGGTGACGCTACCTTTAATGCGAACCTGACGTTCTAATTCATGCCAGTGAAACAATAGGGCAGCTTCAGGTCGTCCAGCCAACTCTTTACCCTTTTGACTATCGTAGTTAGTAAAGAAGGTGAAGCCGTGATCGTTCGCGCCCTTTAATAGGACAATACGAACTGAAGGATTGCCGGACTGATCTGCGGTTGCCAGTGCCATGGAATTCGGTTCAGGACAATTGGCTTTGACTGCTTGGTCGAACCACAAGTGAAATAGTTCCAGCGGATTGACGGGAACTTGAGTCTCAGAGAGTTGGCCCAAGGTGTAGTTTTTGCGCAGTTCAGCAATCGAGTTCATTTATTCAGTATAAAGAGAAGCTATGGCAGAAGACAACTTAGATGATCGTCGGTTTGGTGGGGTAGCCCGACTGTATGGGGAAGAGCTGCGCGAACGCTTTCTGAAGGCAACCGTCGTTGTCGCTGGTCTAGGAGGGGTGGGGTCTTGGGCGGCGGAAGCATTGGCTAGAACTGGGATTGGGCATTTGGTTCTGGTGGATTTTGATCATATTTCAGAAAGCAATACCAATCGCCAAATTCATGCTTTAGAAGCGAACTATGGCAAGTCCAAAGTGCTCGCAATGTCAGAACGAATTCTACAAATCAATCCCGAGATTGAATTAACAGTATGCGATGAATTCTTAGAGTCAGATAATTTAGAGCGCTTGATTCCTGCCGATGCTTTCGTATTGGATGCAACAGACTCAGTCCCAACGAAAATTGCGTTAGCAGTATGGTCAGTAAAAAATACGCGTGACTTGGTCATGTGTGGTGCTGCTGGTGGCAAGGTAGATCCCACATCAGTGCGTTGCAGTGATCTTTCTAAAACCGAGCAAGATGCTTTGTTGGCGAAAGTTAGATTTGGACTCAGAACAGATCACGGATTCTCAAGAGATCTCAAGAAGAAGATGCATATCCGTGCGGTGTTTTCCCACGAACCTCGTGCCGGTGGTGCCTCGGGAGGTCTGGCCTGCTCAGGCTATGGCTCTACTGTGATGGTTACTGCCGCTGCAGGTTTAACGGCAGCTGCAGAAATTCTGAATCTGATTGCTGCTAAAAAATCGTAAAGAGACAGTTTTATCTCAGAAAGCACTAGGGCTTTCCCTGTCAGAAATTACGGATTCTGTTGTCATCCCTAATTAATTTAATGCAAGCTCAGTTTGCTCTGATGAGTAATTCATCCATTTAATGATTCACTCTTAATACTTCTAGCACTTTAGTTATTTTTTACCTCTAGTGCTTTCGCAGTCTCCTCCCTAGACTTTGCTCGGTTGGCAAATCGCCAATGACAAATCGAAAGGAGGTCTCTTTTGCAGACTGAACACACTGGCTTAAAGCGCCATCTCAAAGTTCGACACATTCGCTTGATGGCTTTAGGCTCAACGATCGGTGTAGGTTTATTTCTAGGGTCAGCGAGTGCAATTCAATTGGCTGGCCCATCTATTCTCTTGGGTTATCTATTAGCGGGCATCGTTGCGTTTATTGTCCTGCGCACCCTTGGTGAAATGGCAGTCCATCAGCCTGTCGCCGGTTCATTTGCAGCTTATGCCAATACCTATGTTGGTCCTGTAGCAGGGTATATGGTGGGTTGGGGATATTGGACCTACTGGATTGTGGTCGGTATAGCAGAAGTCACGGCAGTCGGTATTTACATGGGTATCTGGTTCCCCGAAACGCCTCAGTGGATTTGGGCTTTATCGGCTATTTTGATGATGGGCTTGATCAATTTGATTGCCGTCAAAGTATTTGGAGAGTTTGAGTTCTGGTTTGCTTTGATCAAAGTCGTTGCAATTGTTGCCATGATTGGTTTGGGTGGGGCCGTGATCTTTTTTGGCTTTACGAATGGCTGGCAGCCGATTGGTTTAGGTAATTTGTGGAGTCATGGTGGATTTTTTCCGAATGGCATTTCTGGCATGCTCCTCTCGTTGCAAATGGTCTTATTTGCCTATGTCGGAATTGAGATGATTGGCCTGTCTGCAGGTGAGGCCGAGAACCCTCAGAAGACTATACCAATGGCGATTGATTCTCTAGCCTGGCGTATCTTGATTTTTTACATGGGTGCGATTCTGGTCATCCTCGCCATCTTTCCCTGGAATCAGATTGGACAGCAAGGCAGTCCCTTCGTGGTGATGTTTGAGCGGATTGGTTTGCGTGAGGCAGCTGGCTTAATTAATTTTGTCGTCATCACAGCCGCACTCTCATCTTGTAACGCCGGTCTTTTTAGTGGCGGAAGACTTTTATATTCCTTGTCGATTAACGGCTATGCCCCCGCATCCTTTGCCTGCTTATCAAAGTATGGGGTCCCTGCAAGAGCCGTCGCTGCGACAGTCGCAGTGTGTTTGACTGGTGTGGTACTGAATTATTTTGTACCCGATAAAGCATTTCACTACATCATGGCTGCGGTCACTTTTGTGGGCTTGATGGTTTGGATTGCGATTTTGTTGACGCAAATTCAGTTCCGTCGCTCACTGACGAAAGCCCAGGTTGCTGAACTATCGTATCGCGCACCGTGGTGGCCTTATTCCTCGTGGTTTGCCTTGGCATTCATTGTCTTGGTTGTAGTGCTCATGGGCTTTCATGAGGATGCCAGGGTCGCTTTGATCTTAGGACCTTGTCTATTAGCGGTCTATCTGGCGATGTTTTATATCGCTGGCTTACATCGCAAAACGAAGTCGAATTCCATATCTAAATAAAGGAGATTGATATGATTATTGGCGTACCTCAGGAAGTAAAAAATAATGAGTTTCGGGTTGGTCTTACCCCAGGTAATGTGAGCGGACTCTGTAAGCAAGGGCATTCAGTTTTATTGCAACGGGGAGCTGGAGCGCAAATTGGTTTAACCGATGAGTCTTATCGAATCGCGGGCGCCACCTTGGTCAATAGTGCGGCTGAGGTTTATGGAAAATCAGAAATGATTGTCAAAGTAAAAGAGCCACAGGCGCAAGAGTGTGCAATGTTGCGCGAAGATCAAATTCTATTTACGTATTTACATTTAGCACCAGATCCCAAGCAAACTCAGGCCTTAATTGATTCTGGCGCCACTTGCATTGCCTACGAGACAGTGACATCGCGTTGTGGCGCATTGCCGCTCTTAGCTCCCATGAGCGAAGTTGCAGGGCGGATGTCCATTCAGGCGGCAGCATCTCATCTCGAAAAAACCAACGGCGGTTTGGGGGTCTTGATGGCAGGCGTACCGGGCGTCGCGGCTGCAAAGGTCGTGATCTTGGGTGCTGGCGTTGTCGGCCGCAATGCTTTGCAGATGGCAGTCGGCCTGGGTGCCAATGTGAGTATTTTTGATCGAGATCTTGAGCGCCTAAGGCAAATCGACGCAATCTTTGGTAACCGAGTCAAAACACTGTACTCAGATTCGCTGTTGGTAGCGCAAGAAGTTCATGAGGCGGATGCTGTGATTGGCGCAGTCTTGCTCCCGGGCGCTGCTGCTCCTAAACTCGTTAACCGCGACATGATTCGGAAAATGAAAGCAGGTGCAGTCGTAGTGGATGTGGCGATTGATCAGGGTGGCTGCTTTGAAACTTCGAAACCAACGACGCATGCTGACCCTACCTATGAGATCGACGGTGTCATTCATTATTGCGTAGCCAATATGCCGGGTGCAGTCGCAAGAACTTCTACCTTTGCGCTCACCAATGCCACATATCCTTTTGTTGAAGCCCTTGCCAAGCGGGGAGTGATTGAGGCCTTGAGGAAAGATCAGTACCTACGTCATGGTTTAAGTGTGCATCGCGGAGTGCTGACTTCAGAGCCAGTGGCTGCAGCCCAAAAGCTGGACTTTGTGCCAGCCGAGGAGCTAATAGCAGCCTAAGCCTTGCTCTGCGCGGAGTGGGTGTGGCGCCGATCGGGCCACTACCCACTCTCATTCAATCGCTTGGAGACTTCCTATAAGATGGACACTTATCTCAAAAGGCATTCAATCTGATGGATTTTTCTGTAATCTCCCTGTCTGCTGGTGTCGTTGCTTTAGCGGAAATGGGCGATAAAACCCAACTGCTATCACTCATGTTGGCGGTTCGTTATCCCAAGCAGGCCTGGCCCATTATTGGTGGCATCCTAATAGCCACTTTGGTGAATCATGCTGGAGCTGCTTTTTTAGGTCAGCTCTTGGCAAGCTTTATCCATCCTGAGATCTTGCGCTGGATTTTGGGCGCAAGTTTTATTGTGATTGGCGCTTGGCTATTGGTGCCTGATCAGCTGGAAGATGAGAATCAATCCAAAAAGGTGCACGGTGCTTTAGCCGTCTTCTTGCTGACAATGATGCTCTTCTTCTTGGCCGAGATGGGGGATAAGACTCAAATTGCTACGATCGCACTCGGTGCCCGCTATAACGACGTACTTTCAGTCACAGCAGGAACTACCTTGGGCATGATGTTGGCTAATGCTCCGGCAGTATGGATTGGGCAGAAATTTACCCAACGCGTCCCCTTAAAGTGGGTTCATGCGATTGCTGCAGTTGTTTTTATCGCCATAGGCCTCATTACTCTGATTTGGTCATAAGCTAGCGCCCTGCAGATTCTTGCCGGACGACTAAAATAGTCAAATGAAAACGGATCTACCCCAAAGCTTTCGCCGGCTGGAATACCAGCCCCCAAATTACACTTTTCGTCATGTTGAGCTGGATATTGCATTAGATCCGGCGCGAACCATCGTTAAAAGCCGTATCGAGGTCTTACCTGGCGCCTCACATAAAGCTGGAATGCCCCTTGTGCTTCAGGGTCAGGAGCTGGAATTCGTGAGCTTGCGCATTGATGGTGAGGCGCATAAACATTTTGAGCTGACCCCTGCAACACTGACAATTCATTCTTTACCAGAGGGCGGTAAAAAAGCCTTCATCATTGAGATTATTTCTGTTTTCTGCCCAGAGAAAAATACTAGCTTAATGGGCTTGTATGTGTCGAATGGGAATTTCTTTACTCAGTGTGAAGCAGAGGGTTTTCGAAAGATTACCTATTTCTTAGACCGTCCCGATGTGATGGCGCGTTATAAGGTGGTACTGAGGGCGCGAGAAGCTGAGTGCCCAGTCCTGTTGGCTAACGGCAATCTCATTGCTCAAGAAAAACTCCCAAATGGTTGGCATAGCGCAACCTGGGAAGACCCCTTTCCAAAGCCATCCTATTTATTTGCGCTGGTTGCAGGTAAGTTGGAATGTATTGAAGAAACGATTACCACCAGCAGTGGCGCGAAGAAGTTATTGCAGATCTGGGTAGAGCCCCATGATCTTCCAAAAACGCGACATGCGATGGACTCTCTTGTTGCAGCCATTCATTGGGATGAAAAACGTTTTGGTTTGGAGTTAGATCTCGAACGCTTCATGATTGTGGCGGTGAGTGATTTCAATATGGGTGCGATGGAGAATAAAGGCCTCAATATTTTCAACACCAAATTTGTTCTTGCTCAGCCTGAGACAGCAACAGATGTTGACTTTGCCAACATCGAGAGCGTAGTTGCTCATGAGTATTTCCATAATTGGACTGGTAATCGCGTTACTTGTCGTGATTGGTTCCAGCTTTCTCTTAAAGAGGGATTGACGGTCTTCCGCGATCAAGAATTTTCTGCTGATCAAATGGGTAGCGAATCTGGAAGAGCGGTTAAGCGGATTGAGGATGTCCGTTTATTGCGCCAAGTGCAGTTTCCGGAAGATGCCGGCCCAATGGCTCACCCAATTCGTCCTGATGAATATCAAGAGATCAATAACTTCTACACCGTAACGGTTTACGAGAAGGGTGCCGAAGTAGTCAGGATGTATCAGACCTTGCTTGGTAAAGAGGGCTTTCGGAAAGGGATGGATCTCTATTTCCAGCGCCATGATGGCCAAGCAGTTACTTGCGATGATTTCCTGGCTGCAATGGCGGATGCCAATCAGCGTGATCTGAGTCAGTTTAAGAATTGGTATAGCCAATCCGGTACGCCGCATGTCAGGGTTCAAGAGCGATACGATGCCGAGAAAAAGCAATACCACTTACACCTTTCTCAAAGTTGCGCGCCAACCCCTGGACAGCCTGAGAAAAAGCCTTTCTTGATTCCTCTGAAAATGCGCCTGATTACAGAGACGGACAATCCAGCAGAGATCTTGCTAGAGCTAACACAAGCTGAACAATCTTGGACTTTTGATCACATTGATCAATGTCCAGTGCTGTCGATTAATCGGAATTTCTCAGCCCCGATTCAACTGGACTTTAATCAGAGTCAAGATGATTTGTTGATATTGTTCTCGCATGACGACGATGCGTTCAATCGCTGGGAGGCTGGACAAAAATTAGCAATGCAGATGATTCTAGACAATCGTTTGCCCGATCAGAAGCTCATTGAGGCTTATCGAAGTCTTCTGCTGGATCCACAGTTAGACCCGGCTTTTAAAGAGCTTGCATTAACTTTGCCAGCAGAGAGCTATCTCTATGAGCAAGGTCAAGATGTCGATCCCCAAAAAATCTACCGAGCTCGCACTGCATTTCGTCATGCCATCGCAAGCCAGCTCAGAATGGAATTCGCGGCGATTTATCAGCAAATGCAGACCCCTGGACCATTCAAGTCGGATGGCGTCACAGCGGGTAAGCGGGGTCTGAAAAACTTTGCACTGAATATGTTGCTTGAGGCTGATGTCAATGTCTGGGCTCCCATGGCCGTAAATCAATATCAGCTTGCAGACAATATGAGTGATCGTTATGCAGCCCTAGCTGGTTTAGTCAATCATGATGCTAAGGCCGCCAAAACTTGTTTAGTAGATTTCTATGAACGTTTTAAAGATGACCCATTGGTTATTGATAAATGGTTTGCATTGCAAGCCATGCGCCCACCTTTGGAAAATGCAGGATCTACCTTGAATGAGGTGCGGTATCTGCAACAGCATGAAGCATTTAAGCTCAATAACCCAAACCGAGTGCGCAGCCTATTTCATGCTTTTTGCATGAGCAACCCAGCCAGCTTCCATCAGATTGATGGAAATGCTTATTCCTTCTGGGCAGAAAGTATTTTGGCTTTGGATCCCGTCAATCCTCAAGTGGCAGCCCGTCTTGCGAGAGCTCTAGATCGTTGGCGTTTATTTGCAGAGCCCTATCGCAGCAATATGCATGCCGCACTAGAGCGGGTTGCCCAATGCAATACCCTCTCATCTGATGTGAGAGAGGTCATTACTAAGGCTTTGGGTAACTAAATGCTAATGTGACTTATTCACAAAACTAACTTTGAGTTTAGTTGCTAGTGCCCCCAGTTTTTTATCTAGAGTCCATAACTGGGCGTTTTCAGATAACAGGGTTGATGCAAGTAAAGAGATATCAATTGCCCCACAACCCGTATCGAAGAGTTTGTATTCTTCAATGAAATACAAAATCTCCTCAGTTCCAGCGATAGCTGCTTGACGTAAAAATCCCATTTGTTCAATAGTTTTCGCTCGCGGGTTAGGCGGAGTGCCACAAGCAATTTCTAAAATGACTAATGGGTGACAAATAACCCGATCATTAATTAGCAATGATTCTAATAAGGGGTTATTTTTTCTGAAATGTTGTATCCATATCGATGTATCGGCTAGCACGAAACTCATGATTATTTTTCGGCTCCCGGTTTTCGACGAGGAATATCTTTCATTTGAGGACTTTTACCCCCTAGTGCAGCAAGGCGCTTTGCTACCTGAACCCTGACGAATACCTGTAAAGCCTCTCGAAATAGATCCGATTTATCAATGCTAGGGTCGGCCAGCTCTAGGGCCCTTTGATAAAGGGCATCATCAATGGTTACGGTGGTGCGCATGTTTTCATCCTCATCAAATTTGATGTATATTAGCATCAAATTTAGCATCAATCAATCGTGGCGCATTTTCCTAAAAACTGAGTTTCCTAATCCAGAAAAGGGCAAAATAGAGCACATAAATCAATTTGCTTTATTTCGGAGAATTTTCTTTTGAGCACCCATATTCATTTAGAGCAGTACCTCAAAACCGCTAAGCCAAAAGGCAACTCTATTCCTTCTGGGTTACAAGAGCTCTTGATGGCTGTCGCCAATACCTGTAACACACTCAGTCATGAGGTTGCACAAGGCGCTTTAATTGGTTTGCTGGGCTCAGCAGGGACTGGCAATGTGCAGGGTGAGGTCCAGCAAAAGTTAGACGTCATCGCCAATGACTTATTGATTGAAGGTGTTCAGGAGTGCAAGGCTCTGGCTGGTCTTGCTTCTGAAGAAATGGAATTACCGATGCCTGTTCAAGGAACGGGCGATTACTTGTTGCTCTTTGATCCTTTGGATGGTTCGTCCAATATTGATGTCAATGTATCGATCGGCACTATTTTCTCAATCTTGCATAAACAGAATCCAACGGCACCATTACAAAACAGCGATTTCTTGTTATCTGGCCGTCATCAAGCTGCCGCAGGTTATGTTGTTTATGGCCCGCAAACCACCATGGCGCTTACTTTGGGTGATGGGGTGGTGATGTTTACTTTGGATAAAACGATTGGTCAGTTTGTCCTAATCAAGGATAGCGTCGAGATTGCCCACTCCACGAAAGAATTTGCTATCAATATGTCCAATATGCGTCATTGGGCTCAGCCTGTGCAGCGTTATGTTCAGGAATGCCTCGATGGCGTTACGGGTGCGCGGCAGAAAGACTTTAATATGCGCTGGATCGCCTCAATGGTGGCTGATGTCCATCGTGTCTTATCGCGCGGCGGTGTCTTTATGTATCCATGGGATCAACGAGAGCCCAATAAGCCCGGTAAGTTGCGTTTGATGTATGAGGCTAATCCGATGAGCTTTTTAGTTGAGCAGGCAGGTGGAGCATCAAGCAATGGAACGCAAGTGATTATGGATATCCAGCCTCAAGACTTGCATGAGCGGGTATCTGTGATGCTCGGTTCTAAAGAAGAAGTTGAAAAACTACAGAGCTATCACGCCTGAACTTTTTCTTTTAGATAGGCGAGGGATTCTTCTACTTGGTCGATGAGGATCAAGCAAATATCACCTGGCTCTAAATCATTCAGCGCAGTATCGATGGCCAAGAACTCGCCGTAAATCTCTTTGACTTGCTTGGCTTTCTTGGCACCTGACAAGCCATCTTGCAATAACTTCATCACTTCACCATCAGCACGTCCGCGCTGACATTGGTCTTCGTAGAGGATCACATTATCAAAATGGTTTCCCAAGATGCGGGTGAGGTCGCGAATATCTTCATCGCGTCGATCGCCTGCACCGCTAATGACCACATGGCTCTTCTTGGGCATCATCGCCTCGATGGCACTAGCTAAAGCACGCATAGCATCGGGATTGTGACCATAGTCTGCAATCACGGTAGCGCCACGATGCTGGAATTGATTAAAGCGACCAGGCACCGCGTTGGCTGAACTCTCAAAGCTATTGAGGCCTCGAGCAATCTTCTCGGCATCCAAACCAAGCACCCAAGCAGCACCAATAGCAGCCATGGCGTTTTCAATCTGAAAACCCAGCACTCCATTTTGAGTCAGCGGAATTTCACTAACAGGGAAGCGATAAATCACTTTTGACCCTTTGGTGGCCACGATGTAGGTGCCATCACAAAAGATCACTTTTTTGTTCTTGGCGCGGTGCGCAGCGATCACGGGATGATGTTGATTTTGAGCAAAGAACACGACACGTCCCTTACAGATATCTCCCATTTTGGCGACGATGGGATCCGCAGCATTCAGGACCGCTGCACCAGTGGCGGCCACATTTTGAACCACAACGCGCTTCAAAATAGCCAAGTCTTCTACACTCGAAATAAAGTTCAAACCAAGGTGGTCGCCTTCACCGATATTCGTAACGACTGCGACTTCACAGCAGTCAAATCCCAGACCTTCGCGCAACATACCGCCACGTGCAGTTTCTAAAACAGCAGCATCAACGTCAGGATGCATGAGAACATTGCGGGCGCTCTTGGGTCCGCTACAGTCGCCAGAATCAATTAAGCGATGATTGACATAGACACCATCAGTCGTGGTCATGCCCACGCGCAGACCGGTTTCACTGAGGAGGTGGGCAATCAGACGAACCGTCGTCGTTTTGCCATTAGTGCCCGTTACAGCAACTACTGGAATGCGACCGTCTTCACCTTGGGGGAACATCGTATCAATAATGTATTCACCAACGGGGCGACTTTTTCCGTAAGAGGGCTTGAGGTGCATCCTGAGTCCTGGTGCAGCATTGACTTCAACAATGCCGCCACCTTGAGCTTCCAAGGGCTTATAAATTTCTTCGCACAGGATATCTACACCCGCAATATCGAGACCAATCATTTGTGCAGCAGCAATCGCGCTAGCAGCAACATCGGGGTGAACATCGTCAGTAACATCAGTTGCAGTTCCACCAGTGCTCAGATTGGCGTTATTGCGTAAGAGTACCCGTTCTCCTTTTTTGGGGATATATCCCGGCGTGAGATTAGAGCTGGCTAAGTGCGCTAAAGCAATATCATCAAACCGAATTTTGGTAAGGGCAGTAGCATGGCCATCACCACGCAGCGGATTTTGATTTTCTATCTCAACCAATTGGGCAACGGTATGGCTGCCATCGCCAACCACTTGGGCGGGCTCGCGTCTTGCAGCGGCAGCGAGTCGGTTGCCAACCACCAAGAGACGATAGTCTTGCCCTGGGAGATAACGCTCCACAATCGTTTCATCACCAAAGGCTTGGGTAACCATAAAGCCAGCACGAATTTCTGCTTCAGTTTGAATGTTGGCAACAACACCCTTACCTTGGTTGCCATCTTTGGGCTTCAGGACGACCGGGCCACCAATTTTTTGAGCTACGCGCCAGGCATCATCTGCTGTAGTAACAACATCACCAATCGGAACAGAAACACCAGCAGCTGCCAATAAGTTTTTAGTGAGCTCTTTATCTTGTGCAATCGCTTCAGCAATGGCGCTGGTATCGCTGGTCTCGGCAGCTTGAATACGCTTCTGTTTGCTACCCCAGCCAAACTGCACCATACTGCCTTCCGTCATGCGACGGTAGGGGATATTGCGTTGGATTGCAGCATCGACGATTGAGCCTGTGCTGGGGCCGAGACGGACATCTTCGTAGAGTGCCTCTAGCTCGGCAAGGGCTGCAGTCAGATCAAAAGGTCCATCATTGAGAGTGGCTTGCACTAAAGCAAAAGCGAAGTCGAAAGCCATGCGGGCAACCAACTCTTCGGTGTACTCGACAACCACTTGATAAACATCCGCTTCGATCGTTTGGACTGTTCTGCTAAAAGTTACAGGACAACCCGCCTGGGATTGAAGACCCAATGCAGCGTACTCTAAGACATGAGCTAAAGAGAGCACCTCGCTTTTACCGCCCCTGCGCATATTGCCCAATTGTGGAAAGCGAGAGCGAATCTTGGATTCAAATTGAGGAATGAGATCAATGGAGCGCTCTGCAGGTTCGCAAGAAACGACTGCCTCTAAGGCGGTGTGACGTGACCATAAGTTGGGGCCACGCAGAATACGGATGCGAGTGATTTCCAATTAAGCCTCGATTGGGTGAAGCGCATCAGGTACAAAAGTTTCTGTACCGGCCTCGATGACGTTAAAAGGGATGCCTAAACCCCAGGCGGCTGCAATAGCAGCACCTAAATTCAGTGAATGCCACTGGGGATCGATAGCAACAGGAGAGGGTGGTGGCACAGGAATATTCTTTTGATCCTTCAGCCCCCATTTTAGAGCGATCTGCTGTTGGCCAACGATGACTGCACGCCCACCATTCTCGAGGTGAATATTGACCAATGCGGAGTTGTGATCCTGGGTAAAGAAAATCACTTCACCATCGGATAGCTCTGCCATCTTCGCAACCCACGCATCGTCTGCATTCAGGACCGCAACTCCAGTTGGCAAAACAACATCCACTTGCGTGCGCGTAATGCTGAAGACTTGGTCCTCATCATAGATCGCATATTGTGGAAAGTTAGCCTTGGGGTTGAGGTTAAGAACCACGCCGACCTGACAGCGGTCATAAGCCAATCCCTCTATCAACATAGAGAGCGCATTATTTTCTATCACGGCGGCTTCGACCGCACGATTCAATAATGTTCTTCTCGCATCTTCCCAATTCGCTGAATCCGTTCTTTGTACAGCGCGATTACCAAAATACAAACCTTTGCTACAAGCCAAGCCCACATTGACATTGGTTAGTCGTAAGAAATAGGCAATCATTTCTGCTACAGAGGTTTTGCCTTTTTCGCCGGTGATGCCAACTAAAGGAATGCGGAAGTTCGCACCAGGAGGGAAGAGATGGTCTGTAATAGCTTTGCCAACAGGCTGAGGACTTCCGCTAGCAGGTTTCAGATGCATTAATAGGCCTGGGCCAGCATTGACCTCGACAATCGCAGCACCTTGTTCTGCTAGGGGTTTGCTGATGTCCTGAGCAACCAAGTCGACTCCTGCAATTTCTAGGCCAACAACGCGAGCAGCTAAGGCAACTTGGCTCGCTACATCTGGATGGACTTGATCAGTGACATCAAATGCGACATTGCCATTACTTTGTATCAGCACCTTTTGGTCAAGGTGAGGAATGCTATTGCCTGTGAGCTGTTGACGGGCTAACTCGAGTTCAACGGCAGAGTCTATTCGAACAGGATTCAGAGGACACTCTTCGGCAGTCCCGCGACGGGGATCCGAATTGATTTGAAGTTCAATCAATTCCTTGACCGTGTGTTTGTTATCACCAGTAATCCAGACAGTTTCGCCTTTGGCAGCAGCAACCACCTGATTGCCAACCACGAGTAAGCGATGCTCATCGCCGATGATGTGTTTCTCAACCAGCACTTCGCTACCTTCGTTGATAGCGACTGCATAGGCCGCTTCAATCTCAGCTTGGGTATAAAGGTTAATGAAAACACCGCGACCATGATTGCCATCAATCGGTTTAACAACTACAGGCAGGCCGATATCTTCAGCAGCTTCCCAGGCGTCATCGGGGCTGGTCACGGTTCTACCTTCGGGGGTGGGAACACCAGCACTGGCAAGCAAACTCTTGGTTAAGTCTTTATCACGAGAAATCGTTTCGGCAATGGCGCTGGTTTGATCGGTCTCAGCTGTCCAGATACGACGTTGCTTTGCTCCATAACCAAGTTGTACTAGATTTCCCGAGGACAAACGAATCGATGGAATGCCACGCTCTTCTGCTGCGTTGACGATACACGCTGTGCTGGGGCCCAACAATAGATCATCGCCGAGCTCGCGAAGATTTTGAATAATGGTTTTGACTTCAGCAACGGGATCTTTGGTGTCTTGCGCTAAGGCCAAGTACAAATCACGGGCATATTTCAGGGTAGTGAGCGTCACTTCTTCATTGATTGCACTGACGATCACTTTGTAGACGCTGCGACGATCACCATCACGTGCCTTGCCAAAGCCCCCAGGAATGCCTGCGAGGTTTTGCAGTTCTAGGGTCAGGTGTTCCAAAATATGGCCGGGCCAGGTGCCTTCTTCTACCCTTTTGAGAAAACCACCCGGTTCGCCATAGCTACAGCGATGCTCTTGCAGACTAGGCAGAGCTTTAACGAGGCGATCATAAAAGCCGGGAATGAGATTTGAGGGATAGTCCTCTAAATCTCCAATATCGATCCAAACCTCAATAACGGGGTGGTAGGTCCACATATTGGGACCTTTGAGATGCTTAACGCTCAGAATCTCAATGGATTTATCAAGTAATTGGGGCATCGTGGGGTATGGAGCTGGGCTTGAGAGGCTTAGCCTAGTCCGACTGTCTTCCTGTTTCTAGTTTTAATTAAATCCACAAAATCAGCAAAAATACACAAAACGGCTTAGTTGCCTAATTTAACGGCTTTAGGCTCTCTAAAGTTGACAATTGCCATAAATAGAAAAGACCCACGCTCCACTATACTTTTATAGTTAATGAAACCTGAAAATTCCCCTCAAACCCTGAAACTTCCCAATGATTGGGACGGGGTGCTGGGCGAACTCCCATTTTCGATTGCAGATTTTGGCCAATTACTAGCCTGGGCTGAGCTCGATCTAGACCAACATCTGCGCTTTGAAAAGAGTCTTTTGCTATTGCTGGAAAAAAGTCTAGTTTGGACTAATGGCAAGGAAGCTCTCCAATGGCCCATTACTGCTGAGTGCACTTTGGTCCATGGCGACCATGCTGGGGTAGGGCATCTCAAATTAGAAACTCCCCAACACCTTGAAAAGATTTGGTATTTCACTTTAGCCGTCAATCCGCATGTTCTGCGTTTGCAAGCCAGTTTCAAAAAGATGAATGCAGCGCATCATGTGCATGAAGAACATATTGTCAATGAGTACGACAAACAAATATGCCCCGTTTGTTTAAGTCCAAAACCAGCCAACTCCGATTCATGCCCAACTTGTGATCCTGAAGATGATGCACCACCGTCTACTTGGACCTTATTTAAATTATGGCGCTTTGCTAAACCCTATAAAAACAAACTCCTCTTAGGATTTGTGCTGACGCTATTGTCGACGGGTGCCACTCTAGTGCCACCGTATCTCACGATGCCTTTGATGGATCATATTTTGATCCCTTATGAAAAAGGTCAACCCATTGATTTTCATTTGGCCAGCCTATATTTGCTGGCGCTCTTTGGTGCGGCCCTCTTGGCTTGGGGCTTAGGTTGGTGGAAAACCTATTTGCTGGCCTTGGTCAGCGAACGGATTGGTGCCGATCTCCGCAATACCACTTTCGAGCATTTACTCAAATTGTCCTTAGAGTATTTTGGTGGCAAACGGACTGGCGACTTAATTGCACGGATTGGCGCTGAGACTGATCGTATCTGCGTTTTCTTGTCGCTGTATGCGCTCGATTTTGCAACCGATGTCTTGATGATCACGATGACTGCTGCCATCTTGGTTTCGATTGATCCATTGCTGGCTTTGGTTACTTTAGCGCCCTTGCCTTTCATCGTTTGGATGATTCATGTGGTGCGCGATAGATTGCGCTTTGGTTTTGAGAAGATCGACCGGATTTGGTCTGAGGTGACGAATATTTTGGCAGACACCATCCCGGGTATTCGTGTAGTCAAAGCATTTGCGCAAGAGGATCGTGAACTCAAACGCTTTGTTGACTCGAATAAACACAATCTTCAAATCAATGATCGTGTCAATCGGATTTGGGGGTTATTTTCGCCAACCGTCACTCTGCTCACTGAAACAGGCCTGTTGGTAGTCTGGGGTTTTGGTATCTGGCAAGTTGCCCACCGCCATATCAGTGTGGGCGTCTTAATCGCTTTCTTGGCTTATATCGGCCGCTTTTATATCCGCCTAGATTCAATGAGTCGAATTGTTTCGCATACCCAGAAAGCGGCAGCTGGAGCTAAGCGTATTTTCGATATCTTGGATCACGTCTCGAGTGTTCCAGAGCCAATTAACCCAGCACCGCTTGCAAAGGTTGAGGGCCGCATCAGCCTGAAAGAAGTCGGTTTCCGTTACGGTAATCGCGCAGTGACCAAGGGGATCAACCTAGAAATTGCTCCCGGTGAAATGGTGGGTCTGGTTGGGCATAGTGGCTCAGGCAAAAGCACTCTCGTCAATTTGATTTGCCGTTTCTATGACGTGAGTGCTGGATCGATTGCGCTGGACGGCCGCGATATTCGTAGCATCGGGATTGCAGACTATCGCAAGTGCATTGGCCTAGTGTTACAAGAGCCTTTCTTGTTCTTCGGCACGATTGCCGAAAATATTGCCTACGGCAAACCTGATGCGACTCGTGAGGAAATCATTGAAGCTGCTAGAGCGGCTCATGCCCATGAATTTATTCTCCGTTTACCTCTGGGCTATGACTCCCTGGTAGGTGAACGTGGCCAGTCTTTATCGGGTGGCGAGCGTCAACGAATCTCGATTGCGCGAGCACTGCTCATTAATCCAGCCATTCTGATTTTGGATGAGGCCACCTCTTCGGTTGATACCACTACTGAAAAAGAAATTCAGAAGGCGCTCGATAACTTAGTCAAAGGCCGCACAACGATTGCGATTGCCCATCGTCTCTCTACCTTGCGCAAGGCAGATCGCTTAGTAGTGTTGGATAAAGGTGAGATTGTGGAGATCGGTACTCATGAGTCTTTGATGGATGCACAAGGTAGCTATTACCAACTCTATCAAGCTCAAATTCGTCAGGCTGCGGAGTTAGTGGAGGGTGGCGCCATAGGTGACACTGTTGAGGAAAACAACGATGTCCTCCAAGAAGAGTCTTTGCAAGTGATTGCAAAAAATCTCGGGGCAGGGGTGTGATGATGCATACACAGACGTATCAATTAGAGCGTGATGATCTCGGCAGATTAGTGTTCATAGATCAGTCAGGTAAACGCCATGTGGGAATTTACCCTGTGCGCGCTTTTCCGATTACCGCCATTACGGCAGGAATCAGCCTGATGGATTCCTCTGGTAAGGAGTTGTGCTGGTTTACTGATACTGCATCCATTCCTCAAAACGAACTTGCACTGATTGAAGCGGAATTGGCGACCCGCGAATTTATGCCGGTGATTGAGAAAATTGTGAAGGTCTCTACTTTTGCTACTCCCAGCATCTGGGACATCGAAACTGACCGTGGTCCAACACGCATCCGACTGAAAGGGGAGGAAGATATCCGCCGGATTGCTGGCAATATTCTCTTGATCTCTGATGCTAATGGCTTGCAATTCCTCATCAAGGACTCAACCACCTTGGATAGAGGCAGTAAAAAGCTTTTAGACCGCTTCCGTTAAAATCATCAGTTCAAATCGCCGCTTTAGCTCAGTTGGTAGAGCAGTTCATTCGTAATGAAAAGGTCGCCAGTTCGATTCCGGCAAGCGGCACCACCTAAAATAAGATAAATATTAATTAAATCAAGCACTTAAATGTTTGTGTGCACTCTCTTTTGGGAAATTCCCATGGATTGGCAAGGGAATTTTATTAGGGTTATAATCTAGGTATTAACCCTTAGGAGATTCCAAATGACCCAACTAATCAACATGATTAATCAACTTTTCACAGAAAAGACAGCCGCTGAAAAGCAAGCTCGTCACTATGATTTTGATGGCGCTTATCGCGGCATGTAATTCCTAGTCAAACTAGATTAATTAAAAGCCACCTTCGGGTGGCTTTTTTGTTGCCACTTTCTCGGTTGAGCGATCAAGGGTAATCACTAATCCTGAATTTGGTAATTCTTGATTACTGTCAATACTATCTAGGTTGGATTGATTGAGAATCAATCGAATCTTTTTAATGGCAACTTTAATACGTGAAGCCATTATAAAAATTACAAAATAGTAAAAACATTTTTGGAGGAGACAGTAAGTGACTAAACCTTGGCATAACCGCTGGGCACAGCTTTTTTTCGGCATCATCTGCATGGGCCTTGTCGCTAATTTGCAATACGCCTGGACTTTATTCGTTAACCCCATTCATGTGAAAACGGATTGGGCGCTTTCCGCAATTCAACTTTCATTCTCCATTTTCATTGTGGTTGAAACATGGCTAGTGCCAGTTGAAGGATGGATGGTAGACAAGTTTGGCCCCAAAATTGTGATCATGATTGGCGCAGTTTTTGCTGGCGCTGGTTGGGTCATGGATAGTATGGCAACTTCTTTAGAGATGCTCTATGCCGCTGCAGTGGTTGCAGGTATTGGCGCTGGTTGCGTTTATGGCACCTGCGTTGGTAATGCGCTCAAATGGTTTCCAGATAAGCGCGGTTTAGCTGCTGGTCTTACTGCCGCTGGTTTCGGTGCTGGTGCTGCAATCACTGTTATTCCCATTGGCAATATGATCATTGCTCAGGGATACGAGCAAGCCTTCTTCTTCTTTGGTATCGCTCAAGGTGTATTGATTTTCATCTTGGCTTTATTGATGACTAAGCCTACTCCACCAAAAGGCATTCAGGCTGCGCCACGTGTTGTTACTACTAAAGTAGATTACACCGCGGGTCAGATGATTAAAAAGCCACTGTTCTGGTTGATCTATGTGATCTTTGTGGTGGTTGCAGCTGGTGGATTGATGGCAACAGCCCAAATCGGCCCAATTGCAAAAGACTATGGCTTGGCTACTTTACCAATGATGCTCTTTGGTACAACCTTGCCTTTGCTCACCATGACCTTGTCGATCGACAATCTCTGCAATGGTTTCACACGTCCTCTGTGCGGATTTATCTCTGACAAGATTGGTCGTGAGAACACGATGTTTATCGTGTTCACTGGTGAGGGCTTAGCCATGCTCGGTTTGATGAACTATGGCCATGACCCAGTCCTATTCATGACCTTTGCAGCTCTGATCTTTTTGTTCTGGGGTGAGATTTTCTCCATCTTCCCAGCAATTTGCGCAGATACCTTCGGAGTGAAGAATGCGGCTGGTAATGCCGGCACTCTCTACACCGCCAAGGGAACAGCATCTTTAATCGTGCCGTTTGCTTCAGTACTTTCTGCTGGTGGCAACTGGAACACGGTCTTTATAGCGGGGGCAGTAGTGACTATCACCGCAGCCTTTACTGCCAAGTTCATTTTGGCACCAGCCCGCAAGCGCTTTATTGATGCCGCTAATGCACGTGGAACGCCTTAATTGCTTGATTGAGGGGTAAGTAATCAGCAATCAGGGGCCTACGGGCCCCTGATGCATTTTCGGATAAAATCTTTTCACCATGACATTCCGCAATCGCAAACTTGTTCACTGGATCGCTGCTGCATCGATTCTGATGAGTGCGCTTGCCCCTGCGATTTCTTTGGCGGCAGTCAACGATGTCAACGGATTTGCAATGGAAGTGTGCTCCAGCTCCGGCAGCAAGATGGTACAGATGCCGTCGGATGATTCTGGTAAAGCGGATATCAAAATGCAAGCTTGTCCCTACTGTCTTGCTCATGCCAGTATTACCCCATCATTTGAGAGTCACATCTCCGTTAATGCACCTCAAACTTACGCTGTATTTCCAGCGCTTTTCTATCAATCACCCAAGCCACTCGCGAATTGGGTAAGTCCCCCTTCAGCAGCTCCTCCAGTACAAGCCTAAATTAGTCATTAGGGCATAGCACTTGCTATGCATTGGGTAATTCTTGTTGGAGCAGTAAATGAAATTAAAGAAATTAATATTGGCAATGGCATTTCTTATGCCAGTAGCAGAAGTGTTAGCTTGCGCTAGTTGTGGTTGCAGTCTGAATACCGATATTGGTACTCAGGGAATGGGCATGTCTGGTGGTTGGACTCTAGATGTGCGCTATGACGTACTCAATCAAAACAAGCTTTGGTCTGGGACCAAAAGCATTTCTCAGCAAGCTGTGAACGCTGCCAATCCCAGTGCTGAGGTTGAGAACTTTACTCAGAATAACTATCTAACCGCCTCTCTGGATTACAACGATGGAGAGGCTTGGGGAGTCACCACATCCTTGCCATACATCATGAGAACCCATAGTACTTTTGGCTCTGGTGACGGTTCGCCTGATGGTGCGGCAAATGCAAGTAATCCATCCGGAAATGGTTACCTTTCTCAAGCTTCAGGTTTTGGGGATATGAAAATCATTGGGCGCTACTTTGGGTTTTCTGAAGAAAAAGATTGGGGTTTTCAGTTTGGTGTGAAGCTGCCGACAGGAAGCAATTCCCAAGTCACAACAAATAATGCAGGTCAGACGCAAGCAGTTGATCCAGGACTGCAGCTAGGTACAGGTTCAACCGATTTAATCGGAGGCATTTATAAATTTGGTTTTATCCCCCGGACTGAAAACTGGGGTTACTTTGCCAACCTACAGTATCAAGCAGCGGTTAAGCCGACCAATGTGCCTAGTAGCTTCGCTACGCTTGGTAACCCAAGTTCCGGATCTTATCGGCCAGGCAATGCATTAAATGTAAACATTGGTACTAATTACCAAGGCTTTGAGAAATGGGTGCCCACTGTTCAAATCAATTTCTTAAATAAGAAAGTCGATAGCGGAACTGCCGCGGATACTCTATCAACTGGCGGCACATTGGCATATCTAACACCTGGCGCTTTGTATAACCTAAGTGATAAAACCCAGCTCTATGCAAACGTGCAGCTACCGATTTATCAAAACGTGAACGGCTATCAGTTAGTACCCACCTATATTGCATCAATGGGTGTACGAGTGCGTTTCTAATTATTGGGCGTTTAGTAGTGGGGTAACGAGTTCTTCAAGAAGTTTGGTATCGACAGTAGCATCACCTTTCATACCATTCTTCCTGAGGATGCCATTTTTATCAATAATGAAAGTACTCGGAATACGCCAGATTCGCCCGTAGTCTGAGTAATCCATTTGTTTTTTCTCGGCAAACAGAAAGGAATAATTTCGCGTGATTTGTTTTGCTTGTTCCATATCTGAAGGTTTATCCATTGTGATCGCTAGGACCTCAAATCCTTTGGATTTATTCTTTTTCAGAAAGGCTTCGATAGCGGGCATTTCTTCGCGGCAGGGCTCGCACCAACTTGCCCAAAAATTGACCAAGACCACTTTGCCTTTATTGGCTTGGAGCGAGAAGGGCTTGCCATCAATGAGTGTTCCTTCTATATTGGGTGCGGGCTGGCCGACTTCAATTGCAGCAAGCGCATTTTTCGCTAGAGCAGAAATGAGCAATATAAAAAGAATTTGATAGACGCGTTTCATTTGTATGAGTATTTCATGAAATTCCATTTAAGGAGAAGGTAATGATAAAGAATCAAACAGGCTGGCTATTCAGCATTGCGTTAATGGCTTTGGCTGGGAGCATCCAGGCACAGGAAGCCAAAGTAGGCTCTATCAAGATTGAGAATGCCTATGTTCGTGCTACCGCACCAGGACAACCCGCTGCTGGCGCTTTTATGAAGATTGAAAATAGTGGCACTGCAGATCAATTGGTTTCAGCCAGCTCTCCTGCAGCTGGCGAAGTACAACTGCACCAAATGTCGATGGAAGGTAATGTGATGAAGATGGGACAGGTTAAAGATATCGCTGTCCCAGCTAACGGCTCGGTTGATCTCAAACCCGGCGGCTATCACATCATGCTGATGAATATCAAAGCACCATTGAAGGCGGGTGAAACTGTGCCAGTCAAACTCAAGTTTGCTAAGGCGGGTGAGGTGGAGGTGAAGTTGCCGGTTAATGCAGTTGGCAGTGGCATGAATATGCACTAAGTCATTCAAACCTAGTGATGAAAAAAGCCCCTATTGCTAGGGGCTTTTCTTTTGCTGATCAGGCAATCAACTTAGAGATCTAAATCGAGATCAGTTACCGCACCTTTGCTAGCAGTGCTGGCTAAGCTGGCATATTTCGCCAGCAGGCCACGGGTGTAGCGTGGCTTGGGTTTTTTCCAAGCAGCGCGACGTCTGGCAATTTCTTCTTCACTGACATTGAGCTGAATCAGTAGCTGGTGTGCGTCAATCGTGACTGAATCACCTTCCTCAATCAGAGCAATCGTGCCACCGACGTAAGCCTCAGGAGCAACGTGACCTACGACCATACCCCAGGTGCCACCAGAGAAGCGACCGTCAGTGATGAGGCCCACGGTTTCGCCCAGACCTTGCCCGACAAGAGCGGAGGTGGGAGCAAGCATTTCGCGCATGCCAGGACCACCTTTAGGGCCCTCGTAGCGGATGACAACAACATCACCATCCTTAATCTTCTGCGCCATAATGGCTTTCATCGCATCATCTTCAGAATCAAACACGCGTGCAGGACCAGTAATGGAGGGGTTCTTTAAGCCAGTGATCTTCGCTACGCAACCTTCAGGGGAAATATTTCCTTTTAGGATGGCTAAGTGACCTTGCTTATACATGGGGTTATCTAAAGTACGAATCACTTTTTGATCAGCGCGGGGTACCGAAGGAACATCTTTTAATACTTCTGCAATGGTCTTACCAGTAATCGTCATGCAATCACCATGCAAGAGTCCGCCATCGAGCAAAATCTTCATAACTTGGGGAATGCCACCGGCTTCATGCAAATCGGTAGCCAAATATGTACCAGATGGTTTCATATCGACAATCACTGGTACGCGTTTACGAATTCTTTCAAAGTCATCAATCGACCAATCAATCTCAGCTGCACTGGTGATTGCCAGGTAATGCAGAACGGCATTGGTTGAGCCACCGACTGCCATGATCAAGCTAACCGCATTCTCAATCGATTTTTTGGTGATGATGTCTCGTGGACGCAGATTGTTTTTAATGGCCTCTACCAATACACGCGCAGACTCTGCGGCGCTGACCACCTTCTCTTCATCGACGTTAGACATCGTGGAAGAGTAGGGCAGGCTCATACCCAATGCTTCAAAGGAGGAGCTCATGGTGTTAGCGGTATACATACCACCGCAAGAGCCGCTACCTGGGCAAGCATGCTGCTCTACGCCTTTGAGATCCTCTTCGCTTAAGCGTCCTGATGTAAATTCACCAACGGCCTCGAAAGCAGAAACAATATTGAGTTCCTTGCCTTTGAAATGACCGGGCTTAATCGTTCCGCCATAAACATAAATCGCAGGCACATTGGTACGCGCGATTGCCATCATGCCGCCAGGCATATTTTTATCGCAGCCACCAATGACAACCACGCCATCTTGCCAAAGACCATTTACACAGGTCTCAATGCTATCGGCAATCACTTCGCGCGAGATGAGGGAGTATTTCATACCCTCGGTGCCCATACCAATTCCGTCAGAGACGGTTGGTGTTCCAAATACCTGGGCTTTTGCGCCAGCCTCTTCAAGGGCCATGATGGCAGCGTCTGCCAGTTTTTGGAGGCCGCTATTGCAAGGGGTAATCGTGGAGTGGCCGTTCGCTACGCCTACCATGGGTTTAGAAAAGTCTTTTTCCTGATAACCCATCGCGTAATACATGGAACGGTTCGGAGCACGTGCTACTCCCTCGGTTACGTGGCTTGAGCGTTCGTTAAGACGTTTCATCTGCTAAGTACTCCAAAAGTAATATTTGCTGAATTTGTAAAGGCTCTATTGTGCCGTGATGTGTATAAAGCCTATTATGTTGCACTGCAATATAAAAAGGGGTGGGTCGCATCCTCCCAACGGCTACTTTGAAATGAAACACTTATCGCTTATATTTCAGGGAGTTATCTTTTGATTGCATTTCGAGGAAAAAGAATCTTTAGTGCCCATGTTTAGCAAAGTCCTAGATTGATCTGATTTGATGAATATAACCACAGAATTTTTAGAGCTTGATCAGGCCGCCTTCATTAAGGCGCGGGAAGCGCTTGGCTTAAGTATTCAGGAGTTGGCAGCCAAGGCATGTCTATCTGTGCGGCAAGTTGAGCAAATTGAAAATGGTGGACAAAGTTCTTTCTACAGTTTGAAGATTAAAAATACTGCTGCTAAAAAAATAGCCAATCTCTTAAAGTTGAATGAGGCATTGATTTTTAAAAGCGCCGATATTGCAGGTGATCAAGATTCTCAAATGGAACAGTCAGCTGTTGAGCCTACACCACAAGAAACTATTGAAGCCAGCGAAAAAAGAGAAGCAACTCGCTCTACTCGATACCATAGCTCTCTTTTGCGGCGCGACAAATATACAGCCAGGCTTTAACTAAATGAAAAACGCAGTTGTACCACCGATGATTTGCAAAGAAGCGTTTACTGCTGCAAGGGAGAAGCTTGGTCTGAGTATCAAGGAGTTATCCCAAAAGACTTGCCTATCCGTGCGCCAGATTGAGCAAATTGAAGACGGGGGGCAAAACTCTTTTTATAGTACCAATATTAAATTTACAGCAGCCAAAAAAGTTGCAGAAATTCTGAAGCTCACCCCAGAAGAAGCGTTTGATTTCGGCGATCTGGTCTCTGCTTTACCAGTTACTAAACAGTCCGAGCCTGCAGTTGCAGTGAAGTTGGAGGAAACCCCCGCCCCAACCATAAAAACACCAAAGCTTTCTGACAATCAATCACCCAAAGTGAAACATCGTTTAGCGATGCTTGGCTTAGTTGCGATCGCTGGGTTTGCCTTTGTGAGTTTGCAGTCTAGTTTATTTGGTCTAAATAGCGAGACTACACAAACCCCTGCTCAACAGGTGAAGGCAGAGGTCGCAACCCCTGCTGAATCAGCTTCGCCAGCAGCACCAGAAAAAATGACGGAGACTGTTCCAGCACCTACTACCTCAGCAACTCCGCCCGCAGCTTCATCTGCAGCCCCAAGCACGGCGCTAGCAATTGCTTCTGCAGAATGTCCTGTAGCGGATACCAATGTTGCTAGTTTTAAAACTGATGTGCCCAAGAAATCAGCTGATATGGTTTATCTCGTCGCCAAGACTCCGCAGGTGGTTTGTGTTCTTGATGCTACTGGCAAAAGCCAGCCCAAGCAATTAGAGCCCGGAATTGGGGCTAGTGTTTATGGCAAAGCACCTCTAAAGGTTTTGACTACCGGATTAACACAAGTCGATCTGTATTTTCAGGGTGTGAAAGTTCGCCCTAGCAATCCAATTGCTAACACCGTCATGCTAGAGCCTGCACCACTCAATGTAGTCAAGGGCGAAGCTGATTCAGAGCTGCGTTAAGTAAAGCAACAGTTTTATACTGCCGCTTCACCCGTCTCGCCAGTGCGAATGCGGATAGTGTGATCAATCGGAATCACATAAATCTTGCCATCACCAATTTTGCCGGTATGTGCGGCTTTGGTAATTGCCTCGAGGGTAGCTTCCAATTTATCGCTGGCAACCACCACTTCAATTTTGATCTTGGGTAAAAAATCCACCTGGTACTCTGCACCCCGATAGAGTTCGGTGTGACCTTTTTGACGACCAAAACCTTTGACTTCAGTAGTGGTGATGCCGCTGACGCCGACATCAGCAAGTGCTTCACGAACTTCTTCGAGTTTGAAGGGCTTAATAATGGCAGTAATGAGTTTCATAGATCCTCCGGTGTGATTTCATCATACTCATAAGAGCTGAGATTGCCAATCGTGTTTGACAGTAATAAGTCAGTGCTATTTAGGCTCTAAATTGTGAGGTAATAGGGTAGCGCCAGTCGCGCCCAAATGCACGGGTGGTCACCCGAACCCCTGGCGGCGATTGGCGGCGCTTGTATTCATTAAGCTTGATGAGGCGGGTTACTTTTTCAACGCTTTCTGGATCAAAACCTGCGGCGATGATTTGGGCAATAGATTGGTTTTGCTCCATATAGCGCTCTAGGATCCCATCCAATACTTCATAAGATGGCAGACTATCCTGATCGGTTTGATCAGGACGCAATTCTGCAGAGGGCGCACGAGTCAAAATGCGTTCTGGAATGACTGCCTGAATATGATTGCGATAAGCACATAGACGATAGACCAGAGTCTTGGCAATATCTTTAATCACAGCAAAGCCACCAGCCATATCGCCGTAAAGCGTGCAGTAGCCTACGGCCATTTCACTCTTGTTACCGGTGGTGAGAACAAGCCTACCCGTTTTATTGGAGAGTGCCATCAAGAGAGTGCCGCGGACTCGTGCCTGAATATTTTCTTCGGTTGCATCGGGTTTCATGCCTTTGAATTGGGCAGCAAGTGCATGCTCTAAGGCATCGACGGATCCGCTAATCGGAATTTCATCGTATTGCACGCCCAAGTTCTGAGCAAGCTCACGAGCATCGACCCAGGAGATCTCTGCGGTATAGCGTGAGGGCATCATCACGGCCCGGACTTGATCTGCACCCAAAGCGTCTACTGCAATCGCAAGGACGAGGGCAGAGTCTACGCCGCCTGATAAACCAATGATGGCGCCAGGAAAATGATTCTTGTGAACATAATCTCGTACGCCTAAAACCAGGGCTTGATAGGCTTGTGCTTCGATGCTTAGTGATGGGGTGATCTTGCCTAGCTCTAAATCATGAGCTGCATTCATTTTGACAAAACCTAAACCCGTTTCAAACTGCGGCATGGCCATCACGAGCTCACCCTGAGAGTTAAGTGCAAATGAGCCACCGTCAAAGACCAATTCATCTTGGCCGCCTACTGAGTTCAAATAAATGAGGGGCATGTGGGTCAGCGCAATATGTTGACGCAATACCTTAATCCGTAAAGTTTCCTTATCGAGGTGATAAGGAGAGGCGTTGGCCACCAATAGGATTTGTGCTCCTGCAGCGTGAGCCTGTTGTGCTGGACCAGCATGCCATGCGTCTTCACACAGAATCAGTCCAAAACGAACGCCATCGACTTCAAATACACAAGGCTGATTACCCGGTGTGAAATAACGCACTTCATCAAAGACTTCATGATTGGGTAATTCTTGTTTGGCATAGCATGCTATGACTTTGCCATTACGCAGAACCGATGCCGAGTTTTGTAAGCCCTGCGTAGACTTTTGTGGATGTCCCACAACGACGGTGAGATCAGCAAACTGCGCCAACGATTTTGTAAGCTCTTGCAAAGTCTGCTCACAGGCCTCAATGAAAGCAGGGCGGAGCAATAAATCTTCAGGGGGGTAACCCGTTAGCGAGAGCTCAGGCGTTAGTAATACTGTTGCGCCTTGAGTAAAGGCGTCTTTAGCAGCTTGAAGAATGAGCTCAGTATTCCCCTTCAAATCACCCAAGAGCGGGTTGATTTGGGCGAGGGCGATTGGTCCTGAGCTCACTCCAATGGCAAGTTAGCCTTAGGCTGACTTGTTTTCCTTGTTGTAGCGCTCAATACCTTCAAGAATTTCTTGATGGGCATCAGCAACACCGCCCCAGCCTTGTACCTTGACCCATTTCCCTTTTTCTAAATCTTTATAGTGCTCAAAGAAGTGTTGGATTTGGTTTAAGCGCAGTGGATTGATATCTTCAGGCTTTTGCCAATGGGTATAGATCGGCAGAATCTTATCTTCTGGAACGGCTAATAATTTGGCATCTTGACCGGCCTCATCTTCCATTTTCAGAAGACCAATCGCACGGCAGCTCACGACCACACCAGGAATCAGTGGGAAGGGAGTAATGACGAGAACGTCAACTGGATCTCCGTCACCTGCAATGGTTTTATTGATGTAGCCATAGTTGCATGGATAGTGCATTGCAGTACCCATGAAACGGTCTACAAAAATTGCGCCACTCTCTTTATCGACCTCATATTTAATTGGATCGGCATTCATCGGAATTTCAATAATGACGTTGAAACTCTCAGGGATTTTCTTGCCAGGTTTGACCTTGTCTAAACTCATAAATACTCCAATTAAAGATTAGTAAATACCCTGATCTTATCAAACTAGCAAAGTCATAATTCTGTTAGATACTGATGCAGCTTATTGACTCTGAGCAAAAGCCTTAAAAATCAGGTTCCGATAGGCGCAAGTAACAAAACAAATCAACTTTAGGGAGTTCAAGCATGAGTAATGTCACTTTAGGCTTGTATTTTGCCTTAGCGTGCGGTGTGATAGCCGTGATTTACGGTTTTGTGATGCGCGGCTGGATTTTGCGCCAAAGCACTGGTAATGCCAAGATGGTGGAGATTGCTGAAGCTATTCAACTTGGTGCAGCAGCCTATTTAGCACGTCAATATAAAACCATTGCGATTGTCGGAATTATTCTCACGGCGCTGATTGTCTTCTTCCTTGATATTGCGACTGCCATCGGTTTTGTGGTTGGCGCAGTTCTGTCAGGGGCCTGCGGATTTATTGGTATGAATGTTTCAGTCAAGGCCAATGTCCGGACCGCACAAGCGGCCACTATTGGTATGAATGAAGCGCTCAATGTTGCCTTCAAGGGCGGCGCTATTACCGGTATGTTGGTCGTGGGCCTCGGTTTGCTTGGTGTAGGCCTCTTCTTTATGTTCCTCGTTTCGATTGGAGCAGGTAGAGATCTGAACGCCGTATTGCATCCTCTGATTGGATTAGCCTTCGGTTCTTCTTTGATCTCGATCTTTGCACGTCTAGGCGGCGGCATCTTTACTAAAGGTGCAGACGTTGGCGCTGACTTGGTTGGTAAGGTGGAAGCCGGTATTCCGGAGGATGATCCCCGTAATCCAGCCGTGATTGCGGATAACGTCGGCGATAACGTGGGTGACTGCGCTGGCATGGCGGCTGACTTATTTGAGACCTATGCAGTGACACTCATTGCAACCATGGTACTCGGCGCCTTGATGGTGACTGGCGCTCCGATTGCGGCCATTATTTATCCATTGGTATTAGGCGGAATTTCTATTCTGGCTTCGATCATTGGTTGCTCTTTTGTAAAAGCTTCGCCTGGGATGAAGAATGTCATGCCTGCTTTATATAAAGGCTTGATTATTGCTGGTGTGCTTTCTTTAATTGCCTTCTACTTCGCAACCAACTACATCATGCCGGATGACTCTTTGGGCATTCCTGGTAGTCAGTGGCGTTTGTTTGGCAGCACAGCGGTCGGCTTAGTCTTAACTGCAGCCTTGGTTTGGATTACTGAGTACTACACCGGTACCCAATACAAGCCTGTTCAGCATATTGCTGAAGCCTCTACTAAAGGTCATGGCACCAACATCATCGCTGGTCTTGGTATTTCCATGAAATCTACTGCCTACCCAGTGCTATTTGTATGCGCCGCAATTTTTGCTGCCTACTACCTGGCTGGTATTTATGGCATTGCCGTAGCAGCGACTGCAATGTTATCGATGGCAGGCATCGTGGTTGCACTGGATGCCTATGGTCCGATTACCGATAACGCGGGTGGTATTGCAGAGATGGCAGGCTTGCCACAATCGGTACGCGACATCACCGATCCATTGGATGCGGTTGGTAATACCACTAAAGCAGTGACCAAAGGCTATGCGATTGGATCTGCTGGCTTAGCGGCCTTAGTCCTCTTTGCCGATTACACCCATGCGCTAGAAGCCATTGGTCAACAGGTCTCATTTGATCTTTCCAATCACATGGTGATCATTGGTCTGTTCATTGGCGGCATGATTCCGTACTTGTTTGGCGCGATGGCGATGGAAGCAGTAGGGCGTTGTGCTGGTGCGGTGGTGGAGGAAGTGCGCCGTCAGTTCCGTGATATCCCTGGAATCATGGAGGGCACATCCAAGCCTGAGTACGGCAAAGCAGTTGACATGCTGACCTCTGCAGCCATCAAAGAAATGATCGTGCCATCATTGCTCCCCGTAGTTGCCCCGATTCTGGTGGGCTTGATTCTCGGACCCGCTGCATTAGGTGGGCTCTTGATGGGTACGATTGTGACGGGCCTATTCGTCGCCATCTCCATGTGTACTGGTGGCGGTGCTTGGGATAATGCTAAGAAATATATTGAAGAAGGTCACTTTGGTGGCAAAGGTTCCGAAGCTCACAAAGCTGCGGTGACTGGCGACACGGTTGGTGATCCTTACAAAGATACCGCTGGTCCTGCTGTCAATCCATTAATCAAGATCATCAACATCGTGGCACTGCTCATCGTGCCTTTGTTGCCAATGGTGCATTAATGCAATTCGCTTGACTCACCACTGTGTGAGTGGCAAAAGAAAACGCCTAGCAATGCTAGGCGTTTCTCTTGATAGAATCTGAGTGATTATTCAAGCGTCTCTAGATAGCGCTGCGCATCTAATGCCGCCATACAGCCAGTACCTGCACTGGTAATAGCTTGACGATAAATGTGGTCTTGCACGTCACCTGCAGCAAATACGCCAGGGATATTGGTTGCAGTTGCATTCCCTGTCAAACCTGAGTGGGTCTGGATGTAACCATTATTCATATCCAATTGACCAACAAAGAGTTCGGTATTCGGTTTATGTCCAATCGCAATGAATGCGCCCATCACTGGAATATCTTCAGTGATGCCATCCGCTTTTTTAATTCTGACGCCAGTAACCCCTTTGTCATCGCCCAAGACTTGCTCGAGCGTGGAATTGAGTTTGAGTTCTACTTTGCCCTCAGCAACTTTCGCCATTAAGCGATCATTCAGAATCGGCTCAGCACGGAATTTATCGCGACGATGAATTACGGTGACCTTCTTGGCAATACCAGTGAGATAGAGCGCCTCTTCGACTGCAGTATTGCCGCCACCAACGACGCACACATCTTGATTGCGATAGAAAAAGCCATCACAAGTTGCGCATCCTGATACCCCTTTGCCCATAAATTCTTCTTCGCTGGGTAAGCCAAGATATTGAGCGGAGGCACCGGTACAAATAATCAGGGCGTCGCAGGTATAAGTGCCAGAGTCGCCAACCAGCCGGATGGGTTTCTCGGACAGGGCTGCTGTATGGATATGGTCAAAAATGATCTCGGTATTGAAGTGCTCAGCATGCTTCAAAAAGCGGTCCATCAGCTCTGGGCCCTGGACCCCATTGGGATCGGCTGGCCAGTTCTCGACATCAGTTGTGGTCATCAATTGACCCCCCTGAGCCAGGCCAGTAATGAGGGTAGGCTTGAGATTGGCTCGGGCCGCATAAACCGCTGCGGTATACCCTGCAGGGCCAGATCCGAGAATAAGAACTTTGGAGTGTTTTGGATTATTAGTAGTCATATTCAAATTATAGGTTTGCTTGTTTACAATCGGTAGAACATGGCAAGAACCGCATATCCAAAGCCTCAGAAATCCCTACCCCCAGATAATGTCGGGCCAGGCCGGATGCCCCGCCTCCTGATGGAGGTCCGCTGGTTCATTTCCCTGGGCTTGTGCCTGGGTTTATTGGCCATTTTGATCACCTATTCCAAGGCAGACCCCGCTTGGTCACACGCCAGTTTTGAAACCCCCCGCAATCTGGGAGGCCGCTTTGGTGCCTATATTGCCGATTTAATGCTTTATATCTTTGGTATCTCCGCCTATTGGTGGGTGGTTCTATTTGGTCGGCGCGTCCTAAATGGCTGGAAAGAGCTCTGGAGCATTCCTCTGCCGTCAGATCCAAATGCTAAACCGGATTCGATCCTGATGCGCTGGTTGGGCTTTGGCATCACATTAGTGAGCAGTATGGGCTTGGAATCCATTCGCTTGCATTCGTTGTCCTGGCAGTTGCCAAGACCCCCTGGCGGGATCTTGGGTGAGCTGATTGGTGATCCCTTACAAATGGCGCTGGGCTTTACTGGCGCAACCCTGATTTTGTTGTTTGGACTCTTTGCAGGACTCTCTTTGTTCTTGCATTTCTCATGGTTGGATGTTGCAGAAAAAGTCGGTCGTTTTGCCGAGCTCAGTTACCACCGGATTCGTGAGCGACGCCAAACTCAGGAAGATCGTAAATTGGGTGAAGCTGCTGCTGAAGAGCGCGAAGAATTCGTAGAGGAATTTCGTGGCCGTGTAGTTGAGGCTGCACCCGTCCAGATTGTGCGAGCACCAGTTGAGATTCCCAAAAGCTCCCGGGTGGAGCGTGAGAAACAGCAACCACTCTTTGTGGATATTCCAGATTCAGAGTTGCCACCCTTGGCATTGCTTGATCCTGTTCCTGAGGCAAAAGAAACCATCTCTGCTGATGTGCTGGAATTTACTTCCCGTTTGATCGAGCGCAAGCTGGCAGAATTTAATGTCGAGGTGAAAGTCATTGCTGCTTACCCCGGCCCGGTAGTCACTCGTTACGAGATTGATCCGGGGGTGGGCGTGAAGGGTAGTCAGATCGTCAACCTCTCGCGTGACTTAGCCCGTTCACTCGGCGTAGTGAGTATGCGGGTTGTCGAAACCATTCCAGGTAAAACCTGCATGGCTTTGGAATTACCTAATCCAACACGTCAATCGGTTTACCTGTCTGAGATTCTGACTTCGCAGGTTTATAACGATAACCACTCTTTACTCACCTTGGCTCTCGGTAAAGACATCTCGGGCAGCCCGATGGTGGCTGACCTAGCTAAGATGCCGCACTGTTTGGTAGCCGGTACCACCGGTGCTGGTAAGTCAGTGGGTATCAATGCCATGATTCTGTCCTTGCTCTTCAAGGCAAAGCCTGACGAAGTACGCTTGATCATGATTGATCCCAAGATGTTGGAGATGGCGATGTACGACAAGATTCCACATCTGCTATGCCCAGTAGTCACAGATATGAAACATGCCTACAACGCACTCAATTGGGCGGTGGTGGAGATGGATCGTCGTTACAAACTCATGAGTAAGTTTGGTGTGCGTAATCTCGCAGGCTTTAATAAGAAGATTTCTGAAGCCGAGGAGAAAGGTGAGAAGCTCACTAATCCATTTAGCTTGACCCCAGAAGATCCAGAGCCCATCTATAAAGCACCAGTCATTGTGATTGTGATCGATGAGTTGGCAGACCTCATGATGGTCTCCGGCAAAAAGATTGAAGAATTGATTGCGCGGATTGCTCAAAAGGCGCGTGCGGCAGGTATTCACTTGGTATTAGCAACACAACGTCCTAGCGTCGACGTGATTACGGGCTTGATTAAAGCCAACGTACCAACGCGAATTTCCTATCAAGTGAGCAGCAAGATTGATAGTCGAACCATTTTGGATCAGCAGGGCGCTGAAGCTCTCTTAGGTATGGGCGATATGCTGTATATGGCTCCAGGTACCGGTTTGCCGATTCGGGTCCATGGTGCTTTTGTGTCGGATGATGAAGTGCATCGTGTCGTAGAGTGGCTCAAGGAGAAGGGCGAGCCTAACTATATCGAGGGTGTTCTCGAAGGCGCTGATGAATCTAATATGGATGTCCTTGGCGGTGGCGGTGGTGGAGAAGCCGATCCTTTGTACGACCAAGCCGTTGCTATCGTTCTAGAAAACAAACGTGCTTCGATCTCATTAGTACAACGCCATTTACGCATTGGATACAACCGCGCTGCTCGCCTGCTTGAGGATATGGAAAAAGCCGGCTTGGTATCGAAGATGAGCGGTAGCGGTAACCGTGAAATCCTGATGCGCGCTCCCGAGTAAAGAGATCCCTTGTTCAAAATCATTTCAGCAGTATTTCTTGCGGCAGTATGCGCCTCTGCTAATGTGTATGCAGATGATTCCGCTGCAGATCAACTCCGTCAATTTGTGCGCAACTCCAAAACTGCTGAAGGGGATTTTGTGCAGCAACAACTCCGCACGCCTCGTGGTGATGAGCCCAAAGATAAAGGGTTAAAAGTGGTGCGCCAAACCCAAGGTCATTTTGTATTTCAGCGTCCCGGGCGTTTTATTTGGGATACACAAAAACCCTATGAGCAAAAACTAATTGCTGATGGCAAACAACTTATTTTGTGGGATAAAGATTTAAACCAAGCTACCTTCAGACCGAGCGGTCAGGCACTAGCAACGACTCCAGCAGCTATTCTGTTTGGCGAAACTTCCCTCGATCAACACTTTGATTTAGTCGAAGGGCAAGAACGCCTCGGCATGAAATGGGTCGACCTGCAACCCAAGAAAGATCCCAATACCAAAGGTGGTGACTTGCCGTATACGAAGATTTCTATTGGCATGGTCGATGGTTTGCCAAAGGCGCTAGAGCTGACCGATGGCTTGGGTAGCTTGGTTTTAGTGACCCTGAGCCAAATTCAGCTCAATATCAATATTGCCCCCAGTCGCTTTGTGTTTAAGCCACCCCAAGGCGCTGAGGTCTTGCGCTTAAACTAGAGCCTGATGAGGCTATCAAGACTAATAAGATAAATTCAGTATTTAAAGATCGTAAAAAATGATTGATCCCCAATTACTTCGTAAAGATATTGCTTCGGTAGAGGCGCGCTTACTAGCGCGTAAATTTAAGCTCGATGTTGAGAAATTCAACACCCTAGAAACAGAGCGCAAGTCTTTGCAAACCCGTACCGAAGAATTACAAGCCAAACGCAATCAATTGGCAAAAGCCATTGGTATGAAAAAAGGCAAGGGCGAAGATGCTAGTGCGGAGTTGGCAGAAGCTGGCCAAGTCAATACTGACATGGAAGCAGGCGCTAGCCGCTTAGCTATTCTGCAAGCTGAAATTGCGGACTTCCTCATGGGTATTCCGAACTTACCCGATGAGAGTGTTCCAGCTGGCAAGGACGAAACTGAGAACCAAGAAGTCAAACGTTGGGGACAAGAACCTATTTTTGATTTTGAGATTAAAGACCACGTGGATCTCGGCGCACCTTTAGGTTTGGACTTTGAAGTCGCAGCCAAAATTAGCGGCTCTCGCTTCGCAGTGCTGAAGGGGCCGATTGCGCGATTGCATCGCGCCTTAGCGCAGTTCATGCTCGATACCCATACCTCTCAGCATGGCTACCAAGAGATCTATACACCCTATATGGTCAATGCTGCATCGATGCGTGGTACTGGTCAGTTACCGAAGTTCGAAGAAGATCTCTTCAAAGTTCCCAGAAAAATGGGCGGTGCCCAATCAGCAGAAGGTGGCGAAGAAGAGCGCATTGAAAACTTTTATCTCATTCCGACAGCTGAAGTGCCCGTCACCAATTTAGTCCGCGATGAAATCGTCAATGCTGATCACTTGCCAATGAAGTATGTTGCCCATACCCCATGCTTTAGATCTGAAGCTGGAAGCTATGGTCGAGATGTGCGCGGTATGATTCGGCAACATCAGTTTGACAAAGTGGAGTTGGTGCAAATTGCAAAACCCCAAGATTCAATGCAAGCGCTTGAAGAGCTCACAGGTCATGCCGAGAAAATCCTGGAACTGCTGGAGTTGCCCTACAGAAAAGTATTGCTCTGCACTGGTGATATGGGATTCGGTAGTACGAAGACTTACGATCTGGAAGTATGGGTCCCTTCACAAGGTGCTTATCGAGAAATTAGCTCATGCTCCAATATGGGCGACTTTCAAGCAAGACGTATGCAAGCCCGATTTAAAGATGGTCAAGCAAAACCCGAACTAGTGCACACCCTAAACGGCTCTGGCTTGGCAGTGGGTAGAGCATTAGTGGCTTTGCTCGAGAACAAACAGCAAGTGGATGGCAGTATCGCCATTCCTAAGGCATTGCAGCCGTATTTAGGTAATCAGGCCATTCTGAAGCCAATCTTCTAGAGAATCCCCCAAAAGCTATAATTGCCTTTCGGTTCGGAGAGGTGGCAGAGTGGTCGAATGTACCTGACTCGAAATCAGGCGTAGGGTCAAACCTACCGAGGGTTCGAATCCCTCCCTCTCCGCCAACCAATTGACCCCCTTATTACTTCTAGCTTTTGATAGCAGATAACCCCAAATCCTACTAAAATAGTTTAAAGAGCAGTGTCTGCTTAATTATCCCATTTGGCTGTCATTCTCCAACAACAGCATTTGCTAGCGCTTTGTGAAAAGACGTACTGCATTAGACATATTTAGTCAGCTTCAAAAGTTTTGTACTCAGAATTTATCGTGCTTAAGAAAACTGCACGGCAATCGTGCCTCTTCCTTATTTCTCTTCTTGCCTTAGATGTCGCAATGGCAGGTGGGTCAAATATTGCCCCGAATACCCTGCCAACTGGTGGACAAGTTGCCGCAGGGAGTGCAACGATTGCAAGTACAAGCACTCCACAATCTGCTGTCATGAATGTCAATCAGACCTCACAACGCGCAGTGATTAATTGGAACTCCTTTAACGTGGGTTCTAACGCTACCGTTAACTTTAATCAACCCAATGCACAGGCAGTTATTCTCAATCGAGTCACGAGTGGATCTGCATCAGTCATCAATGGCGCTATTAATGCCAATGGTCAAGTTATCTTAATAAACAGTAGTGGAGTGACATTTGGTAGAGGCGCGGAAGTTAATGCGCCTGGCGTTGTTGCCTCTACTCTAAACCTGGCTGATAAAGAATTCATGGCCGGCAACAACACCTATTTCGGTGACGGTACTGGCAAGATTGTGAACAAAGGTACGATTACCTCTACTGCAGAGGGCGGCTATATCGCGCTCTTGGCTCCAGAGGTGCGTAACCAAGGCTTCTTGATTGCACAAAAAGATTCAACAGTAGCCATTGGTGCCGGTAAACAAATTACTCTGAACTTTCAGGGGCAAGCACTAATCTCACTGAGGGTCGATCAAGGCATTTATAACGCCATGATTCAGAATAAGCATGCGATCGAGGCACCCAGTGGTCTGGTCATTATGGCTGCAGGAGATGCCAATCAACTGATGGCTAGCGTGATTAATAACACTGGCACGATTTCTGCATCGAGTATTGTCAAAAATGGTGGTGTGATTGAGATTGTTGCTGCTACGCTGAATCAAGCAGGCAATATCTCCAGCAATGGTGCGGGTGCTAATAGCACTGGTGGTCAAATCAATTTGGTTGGTAACAACATTACTTTGGCAAGCAACTCCACGACTAGTGCCACTGGAGTGAGGGGCGGTGGCCAAGTCAATATTGGCTTAGGTAATACCGCTGTGACAGGTGGTAGCCAAGTGAACGTTGCTAGCCCTAGCGCTTTAAGTATTGCCCAAGCCCAAGCGGTCTCAGCAAACAATGCTGCGCTGGCAAGCCAGAACAATACGATGGCGCAGACAGTCACCATTCAGAGTGGTGCAGTAGTCAATACCTCTGCAACGCAAGCCGGTAATGGCGGCATCATTTCGATTTGGTCGCAAGTCAAGACCTCCGTTGCAGGTATCTTGCAAGCCATGGGTGGTGCTTTATCTGGTAACGGTGGATTTATTGAAACCAGCTCAAAAGGCGCAGTAGATTTTGCAAGTACTGTACAAATGAATACCAGCGCCCCTAATGGTAAAGCTGGAACGTGGCTGCTTGATCCTACCGATATTTTCATTAATACCCTAGGTGCAGGTACTATCGGGGCTGCTTTAGCTAACAACAACGTTGTGGTTGATGTGAATAGCTCAACAGTCTGCGGCCAAGGGTATGGCGCATGTTCAGGTAGTACAGGTAATCTCACTGTAGGTGCGGATATTATTAAGCTAGGTCAAAACTTGACTACCCTGACATTAACATCCACGGGAATCTTTAACCTAAACGCAAACATTAGTGGACAGAATTTAAATGTAATCATTAATAGCTCTATTGCTTATTTAAATTCTGGATTTAGCATTTCTGCTACTCAGGTTACAGTGCAAGCTGTCACCTCGATTACTGCTTCAGGATCTATTCTGACGACGAGTCAATCTGGTTCGTCACTTCTAAGCCTGATCTCTCTGATGGCTCAAGCAATCTATATTAACGGCACCTTGTCAGCGACCAGCGTTAACTCATCTGGCGGCTCAATTACTTTGAACGCTAATCAAATTACGATTAATAATGGCGGCGTAGTTTCTGCAGACGGTACTGCAACAGGTGGTGCCGTCGGAGCAATTTATATTACTAGCACTGGCTCGTTCGTTGATCAGGGAGTTATCGAAACTAATGGTGTCAATACTGGGGGCGCAATTAATATCACGTCTGCGAGCGACAGTAGCTTTACAAATGCTTCTTTAAAGGCTAATGGTTCTAATGGAATGGGGGGCTCAATATCCGTTACATCCAGTAACGGTAGTATCACTATTCAAAACACGGGTTTACTCGCCATTGGCGCTAACGGAATTGGGGGTAATGTAACCTTGGATGCCTATGGCAACATCACTTCAAACACGGGTACGTTCATAACTGATGGTGTCAGCTTAGGCGGTAGTGTTAACTTGCATGCCCGCACTGGGCTCCTCTGGTTAACAAACTCTGTATTACAGGCTCAAAGTGCGAATAATTCCGCAGGAAGTGGCGGCGGTCACATTAATATTATTGCGGATAGTGGGAATATTCAATTTCATACCTCTGATCTATTGGCTCACGGATACTTGGGTTCGGGAAGCATTTCAATCAACACTCTTACATCAGCTGGTGTATTAACAAATGCTGATTACTTTGGTATTGATGCTTCATCAATTATTGATGCAACTCAGTATGTTGCTGGCAGAGCAAGTCAAGTGACGGGTACCTTAGCTACTCAAGCATCCGCTTATCTCCCTCCAATAACAACTTTAGTTAGCCAAGGTTTGCAGCAGAATCTACCTAACCCAATGACATTAAGCGTGGTTTCATTGAATCCTATGGGACCTCAAGGTCCTCAAGGATCTCAATCAGATCCAACCTCGAACCCTGCAAACAGCTTGATCAGTTTGTTGTTTGGCCCACCCCCTGGGGCTAATGGCCCCGGCACAACACTTGGTCCTCTTGGCCCCAATCTTGGTTTTGCACCGCCTCCAGCCGCTCCTGCGCCAAGCCCGCCCGGCGGCGAGCCTACTTCAATGGCTGGCGGCCCTCCTGGAGCTAGCGGTTCCCAGGGCTCTGCCCCACCACCTCCTGGCTCAACAGTAGTCGCTGCAAATGGGCAGGCTGTGAATGGGCAGCCTGTGAATGGCCAAACCCCTAACGGTCGTCCTCTAGCACCCAATGGACAAAGCAATAGCCAAAACGGACCTAACCCAAATGGATCCAATCCACCACCTCAGGGTCAGCCCAATGCCAATAGCCAAAACGGGGGCAAAGATCAGCAGGGCGCTCCGAAACCAGCCTACGCGGGTAAATATGCCAATGGTCTACCAAGCAGCAATCAAGCCCCTACCAACAAGCCAGCTCCAGCTCAGGTCAATGCTTATCAGGGCAAATATGCTGCTCGGGTCCAGACTGCCACTAAAAATCCAGGATTTCCGGTCAATGCAGCCAATGACCCTCTTGGCGGCATCATGGGTAACGCAGGACCTGCTTTAGCGGTAGTAGGATTGCCCACCTCTGCGTCTGATGGTCTATCCGCGTCCTATGACAGCGTGCCATCTACAACAAATTCAGGGATCAACCACGTAGGCCAATCCCATCTTTCGAATGCTTATAAGGAAAGTCTGGAGTCCACGAACCTTACCGCCACAATGAATATACTGATTGGACTGTAAGATACAGATCTAGTAGGACTTTATTCACTTAAATGGTTCTTTTTGAGCATGATTCAATTTCTGCATTCCGCCTCCAATATTGTTGATGGCTTACTCCTCATCTTGGTCGGCTTGCTGTTCTCAACGGGTATTCCTTGGTACATCCGTTGGAAATATCAACTCAATCCCAGTGAGCATTTTGCAAAGGGTGCAGAGGAGGGCTTTAAGCTCTTCACCTCGATTACTTTACTGTTAATTGCTTTCTCGTTGGTACGAGTCCAAGGGGATCACCGCAACGTAGAAGATTTGGTTTCTAGAGAATCCGCAGTGATTGTGAAGCTTAATCGAGCGCTCGTGAGCTATGGCGGCAGAGATGCTGCAGAACTGCGTAATGATCTAAAAGATTATGCGAATTCATTGGTGGTTGATGAGTGGCCTAAGATGAGTCAGCGTGAGAGAAGTGAAGACTCTTCTAATAAATTAATTGATCTGACTCAGGGCATACGGCTATTGGATCCGAAAACCTCAGTGCAGCAACTGGCTCGCTCTGAAATCTTAAGCTCCTTAACGCAACTATCGGATGTACGAGAAGCGCGTTTATCCGCTAGTCATTTAGAGTTACCCCATTATTTATCGCAAGCCTTAATTGTCTCGATCACGATGCTCATCGTGTTTGGCTGGTTTCAGAATCCCTTACAGAAAATGGTGGCCCATGTTGCTGGAGTGAGTATTGGCGTCTCGCTATTGCTGACTTTATTGATTGCACTAGAGGGGATTTTCTTGGGCGAAAGCCAGGTGACTTCAGAGCCGATTGCACGCATCTTGCCATTGCTGGGGGCCTAGATGACCGACGTCAGCGCCGGCAACGCCATTACGCAATACATTCAGTTACGAGGTTCAACCACCTTGCTCGGCCCCATGCAAGCCGTTGGTTTGCAGTATATGGATGAATATCCCAGTGTCGGTTTACCTTTGTTGGGCGGTGGAACCAGCGCTGGCTATAAGTCTGTCTTGGATGGCACAGCAGACATTGGCATGGCATCAGGCGCTATGCCTGAAGATATGGAAATTTGGGCTAATGCCCATAAGCACGCAGTTCGATCGATCAATATTGCTTATGACGGCATTGCTGTGATTGTGAATGCATCGAATCCCATTACCAATCTGACTTTGGTTCAACTGAGAGATATTTTCACAGGCAGACTGAATAACTGGAATGAACTCTGTAAGTTATCAGGCAAGATTAATGTGTACAGCCATCATCCGCAACGGGGCACCTATGAGCCCTGGAAAAGACTAGTAGTAGGCAAAGAACACATTACCCTGGGCGCGCAAATTGTCAACGACCATAAAGAGTTGTTTGCCAATTTACTGAAAGACCCCTTGGGTATTAGCTATGTCAGTACAACATTCTTAGGTAAAGCGAATCTGAAAGTGCTATCTGTTAATGACTTTCTGCCAAGTTATGAGAACCTCAGTACTAATCAGTATCCGATTCGTAATAATCTGATGTTGATTGCTCCTGAGCAAACCTCGGATCACGTGAAGCAATTTATTGATTACTGCTTGAGTCCTACCAAGGGGCAGGCCTTAATTAAACAAAATGGCCTAGTGCCCATCGTTACTGGATAGGGCTTCAATTTCATGGAACGTAGAGAACTTCTGAAGCGTGTTGGACTGGGATCCTTGATTGCGGTTGCTGGTGTGGGTGGCTTATATTCCTATCCTTTAATCTTCTCTAAGGCACACAAAAGTCTCATGATTGCTGGATCTTCAGCAGTCAGTCGATTTGTATCCTTCTTGGTCGAGTCTTTCTTGAAGCAAGATCCCAATGTAGACATTGCGCTAGAAGGTGGTGATTCTTTAACGGGCTTAGTCAGTCTTGTGAATGGCGGTATTGATATTGCCATGATGTCGAGAGGGCTCACGTTTGATGAGTACAACCCAGACTTGGTAGTGAATCTCTTGGGTTTCGAGGGGGTGGCATTGATTGTGAACCCCAATAATCCTGTGCAAGGATTAAGCATTGAACAAGTCAATGGCATCTTGCGTGGCCAAATTAAGAATTGGTCTGAGCTGGGCGGGATTGCTGGGGAAATTCAGGTATACGGCAGAAACGAAAGCTCGACCACGCGAGGCTTAATTCAATACTTTGTGATGAAGGGCGCTAGCTTTTCTAGTAAGACCAAAAATGTAGAGAGCGCTAAACAAGTGGTTGATGCGGTTGCTGATGATCGAAACGGTTTTGCTTATGTCACTGCAAAATATTTAGATAATCGGATACGCGGTCTTGCTATCGGCGGGGTTGAGGTAAGTAATAAGTCATTATTACTAGGTCTATACCCCTTACGTAGAGAAATCTTCCTGGTGACTAAAGCGCCCAGTACGGCAGTGACAAAACAATTCATTGCTTTCAGTCTTGGCGATACTGCACAAGATATTCTGGAAGATCGTGGCTTAACAAGAATTCATTAAAACCTATGGCCAAAGAAACACTCGATAAAGAATTTGAAGACTATGTTCATGATGGTCTCGAATGGCTTCGTAGTAAACACCATATTCGAAAAGGCTTGGCCT
This sequence comes from Polynucleobacter sp. MWH-P3-07-1, assembly GCF_018687555.1. Taxonomy (NCBI): domain Bacteria; kingdom Pseudomonadati; phylum Pseudomonadota; class Betaproteobacteria; order Burkholderiales; family Burkholderiaceae; genus Polynucleobacter; species Polynucleobacter sp. MWH-P3-07-1. Next base: position 511,761 of record NZ_CP061296.1, read on the forward strand.
TAATCGCGATTGCGTGTTTGGTTGGAGTTGCTGGCAAGTTTGCTTATGAACTCTATCCCCGCCACCACAAGCTGACGGTCAGTGGCGGTGGCATGCTAACCAAAAGCCATTACCTCACCAAAATCATGGAGGAGGAATCATCCCAGCAACGTTTATCTCTAAAAGTAGTGCCAACACCCGGTTCTTATGAGGCGTTACAAGCACTTGATAACGGCACTTTAGATTTAGCCTTTGTTCAATCGGGTATCGATACATCGAATTACCCTAATGTTCGTTATGTGGCCTCCATTGAGCCTGAGCTGGTCCAGTTCTTGGTTAAACCCAACATCAAACAAATTGCTGACCTCAAGGGTAAGACTATCAACCTTGGCAAAAAGCATGAGGGTGTGAGTGTTATCTCTAATCAGATTTTGCATTTCTCAGGATTTGTCCCTGATGTGGATTTCACTGAGACTGACTTCAGTGATGAAGAGCTTCTGAGCATGAAATCGGATTTGCTGCCTGACGTGATTGTGCAGGTGGCTTACGCTCCCTCACCAGTGGTCGATTTCTTGGTACAAAAGCGCGACTATCGCTTATTAGAAATGCCATTCCCGCCATCTTTGGCTACGCGCTTGGGATGGGTAGCGGACAGCAAAATTTTGGCTTACATGTATCGTATTGTTCCGCCTGTACCCGCAACGGATATCCAAGTGGTTGGGGTCAACTTAAATGTGCTGGCTGGAAAAAATGTCGATCCGAGAGCTATCGTGAAATTCTTAAAAGTTCTTTACAGCCCCTTTACGGCAGCGCGCTTTGGGATTCCGATTCCGGAGGATCGCTTTTTAACCTCATCCGGTTTTCCACTCTCGTCTGGAACTGAAGCCTTCATAGAAGAAAAGCAACCCTTGATTAACAATGCCTTGCTTGATCGCATTAAGGCCACGATTGGTTTAATCATGAGCTTAGGATCTATTCTCTTGGTGGTATTTAAGTGGTTTAAGAGACCCGAGGACGAAGAAGAGGTAGAGGTCGCCAGGGAACCCAATCCAATTGAGCCTGCAACCCAACATGAAGTGGCGGCAACCCCGGTTGCGACTGGGGCGGCTACTTCCTCTGTGACCGATCGCCTTAACACAGCGATTAGTAGTGTGGAAACCATCGATAAGTAATGAGCCTGATGAAGCTGGGTTTAGATCGCTCGCTGAGTAGGCAGATTCAATGCTTGGGTCTTGCGATCCTGCTGATGGGTCTAGCGCCACATGCATTCGCCCAAGTCGATGCAGGCGCCTTGCAGCAAGGACTTGAGAGGCAGCTGCCGTCTACCAGCCCCTTAGCATTGCCGCAGATTGAAACTACTAAGCCAGTGCAGCCAAGCGCCCCTACTGGGAATGAGGTTCGCTTTACACCGACCCGTTTTGTTTTAGAGGGAATTCATTCTCTACCAGAATCCGAAGTGCAGGCTGTGCTGCAACCCTGGCTCAATATTCCTGTTAGCTTTGAAGACTTAAGACGTGCATGCGATGCGATTCAAAATCTCTATCGCGATAAAGGTTTCACCGTTCAAGCAGTCGTTCCACCCCAAAAAGTGCAAGACGGCGTCGTGAAGATTTTGATCACCGAGGCCAAGTTAGGGAAGGTGACCATAGAAACTCCCAAAGGAGAAACCCGCTTTAGTAAAGAGCGTGCGGCAAGCTATATCACTTATGCCAATCCTATCAATGAGCCGCTCAATATGGAGTCGCTCCAAAGAGCGATCATTATTCTGAATGAGACGCCTGGCGTTGCTGCAAACGTGCAGTTACAGAGAGGGGCAAATAAAGGGGATGTTGATGTCAACGTCCAGCTCACTCAGCCTGAACTTTTACAAGGGCGAGTTGAAGTTAATAATTTTGGCAGCCGTACAACCGGAGCTAATCAGGCGGTTGTTTCACTAAATCTCAATGAACCACTGGGTATTGGCGACTTCGCTTCGCTCAACACGATTTCATCACAGGGCTCGCAATATCTGCAGGGATTAATCTCTCTGCCAGTAGATGAGAATGGCTTACGTTTTGGTATATCCGGGACTTACTTGCAATATATTGATGTAAGCAACTATACCGATAACGGAGGGAAGGGCACTGCATGGACAACCGGCTTAAGTGCCGCCTACCCCGTTCTCCGTAGCGCAGGTGCCAATCTCAACGCCAGCCTCAATTACGACATTAAAAGTTATAACAACATTAACTTCCTGACGGATACGGTCACTAGCGCTTACAACATCAATAATCTCTCTGCTGGATTATCTGGCAATGTAGCTGACAATCTATTTGGGTCGCCAGCAGTTAGCGCCGGCACTGTGACATTGGTTTTGGGACACTTACAAATGCTAGCAACTAGCCCGGTCAGTTATGGCGCCTATGATGTTCCGAACTCTTCTCCGACTGCTTACGCGCCGATTACGCCATCTAATTTTGCTAAAGCAACATTCTCCGCTTTACGTAATCAACAGCTCTTTGGTGATGACATCACATCGCTGTACACATCACTCTCAGGCCAACTGGCTTCCGTAAACCTCAACTCTGCTGAGCAGATCTATCTCGGCGGGCCTTATGGCGTGCGTGCCTATCCTCTATCTCAATCGGGAGGTGCGCAAGGCGGGTTATTTTCATTAGAGCTTAGACAAAAGCTGGAAACAAAATTGATGGTGTATGGTTTTTTTGATGCTGGCGTTGTTCAGCAATACAAGGCCCTCTATCCGAGCTGGCAAGGTGAAACCAATGCCAACAATACTTACTCGCTCATGGGGGCGGGGTTTGGGGTGAAATGGGATTATGTTGGTTGGAATCTAGGTGCGATGGTGGCCTGGAAGGTAGGCATCAATCCTTTGTATAGCTCTACTGGACAAGCAGTGAATACCGACGGAACGACAACGCAGCCGCGCGGCTGGGTCACTGCAGCCTACGCTTTCCAATAAAGCCCCCATCAAAATCGTCTAAACTCAATGCCTAGGTTAGGTTCTGGATCTACCCAAAGTGATTTCTGAGGAATAGTTATGAAGCGCATTATGTTGTTGTCCAAAATTCATCGTGCTGTTGTTACTGAGGCTGATCTTCATTACGAAGGTTCTTGTGGTATTGATGAATCTTTGCTGAAGGCAGCGGATATGCACGAGTTTGAAAAAATTGAACTCTACAACATCAATAATGGCGAGCGTTTCTCTACCTACATTATCAAAGCGGCTGCAGGATCTGGCATCATTTCATTGAATGGCGCTGCTGCACGAAGAGCGCATGTTGGCGATCATCTGATCATTTGTACTTATGGTGCCATTGACGACACTGAAGTTGCGCAACATGTGCCTAAGATTGTTCTGGTTGGCGATAAAAATGAGATCACCAAAATCAAGAGTTAATTGCTTTTGATTTAGTTCTCGAGCACTACAATTTCCCCTAGGGAAGTCTTTTCTCGAAACTGCGAGAAAGAGAAAAGCGCTTTGATGCTTGAAGTTTTAATAATCTCAATCATTCCCTCAGGAGTGAGCACCGCAGGGTATTCGCCTGGTGGAAAGATCGTATCTAAAGCCTCAGTAGTTGGCTTCCCTTGAATGCGTAGGATTAAGTTCTTAGTGATTTCAATGCGCATGGCTCATGTTAAGTTCTAAGAATTAGAACAATCGATAGCTCTGCACAATTTCAGTTCAGTCATGCACCAAGATGGGTTCTTTGCGGACCGATTATTTTGAAATTGATTCGATCCCAATTTGATGCACAAAATCAGGGCAATTATTTCATTGACACAAAATCGTCACAATGATTGAATGGGGTTTACTCCACCATTCATCTTCCTACGTCATGAAACTCATTACTGCAATTATTAAACCTTTCAAGTTAGATGAGGTTCAAGAAGGGCTTGCCCATATTGGGGTTGATGGCATGACAACATATGATGTGCGTGGCTTTGGTCGTCAAAAGGGACACACCGAACTCTATCGTGGCGCAGAGTATGTGATTGACTTTATTTTGAAACTCAAAATTGAAGTTGCTGTTGAGGATTCCAAATTAGAAGAGGCGCTCAACATCATTTCTCGTGCGGCCTACACCGGAAAAATTGGTGATGGAAAAATCTTTGTGACGCCCCTCAATGCAGTAGTCCGAATTCGTACAGGAGAGAGCGGACAGACCGCCCTCTAATAAATTCTTAGTTACCTTGCTGAGATTTTTTATCTGCTGCATCCATAAAGCCAATAATGTAAGGTGAGGGCACGAAGAGCACACTTTCACCGCCACGCTGAGCGTGGATGTTGACCTGGAAGCCAGTCTTCGCATGCTGAATTAAGAAGTCTTCTGTGAGGCTGATAGCCATCATTTCTCGCATGAGGCAGCGACCATTGATGCATCCACCATCTTCTCTCGAGACTACGTTAAAAGTGACTTTATCTTGATTGACTAAGCTAGCGGAGTCGTATAAGCGCCAGTTGTTTGGATAGACTAGTAAGACCATGAGCTGATAATTCTTAGTGCCTTGAGCAGTTTTTTGAGCCTGCAGACCAAAAGTTTGATCAGTATTGTTGGCATCCATCGTGTTAATTGTGGGGCCAACATAGCTTTGGGTATTGGAGTTGCCGTTGTTTACTAAGCTAGTGGCGAAATAAACGGCTTGCGCTTCATCCGCTTTAATCTGAGGATCATTATTATGAGAGCAGGCACAAAGTCCTCCAATGAGTACCAAGCAGAGGGCAAATCGTTTCATATTTAAATTCCTTGTAATTGCCAGCAGTATGCGGCGGGGCTCTATCAAGCCAATGCTCTAGAGTATATTAGACGTCAGTGAATGCGCTAATAAAGAGCCCTATGAATAACTACCGAATCATTCGTCTTGCCCTGTTGAGTAGCCTTTTATTTGCTTTGGGGGCCTGTGGCACCCCAGCAAGCGAATTTGGGGTCTATCGGCAATCAGACGGTACGATTGGGGTTCATGCTCCTAAAGATGCCAAAGAATCCGAGGCACAGGCAGCCGCCTTAGAAGAATGTAAAAAGGATGGAAAACGTTTCGTCTCCATCCTTGAACAGCGTAAAACCGTGAATAGTAATTTCCCAACAACCTATCTTTACAGCTGTCGATAGGCCTCTGGTTGCGCTACGTGCTTAGCTAAGCAACCACTTCTTCACTGACTTATCGACGCACATCGCATCAAGGGCAAGACCAAAGAAGGCTGAGCCATTGGTGACCATATTTTCGATAGCCTCAACCTTGCCAGACTTGATGCCACGTAAATACGTAGCAGCACGGTATCTCAAGAAGTGCTCGTTTTCATCATTTTCATTCAGAGTGGAGCAGATTTCGATACTGCCGTAACGGGTCTCTGGATTAATGTTGAGCAGAGCAATGCCTACTGCATTAATGAGATTATCTGGTACTGGAATTGGTACATAGGAGTAGAGCGATACCAGCATCTCTTCTTCATCAACTTCAATAATGTGGTCGATATCCAAAGCGTCTTGTTCGGTAAGCTCAGTCTCTCCTGAGTCACCACCACCAAAAGTCGATTCAAACTGCAACATCGCAGTATTGCTATCTTTAGAAATCTCAATCATGTCAGGGTAGCCCAATAGTCCTTTCCACCAATACATCAATGAGAAAGTGCAAGGCTTGACTTCAACTAAACCTTCATCGGTTGACTTTGCAAAATACAGACCGTAAAACTCATCATCTTGCTCTAGACCATATTGATCTACTTTAGGGGCTTTGACAGCAGCTTTCTTGGAAGCAGGTTTCTTTGCCACTTTCTTTTTGACCGCAGGCTTTTTAGCGGGAGCTTTGCTGACTTTTTTAGCCGCTACTTTTTTCTTGGCTGCTAGCTTTTTAACTGGCTGCTTCACTATCTTTTTAGCCACCAGCTTTTTCTTGGCAACAGCCTTTTTTGGAGCAGCGGATTTTTTAACCACTTTCTTAGCTACTGGTTTTTTCTTGAGCGCTTTCTTTGTAGCCATGATGAATTACCCTTATTTTGGTGGTGAATATGTTTCTTACAGCATTTGATATTACTGCAATTTACAGATCAATTGGATCTCAACTGCTGTGTCAATAGCAATAATATTTGAGCAAGAATATTTGACAGTTTTATGGCTTTGATACACTGGTTCTGATGATGAAGAAAATCCAATTTGGGCTGATTGCCTTGGGCCTACTGATTAGCCTGGCAGGTGCTGGCGCTTATTATCTGGCCCACTTGATTAATCCCGCTCAACTGACTAGTCTGGTGGCTTCGGCTGTGAAGGATGAGACGGGCAGAAATCTTCGTATTGCTGGGCCCATTGAACTCCATTTTTTCCCGAATATCGGTGTAGTGGCCCAGGACGTCTCATTCAGTAATGCGCCATGGGCTAGCGAAGCAGACATGCTCAAGGTTCAAAAAATCGAACTGAACGTCAAACTTCTGCCACTTTTGAGAAGGCAGCTTGAGATTAATCGGGTTCATCTCAGCGGTGTCGAGCTATTTTTGCAGTCTGACTCTCGGGGTCGTGAGAATTGGGATTTGTCTGTGCCCGCAGAAAAAGGACAAACTCCTGCCACCTCGAATGCATCTGATTCAGCAGCGGCGGGTGCTGGGGTTTTCACCACGATCGCCCATTTCAGTTTGATCGATGGGATCATTCACTATCAAGACAGCAGAGGATCGAAAAGTCAGTATTCGATTAAAGATTTTTCTGCCGATAAAGATGGTGGTAAGACGGCTATCAAGTTAGAGGCACGCGATGGCGCATTGCAATTCGGCTTGCAAGGAAAAGTGACCTCACTCAGGGAGATTGCTAGTCAGTGGAATATCGCGCCACTCAAGATTGAAACCGATTTTGAAATTACCCTAGATGGTAAGTCTCTTGATTTGGCAGGCAATATTGATAAGCAACCGGGTCATGAAGCGCAGTGGGATCTGAAGCTGAATTCCAAAGCCTTTGATTTAGCGCCACTGGCTGGTGGTGCAGCTTTAGCGGCTTCAGGAGTGGCTCCAGTAGGGCAAGCGAGTTCAGGCTCAAAAACAAAGTCTGCCTATTTCTTCAGCGATACCCCTTTACCTTTTAGTCAGCTACCTTCAGCTCAAGGCAGCATTCAGATTGATATTGCCAAACTGGGGCTTCCTAGCCTTACCAGTTTGCAAAATGTAAAAGGTAAAGTCGTTTTAAAGGGCGAGCAAATGGATTTATCTGATTTGCATTTTGATTGGGGGGGTGGCCATGCCAAAACTGCGATTCATCTTGCTCAAATCCATTCAAATAATCCACAGCTTCGGATTCAGGGTGAGGGAAGTGGTTTTACCCTGGAGCAATTGATTTCGGCGGGCAATCCTAACTCTAAGGTCAGTGGTGGTGATACCCGCTTTGCTATCAATATTCTGAGTTCTGGAAACAGTTTGCATCAGATTGCCGGTCGTGCAACTGGGCGCGCGCAAATCACGATTGGACCGGCCCGTATTGCGAAGAATTTCCTCAATGCAGGCGGTGATTTCATAGTGAGTCTGCTAGATGCAGTCAATCCCATGCGTAAGCAGTTTGACCAGAGCATTTTGGAATGTGCGGTAGCCTATTTACCGGTTCAAAATGGGTTAGTGAATATTGCAGACTCCATTGGTTTTAGGACTGATCGCTTGGATATCATCCTCGCTGGCACATTAAATCTGAATAATGAAGCCATTAATCTGGACATTCATCCTAAGGAAAAATCAGGCTTGACTACCGGCGTGAACTTAGGGGGGATGGTGAAAATTCAAGGAACGCTAGAGCACCCAGGTTTAGGGGTAAACAAGACTGGCGTCTTAAATAGTGCTGCATTAGTGGGCCTAGGCTTATTAACAGGTGGAGCCTCGATCTTGGCGGAGAATGCTAAATCCATTGCCACCAAGACCGATCCTTGCAAAACCGCTTTTCATCCGTGGGATGAAATTACTCAATAGCAAGCTTAGCGGGAAGCCCGCTTAGAGAATCATTCCGCTAACAAACAAGCTAAAGAGCGAAATAAAGATACTGGCGAAGAAAGCTGTCCAGAAGCTGGAGATGGTGAATCCACTAACAATAGAGGACACCAACATCAATACTAGGGCATTGATCACAAGCAAAAAGAGACCCATCGTTAATACCGTGAGTGGCAGTGTAAAGAGGATCAATAGGGGTTTCACAATCGCATTCGCAAAACCCAATAAGAGCGCAGCAATCAGCAGGGACCCACCATCAGCAAAACGAAGCCCAGAAAAAATATAACTAGCAACCCATAGTGAAAGAGAGGTTAAGCCCCACTGGATTAAAAATGGCATTAGATTCATGATGACCCCCTGTGATGAATATTGATAACTATAGTACTAGTTGATTAGTAGTGGGGCGGGATTTCATCGCGAAGATTGCTGCCGGGGGTGTTATTTGAGCCACCCTGTTCTTTGAGTGATTTCAGTTCACGGTATAAAAACTCAATTTGTTGCTGTTGCTCATAAACCCGATGATTGAGATTTTCGATGAGGTCTTCCGCAAAGCTGAGTTTAATTTCAAGATTAGTAATCCGCTCTTCGCTCATTTCATTTCCTTCTCAGAAATCACGACAAACCGCCCATCTTCCATTTCTGCTTGAGGTCGAATCCAAAAGCTCTGATTTCGTAAGGACTCATAAACATAGGCAGGTTGGAGTGTGGCTTCTATATTGGCTAGCATCACTACCCGATAAAAACCGCCAGACTTGAGGTGCTTTAAGAAATCACCAGGCTTAAATAGTCCGTTATCCGGTGAGAAACAAGAGTTGGTATTCATCAAGAGCTTAATTCCAGGCTGTGTAATCGCTAGTAATCAATATATCCTCTTTGGCTGCCCGAGGGGCAATTTTGAGTAACTCAAGATCCTTGCTCAATAAAATGCATGGTCTTAGGCTATAGGCGAGATCTAAAAACACCTGGTCATCAGGGTCTTGGCACAGCCAGGGTGCTTTTTGGATTTGCGAATCATTCATCATGAGGGCAATGCCTTGCCATTGAGTCAGGATGGATGATTGGGTTACTTCATCTAAAGCAAATAGCGGTCTGGCAATCACATCTGCAAACTCATCTAAGGTTTGCTGGTTAGCGTAGCTAGTCACCTTTTTATCCAATAGGGCTGCTTTGAGATGAAGTGCCTTGACATCATGAAAGACAAAGAGGTCTAGCAAAACGTTGGTATCAAAAATGACGGATTTGCTCATTGCGCAGAACGCCATACCTCTGGAGTAATCGTCACTTGTCCTTGCTCTGAGGAGATATAGACTTCACCATCTTGAATATTGATGTGCAGAACCATGCTGCGTTCGACGATGTCATTGAGTTGCTTGGCTTGCTCAGCCGGAATGGATATCACTGCTAAATTTTTGGCACGAGTCAGCTTGTTGCTGATACCGTCCCACCAGATTTTGCTAGTATGGCCGCCATAGCAATACACGATCACCTGATCTGATCTGCCGCATGCCTTCAAAATGCGCCGCTCATCGGGTTGTCCGATTTCGATCCAAAGTTGGATGGCATCGGTTAAGTCCTTGACCCAGAGATCAGGTTCATCGGTATCGCTAAGACCCTTAGTAAAAGTCAGATTCTCCTGGGCTTGCAGTGCGAAGGCCAGAATGCGAACCATCATCCGCTCCTCGGTCTCCGAGGGGTGCTTGGCAATTGTGAGGGAGTGACTGCCATAGTAGTGGCGGTCAGAATCGGAGACGTGAAGGTCAGCTTTGTGAATAGTTGCGCGAAGAGCCATACCGTATTATCGCCTTGAAGTGCCGTGTCCACTATGATTGGGTCAAATCCTCACCAATGAATGTGTATCCTAGCTCCATGATTCGCCTGACTGAACTTCGTTTACCGATTGACCATACTCCAGAGGCCCTTGAGCTAGCAATCATCAAGCGGCTTCATTTGGAGTCAAAAGACTTAGTCAATTTCTCGGTATTTAAGCGAAGTTATGACGCCCGCAAAAATGTGGCCTTGTCATTGATCTACACCGTTGATATCTCCGTCAAGGATGAAGAGAAAGTCTTGCAGAAGTTTTCAGGTGATCAGCACGTGAGAGTCTCGCCAGATACTCGTTATCACTTTGTGAGCGATGCAGCCCAAGCAAAGCCAGCGGATCGCCCCGTTGTGATTGGCTTTGGACCCTGCGGAATCTTTGCAGCGCTCGTCTTGGCACAAATGGGATTCAAGCCAATCGTTTTGGAGCGCGGCAAGCCTGTTCGAGAGCGCACACAAGATACTTGGGGTTTATGGCGCAAGAAGATCCTCAATCCTGAGTCCAATGTGCAATTTGGTGAAGGGGGTGCGGGTACTTTCTCAGATGGAAAATTATGGACTCAAGTAAAAGATCCTAAGTTTTATGGACGCAAAGTACTCAATGAGTTTGTGAAGGCAGGCGCTCCTGCAGAAATTCTGTATGTTGCCAAACCGCATATCGGCACCTTCCGTTTGGTCGGTGTAGTTGAAAAAATGCGTCAGGAGATTATTGAGTTAGGTGGAGAGATACGATTCGGACAAAAGGTCAACGGTTTTGAAATTGCTCATGATCAAATTCAGGCAGTCAAGATTGAAGGGCAGCCCGATTTACCGGCTTCACATGTGGTGCTGGCCTTAGGGCATAGCGCGCGCGATACTTTTCAAGCCCTGCATGATGCCGGCGTCTATATGGAGGCTAAGCCTTTTTCAGTGGGCTTTCGTATTGAGCATCCCCAATCCTTAATTGATAAAGCGCGTCTAGGCCCTCATGCAGGCAACCCCTTGATTGGTGCTGCAGACTATAAATTAGTGCATCACGCTAAAAATGGCCGCTCAGTCTATAGTTTTTGCATGTGCCCCGGAGGGACAGTCGTCGCAGCCACTTCAGAGCCTAATCGTGTTGTAACGAATGGCATGAGTCAATACTCACGTAATGAGCGCAATGCTAACGCAGGTATCGTGGTGGGTATTACGCCCGACGATTATCCTGGTGGACCAATGGCTGGCATCGAATTTCAACGTGCTCTGGAGTCAAAGGCTTATGAGTTGGGTGGGTCGACTTATGAGGCTCCTGGACAGCTCGTTGGCGACTTCTTAGTGGGCAAAGCTTCAACTGAATTTGCTAGTGTGCTGCCATCTTATAAGCCAGGCGTTCATCTCACTGATCTTGCCAGTAGTTTGCCCGATTACTGTATTGAAGCAATTCGGGAAGCAATTCCGGCTTTTGAAAAACAGATCCCTGGTTTCTCATTTAAAGACGCCGTCCTGACTGGGGTCGAAACGCGTACTTCTTCGCCCTTGAGAATTACCCGTGGCACAAATTATCAAAGCATGAATATCAAAGGCCTTTATCCAGCAGGAGAGGGCGCAGGTTATGCAGGCGGAATTATGTCGGCAGGAATAGATGGCATTAAGGTTGCCGAAGCAGTGGCGCTGGACTATCAGGCCAAATAATTTCAGTAGGCTTTTCAGCTCAACTGAACCTTATTCAAAAAAAGCCAGTTTTTGCGCTCTTGGTAGGCGCTTTAGTTTGGCCTCAGCTTTAGACGCCTCAGATCGATCGGGGTGCTCTTGGGTTGCCAAAAGGATGACAGGTCTTCGAGATCTCGTGTAGCGAGCCCCATCCCCTGAGTTATGAGCCTCTAGGCGATGATCTAGGCGATTTGTAATGCCAGCATAGTAAGTGCCATCAGCGCATTCCAGTAGGTAGACTAGCCAAGACATTAAGCAGTAAAAATCAGGGTTTAGGTGGCCTTGCAGACCTTGAAATATGTCATATAGTCCTTATATTCTATAGATAGAAAAGAGTTCTAAGGAACTCATCACCATTTTCAGATTTAAGCTGAGTTTTAAACCGAGATCAAAAAATGCGAATAGAGAAACTAACCACTAAATTTCAAGAAGCCTTAAGTGAGGCCCAAAGTTTAGCTTTAGCTAAAGACAATCAATACATCGAACCAGCCCATCTTTTATTAGCCATGTTGCGTGATTCCGATGGTGGCGCTAAGAGTCTGTTAAGTCGTGCAGGTGTCAATGTTCCTGGTTTAGAAAAGGGGCTAGATAAGCTCATTAGCAACTTGCCAGAGGTACAGGGAACTAGCGGAGAAGTTCAAGTTGGGCGCGATTTAAGCAATATGCTCAATCTGACTGAGAAAGAGGCGACCAAACGCGGTGATCAATTTATCGCTGGTGAACTTTTTCTATTGGTGGTCGCAGATGACAAAGGCGAACTCGGCAAAGTCGCACGTGAGAGTGGCTTAAATCGGAAATCATTAGAGGCGGCTATTGAATTAGTGCGCGGAGGGGAATCAGTGAATAGTGCAGATGCTGAAGGTCAGCGCGAGGCCTTAAAAAAATATACTGTTGACTTAACTGAGCGTGCGCGTTTAGGTAAGCTAGACCCTGTGATTGGGCGTGATGATGAGATTCGTCGCACGATACAGATTCTGCAACGGCGTGGCAAGAATAATCCGGTTCTTATTGGTGAGCCCGGTGTTGGTAAGACAGCGATTGTCGAAGGCTTGGCTCAGCGCATCGTCAATGGTGAAGTGCCAGAGACACTCAAAGACAAACGTGTACTGGTCTTGGATATGGCTTTGCTCTTGGCGGGTGCTAAATATCGTGGCGAGTTTGAGGAGCGCCTCAAGGCCGTATTGAGCGATGTTGCCAAAGACGAAGGTCGAACCATCATCTTTATTGATGAAATCCATACGATGGTGGGCGCTGGTAAGGGTGATGGCGCCATGGATGCCGGCAATATGCTTAAGCCTGCCCTAGCGCGCGGCGAGTTGCATTGTATTGGTGCGACGACTTTAGATGAATACCGCAAGTACATCGAAAAAGATCCTGCCCTAGAACGCCGCTTCCAAAAAGTGATGGTCGAAGAGCCCAGTGTTGAGGCAACCATTGCGATTTTGCGAGGCTTGCAAGAGCGCTATGAACTCCATCATGGAATTGAGATTACCGATCCTGCTATCGTGGCGGCGGCTGAGTTATCGCATCGTTACATTACGGATCGCTTCTTGCCCGATAAAGCGATTGATTTGATTGATGAGGCGGGCTCACGCATTCGGATGGAGATCGACTCTAAGCCTGAAGTGATGGATAAATTAGATCGTCGCCTGATTCAACTCAAGATTGAGCGTGAGGCGGTTAAAAAAGAAAAGGATGAGGCCTCTCAAAAACGTCTAGCCCTGATTGAGGAAGAGATTCAGCGCTTGGGCGCCGAGTACGCTGACTTAGAAGAGATATGGAAAGCTGAGAAGAGTGCTGTACTCGGTACTGCCAATGTCAAAGAAGAGATTGAGAAAATTAAAGCAGAAATTGTGAAGTATCAGCGTGATGGCAAGTTAGAAAAGGTAGCCGAGTTACAGTACGGAAAATTACCTGAGTTGGAGGCTAAGCTCAAGTCAGCTGCGGCAGCAGAAGCTAAAGGCGGTAAAGATGGTGTGGTGAAGAATAAGCTTTTGCGCACCCAAGTCGGCGCAGAAGAAATTGCTGAAGTGGTCTCACGCGCCACTGGTATCCCTGTATCCAAAATGATGCAAGGTGAGCGCGACAAACTACTGAAGATGGAAGAGCTCTTGCATAAGCGTGTGGTTGGACAGGATGAGGCCATTCGGGCCGTATCTGATGCAATCCGTCGCTCTCGTGCAGGCTTAGCTGAGGAGAATCGACCATACGGCTCTTTCCTATTCCTTGGCCCTACGGGTGTTGGTAAGACTGAGTTATGTAAAGCCTTAGCGGGATTCTTATTCGATAGCGAAGAGCATTTAATTCGGATCGACATGAGTGAGTTTATGGAGAAACATAGCGTGGCTCGCTTAATTGGCGCGCCTCCAGGTTATGTTGGCTACGAAGAGGGTGGTTATTTAACTGAACAAGTCCGTCGTCATCCTTATAGCGTGATCTTGTTTGATGAGATTGAAAAAGCCCATCCTGATGTATTCAATGTACTCTTACAAGTATTGGATGATGGCCGCTTAACGGATGGTCAAGGACGCACTGTTGATTTTAAGAATACGGTGATTGTGATGACCAGCAATATTGGTTCACATCTCATTCAGTCGATGGTTGATAAGAAACAGTCTGAAGTGAAAGAGGCTGTGTTTGGTGAGTTGAAGAATCATTTCCGTCCCGAGTTCTTGAATCGGATTGACGAGATTGTGGTCTTCCATGGTTTGGATAAGAAGAACATTGCCAATATTGCCAAGATCTTGCTCAAGAATTTGTCGGATCGCTTGGCCAAAGTGGATATGCAGCTTGAAGTCAGTGATGCAGCACTCGATAAGATTGCTGAAGTCGGCTTTGATCCTGTGTTTGGTGCTAGACCACTCAAGCGGGCTATTCAACAACATATTGAAAATCCCGTATCGAAGATGATTCTCGAAGGCAAGTTCGGGCCAAAAGATGTTGTGCCTGTAGATATCGATAAGCAGGGGGAGTTTAGCTTTACCCGCCAAGTGCATTAGTCAGCAGCTCTGCGTCTACCGAGAACCCGGTTTTGCTCTGAAGCACTACCGGGTTTTTATTTCATCATATGAAATCACATTTCCATCCATAAAATGTGCCGCAGCAATGAGGGCCAGTTGGTATTTCAATTGCTGATTCACTGTTCCACAATACGGAATATTTAATCTAAGTTATTGAAAATATTGAATTAAATGACTCTATGAATTGATCCAAAAAGTCTTGCAGGTTTCCCCTAGATGCCTAAACTCTTATATAAGACATAAGACTTGAATTACCAGTTCTGATGGTCTCAATCATTGAAGTTTCATTTTTCTTAGGGAGAAGAGCATGACCGATCGCAAAGCTGATATTGCTGCAATTCAAAAAGACTGGGATACCAATCCAAGATGGCATGGCATCAAGCGTGGGTATACCGCGGAAGATGTGGTTCGTTTACGGGGATCTTTGAAGATTGAACACACCTTGGCCAAAACTGGCGCGGAGAAGTTGTGGAACCTGGTGAATAACGAAGCGTATGTGAATTGTCTTGGAGCGCTAACAGGCGGCCAAGCAATGCAACAAGTGAAAGCAGGTATTCAGGCGATTTACTTATCTGGTTGGCAAGTAGCTGCTGACGGTAACTCTTATGCAGCGATGTATCCAGATCAATCCTTGTATCCAGTTGACTCAGTTCCAAAGATGGTTGAGCGGATCAATAACTCCTTCCAGCGTGCCGATGAAATTCAGTGGGCTAAAGGGATTAATCCCGGTGATGCTGGTTACATCGATTACTTCGCACCTATCGTTGCGGATGCGGAAGCAGGCTTCGGTGGTGTATTAAATGCGTTCGAATTGAGCAAGGCCTTAATCAAGCAGGGTGCAGCAGGTGTCCACTTTGAAGATCAACTGTCATCTGTCAAGAAATGCGGTCACTTAGGCGGCAAAGTGCTATTGCCAACCTCTGAATCTGTTCAGAAACTGATCTCAGCTCGTTTAGCCGCTGACGTCATGGGTGTTCCCACAATCATCTTGGCGAGAACCGATGCTGAAGCGGCTGACTTATTGACCTCTGACTATGATGAGAATGACAAACCATTCCTCACAGGCGAGCGCACTCCAGAAGGTTTCTATAAAACCCGCAAAGGTCTTGATCAGGCAATCTCACGGGGCTTAGCTTACGCCGCCTATGCAGATATGGTCTGGTGTGAAACAGGCACTCCAGATCTAGACTTTGCTAGAAAATTTGCTGAAGCCATTCGCGCAAAATTCCCAGGCAAGATGTTGGCTTACAACTGTTCTCCTTCCTTTAACTGGAAGAAGAATTTGGATGATGCAACGATCGCGAAGTTCCAGCGTGAATTGGGTGCAATGGGTTATAAGTATCAGTTCATCACTTTGGCTGGTATTCACTCCATGTGGTACAACATGTTCGACTTGGCGCAAGACTACGCTCAGCGCGGTATGACTGCTTATGTTGAGAAAGTGCAAGAGCCAGAATTTGCTGCTCGCGATCGTGGCTATACCTTCGTATCGCATCAGCAAGAAGTGGGTACTGGATACTTTGACGATGTCACAACCGTGATTCAGGGTGGTAAGTCTTCCGTAACTGCATTAACAGGCTCTACCGAAGAAGAGCAGTTCCACTAAGCGGAATTTCTCAGTAATACCGGCATCTCATTCGCCTCATAAGGGTGACTTAGATGCCGTTTTCGTTTACATTCACTTCATGAGCAATTGCGTACTTTGTAAAGATGTCTTGAGCCCTGAAGAGGGCGAGTTGATTTGGCGTGGTGATGACTGCCGCGTGATTTTGATTCACGATCCTGACTTACCCGGCTTTTGTCGAGTGATTTGGAATCGTCACATGAGTGAGATGTCTGAGCTTACCTATGGCGAGCGCGATCTCTTAATGAATCTTGTCTTTGCAGTCGAGCGTGCCATTCGTCAGACGATGCAGCCCCTCAAAATGAATTTAGCCTCTTTGGGCAATCAAGTACCTCATCTGCATTGGCACGTAATACCCCGTTACGAAGACGATGCCTTTTTTCCGAATACCGCCTGGTCAACAAGAATGAGAGAAGCTTCTCCAGCGGTGATTGCTGAGCGCAAGAAACTGGCTACGGAGTTGCCCAAAGCTATTCGCGCAGCAATCGCTGAGCTCGCCTAGCTCAAACCAGCTTCTTTAGAGCCTCTAGGTATTTTTCTGGGCTCAGCTGAGCGCCTTCTCTTTGGGCCTCCCACATCACTTGTCCTAGGCATTCCATCATCAGGTGTTGGGCTTCATGTGCAGTGCCTAATTTCTTAATGAGGCTGTCGGCAATTTGTCGAATGCCGGGCGGTTGATCGATCGAGATTTGCTCGCTAATCGATAAATGCATTGAGAGATGGAGGAAAGGGTTCGTTTCTCCTCGTTCCGGCGTGTAATCTTGAGCGAGTGCGCCTTCAGGATCTGCAAGCAGGCTATGGTATTCGGGGTGTTGTTCCATCCAGTCACCCGCAATCGTTTCGATAGGAGCAAGAATATGGCCTTCAGTTTTCTTTTTCCAGGTATCACAGAAAAAGCGCCGCACTTCTTCGCGAGTTGGGTTAAAGATCGCCACGCACTTTTCCTTTTCCAGTTTTTTGCTTGAAACGACACAGCGGCTCAACAATACATTCTTGACAGTGTGGATTGCGAGCCGTACAAGTGTATCTACCGTGCAGAATAAGCCAATGATGGGCATCCTGCAGAAATTCCTTTGGGACACGTTTCATGAGCTGCTCTTCTACTTTAACGACATCTTTTCCTGGCGCTAAGCCAGTTCGGTTAGAAACTCTAAAAATATGCGTGTCGACAGCAATGGTAGGCTCTCCAAATGCCGTGTTCAGAATGACGTTAGCGGTTTTTCTGCCAACGCCAGGCAAAGCCTCTAAGGCCTCACGAGTGCGAGGTACTTCACCTTGATGTTGCTCAAGCAAAATTTTGCAGGTCTCTTGAATATGCTTTCCCTTGGTCCTGAATAAGCCAATATGCTGAATATAAGGGCGGACACCTTGCTCACCTAAATCCAACAAAGCCTGAGGAGTATTCGCAATCTTGAATAGTTGTCGCGTCCCTTTATTCACAGAAACATCCGTGGCTTGCGCCGAGAGCAGTACTGCAATCAAGAGTTCAAAAGGGGAGCTGTATTCCAGCTCGGTGGTGGGCTGAGGATTGTTCGCTTGTAGTAACTCAAAAAAGCGGCGGCGCTGCTCAAGATTCATTTGGATTTCTGAGCCCTAGCAATGGCTGCTGCAATGATTTTACGTTTACGCTCCTGTTCGGCAAACTCAACTTCTGATGATGCAGGTTCTGCATTGAGGGCCGATAACTTAGCGCTCGCTTTCTTGGCAAGGCGCTCTTGGTTGTCGCGTTCTTCTCTAGTCAAGCGGCTTTCTCTAGCGTGGTAGCGTGTTCGAGCTTCATTGGCTAAAGAGGGGGTCCAAGCATTCCAGCCAGTCTTTTGATTAGTGACATCTACCATCGTTATGCAGTCCACGGGGCAGGGTGGCAAACATAAATCGCAGCCAGTACACCAATCGTCAAGTACGACATGGAGTTGTTTTGATGCGCCCACAATAGCATCAACGGGACAGGCTTGAATGCATAAAGTACAACCAATACAGCGCTTTGGATCAATCACTGCGACAGGTCTGGGACGTTCTAATCCGCAACTAGCATCGATTGTTGAATTGAGTGCGAAAGCATCTTGAGGAAAGTAGGACTCCAGAATCTGACTGAGCCTCTGAATACCCTCGACACCACCGGGAGGGCAGCGATTAGGTCTAACATCTCCTGTCGCTAAAGCCTCAGCATAGCCTCGGCAATCTGGATAGCCACATTTAGTACATTGGGTTTGAGGAAGCGCATCCTCTAAGCGATCGGTGAGCGCACCCACTTCTATGGAATTCATTACATGCGCCACCAAATTGAAGCTGATTAGTCTGAGCTCTTGCTGCCTAAGGCTGGCGGTCTAGCTTTTGTCTTCTTATGAATTTCTTGGTGATCGCGAATAAAGGATTTGACCTTGGGGTAAACCTTCTCGCGCCAACGGCGACCTGCGAAGATGCCGTAATGGCCAGCACCAGCAACTTCATAGTGATCTTTACGCTCAGTGGGTATACCTTTGCAAAGCTTGTGTGCCGCGCGAGTTTGCCCGCTACCGGAGATATCGTCTAGCTCGCCTTCAATGGTCAACAGAGCAGTATGCGAAATATCTTGAGGTTTAACCAATGCATCGCCAACCTTCCAGGTGCCATTGGGTAGTGCATAGTCTTGGAAAACCGTCTTAATCGTATCTAAGTAAAACTTCGCATCCATATCGAGCACTGCGTTGTACTCATCATAAAAACGAATATGTGCATTAGCGTCATCTTCATCGCCCTGCATCAAGCTCTTGAAGAAATCCCAATGCGATTGCATATGGTTTTGTGGGTTCATGGCCATAAAGCCCGCATGTTGCAAGAAGCCAGGGTAGACCCGTCTGCCTGCGCCAGGATGGGGTGGCGGTACCTTATAGATGACATGGCTTTCGAACCAGTCATAAGATTTTTGATCGGCTAAGTTGTTGACGGCGGTAGGTGATTTGCGCGCATCAATCGGACCACCCATCATGATCATCGATGCTGGTGTTTGCTCACCAGCAGATGCCATCAAAGAGATGGCGCCCAAGGTGGGTACAGTTGGTTGGCAAACAGAGATCACATGAAGATCTTGCGCGCCGATCGTACGGATAAACTCTTGGATGTAGTGAACATAATCATCTAAACCAAAGTCACCGTCTTCTAAGGGAATCAGGCGGGCATCCACCCAGTCCGTAATGTAGACCTTGTGGTCTTGCAATAAAGTGCGCACGGTATCACGTAATAAAGTGGAGTGATGCCCAGACATGGGTGCCACAACTAAAACAACGGGATCTTCCTTCAGCTTGGTAATTACTTCTACATCATCGGAGAAGCGTTTGAACCGAAGCAATTGGCAGAATGGTTTTGCAACCACCACCGTCTCGTGAATAGCAACATCACGGCCATGAGCATGGACTGTCTTAATGCCAAACTCGGGTTTCTTGTATTCTTTACCAAGGCGATGGAGTAACTCATAGCTAGCAGCTAGACGCGAAGAGCCTGGAATCTTTGAGAGCGGATTGGAGGCATTCATGAAGGTTTCGGATGCCGCACGCGCCCAAGCGCTCAGCGGATTTAACAAAGCTTTTTGAAACTCATGTAACTGATATAGCATCCTGCCTCCTAAAAATCAGTTGTACTGCTTAAATCGCCCAATCGTTATGACGCCAAAACCCGAGCAATCGCTTTAGCCACTTTATCAATATTTTTGGTATTAAGGGCAGCGACGCAAATACGACCCGTAGAGAGGGCGTAAATACCGTCTTCCTTCTGCAAGCGCTCAACTTGCTCGGCTGTTAAGCCTGAATAAGAGAACATCCCGCGCTGATTTTCAATGAAGGAAAGATCTTCTTTAACGCCAGCTTCAGCCAATTTAACAACGAAATCGTGACGCATTTGTTTAATGCGGTTACGCATGCCACCAAGCTCTTCTTCCCACATTTTGCGGAGTTCAGGTGTATTCAGAACTGCGGCCACAATGGCTCCACCATGGGTAGGTGGGTTTGAGTAGTTGGTGCGAATGACGCGCTTCAATTGCGAAAGAACTCGGACAGACTCTTCCTTACTTTGGGTGATGATAGATAGAGCGCCGACACGCTCTCCATAGAGAGAAAATGATTTAGAGAATGAGCTTGAAACAAAGAAGGACATACCTGATTCGGCAAACAGACGAACGGCGATACCGTCTTGTTCGATTCCGCCAGCAAAACCTTGATAAGCCATGTCTAAGAAAGGAATGAGTTCCTTAGTCTTACAAATTTCAATGACTTGGCGCCACTGCGCTTCAGTAATGTCGGCGCCAGTAGGGTTGTGGCAGCAAGCATGTAAAACCACGGTGGTGTGCTTTGGATAGGACTCCAAGGATTTCACCATCCCGGCAAAGTCAACACCATGAGTTGCACTGTCAAAATAGGTGTAATCGAGAACCTCAAATCCAGCAGCCTCAAAAATGCCGCGATGGTTTTCCCAGGTTGGATTGCTAATTGCAGCAGGGGCTTTGAAATTCAGACGCTCAATAAAGTCAGCGCCAACGCGCAATGCGCCGGTACCGCCGATACATTCGGCTGTGACAACTCGCCCATCCTTAATGAGGGGGGAGTCAGCACCAAACAATAAATTCTGCACGGCGAGGTTGTAAGGGTTAGGGCCATCAATCGGGATGTAGCCTCTAGGTAAATGCTTGGCAACCAATTCTTCTTCTGCCTTCAAGACTGCTTTTAATAAAGGAATTTTTCCATCATCAGTGAAGTAGACACCCACACCAAGATTGACTTTATCGGGCCGTTGATCGGCAGCATAGGCTTCAGTTAAGCCAAAAATAGGATCTTTAGGGGCTAGCGCAACAGAGGAAAACAGGGTCATTTGGTCGGTGAGGTAGGTTAGTTAGAGGTACTTTTGGGCTTAATTCAGGAATTTTTGCATTTAAGCTGACTATTTTTGAATAAAAACGGCAAAATCATCCTTTGTACAAAATTCTCTGTAATCAATCTTACAGATGAAATGATAGCTGAGATGCCCCCTAAGTCCCCGAAAACCTCCTCCAAAGCCCCTGCGGGCGAGACTCTACCCGTCATCGTTGCAGATCCCTTGGGTCAGGCTGGGCATGAGCTGGATCCAGCGAAGTTTGTGACCTACCCAGATTCACCATATCAGCTTTACCAGCCTTTTCCACCAGCAGGGGATCAACCCCAGGCCATTGAAAAGTTGGTCGAGGGGATTGAGGATGGTTTGGTATTCCAAACGCTCTTGGGGGTCACAGGTTCCGGCAAGACTTTTACGATGGCCAATGTGATTGCCAGAACGGGGCGCCCAGCCATCATTTTCGCCCCAAATAAAACCCTAGCTGCACAGCTTTACAGTGAGTTCCGAGAATTCTTTCCTCGTAATGCGGTGGAATATTTCGTGAGCTACTACGACTACTACCAGCCTGAAGCGTATGTGCCGCAGCGCGATTTATTTATTGAAAAAGATTCCTCGATCAATGAGCATATCGAGCAGATGCGTTTGTCAGCCACCAAGAGTTTGCTCGAGCGACGCGACGTCATCATTGTTGCCACGGTATCGGCGATCTATGGCATCGGCAACCCAGGCGACTATCACAGCATGGTCATGACTCTGCGCCCTGGTGACAAGATGAGTCAGCGCGATATTTTGGTGCGCTTGATTGCCATGCAATACGACCGAAATGAGCTCGATTTCAAGCGTGGCGTCTTTAGGGTTCGTGGCGATACCATTGATATTTTTCCGGCTGAGCATAATGAACTTGCGATCAGGGTAGAGCTCTTTGATGATGTGATTGAGAGTTTGCAATTCTTTGATCCATTAACAGGACGCACTCGTCAAAAGATTCCCCGCTTCACGGTTTACCCAAGCTCGCACTATGTCACTCCGCGCGAGACAGTACTTAAAGCGATTGAAACGATTAAGACGGAGTTACGTGAGCGCCTTGAGGAATTTGTAAAGGATGGCAAGCTGGTTGAGGCGCAACGTCTTGAGCAGCGCACTCGCTTTGATCTCGAGATGCTCAATGAGCTGGGCTTCTGTAAAGGGATTGAGAATTACTCCCGCCATCTCTCTGGAGCTAAGCCTGGCGAGGCTCCGCCGACCTTAGTCGATTATTTGCCTAACGATGCTTTGATGTTCTTGGACGAAAGTCATGTCCTCATTGGACAACTTAATGCGATGTACAACGGGGATAAGTCTCGTAAACATACGCTGGTTGAGTTTGGCTTCCGTTTGCCATCGGCAATGGATAACCGCCCCTTAAAGTTCACCGAATTTGAAACTAAGATGCGTCAAACCATTTTTGTTTCTGCAACACCAGCCGATTACGAGGGTCAACACACCGGACAAGTTGTCGAGCAAGTAGCACGCCCAACCGGATTAGTGGATCCTGAAATTGAAGTCTTACCTGCCAGCTCACAAGTGGATGATCTCTTGGGGCAGATTCATGAGCGGGTGAAGGTCGGTGAGCGTGTTTTGGTAACCGTACTGACTAAACGCATGGCCGAGCAACTCACTGACTACTTATCAGACAATGGTGTGAAGGTACGCTATGTGCACTCTGATATTGATACCGTAGAGCGGGTTGAGATTCTGCGCGACCTGCGTTTGGGTGTGTTCGATGTCTTGGTCGGAATTAATTTATTGCGCGAAGGTCTGGATATTCCTGAGGTATCTTTGGTTGCGATCTTGGATGCTGACAAAGAAGGCTTCTTACGTTCTGAGCGTAGTTTGATTCAGACAATTGGACGAGCTGCCCGCAATGTTCGTGGCAAAGCAATTTTGTATGCTGATCGGATCACCGATTCCATGCGGCGTGCGATGGGGGAGACAGAGCGACGCAGAACGAAGCAAATTGCATTTAACAAAGAGCATGGTATCGAGCCACGTGGAGTCACTAAGCGCATCAAGGACATTATTGATGGTGTTTATGACGTAGGTGAGAAGCGGATTGAGCTCCAGGCGGCCGAAGAGCGCGCCCGCTATGAGGATATGTCTGAAAAAGACCTGGCCGCCGAAATTAAACGCTTAGAGAAGCAAATGAACTCGGAAGCCAAGAACCTTGAATTTGAGAAAGCAGCCAGCACCCGAGATCGTCTCTCCAAAGTCAAAGAAATGGCATTTGGAGCTCTTTCTCATGACTCCCTTGGCTAATCTCCCTACAGCCCAAATATGTATTGGAGGGGCAAAAAACCGCCATTTCTGTTATAGTTGAGTGGATTGGTCGGGTATTACCCATCTGACCAATAGCTGTCCATAACAATCCATTACCAAGGTGACATATGAGACTTACAACTAAAGGTCGTTTCGCAGTAACCGCAATGATAGATTTAGCCCTCCGTGAAGCACATGGGCCTGTAACTTTGGCTGGCATCAGTCAGAGGCAAAAAATTTCCCTTTCCTACCTAGAGCAATTGTTCGGCAAATTGCGCCGTTTCAATATCGTCGAAAGTACCCGCGGTCCAGGTGGGGGATATACCCTTGCACGCAAATCCGATGAGGTGAGCGTTGCAGACATCATTGTGGCGGTCGACGAGCCTTTGGATGCGACTCAGTGCGGCGGCAAAGGCAACTGTCATAGCGAGGAAGATCATCTGGGTCGCTGCATGACTCACGACCTTTGGGCCAATCTGAATTCAAAGATGGTCGAATACCTCAGTTCCGTTACCTTACGCGATTTAGTAGAGCAGCAATCTGGTCGTGGCCTTGTGATTCAGGACATGCGCCACAAGAAGATCAAGATTGATGCTGGCAAACCTGAGAAACAAGTAGCCGCATCTGTGGCTGCTAAGAAGGAGGTGGCGCCTAAGCCACCATTGATTAACTCCGTATTTAATTTAGCTCAGCAGAGCTAAAGCACACCCTAGGGCATTACAAAAAGTACACCATGAACGCACCTCAAGACATTCCTCAACAACCTGTTCCGATGTTTAGTCCTAAGCACTTTCCGGTGTACATGGATTATTCAGCGACAACTCCAATAGATCCGCAAGTGGTCGACAAAATGTTGCCTTATTTGCGTGAACAGTTTGGTAACGCCGCATCACGCAGTCATGCGTATGGTTGGGCTGCTGAGGAAGCCGTTGAGTGGGCGCGTTCAGAGGTGGCGCTACTGGTGAATGCAGATCCAAGAGAGATTGTTTGGACTAGTGGTGCAACAGAAAGTATCAACCTTGCTCTTAAAGGAGCGGCCCATTTCTATCGAGAAAAGGGTAATCACATCATTACTGTCAAAACCGAGCACAAAGCAACTCTGGACACTTGTAGAGATTTGGAGCGCGAAGGCTTTGAGGTCACCTATTTAGATGTGCTGCCAAGCGGCTTAATTGACTTTGCGCAATTAGAGGCAGCAATGAAGCCTGGAACCATCTTGGCTTCCGTGATGTTTGTGAATAATGAAATCGGCGTGATTCAAGATATTCCTCGGATTGGCGAGCTATGCCGCTCACGTGGTGTCATCCTACATGTGGACGCTGCTCAAGCCACCGGCAAAGTAGAGATCGACCTGAAGACTCTCAAAGTCGATCTCATGAGTTTCTCAGCACACAAAACGTATGGTCCTAAAGGAGTTGGCGCTTTGTTTGTGAGCCGCAAACCACGCGTTCGCATTGAAGCCCAGATTCATGGTGGTGGTCATGAGCGCGGTATGCGTTCTGGAACTCTGGCAGTGCATCAAATTGTGGGCATGGGTGAGGCTTTCCGTATTGCCCGTATCAGCATGTCTGAGGGCAATAAACGCATTCGTGCTTTGCGCGATCGCCTCCTGAATGGCTTAAAAGATATTGAAGAGGTCTACGTTAATGGGGATATGGAGCACCGTGTGCCACATAACCTCAACATCAGCTTTAACTATGTTGAAGGCGAGTCGATGTTGATGGCGCTTAAAGAGTTGGCGATTTCGTCTGGCTCTGCTTGTACTTCGGCCTCTTTAGAGCCTTCCTATGTGTTGCGTGCCTTAGGGCGTAATGACGAGTTGGCACACAGCTCCATCCGCTTTACCCTTGGGCGCTTTACTACCGAAGAGGAAGTAGATTTCACAATCAAATTAGTAAAAGAAAAGATTGCCAAGTTGCGTGAGTTGTCACCACTTTGGGAAATGTATAAAGACGGAATTGATTTGAGCACCATTCAGTGGGCTGCTCACTAATTAACCAAGACAGATAGAGAGAAAATACCATGGCATATAGCGACAAAGTAATCGATCATTATGAAAATCCTCGGAACGTGGGTTCATTCGCCAAAGGCGATGACGCAGTCGGTACCGGCATGGTTGGAGCGCCTGCTTGCGGCGACGTGATGAAGCTCCAGATTCGCGTGAACGATCAAGGCGTAATCGAGGATGCGAAATTTAAGACCTATGGTTGCGGTTCTGCGATTGCATCTTCATCACTCGTAACAGAGTGGGTGAAGGGCAAGACTCTGGATCAGGCTTTAGAAATCAAAAACTCTTTGATTGCCGAAGAGTTGGCTTTACCACCTGTGAAAATTCATTGCTCCATCTTGGCTGAAGATGCTATCAAAGCAGCAGTTCAAGACTACCGTGAAAAGCACCCCGCTAAATAAGTATTCATCCTATGTCTATTACTCTTACCGAAAAAGCAGCCGCCCACGTTAACCGCAATCTAGAGAAGCGCGGTAAGGGATGTGGCCTGCGCCTTGGTGTTCGTACTACTGGATGTTCTGGCCTGGCTTATGAACTCGAGTATGTCGATGAGCCAAATGCAGAAGATCAGTTGTTCGAGTCAAATGGCATCAAAGTATTTGTAGATCCCAAAAGCTTGGCTTATCTAGATGGCACTGAGCTAGATTTTGTACGCGAGGGCTTAAACGAAGGCTTTAAGTTTCAGAATCCCAACGTCAAAGATGAGTGTGGTTGTGGTGAATCCTTCCGCGTCTGACGATTACTTTCGTTTCTTTGGCTTAAACGAACAATTCACACTGAATTTGTCTGCCTTAGATCAGGCATACCTTACGATTCAAAAAGAAGTGCATCCCGACCGCCATGCGCGCGGGAGTGATTCTGAGCAGCGTATAGCGATGCAAATGGCAACGCTAGCCAATACGGCATACCAAACCCTCAAGAATCCCGTCCAACGTGGTTTATATATCTGCCAGCTTCACGGCGTTGATGCCAAGCTCGAAACCAATACTGCTATGCCAGCTGCATTCCTAATGCGTCAAATAGATTGGCGTGAAAGTTTAGATGAGAATGAAGAGGACATCGCTGCTCTGGAGGCTCTAACTACAGAGGTTGAGGAAGCTAAAGCTGACGTTATATCTGAAATTGCTCAAGCGATTGATTCTGCGCATCAGTATGAGCGTGCCGCTGAATTACTCAGAGGTTTATTGTTTATTGATAAGTTTGCCATCGAGCTTGATGACGCAATCGCTGCATTGGCGTAAATTCATGGCCCTTTTACAAATTTCCGAACCCGGTAAATCCCTTGCGCCACATCAGCGCCGCATTGCGGTTGGCATTGATTTGGGAACAACAAACTCTTTGGTAGCAGTGGTAAGAGATGCTTTACCAAAGGTTTTGCCTGATGCGCAAGGCCGAGAACTACTACCTTCCGTAATTCGGTATTTACCGAATGGGCGAACACAGGCAGGATTTGAGGCGATTGACAGTATTGCGCTTGATCCTAAAAATACCATCGTCTCTGTTAAACGCTATATGGGTCGCGGTCTAACTGACGTGGAGCATATTGAGAGTGCCCCATATGATTTTGTTGATCAGCCCGGCATGCTCAAGTTGCGCACGGTTGCTGGTGATAAGAGCCCCATTGAAGTATCTGCAGAAATCTTAGCCCGTTTGCGTCAACTTGCAGAGGATTCTCTTGCTGACGATATTGTGGGCGCCGTGATTACTGTGCCCGCTTACTTTGATGATGCACAGCGCCAAGCCACTAAGGATGCGGCCAAGCTAGCGGGCATCGAGGTGCTTCGTTTATTGAATGAGCCTACAGCTGCAGCAATTGCTTATGGTTTAGATAATGCTTCTGAGGGTATCTATGCTGTCTATGATTTGGGCGGCGGCACTTTCGATATCTCCATTCTCCGGATGACTAAGGGTGTCTTCGAGGTGCTCTCCACTGGCGGAGACTCTGCCTTAGGTGGCGATGACTTTGATCATCGTCTCTTCTGCTGGGTGATTGAACAAGCCAAGCTTCCCCCTTTATCAATTCAAGATCAGCGTTCTTTATTGTTGGCATGTAAAGAGGCTAAGGAGCACTTAAGTCATAGTCCTTTGGTGCGAGTTCATCAAAAATTGAGTGACGGTACAACCGTCAATGTCGGCGTGAGTCAGGCTCAGCTCTTCGAGATTACCCAAAACTTGGTTAACAAGACCTTAGTCGCCTGTCGTAAAGCCTTGCGTGATGCAGGACTCAAGGCGGATGAGGTAAAAGGCGTCGTGATGGTAGGCGGTTCAACGCGGATGCCCAATGTCCAAAGAGCGGTGGGTGAGCTGTTTGGTACTGAGCCCCTGAATAACCTGAATCCTGATCAGGTTGTAGCGCTCGGCGCTGCCATGCAGGCAGATTTGCTAGCCGGCAATCAAGGTAAGAATGATGAATGGCTCTTGCTTGATGTCATTCCCTTATCTCTTGGGATTGAAACCATGGGTGGCCTAGTTGAAAAGATCATCCCTCGCAATACGCCAATACCCGTTGCGCGGGCACAAGATTTCACTACTTTCAAGGATGGCCAAACGGCGCTAGCCCTTCAAGTAGTTCAAGGCGAGCGCGAACTTGCTCAAGATTGTCGATCACTTGGTAAGTTTGAACTCAGAGGCATTCCGCCTATGGCTGCGGGCGCCGCACGAATTCGGGTAACTTTCCAAGTGGATGCCGATGGTTTGTTATCTGTCAGCGCAGTAGAGCAGGGCTCTGGAGTGCAAGCTTCAATTAATATAAAGCCATCTTACGGACTTACCGATGGCGAGATTACCAAGATGCTCCAAGATGGATTTGCTTCCGCTAAGATGGATTTGCAAGCCAGATCACTTCGTGAGGAACAGGTCAATGCCCAGCGCTTACTAGATGCTGTCCAAACAGCTCTAGACGCCGATCGCAATTTGCTGAGTAAAGACGAGCAAATCAATATTGAAAAAGAAATGGCTCTCTTGCAGAAAGTCCTTCATCAAGAAACCGATAGCGCCATGCTGCGTAAGGCAGTTGACTATGCGGCTAAAGCAACAGATGATTTTGCTCAAATCCGCATGAATGCCAGTATTCAGAAGGCCTTAGCCGGCAAGAATGTCGCTGAAATTTAACATACTGATAATTAAAGAAGAATATGACCCAGATCGTTGTTTTGCCCCATAGTGAATATTGCCCTGAGGGTGCGGTGGTAGAGGCCTTACCGGGGACTTCAATTTGCGAGGCTCTACTCGAAAACGATATTCCAATCGAGCATGCTTGCGACATGGTCTGCGCTTGTACCACTTGCCATGTACTAGTCAAAGAGGGCTTTAACAGCCTGAACGCCCCCGATGAAAACGAGGAGGACATGTTAGATCGCGCTTGGGGTCTTGGTCCTCAGTCACGCCTATCTTGTCAGGCAATCATTGCGCAAGAGAATTTGGTGATTGAAATACCGAAGTACTCAATCAACCACGCCAAAGAGAATCATTAAAAATTACTGAGCAGAGGTTTGACGAATCATTCCTGCTGCAACAGTATGGTTACTGACCTCATCAATCAGAATGAATGCCCCGGTAGCTTGGGATTCATCAAATAAATCTGCGGCAATGGGTTTTTGCAGAATCAGACTAACTCGACCGATCTCATTGGTATTCAGAGGATGTGTCTCACTAGCATGAGATAGGGTTTGGACATCAAGCACCTCTTCAATGGCTTTGACCTTAGCTCCAACCGTATTGGTAGTGTGACGCAGGGCGTATTTCCGACTCATGGAGAGTGGTTCGCTATCGAGCCAGCATAGATCAGCAGAAATTGCTTTACTCAAACTGGGTGGCGTAATATCGTCAGCGCTAATAAATAAGCAGCCTCTCGAGATATCAATATCCTCATTGAGGCGAATTGCAATCGCATCGCCGGTAGTCGCTGAATCCACTCCATTATTAGAGCCATCGCGAGTTGAGCCATTACCAAGATAGATTTCAGCAACGGTCGCTTCAGTATTGCCAGGCAATACTTTAATCTTCTGACCCTTGCGAATGCTACCAGCCTCAACTTGACCAAGATAACCCCGAAAATCATCCGAGGCACTACCGTCTTGACGAGCGACATATTGCACCGGAAAGCGAAAGCCTGTTTTCTCTGACGCTGGGCTCGTATCTAAACTTTCAAGCCAAGCGAGGAGGGTAGGACCTTTATACCAAGGAGTATTGAGGCTGGTATTCACTACATTAGCACCCAGCAAAGCCGAGATTGGAATCAGCGTTGGTTGAGGTAGACCAATTTTTTGGCACAGATCCTCAATCGCTTGCGTAATGGTGTTGAAGACTTGTTCATCAAAGTGAAACAAGTCCATTTTGTTGACGGCAAATACAACGTGACGCAGGCCGAGTAAGTGAACAATAGCGGCATGACGCTTTGTTTGTGCTAACAAGGTTGCTGGAGACGTTTTAAGATCAACTCTACTGGCATCCACCAAAATAATCGCAACGTCGGATTGGGATGCACCGGTCACTAAGTTACGTGTGTATTGCTCGTGACCGGGAGCGTCTGCCACGATAAATTTACGTTTTGGTGTTGAGAAGTAACGGTAAGCGACGTCGATCGTAATACCTTGTTCACGTTCGGCTTCTAAGCCATCAGTCAGTAAAGCTAAATCAACGCCAGCATCTGATGAAGTGACGCGAGCATGTTTGGTTTTAGAGAGGGACTCAAGTTGGTCCATCAAAATAGACTTGGTGTCATATAAGAGGCGACCAATCAAGGTGCTCTTGCCGTCATCCACGCTCCCGGCCGTAATAAAACGGACCACGTTTTGGTGTTCTGCAGATTGATTCGCTTGGGTCATTAGAAGTAACCTTCTTTCTTGCGGCGCTCCATGGAGGCCTCATTAGTTTGATCATCCATCCGGGTAGCACCACGTTCTGTGATTTCTGTAATTGCAGTTTCGGCAATGATGTCGAGTGGATTAGCAGCAGTACTTAATACTGGGCAGGTGCAGCTAATGTCACCAACGGTTCGGAAACGTACATCAAGAATCTCGCTGATATCACCAGGCGCCTTGGGGGTGATATCCGTGACCGGAACCAGTAAGCTATTTTTTCTGACGACTTCGCGTTGATGGGTGTAGTAAATGCTGGGAAGATCTAAATTTTCACGAGCGATATATTGCCAAATATCGAGCTCAGTCCAGTTGGAGATAGGGAAGACGCGCATATTCTCGCCTTTAGCGATACGGGCGTTATAGAGGTTCCACAGCTCAGGACGTTGCGCTTTTGGATCCCATTGACCAAAGTCATCACGGAAAGAGAAGATGCGCTCTTTAGCGCGGGCTTTTTCTTCGTCACGACGTGCGCCACCCATCAAGGCATCGAATTCATATTCCGCAATGGTTTCAAGTAAGGTTACTGCTTGAGCCGCATTACGGGAGTCAGTTTCCTTGCGCAAACGCACCGTTCCCTTTTTGATAGAGTCTTCTACATGCCCAACAATCAGTTTCACACCAGTCTTTTTGACGACATCATCGCGATACTGGATAACCTCAGGGTAATTGTGACCAGTATCAATATGCAAAATAGGGAAAGGAAGTTTGACAGGACGATCGCCAAACTGAAACGCTTTACGCGCTAGGTGAAACATCACAATCGAATCTTTTCCCCCAGAAAACAGCATGGCAGGATTGGCGCACTGCGCTACGACTTCGCGGATGATGTAAATCGATTCAGCTTCAAGCCAATCGAGATGATCATCTAATAAGGTTTGTTCTTGCATTTAATCAGTCATTCAATTATTGGTTAACGTGCAGGCCACATTCTTTGCTATTGCTTTGGAGCCACCACCAACGACCCGCACGAATATCCTCACCTTGTTTTACTTGGCGGGTACAAGGCTCACACCCAATACTGGGATAGCCTTTTAGATGGAGCGGATGGATCGGGACATTCTCTTGCTTGATATAAGCCCAAACATCGGCTTCAGACCAATCAAAGAGCGGGTTGAACTTTTCGATTCCTCTAGCATCGTCATGCTCCGCGAAATTTAACTCGGTACGCGTAGTGGATTGCTCTCTTCTTTGACCGGTCAACCATGCATCTGCACCAAGCAAGGCTGCATTCAGCGGTTTAATCTTGCGTGCTCCACAACAGGCTTTTTTGGCTGCTTCACCCTCGTAGAAACCATTGATTCCATATTGATCAATAAAGGCTTGTATGTCGGATTCTTCGGGATATGCTTTGGTGATAGCAATTTGATAATGATCTTCAGTAGTCTTGACCATATCTACAGTCTCTTGATGTAGGCGACCTGTTGCAAGAGTAAAAAATTGGATTGGTAGCTTTGCTTGTGCAATTGCATCGGTGATCACCATGTCTTCAGCAGCAAGACTGGTAGCAAAGCGAACATCATTATGAGCCTTGCAAATAGAAACTAAGCGCTCGGTGAGCGCTTGGCTTTTTTCAGCTAATTGGGAGGGACTTAGCTTGCTAGGCGGAATGGTCCAAAATTGTGGGGCATTCATGAGAGCACCAATTTTAGACCAACCAAAAAGAGTGTTGCTGCAAGCGTATTACGAGTGATTTTTTCAGACAGAACACTCGATAATTTTGCTCCTAACCAAATCGCAGGAACAGAGCCAATCAAGAGGCCTGCCAATAGATCAAAGTGCACATTGCCGAGCCACCAGTGGCCAAGGCCTGCTAATGCGGTGAGCGGTACAGCATAGGCAATATCGGTACCTGCAACTTCAGCCGGCCGAAGGGTGGGGTAGAGCACCAAAATCAAGGTAGCGCCGATAGCGCCCGCGCCGATTGAGGAGATGGTCACCAAAACTCCAATCACTGCTCCGACCAATGCCGTAGCCACTTTGAGAGGAGACCCGCTTGGTAAACGTTTGGGGTTAGCGTGAACCCATTTCATAATCTTCGCTCTAAACAGGAGTGAGCCGGCAGTTAATAAAACGGATACACCAATCGAAAGACTAATGATGTGATTCCAATCTTTTGATACTGGACCCACATATTTCAGTGCGATGATCGACAGTATTGCGGTGGTCAGGCTGCCCAAACACAGCAGGCGAACAATGTCCCACCGAACGTTGCCATGTAAGCGATGAGCTGCAGTACCAAAGCCTTTGGTAATGGCAGCAAAAGCCAGATCGGTACCCACTGCTGTAGTGGGAGCAACGCCAAAAATGATCGTTAGCAAGGGCGTCATGAGCGAGCCACCACCTACGCCGGTCATGCCGACTAGGAGTCCAACCAGTGCGCCAGAAATAATAAAGTGTGATGAATCGATGAAGAACTGGGCCATGATTTTTTCTGATTATGAGTATTGGGCTTCTTCAAATTCCTGGAATTTGATCGTGTTCATCAAAAATAAAATACGACGCTGAATTGATTTGCGGTTTTCTACTTGCTCAAGCGGTAATTGGTCATGCTCACGCAGCAGGCTGGTGATGATGGGGTTGTATTGCTCCCGAACTGGTGACATTGCGATTCCTCTATTAATCAAGCGTTAGAGGAGACTTTAGCAATGACGCTATATATCCACAAGGAATATATAGCGATATCTATATTACATACGGATATATAGATTATTTTTCGACGAAGGCACGCTCAAAGACATAGTCGCCCAAATGACCTAGGCTTGGGGAGACTTTGAAGCCCCGACTATCGAGCATTTCACAGGTTTCTTTGAGCATCGATGGGCTGCCGCAAATCATGGCGCGATCTACGGCAGGATCCAAAGGCGGTAAACCAATATCTTTGAAGAGTTGGCCAGTTTCAATAGCAGTGGTGAGGCGACCGGTGTGTTTGAAAGCCTCGCGCGTCACCGTAGGGTAGTAGATGAGTTTTTCACGAATGAGTTCACCCAAATATTCATCTTGAGTCAGTTCGTTCTTGATGTAATCGCCATAAGCGAGTTCACTAACTAGGCGCACACCATGAATCAAAACAACTTTCTCGAATTTGTCATAGGTTTCAGGATCACGAATGATGCTCATAAAGGGCGCCAAGCCAGTGCCAGTGCTAAATAAGTAGAGGTGTTTGCCAGGATTGAGGTCATCAATCACTAAAGTTCCAACCGACTTCTCGCTCACGAGAATGGGGTCTCCAACCTGAATTTTTTGCAGACGGGAAGTGAGGGGTCCGTCTTGAACCTTAATACTCAAGAACTCCAAATGCTCTTCGTAGTTTGGACTTGCCACGCTGTAGGCTCTGAGTAGCGGTTTCCCTTCGACCTCTAAACCAATCATGAGAAAGTGCCCGCTGCGAAAGCGTAAGCCCTTGTTGCGGGTGGTCGTAAAGCTAAATAGGGTGTCATTCCAGTGATGAACTGACAGAACGGTTTCAGTGTTGCAAGTAGCCATAAAGCGGTGTGATTTTCAGTAAAGCCGTCATTATCCCATTCTTGGGCATGTCCCGAGGACTGCGGAGGCAATTAACTTTTTATATACCCTGAACTTTTAGTAATAAGGACTATTGCTCGATAGAGTCCAAGCTTCGCTATTATCTAAGCATGAATCGAACTTTTTACCTCCTAATGGGCTTTCTGAGTCTTGGTCTTGTGATGGTTGCGCTCATCCTCCAGCAATTTGGTTACCAGGGGGTCGCATTCTTGCCATGCCCTTTATGCATCATGCAAAGAGTGGGCTATTTGGGAGTTAGTTTTGCTTGTTTTATCGCGATGGCATTCCAGCCCAGCAGAAAAGCTTTCCATGTATTGGCGACGCTATTTACAGTTTTTGGCTTGGTAGTTGCTGGACGCCATATCTGGGTCTTGTTTCATCCCGATACTTCCTGCGGTATTGACCCCCTCGAAACTTGGATCAATCAGTTTGAGCTGGTTCGCTCCTTGCCATGGCTATTTAAAGCGGATGGCCTTTGCTCTGCTCAACTACCAACTATTCTTGGTTTGCAAGTACCTGAATGGTCCTTTGTTTGGTTTGCGATTATCTTGATCGTACTAGTACAAAGACTTTTTAAAAAGCACTAATTACTCTTCTTCGCGACGCAAGTGCGGGAACAGAATCACATCCCTAATATTGGGTGCGTCAGTTAAGAGCATTACCAAACGATCGATACCGATACCGCAACCACCAGTAGGAGGCATACCGTATTCCAGGGCGCGAATAAAGTCATGATCGAAGTACATTGCCTCTTCATCGCCAGCTTCTTTTTGCTCTACCTGTTTACGAAAGCGATTCGCTTGGTCTTCTGCATCATTCAGCTCTGAGAAGCCATTAGCAATCTCACGACCTGTGATGAATAATTCAAAGCGTTCGGTAACGCCTGGACGAGTATCAGACTCTCGTGCAAGGGGGCTTACTTCAATCGGGTAATCAATAATGTAAGTTGGCTCCCAGAGATGTTCTTCGGCAACCAATTCGAAAAGAGCGAGCTGAAGGGCGCCGATACCCGCATTCTTCAGGGTGGGGGAGTCAGGATTCTCGCCACCTTTCTTCAACTCAGAGCGAATAAAGTCTGCATCCTCGAGTTGCGCAGCTTGATATTGTTTATTGGATTGAGGGCCATATTTCAGAATCGCCTCTGTAATCGTTAAGCGCTGGAAAGGTTTGCTTAAATCCAGCTCGCGACCTTGGTGAGTTAACACTGCAGTGCCTTGAGCATCGATTGCTGCAGCACGAATCAGTCCTTCAGTAAAGTCCATCAGCCAGCGATAGTCAGTATAGGCCGCATAAAACTCCATCATTGTGAACTCAGGGTTATGGCGGGGGCTCACACCTTCATTGCGGAAGTTGCGATTGATTTCAAAGACGCGTTCAAATCCACCCACAATTAAACGCTTGAGATAGAGCTCAGGTGCGATACGCAGGAACATCTGCATATCAAGAGCATTATGGTGAGTTATAAAAGGCTTTGCTGTTGCACCACCAGGAATCGGATGGAGCATGGGTGTCTCTACTTCCATGAAGTCAGCATCAAGCATGTGACGACGTAAGGAAGCAATGGCGTTACTTCTTGCCTTGAACGTATTACGACTTTCAGGATTGACGATCAGGTCAACGTAGCGCTGACGGTATTTAGTCTCTAAATCAGATAGCCCATGGAATTTATCTGGCAGAGGGCGTAATGATTTGCTGAGCAAACGCAGGTTGCTACTCTCAACCGAGAGCTCGCCCTTATTGGTCTTAAAGAGATGGCCCTCAGCAGCAATAAAGTCACCCATATCCCAATGCTTAAAGGCAGCATGCGTATCAGCCCCGCTGATTTCATCGCTGATATAGAACTGAATTTGCCCACTTCGGTCTTGAATGGTTGCAAAGCTAGCTTTACCCATCACACGCTTTAGGACCATGCGACCGGCAACCTTGACATGAACTTTTTTGGCAGCCAATTCTTCTTTAGTCAGGCTATCGTAGTGCGCGTGTAAATCCGCTGATAAATGCGTTGGCACAAAATCATTCGGGAAAGGAACGCCAGCTTCCCGAAGTTTGGCTAATTTTTCACGACGCTCTGCAATGATGTGATTTTCATCAAGGGGTTCTGCGTTAGCTGGTGGGTTGGCTTTATCGTTCATATCAAAATGGGTTGCTGTTAATGGAATTAAACGCCTTGTTTCAGGCTAGCTTCAATAAAAGCATCAAGATCACCATCAAGCACCTTCTGGGTATTGGAAATCTCAACGTTGGTACGTAAGTCTTTAATACGGCTCTGGTCTAGAACATAAGAGCGAATTTGATGACCCCAGCCTACATCGGTTTTACTAGCCTCTAACTTATCTTGCTCAGCACGACGCTTTTGCATCTCATGCTCATAGAGGCGTGACTTGAGCATACTCATTGCCTCAGCACGGTTGCGGTGTTGGCTGCGGTCATTCTGACACTGAACCACGATGCCAGTTGGAATGTGCGTAAGACGCACTGCAGAGTCTGTTTTATTAATATGTTGACCGCCAGCACCTGAAGCGCGGTAGGTATCCGTCCGAATATCCGCTGGATTGACTTCAATTTCGATGGAGTCATCAATCTCAGGATAGACATAGATGCTGGCAAATGAGGTGTGTCGACCATTAGAGGAGTCGAAGGGCGACTTCCGTACTAAGCGATGCACTCCCGTCTCAGAGCGCAGATGACCGTAGGCGTATTCACCATCGACTTTGATGGTCGCGCTCTTGATGCCTGCTACATCGCCATCAGACTCTTCAAGAATTTCGGTTTTGTAACCTTTGCGCTCACAATATTTTAGATATTGACGATAGAGCATGCTTGCCCAATCACAGGCCTCAGTCCCGCCTGCACCGGCTTGAATATCAATGAAGCAGTTGCAAGAATCCATTTCATTGTGGAACATCCTGCGGAACTCCAGATCACCAATCAGCTGACTATAGCTCTCTGTGTCTTTTTCAATTGCGGAGATCGTCTCAAAATCATTTTCCTCTTTAGCCATCTCAAATAACTCGAGTGCACCCGTAATATTGCTATTGAGATTGGTGAGGGTGGCAACAACACCGTCAAGCAATTTCTTTTCTTTGCCAAGAGCTTGAGCTTTTTTTTGATCATCCCAAATTTTGGGATCTTCGAGAATGGAGTTAACTTCAGTGAGGCGGCGCGACTTTACATCAAAGTCAAAGATACCCCCGAAGGGCTTGCTCGCGCTCGAGCAGATCAGAGAGGGTATTGGAGATGGTATTGAGTTGTTCGGCTTCCATCCCCTCATTATAAGGGGGTTATAGCTGGACCTTGACGAAGCCTAATTAGCGGGATTGTCGTCGTGCGCCTCAATCATCAGCTGAATACGAGCCTGCCCTTGATAGCGGTCGGTGACTAGGCGATAGGCCAGCTTGGCGCGGTGGGGCAGGGTTTGGGTTCGATTGAACCAAACTCCAGTGATGGCTCTGCTAGCAGTGCTCCCAATCGGACGTAACTGCAAACGCAAGTGCTTCTCTTTCATGAGGCTTTGTTCTGAGATCTCAAATTCTCCATAGAAAACTGGCTGCGGAAATCCTTGACCCCAGATTTCTTCAGCCAGAAGATCGCCAAGCTCAGGAGTAAATTCATGTGGGGCTAAGCTGCCATCATGGCTATGGCTGCGTTCTAATAAATCATCAGTAAGTAGTTCATCGGCAACTTTTTGAAAAGCAGCATCAAACTGAGCAAAGTCTGCTTTATGAATGGTCAGTCCTGCTGCCATGGCATGACCACCAAACTTCAGAATCAAACCAGGCTCACGTTTAGAAACCAGATCTAGGGCATCACGCAGGTGAAAGCCAGCAATCGACCTACCAGAACCACGCAATTCATTGCTGTCAGCACCATCAGCTGGTGCAAATACTAGGGCGGGGCGATTGAAGCGCTCCTTAAGGCGAGAGGCCACAATTCCAATCACCCCTTGATGCCAAGCCTCGTTCCATAGGCAGATGCTAGGCATATCACGCATGGCATCAGTAAGTTGATCATCGGCCAGTAATGCGAGAGCTTCTTCTTGCATGCCCGTTTCAATCACGCGACGCTCTCGATTGATGCGATCAAGTTCCTGAGCAATCGACAAAGCCTCACCCTGATCATCAGTCAAGAGCAGGCGAATACCCAAACTCATATCAGCAAGCCTACCGGCAGCATTGAGTCTGGGGCCAATAGCAAAACCCAAGTCAAAAGCGTTTGCTTTACGAACATCTCTCACTGCGACCTGGAAGAGGGCTTGAATACCTGCTTGGCAAACGCCATTTCGAATGCGTTTTAATCCATTCGATACCAAGATGCGATTATTGCGATCGAGCTGAGCAACGTCTGCTACTGTACCCAGCGCTACTAGGTCTAGGAGATTTTCAATCTTAGGTTGAGTCTCGGTGGTAAATTTTCCCCGCTGACGCAACTCTGCACGTAATGCCACTAAGAGATAAAACATCACACCAACGCCTGCAAGTGCTTTACTTGGAAATGGACAGCCTACTTGGTTTGGATTCACAATTGCCGCCGCATTGGGAATGATGTCTGCTGGTAGGTGGTGATCGGTCACGATGACATCGATACCAAATTCACGAGCACGCTCAACACCTGCAGCACTTGCGATACCGTTATCAACGGTAATGAGATAGCGCGGCTTGGGTTTGAGCTCTGCCGCGAGCTCCACTACCTCAGGGGTCAGGCCATAACCCATCGTGAACCGATTGGGAACCAGAAACTGTATTGAGGCACTTTCTGCACCGAGTAGCTTGAGGCCACGCATCGCTACCGCACATGCCGTTGCGCCGTCGCAGTCATAGTCGGCAACAATTACGATGGATTCTCTTTTTCCCAGAATGTCTGCCAACAGACTGGCCGTACTTAAACAGTTCTTGAGTTCACTCGGAGAGAGTAGGTTTTTGAGTTCGAGAGATAAATCATCTGGCTTTTCAACACCTCGCGCTGCAAATAATCTAGCAAGCAATGGGTTTAAACCACTTTGCTCTAACCACTTGGCAGCCCTCTCAGAGTAGGGGCGGTGCTGAAAGAGGCTCATGAACCTGTTCCAATCATGTCTTGCCAGGATATTTTTTTAGCTTTTCGCCAGAACATCCAGGACTGCTGATGCAATGATTTGCGAGTAAATGTGCGTTCACGAAAACGACCATTGGGAAAGTCAATCAGGATCACTTCATCGAGTTGTTTATTTTCTAGAGCAGTCGATAGCATTCCCCAAATCGATTCTGGATCATCTGTATAGGCAAATCCCGCTTCCAGTTGGTCTGGATTAATATTAGCCGACTGAGGAATATTCAGAAACTTCGCGAGCCCCATGAGAAGCGGTTTGTTGCTGTAAATGGTTTTGATTTCCTTGAAGCAGTTGGGAGCCTCAACATCGGCTAATTTTCCAATTCCGCTAATCCAAATGGAGTTGATACTGGATTTACCAGATTGTTCACGAACCTGATTGATGGCATCGATATGCCAAAGCATCTGGATTTCATTTTGGAGCTTGCGCCATCTTTTGGATACACCTTCTTCATTGCTGTCACGCGGCATCCACCAGTCAATATTGCGCCCGTGGGATTGATCTAGACTGTGCGTTGCGAGACTGGCGAACGGTCCGGCAGGTATGAAATAAAAAGAGGCATTATGAAAAAGCAGGGGACTTTGAAAATCTTCCTCTAGTAATGGCAGGATCGGCTTAAGTAGTGCGTTAGATTCTTCTTGCGTCAGTCCAAGCTGAGTTTGGTTTAGGAGCACTAGGTGATCTCGTGTCGCATGAAGATGAACTGGCTGTAGGCAAGCAATCGACAGCTGGGGATCTATGACAAGATCAGACTGTCCCAATAAGAGAATCGGGGCAATCGGCACCCGCTTACCCAGGAGAAAACGCTCCTGCGGCAGTCCACAGGGCGGCTGTTCAGCCTGAGGGTCGAGAGCATCCTCCCCGCCGATCATCAGGGTAAACCGGCGGACAGGTTTGGAATTGGTATTGGGTTCGATGGCCATTTCCTTGATTTTAGGTGGGATTTGATTATTCCATCGGTTTAGCTTGGTAATTCACTAAACTGTTGGGATGTTGAAATTTCCCCTTGAGCTCGAAATTGGCTTGCGCTACACCCGTTCTAAGCGCCGCAAGGCGATTGGTAAGCGCGACGGCTTCCTTTCCTTTATCTCGGGCATCTCCACGATTGGGATCGCCTTGGGAGTAGCATCCCTGATTGTGGTGCTCTCGGTCATGAATGGCTTCCAAAAAGAGGTGCGGGATCGGATGCTATCCGTTCTTTCCCATATTGAAATTAGTGCGCCTGATGGCTTGGCGAACTGGCAGCCCTTAGCGCTGACTGTTGCCGCTCAGCCTCATGTTCTTGGGGTTGCTCCGATGGTTGGCTCTCAGGGTTTGTTGAGTCGCGGTGGGGCAATGCGTGGCGTATCGATACGGGGTGTCTCACCCAGCGAAGAGATCAAGGTATCGGATTTACCGAAGCAATTTATTTCTGGAAGTATTGATGATCTCAAGCCGGGGAGTTTTGGGGTTGCCTTAGGCTCACAACTGGCAGCCATTATTGGTGCCAATGTGGGCGATCGAGTGAACTTGATTGTTCCAGAGGCTGATCTCACACCAGCAGGCGCCTTACCGAGAATGCGCACCTTACAAGTCGTGGGTATTGTGGATAGTGGCCATTACGAATTCGATAGCTCATTAGTCATCCTGCATTGGCAAGATGCTGCGGCTTTGTTGCGGATGCGCGATCCCACGGGTTTGCGGGTCAAGGTTGACAATATGCAGCGAGCACCTGAGATTGCCAATCAAATAGCTGCAGTATTGCCTGATTCGGTTTGGATTTCTGACTGGTCCCGCACCAATCGCAATTGGTTTGCAGCAGTTCAAACCGAGAAAAAAATGATGTTCATTATTTTGACTTTGATCATTGCGGTAGCTGCATTCAACTTAGTCTCCACCTTAGTCATGACTGTGAATGAGAAGCAAGCAGACATTGCCATTTTGCGAACCATGGGCGCTAGTCCTGGAATGATTCAGCGCATCTTTTTAGTTCAAGGTTTGGCCATTGGCTTATTGGGTTCTTTGGCTGGGGTTGCCTTTGGATTATTAATTGCGCTCAACATTGATGTCATCGTTCCAGCAATTGAGGCGATCTTTAGGGTGCGCTTCTTACCCCGCGATGTGTATTTCATTAGTGAGCTACCATCGGATGTTCATCTTGCAGATGTTCTGACAGTGGGATTGATGGCTTTTGGTTTATCAGTATTAGCTACCCTATATCCAAGCCGTAGAGCCTCGAAGGTCCAGCCTGCGGAGGCGCTGCGTTATGAGTAATACGAACTCTGTAGTTCTCAGCGCTAACGGCTTAGCGAAAACCTACGGTCAAGGTGATTCTGCGGTTGAGGTTCTCAAGGCAATCGATTTACAGGTTTTTCCCTCAGAGAAACTCGCTATTGTGGGATCTTCTGGATCTGGAAAAAGTACGCTCTTACATCTATTGGGTGGTTTGGATAAGCCCACTAGTGGCACAGTCACTTTGGCTGGAGAAAACCTCAATCAACTTTCGACCAAAAAACTCGATCAGCTCCGCAATCGTAGTCTAGGCTTTGTATATCAGTTTCATCATCTCTTGGATGAATTTACTGCTCTAGAGAATGTAGCTCTGCCACTTCGCATCAGAGGTCTAGGTGGCGACGAGTCTTTAGCCCGTGCGAGCGCCATTCTGAAGCAAGTAGGTTTATCAGCTCGAGAAAAGCATACCCCTGGCGAATTATCAGGAGGAGAGCGCCAACGGGTTGCGGTTGCGAGAGCCTTAGTTGGTAACCCCGCCTGTGTGTTGGCTGACGAACCGACAGGCAATCTCGATACTGAAACCGCTGATGGTGTTTTTGACTTGATGTTAAGTATTGCTCGGGAGCAAGGGACCGCATTCGTGATTGTGACGCACGATCCTATTCGCGCTCAACGTTGCGATCGCATTATGCAACTAGAGCGCGGAGTATTGAGGACCTTTGCTGGATGAGCGTAAGCCCTTCGTGGGTTGATACTCACTGCCATCTAGATGCCCCTGAATTATTTCCCAATCTTCTGACGATCTTGGAGGAGGCCGCTCAAAAAGGTGTCAAGGCGATTTTGATTCCTGCAGTTCAGGCCGGTGACTTTGATCACGTTAAAGCTTTAGCCCATGACTATGCAAAACAAATCCCGGGTTTGGTCTATACCCTAGGAATTCATCCTTTGTATATTCAGAAAGCAAAGGAGAGTGATCTTCTGGTGTTGAAGGAAAAGATTGAGACTAATCTTGAGGATCCTCGCTTTGTTGGGATTGGTGAAATTGGCCTAGATTATTTTGTAGAGGGTTTAGACCCATTAAGGCAAGATTTTTTCTTTCAAGGGCAGTTGGATTTAGCACAGCAGTTTCAATTGCCCGTCGTACTTCATATTCGGCGTTCTCAAGATGCAATACTCAAAGCATTGCGTCAAAGAACTTTACCAGGAGGGATTGCGCATGCCTTCAATGGGAGTTTCCAGCAAGCCGAACAATTGATTGGGATGAACTTTAAGCTTGGTTTTGGTGGCGCAGCTACTTACACGCGAGCACTGCAAATCCGTCGCTTACTAACAGAGTTGCCACTCGATAGCATCGTTACTGAAACTGACGCTCCTGATATTCCTCCAGCATGGCTAAGAGATGAGGGAGCAGAATGTAATTCACCAAGCTATTTGCCCAGAATTGCGTCAGAGTTGGCGGATATTAGGGGCATTAGCCACGATCAGTTTGCACTGGCTGTGAGGCAAAATGCATCACAAGCTTTGCCACGCTGGTCCTCATTCCTCTCCTTCTAAAGATCCTTGCGTTTAGCTATTTCGGCGTTTATCGCCGGGGGATCTCTTCTTCTATTTTTGCCTGCGGTGCCGGCAAACTATCTCTCGATCGCATCAGTGTTGACAGCGCTATTGTTGCTAGCAATCTTTTACCTCGGTCATCCTCAGATCAAGCTTGTATTAGTCATCATTCTGGCTTTTACGCTTGGGTTCTGTTGGAATGCCTACTATGCTGATCAACGGTTAGACCATGTTTTGCCTAACTCATTGGATGGCGCAGAGTTCGAGCTGATCGGCCGGGTAGATGCCTTGCCCCAAGGGAATTCGCAGGGAAGCAGATTTGCGTTTGAAGTAGAGAAAAGTACTTCGCGAGAAAACACAGAAGTATTTACTCCGCGGATTTATCTTAGTTGGAATCCTGCTTGGAAAAATACGAATACCATTCCTGAAATCATTCCGGGGCAGCGTTGGAAATTCAAGGTGAAGTTAAAGCAGCCCTATGGTTTGCTCAATCCCCATACATTTGACTTTGAACGTTGGGCATTTCAACAGGATTACGGTGCTACTGGATCGGTTCGGTCAGGTGAGTTACTGGAGACTAATGCGATTGGCTGGTTCGATTTTCGTTTGGGTATGGAGCGCAAGCGGTGGCAGTTGCGTGAGAAAATTCAGCGTTTACTGCCTAAGGATGCCCGCTACCAAGGAGTGTTAGTGGCTCTGGTGCTAGGTGATCAAAATGCGATCGAACAAGATGATTGGCGAATATTCAATGCAACCGGCATTGGACATTTAATTTCAATCTCGGGCTTGCATGTCACTATGTTAGCTGGGGTGGGGGCAGTGATCGCAGCTAAGGTATGGCGCAGGAGATCATTACCGCTTTATATCCCGGTTGCTAAAGTCGCAGCAATCATCGGCTTTCTCACTGCTTTTATCTACACCTGGTTGGCGGGCTTCCAGATACCAGCACAAAGAACGATGTATATGGTTGGGGTAGTAGCCTTTGCTTTATGGAATGGCCGCAATCCCCGATCGTTTGATATTTGGTGGTGGGCCCTCTTTTTTGTTTTGCTGATTGATCCAATGGCGCCCTACACGCCTGGCTTTTGGCTCTCCTTTGGTGCTGTAGCTGCCATTCTCTATTCCATGAAAGACGCAAAGGGCTTATTGGGTATTCCCACTGGTAAAGAGTTTGATAGTGTTTGGCAAGACCGTATTAGGATGGCCTTATCGGAAGCTTGTCGGGTGCAAGCAGTGGTAACCATTGCCTTGCTCCCGCTTACTTATTATTGGTTCTATCAAACCTCGATTGTGTCGCCCATTGCAAATACTTTGGCGATTCCGGTGGTGAGTTATGTAGTCACTCCTTTTGCTATCGCCGGCGCTCTTTT
Organism: Polynucleobacter sp. MWH-P3-07-1; assembly: GCF_018687555.1. Taxonomy (NCBI): domain Bacteria; kingdom Pseudomonadati; phylum Pseudomonadota; class Betaproteobacteria; order Burkholderiales; family Burkholderiaceae; genus Polynucleobacter; species Polynucleobacter sp. MWH-P3-07-1. The sequence goes on from NZ_CP061296.1 coordinate 555,571, forward strand.
ACCCGAGTGGTTGGGAGAATGGTTTTTAAAACTAGCTCATTTATCAATGGAGTATTTGGGGATCGCATTAACAAAATTTGCTGGTTTATCGTGGGCAGTGCACCGCTCCCACGAGCCTACTATCTGGGCATTAAGTATTGCCAGCCTTGGTGTGATTATGGCGATTCGACCTGGAGATTTGCTGGATAGCTGGAAGTCACGGGTATGCGGAGCTTGCTTATCCAGTGTTTTATTTATTCCACCATTACCCCATCTCAAGCCCGGGCAGTTTAGGGCAACCGTCTTAGACATTGGGCAGGTAACAGCAGTGTTGATTGAGACAGCGACAAAGACGCTGCTCTATGACACCGGCCCAACTCACGGAATGAAGGATGATGCAGGTAGGCGGGTCATTATTCCTTTTTTACTAGGAAGTGGCATTCATGAGATTGATCGCTTGGTAATTAGTCACAGCGATAGCGACCATATTGGTGGAGCTACATCCTTACTCAAGGAGATACGGTTTCGTTCGATGATGGGATCATTACCAGAAAACAATCCCTTATTAAGCAATCTGAATAGAAGATCTATTTCAGCCCTGCCATGTCGTTATGGTCAGCAATGGGAGTGGGATAGGGTGACATTTAAAGTATGGCATCCAGAGGAGGGCACCAACTTTGAGCTTGAGTATCCGATGAAACCCAATGAAATGAGTTGTGTTTTGGAAATCAGTAATGATCGCTATTCTTTATGGATGACTGGAGATGTTGAGAAATATGGCGAAGCGGAAATTGTCAGAAGGTTGGCCAATGAGGGGTATTCGAAAAGTAATGACAAGGAAGTGATTTTCATGGCGCCTCACCATGGGAGCAAAACATCCTCTTCAGTTGGTTTGCTTGAGGCGCTTAATCCAAGTCAAGCATTTGCTCAAAACGGACATTTAAACCGCTATGGACATCCGCATCCAACAGTTACCCAGCGCTATCAGGGCTTGAATATTCCGTTTTATCAAACGCCAAAGACGGGCGCTCAGATTTGGAGTTTCGGATCGAGTGCAATCTCAAAGATCGATTGGCGATTTCAGGAAGCAAGGATATGGCATAGGAAATAAATCCTAAGCCAAAATTCTGATTACTGTTTTGATCGTTTAACCGTCATTGGGCAGGTTGTTCTGAACAATTCTGTTTTAATGAAGATGGGTTTTCCAGTTGCGGCATCAACCCCAATTCGGGTAACCCCATCACTTAAAGAATAATCAGCTGTGTTGTAGAGCAATTGCTCTTTTGTTCTTTGCAAATTGGGATATTCAATTTCTCTATAGCAATTAAGTACCAAGCCATCTTTGACGCAACTCCTCTCAGACATTTGATTGGCATCAATCTCGTAGTGTCGCTTCTGTTGAGTTGTGCGGATGATAGATCCGGAGTCTGATATTTCGGTGTAGGTGCCTTCACAGTCGAGTGAAAAGCTAGTTTGCGAGCCCTTTGAGCAAGCAAGCAATAAAAAGACGGATAACAGTAAATATTTTTTCATCTCAGCCCCTAGTCTGATTGGGTCAAACGGATATTGATTATTCTTTTTGTAATCATATCTTAGACGAGCCCGAGATGAATATCTAGGCTAGGATGCTATATATGCAGGAATAGAAAAGGGATACTTTCGTATCCCTCTGTTCTATATAGCTAATTTGGTTGCGGGGGCAGGATTTGAACCTACGACCTTCGGGTTATGAGCCCGAGAAAGTGGCTCTTTTCAAGTCCTTATAAAACCTCAAATCCCCAGTAAGTATAAGCCTAAACCAAATAAATACATGGCTTATAGGTTATTCCGAATTATTCCCCAATTTTCCCAAATGTTGCTAGAATTTGCCTACACAGTGCCTACACAGCCAAAAAGGTCTAAATTCGATGGAAACCACCCTTAAATTCACTAGAGCCAACATCAAAGGACTTATCTGGCGAGAAGGCACTAAGCAGACCCTTTATTGGGATACCGAGCAAAAGGGGCTTGGTTTGAGGGTTACCAGAAGCAAGCAAGCCTTCATCTATGAACAGCGATTGCATGGCAAAACCATTCGCCTTTCTTTCAAGAATGAACTAGACCTTGATTTGGCTAGGGCATGGGCTACTGAGCAGAGGGCTGAATTTAATAAAGGCAATGACCCTAGAGACATCCTCAAGGAAAAAGAAATCCTTGGACATGAGAAAAGGGCAAAAGCCAAGGTTCAGGCAGATAGAGAAAAGGTCTTGGTCAAAGATGCTTGGGATGATTACATCAAACATCAAAAGTCACTTATGCCACTAAAGGGTTTGGCTAAAGGTAAGAAGTGGGGCGAGAGGCATCTTCAAGACCACCTCAATATGACTCAGGAAGGTGGCATCCCTCACAAGAGGGGGAAAGGGGTCACAGTCCAAGGAGTTCTATATCCATTACTGCAATTAAAGCTGTCTGAAATAACTCCAGAAGTCTTGAAGGATTGGCTCAACACAGAAAGAACCACCAGACCTAACAATGCAAGGCAAGGCTTTCAAATGTTTAGAACTTTTTGGAATTGGTGTGCCAAGGATAAAAATTACAAAGACATTGTGAATAAGGATGCAGTAGCCGAAGATAGTCTCTTGGCTATCCTACCCAGCAAAAACAGCAAGAAGGATGGCGATGTCTTGCGAAAAAATAATATTGCCGACTGGTTTAAGGCAGTTCAAAAAATATCCAATAAGGTTATCTCTGTATATCTCCAATGCCTATTGATTACAGGGGCTAGAAGGGGCGAATTGATTGCCCTTAAATGGGCTGATGTGGACTTCAAAGCCAAGACAGTTTGGCTAAAGGACAAGATTAAGACTGAGGGTCGCTATATTCCATTAAACCGATACATGGAGCAGTTGATTGACTCACTACCAAGGCGAAATGAGTTTGTATTCAGTAGCCTAGAGGCGAAAGATGGATTCATTACCGAGCCAAGAATTGCTCACAATCAAGCCATAAATCTGGCTGGCATCCCCCACTTATCTATTCATGGTCTAAGAAGGTCTTTTGCATCTTTATTTATTTGGGCTGAACAACCTGATGGTGCTGGGGCTAGGATTCAAGGTCATGCTCCACAAAGTATTAGAGATAAGCATTACTTGGAGATTCCAATTGAGTTGCTTGCGAAGTGGCATGATGGTTATGTGAATTGGCTTTTAACTGAGGCTGGTATTCCTTTGCCAACAGAAGTATTACAAGAAGTTAAGCAAACTTAATAAATTATTTTTGAAATAAACATGACCAGACATTGAAAAACTGGAATAGTTGTTTACAATTAACCCATGGCATGAAGTGATATGCCTACATAAGATAAAAGTTTCATCGAAGTAGCACTTCTTTAAGTGCCTTCACACAACAAGACAAGACTAGATTCCCCCATGTGGCGAGGAATCAACTGCTTTATGTGTGGAGTAAATGATGAACACAGAAATTCCAGATGGTTTGCGAAAAATTGCCAATGGTAGAGATTTGCTATTGGCGACAGAGGTCGGACTGGTAACCAATACCCAAGTCCAGACAATTAGAAAGAAGATTTGCCAGACAGGCTCTTTTCATGGTGCAAAGCCAGTAAAGATAGGCGGTAGATTGCAGTTTGCAGTTGAAGATATTGCAAAGTTGCTAAGAGGGGAATCACTATGAGACCCCAAATAAAAAAGCCTAGTGGCGGACTAGGCTTAGTTACTACAACTAACAGTCTCAATTTTAAAGCAAAACTCAAACAAGTAGTAGTGCAATTGGCTTGCTATGGATTGATTCCATTGTGCCTAGCTGACTGGTTAATTTCAGTCGGAGGTTTGAGTGATGAATAACTTCCAAGATTTCATTCGGTCTCATGGGTTTGAACCAAAGTCTGAAATTCATGCTGGCAAATTCATTCGATTTGGTCGCAACAATTCAGTCTCAGCAAAATTATTTGATGATGGTCTTGCTGGCTATCTGCATGATTGGCGAACCAATGAGAAATTCTTTTGGTTTGCAGACCAAGATTCAGCCAACCCAAGTGATTATGCAAAGCGAAAGCAAGAATCAGAAAGGCTTAAACAAGCCCATGATGCGAAACAAAGAATCGCTTATGCCAATGCTTCAAAAGAGGCAGTAGAACTCTTTAGCAAGGCTTTAAATGCCCCTGAGAGTCATCCCTACTTGGTTAAGAAGAAGGTTAAGCCTTATGGAATAAAAGCACTTGATGGATATTTGTTGATTCCTGTTTATTCAGTCTTAGGCGACTTTCAATCTATTCAATTCATTGATGCGAATGGTGGCAAGAAGTTTCTAAGGGGTGGACAGATGCAAGGTGGATGTCACTTTATTGGTGAGATTCGGCAAGGCAAGCCCATTTACATATGCGAGGGATATGCAACTTCTGCCTCTGTTTATGAAGATACCCAATGCCTAACTATTGTGGCTTTCAATGCTGGCAACTTAATTAAGGTCGCAACCGAATTAAGAAAGCAACTTCCACAAGTCCAGATTGTGATTGCTGGAGATGCTGATTCTGTTGGTAGGGAATATGCAGAAAAGGCATCCAAGGCAGTCAATGGCTCAACCCTAATTCCAGAGTTCGGTGAAAACCCACAAGGCTTTACCGATTGGAATGATTACTTCTCTCATGGGGTGACTTTATGAGCCAACTTGAAAAATTACTGGAGCAAAAAGTTGTTTTTCTAAACAGCGACCCATTTAAAGGACTTTTATCCATGGAAGTTACTGAAGAAATTATTCAAAACATTGCCGATGCCAAGTTTGCATGGCGACAACTCATCCCTGAAGGGCATATGGTGGTTATTTGCAGCAAAGCCAATGGGGGTAAAACCACCTTAATGGTTCATATTGCTGGAGAGATGGCAAAGGCTGGTTACAGGGTTATGTATATCAATGCCGATGCCTCAGCCAGTGATATTAAGGATTACAAGTTTCATGCGATGGAATATGGATATAGCCTCATCAATCCAGACCTAACCAATGGGACTGCCGAAAAGGTCACAGAGGAATTGCGACAAATATCACTTGCTGAAGGCGACTTCTCAAAAGTGGTCATTGTCTTGGACACCCTAAAGAAATTTGGGGACATGATGAATAAGACCAAATCTAAGCAATTTAATTCTCTGTTAAGAACATTGACTGCCAAAGGCATCACAGTTATTTGCTTGGCTCATACCAATAAGCATGATGACAAAGAGGGCAAGCCAATATTTGAAGGCACGGGCGACCTTAGGAATGATTTTGATGAGTTGATTTACCTCATCTCTGTTAGAAATCCTGATGGGACTATTACAGTCTCCACCCTCAAAGATAAAACTAGGGCTGATATTCGAGATGAAAGTTTCTTGATTACTTCAGATAGAGAGGTTAAGAGGCTTGACCACCATGTTGATACCTTGGCAATCAATGAGTATCAAAAGAACCTAGCAGATGACCAACAAGTGATTAAGTTCATCTTGGAGCATATAACCCCTATATCCAAGACTGCTACTGAGTTGCGAACCATTGCAATAGATAACAAGGTTGGCTTTAGTCGAAGTCGCATTGATGCAGTTCTTAGAAGATATTGTGCTGGCAAGTCTCCAGACCCAAAGTGGACAGCAAGCCCAGCCTCAACTATTGGCTTTAAGTATGGAGTCATTGACCCAGACTATGCAGAGCAGTTGCGGAAAGAGTGGGGGGTCTAAAAACATGGAACTTCTACAACTTCTAAAACCTCTAAAACTTCTAAAACTATCAGTAGATATAAGGAAGTTTCATAAGTTTCAGGACTTTCAATACTTTCATAAGTTACTGAATATTTATGTTTTGACTACACCCCCATCCATTCAATCACTAATGGCTTGGAAGTTAAAAGACAGGCTAGAAACTAAAAAATATTGGGGCAGTTTCTTAAGCAAGTCGGCTACCAATCTTCTGCAAATGTCCAATTCAAGGAAAAATCATGCGATATAAAACACCCATCGAAATTAGAAAAGCACTCAACATTAGAGTCAAAACCAAGTTAGCTGAAATTCCAGCCGATATGAGAAAGCCTATCCCCAAAGCTGATTGGGTTGATGACCCAAAAGCCTTTAATAAGTTGAAATTTGTAGAAGAAACAATGAATTTCATTGATAGGGTCTATGGTTTTGAACTTCCATCCCACCAATATCAAGTCTATTTCTTGGCTTGTGAGATGCAAACCTACTGCGATGCTATAGCTGGCTTTATTGATGCTGGCTCTGAGATAGTGGTCAATGGCAAGAAGAATCCTTGGCTAAAGGTTGCAGATATAGCAACTCAGAACATTATCAAGTTAAGCAGAGAGCTTGGCTTGACCCCAGCAAGCAGACTGCCAACTACAACCATTCAAATGCCTGAAAAGTCGGTATTCGACATCCTGCCATTCCCATATACAAAAAAAGATAAGACCTAATTAACCCAAGTCCTTGAGCCTTTCTGGGACTTAAATTTAAAGGATTGTTTTATGAAATTAACTCACCTAGAAGAAGTAAGCCTGATGAGAAGAAGTTGTGCCATTCATGGCATTACTGTTGCTGAACTCAAAAGGTTATTGGAATCGAAAAGTAAGGCTGACTCTGCCAAGGCTGATGCAGTAGCCAAGACAAATGCTCAACTCAAATCCATGCAGATGCTTAAAAAGACTGAGATTCGGTCTGACAAGCAATCGAGAACCATAGTCAAAGCCTTATCTAGCAAATTAAATCCTTATGAGGAGTTTGTTGCTCAGACCAAAAGCCCAGAGGAGGTTAAGAAGTATGGATGGGTTAAATCCATTTTTGAAAAAGGGAAGGCAACTCAAGCCGAATCAATAGCCTTGCTAACCCAATCTTGCATCTCATCAATGAAACAACTTGACCCCTATCAAGTTCAAAGAGTTCATCTGCATTGTGATGAGGGAATTAAGAGGGTGGCATTGAACTTCAGCAAAAGGTTCAACTTACTTTAATAACTAGTGCTTGCCTGATGTGCTTTTAGGTTTTTTTGATATTCCTTACCTAAAAAGCCCAAGTGAGTGATTCACAAGGGCAATCGGGCAATAATAACTAATTGGAGAAATTATGAATAAGCAAGAATTTGAAACATTGAAAAAGATTTTTAGTGCTGGTGAATTTGATGGTGTGAAAGTCAATGTAGTGAACACCCCCAGATTCTATGTAAAGGTTGGTGCAAATAATGAAATGTGGCTTGATGGTAAGCATGGTCTGGCTAATAGTCGAGACAACAATAGAGACTGGGTTCTTAAAAAGCTAAAAGCTGCCCTGACTACTTCTCATCACCTTGGCGAATCGTTTGCTTGGGTATGTGCCGACAGGGTTACTTCAGAAACAGAAAATGGTTCTTTGCAACTTGTATTGGGTCACTATGGCGTGGATGAATATAGTGGGACTCTAAAGACTAAAAGGCTTGCAACTCTAGTCGCATTAAATGAGGGCTCTATTGAAAGCGTTGAGGCAACCATTGGGCTTAATCAAAGCCAGAACAATCGACTGGTATTTAATCTGGCTGGTAGTGAAGCTTGCTCTACCAAGACAGGCTACGACAGGGTGAAGAGGGGTAGGTTTGCAATTGTGTATCTCAACTCCAATACTGGTGATTATTGGGCTGAGAAAACCGAGGCTTGCAAAAAGGAATATGCACCTTTAGCCCATCTAAAGGCTTCCGATATATCGGATGAGGATTTGGTTAGGGCAATGGGTTTTGCACCTAGCTCTGAAATCTATCGGGTTTGATTTGTAGACCAAGGGGGGGAGACCCCCTTATTCCAATACTTGTTTTTCAGTTGCCATGATTAGTTTTGATGGCTTGATATTTAGTGCTGATGCAAGTTTGAAAACTACTGAAATTGATGGCTGATTTCTGCCTAATTCAATGAGGCTGACATAGTTTCTTTCAATTCCAGCCTCAAAAGCTAACTCCTCTTGGGTAAAGCCTGCCTTTTTTCGGAATTCCCTCAGGGAAATACCAAAAGCCGTAGTGGGGGAGGATGGTTTATTTTTGCCCAACATAATGGGCAAACTTTGACTTAGTTGATACACTAAGTCTTCACAATATATTGTGAATTAAAGAATTCATTATTAATTAGCCAAGGTTTTCAATATGAAAAAACTTATCTGTTTATTTCTGCTTGCATTGACTATTGGTTGTGCGACTACAGAGCAGAGAATGATGGAGTATCTGACTAGATACAGTAATGAGAATCTTGCCAAAGCCGAAGCAGGGCAAATTCAATGGAGCGATTACTACCAAGGGATGTTAGAAAAGGTTCAAAGACTTCCCGATACTGTCCCAAGCAAATCATTCATGGTGACTACATATTCAGAGGGCATCGTGATGGCTAAGCAGTATGAGTCTGGAAAAATGAGTAAGGCTGATTTTTATACTTGGCGACAAAATGCCAATCAACAAGGAAAAGATAAAGGCTCTCAGATGGCTAGATTTCAAGCTGAGTGCCAGTATGAGGCAGTATCCAGAGCCAATCCAAATAGTTCGGTTGAATACAACGGAGCGAATGTAAATAGACAGTTCAGTTCTGCAATTGTTGGTGGGATTGAGGTGGGTATGCGACAGAATGAAATTTTTAATCTTTGCATTAACTCAAAGATGAAGGCTCTTGATAATGAGGCAAGTGTATCTAAATCAACGGCAAGCTCCAATACTGCAAGCATGGAGCAAGCAAAGGGGAAGTGTATTGAATTAGGATTTAAAGCTGGCACTGAGTCTTTTGGTCAATGTGTTTTAAAGATGGCGAAATGAAATTCAAGCCCTCCTTAATCGGCCTATATATTCTGCTTATGCCAACCCTCTTTCTTGGCAATGCAAATGCCGACTGGAAAAAAGAGACCTCAACCAATTTCAAGGGTGAGAAAAATACCTTCTTAGTTAAAAAGGCAGGCAATGGGGCTGAGATTTGGATTGACCCCCAGCAAGAGCAGATTGTCTTTCGGCATAGAGGAATGGTGCTGAATTCGTTAAAGGGCATTAAGGTCGATGGTAAATACTTTGAGGACTATGTAGGCTCTCAGGGCGACAAAATGGACACCTTAGTGTTTTGTGGTCGTTCTTATATGCCTGATTGCTACGATGCCATCCTAGGGGCTAAAAAAATTGAACTTCAGACCGACTACTTTAGGCGAGGTGAAATTGTGAATACTTTCTTTATAAAGTAACAATATTCCCAAAAAATGCCTACACTGTGCCTACACAATGCCCAAAAATCAAAAAAGGCTTCCAAGTCGATTAACCTAGAAGCCTTATGAATACTGGTTGCGGGGGCAGGATTTGAACCTACGACCTTCGGGTTATGAGACCTGTTATAAATGAAATTCAAATCAATAGAAATCAACCCTGTAATTCCATAAATAACTGATTTATCTGATTATTTTTGAAATAACTGGAATATTTGTATTCCCGTGAATTCCTAAGTTACTCCAATATAAGGTTACTATAGGGTTACTTTTTGGAGTTTAGTATGGCTAATTGGGAAAATTTCACTGCAGGACGAGTAGCAGCATTTGCCTGCCCTGAAGGGAGGGCTGATTGTTTTTATTGGGATGGGAAGGTTCCATCACTGGGAGTGAAGGTTTATGCCTCGGGTCGGAAGTCATTCATCTTTCAAACCAAAGCTTCAGGCAGAACTATCCGCATAACTATTGGCGATGTTCGAGTCTGGTCGATCGGTAAGGCGCAGGCTGAAGCAACTAAATTAAAAACGCTCACGGATCAAGGTTTGGACCCTAGAGAGTTAAATAAAACTAAAAATGCCGAATCAGCTTCAAAGCGTGCCCACGAGAAAGCTAAGACGTTGTTGGTCCAGGATGCTTGGGGGGTGTATTTGGCCTATCAAAAGGACAAAATGTCACGCCCTCACATAGAGCGAGGAAAAAAGTGGGGAGAGCGCCACCTCCAGGATCACGAGAGACTATCCCAAAAAGGTGGTGAATTAAAGATTAGAGGCAAAGGATTAACCAAGCAAGGTGTCCTCTATCCGATTCTGTCTATGAAGATGGGGGATATATCTGCCGATGTTTTGGTGCATTGGCAACAACAAGAGGCAAAGGAGAGGGCGAATAAGGCTCGTCAGGGCTTCGAGATGTTCCGTACTTTTTGGCGGTGGTGCGCCCAAAATCCCGAATACAAGCTCATCATTGATGCTGATGCTATTGATGCTCGGGCTTTGCGTGATGAGGTACCAAGCCGAAAGAGCAGGCGAAATGATTCGCTTGAGCGGGGGCATTTAGCTTTATGGTTTCAGGTTGTTTGTAGTCTTGAGAGCCGAAACTTTAAGAGAGGTGAGGTCGAGCGCCAATCAGGTGGAGCAAGAAATCAAAATAATCAGATTGCTAAAACTTATCTCCAAGCCCTTCTCCTTACCGGTGCGAGAAGAGAGGAAATGGCGCCTTTACGCTGGGAGGATGTCTCCTTTGAGCGTAACTCTTTATGGATTAAAGATAAGGTCGAAGGTGATAATAAGGAGGCGGGAGAGGGTCGTAGGATTCCTCTTACTCCCTACCTCAAGACATTACTGATGGCTTTACCAAAGCGTAATAAATACGTCTTTAGTTCACTCGGTTCGAATTGTGGATATATTACTGAGCCATCAAGTACACACAACCGCGCTCTAGATAAGGCCATAGCAATCTCAGCTGATTTTCCTCGGGTAACCGTGCACGGACTTAGGAGATCATTTATTTCTTTAAGTGAGTGGGTGGAAATTCCTGTGGGGGTTATTGCGCAGATTGTGGGGCATAAACCAAGCGGAACAGCAGAACGACACTATAAGCACCGTCCTCTGGAGTTGCTTGAGGCTTGGCACTCGAAATATGAGAGTTGGTTACTTAAAGAGGCAGGCATTGAATTTAAAAATAATTTAGTTGCGTTGAATGAAATAGGGTCAATTAATAGCGTCGCAATAGATTGAGAAATCCGTAAGAGTAATATTTTCCTAAAAGCGATCCCAGGGAATGCTTAACTTTTCTAGGCCGAATGATTGAGTTCATACTTCAGGCTTGAGCTACAGTCCCTCTACTGAATAAATACTGTCATCCCGTCCTATTCCGGATGGCTAGATGGCAATATCTTAGTAGATCACTAAATTTGGGATTTGAACGAGCGTTGATTGGTAGTGATTGGGATTTCTTTTAATTCACTCGATTAAATATTCTATCCAGCAATATCCCAAAATTGGTATAGCATGCCCCCAAATTTGACCCCCTATTTTTTTTGAATTGCTGGGTAATTGACATTGCTCGGTCTTTTATTGGCAAGACTAAGAATCGAGTGGCAGTAATGGCCATATTGCATTTGGGTCTAATAAAACTAACAATCTTGTATCAATGGTGGGTTCAGCTTTGTACGCACAAGACACTTTTTCGCAACCCCCTTACAACCCCGATGAATAGTCGCAAAGTCGTGGCCACGCTTTTTACGACCGTCTAGAGCCCCTCAATTTCATCATAAAAGATAGGCGATCAAATTATTTTAAGAAATAGTGCAAATTAAATTAAAGTTTTTGGAAATTATGCCGTTAAGGAGAGTATGGAGCTAGGTAAAACTAGCTCCCAAACTTTCATAAACGGGATTGGATAATAAAAAAATGAATCAAGTCATTGGCGATAAAAAAGCAGCCCTATTAACTAAAGGCAACAGTGCTGCTAGCAATTTAACAGCTCCAGAAACGCAAGAGAAGGACTTAGAGTTACCCGAGTTGCTAACTACAAGTAATGCAGCAAAATATCTCAATCGAGCTCCCCAAACTCTTCGAAAGTGGGCGTGCCTCGGAATTGGTCCAATTCAGCCAATTAGAATTTTTGGACGCTTATCTTGGAGAAGATCTGACTTGCTCGCGCTGCTTGGGGGGAACCATGGGGGCTGATGTTAACGAGAGATCCTACAAAAAAGATAAATTCTCGAAGCATAAGCAGAAAAAAAGGACAGATCCGTTCGTCATGATCGGCTCAGAAATATTGAATTCGAGCGCCTACAAGGACTTAAGTTATTCGGGCCGATCAATGTTGGTTGAGTTATTGCATTTCTATTCTGGCACGAATAACGGACAAATTTGGATTGCGCCAACCATGCTTGATGAGAGAGGGTTTTCAAAAAATACGGCCACGCGAGCGCTTAAGGAATTGCGTGTCCATGGATTTATATATATGACAAAACGCGGCGGAAATCTGCGTGGGGGGTGTTCTTGGTTTGCATTAACTTGGCGCCCCATTGACAGGTCTGATGGGCAACATCTAGAAAACTATAGACCTAATGCTTATTTGAAATGGGCTAAAAGTCCAGAAAATCAAATCGGCATTAATGGGAGTAGTGGGTGTATCAAGTAGAGATTTTAGTTGTTTGACTCTGTCGTTGTGGTCTAAGTTACTACTCGCTGATGTCGTTATGGATTACTGCATTTAGAGCGCCGCTTTGGAGTCGATGCAGCATCATCATTTTGAGAGCAAAATTAAATGAATTATTTGGATATGAACTACGAACAAGCAAAAGAGAAAGAAGTATTTTCAATTAACTCGGAAAATAAAATTGAAGTTTGCAGCTTCAAAGACTACTTAATTAACCTGATGCAGGGAAGAAATAGTTTAGTTCCTGTGGTGGAGATAAATGACGATACTTGGTTAGAAGTCAATTATTTTGACGAAAGCAATGATCTCTATAAGGCTCCTGCCCTTTTTATGTGCGCAGACCAAGCAAAAATGAAGGCATTGCAAATTGAGGGAGCCGGCAGTGTTCCCCCTCAAATAACGAAAGTTAGTCGAGTATCCGAATATGACGGCGAGGAACTTATTCTTATAGATATTGAGGAGAAGTTATTTAATTACTTTTCAAATATTTGTAACGCAGAATATTGGGACGAACCTGGATTTTTAAGGTGCACTGAGACAAGAGAAGAGCAATATTCGATGATGCAAGTAGCTTATGCAGAGGATGATTTGCATTACCAAGATTTCATACAAAAAAATAATAGACATCGTAAGAATGCATTCATCCTAGCTTTAATATTAGCTATACAGGCGCCAGATGAAGAAAGAGCTAATCGTGCCGTCGATTTAGCTGAGCAACTAGCGATTGAGTTGTCTACGGCTGAAGTTGAATCAGGAAAGAGCGAAGCCCTTTTGCGCCTAGAAGCCGATGACTGGCCAAAGCTTAGTTAAAAACTAAGGATGGCGACTGAAGGTACTCAGCGCCATCTGACTGCTTTTCAGTTAATTGCAGTCCTTCAAATTAGTCCTTTTAGGGGCTCGTAAAGGTCAAAATTCGGCCAATAAGAGGCGGTAGTGTCACCTCTTTTTTACTTCACGGGTAGCGATAATTTATTTAAGATCCCGCAGTGTGCTGAGTCCTGATTCGCATGACATTGTTTTCTGAGCAGCTTTAATTGTCGCTCAAGTTGGCGTAGCTCATTAATTCGATTGCTTACACCTTCAATATGGGCATCAAGCAATTCATTTACTGCATCACAGTTTTCATCGGGCAAATCTTTTAAGCGAAGTAATTGACGAATTTCACTTAAGGTCATGTCCAGCGAGCGGCAGTGGCGAATAAATGTAAGGCGTTGCAGGTGCTGATCCCCGTAGATTCGGAAGTTACCCTCAGATCGAGCCGGTTTTGCTAACAAACCCTCTTGCTCATAAAACCGAATAGTTTCCACTTGAGTGCCTGTGGCTGTTGCTAGTTCACCAATTCTCATTTGACCTCCAAGTTTTTACATTTTTATTCTAATCCCTTGACTCTATAGTTACTATAGGGTGTTAAATGTTCTATGTCTTCATCATTTAGGTTTCCGCTATGAGCGAATGCAATACCTCCTGTAGTTGTTCTACATCAACCCCTGTGACAAAGGCTTCTGAGATACGGAGCAAGAATAAGGCCATCTATCGCATTGAAAATATGGACTGCCCAACTGAAGAGGCGCTTATTCGCAAAAAGCTAGTTAGTGTAAGCGGCATTGAGTCGCTGGACTTTAACTTAATGCAAAGGATACTCACGGTTGGTCACAATCTCAACTCACTTGACGCTATCGAGTCCGCTTTGGGTTCAATTGGAATGCAGGCGGTGCTACAAAGTGGTCAGACTTCTACAAAGGACAGCTCGATTGAGCCTATACCTAAAACAAATTGGTGGCCATTGGCTGTTGCAGGTATCACTGCAACCTTGGCTGAAATCATGGAATTGCTGCAACTTGGTAATCAGTGGATTGTCATTGCTCTAGTAATCGCCTCAATTGCTTCAGGTGGCCTGACCACCTATAAAAAGGGCTGGATTGCATTAAAGAATGGCAATCTCAATATCAATGCCTTAATGTCAATTGCAGTCACAGGCGCGATGGCGATTGGAAGTTGGCCAGAAGCCGCCATGGTGATGTTCTTATTTACTCTAGCTGAAGTAATTGAAGCCAAGTCATTAGATCGTGCTCGTAATGCGATTCGTGGCTTATTAGACCTCACCCCTGAAACCGCAACCGTTCAGCAAGCCGATGGCTCTTGGGTGCTAACGGATGTAAAGGCTATTGCTTTAGGTGCTTTAGTTCGAGTGCGTCCTGGAGAGCGAATAGCTTTAGACGGCATATTAATAAGTGGTAACTCGGCAGTAAATCAAGCGCCAATCACGGGTGAGAGCCTACCCGTCGATAAGATAGTTGGCGATGAGGTATTTGCAGGAACGATCAATCAGACAGGATCGTTCGAATACAAAGTTACTGCAGAAGCGACTCATTCAACGCTAGCTCGAATTATTCATGCAGTTGAAGCAGCGCAAGGAAGTCGTGCGCCCACCCAGCGTTTTGTTGATCAATTCGCCAAGATCTATACGCCAGCTGTTTTTTTGCTTGCGGTATTAGTCGCTGTTTTGCCTCCATTGTTAATGGCGCAGTCATGGCAAGAGTGGATCTATAAAGCATTAGTCATGTTAGTGATTGCCTGCCCTTGTGCTTTGGTGATCTCAACACCAGTAACGATTGTGAGTGGCTTAGCAGCCGCTGCAAGAAAAGGCATCTTAATTAAAGGAGGCGCTTTTTTAGAAGCAGGACGGAGCATGAAGGTCTTAGCAGTAGATAAGACAGGGACACTAACCTACGGGAAGCCTGCACAAACGGACTTTTTTGCATTAAGTAGCAATGACAAGCATATTCACGAAATTGCCATCAGTCTTGCAGCGCGATCTGATCATCCCGTATCTCTAGCAATTGCCCATGCTAATCAAGAGCAAAAGAATGATTTAAAGACTGTAGATAGCTTTGAGGCGATTCTGGGTCGCGGTGTCAAAGGCGTTATTGAGGGTAATTTGTATTACCTTGGCAATCATCGACTGATTGAAGAATTGGGTTTGTGCTCTGATGATATTGAGAATCGTTTATTACCACTAGAGCAGCAAGGCAAAACGGCCGTATTGCTTACCAACCAAACAGAGGTTTTAGCCATTATTGCGGTGGCCGATACTGTTAGAGAAACAAGCAAGCAGGCTATTGATGAGCTTCACCAATTAGGCGTGACTACCATCATGCTCACTGGTGACAATCAGCACACCGCTAAGGCAATAGGTAAACAGGTGGGTGTCGATGAGATTATGGGTAATTTATTGCCTGAAGATAAGCTCAAAATAATTGACAGTCGCCTAAAAAAGGATCCCAATGTAAAGGTAGGCATGGTTGGAGATGGCATTAATGATGCCCCCGCTTTAGCAAGAGCAAGTATTGGATTTGCGATGGGGGCGGCTGGAACCGATACTGCGATAGAGACTGCTGATGTTGCGCTAATGGATGATGATTTACGCAAGATTGCTACCTTTATTCGGCTATCCAAATCAACCGCTCTAATTCTGACTCAAAACATTGTTCTTGCTCTTGGCATTAAAGCTATTTTCCTTGTGCTTACCTTTACAGGGCAAGCCACGATGTGGATGGCGGTATTTGCGGATATGGGTGCGAGCTTGCTAGTAGTGGCAAATGGATTGCGGTTATTAAGAAGCTAGGTGTTAGTTCATATCAAGCAGTTAACTCAAGGAGTACTAAAATGAAAAAGCTAGGATGGGTTGCGATTTTAAGTTTAGGTGTTTTACTAAGTGCGCCCGTTTTGGCGCAAACAGCAGGGGCGGGCACTAAAGCCTCACAGACACAACAAAAAAATGTTGATGTAGCGGAGTTTGATAAGCAAGCCGCTCAAATTCAAGAGAACTTTAAAAAGATGCAACAGCAGATGGATCAGATCCGTGCAACTCAAGATCCGCAAGAAAGGCAAAAGCTGATGCAGGCTCACTGGAGCACAATGCAGGGCAACATGAATATGATGCAAGGCATGTGGGGTTCGGGAATGATGGGTTGTTGTGGTGGTAACGGCGGCATGATGGGTGGACACATGATGGGTTGGAATGGTATGGGCCCCTATTACTCTAAATTAACACCTGAGCAGTTAAAGCAACGCCAATACATGATGGATCAATACATGGGTATGCAGCAGAACATGATGAACCAAATGATGCAGCAGAACTATATGTGGATGGATCGGTCAAGGTAGTAACACACTAGGGGGATGAGTTACTGGACTTGTCCTCCAAGGTCTCCCTTGGGTCGGATTGAGCCTATCGCTCATTAAGCCGGCAACTGCCCGCTTTTAACGCATAAGCGGACAGTTTCCAGATGGCTCTCTAGGCTAATTCCAGCTTAGACGGTGTTTGCAACGATATGCGCTACAACATGGTCAATTTGCAGAGGGGAGGGGTTAACAAGAATGTATCGGTTTGGTATTAGTGGCGCTGAACCAGGGGCCTCCCAATTAATAATTAAATGACTACTCATCAAAATGAGTAAACGACCTACGAATAATCGAGCTGCTTGTTCGACACCTTTAGTATGGCTTTGAAGGATATCTTTCGAGCCAAAAAAGAATGCTTTTTGTTCCCACTGAACGATATAAGTGGAATAATTCCTAGACTTCATTATCTCGCCATCTATACGAGGTATAGCACGTCTGTAATTCATCCCAAATAATCCTAATTGACCCATCGATGAGTTTTTCTCAAGGTAGTGCATCACCCAGTCTGGATAGCCTTCGAGATTGACTTTGTTTTCAGCGTTGATTGTGGCTAAATAGTTAATAGCATTAGCAAACGATAAGAAGCTAGAGCCCTTACCATTTTTAGAATCGGCAAAATGTGCGCTCATTGGAGATGGAAGTATTCTACGTAACTGCCAAGAGCCATCGGTCGTAAGGCGGCTCAAACCAAGGAGGGTTTCATGTGGCAGAGAAAGTTGCGTTAGGGATGCAGTAGCACTTTGCCCATTAAGCATCAAATCATGGATTTTCTCCAAGTTATCAGCGCTAATGTGAAAACTATCTGATGCCTTTCTAATTAGTTCAGCAGACTGGGTTTGGTACCCATTACTCATTGGTGAGTGATCCTTGCATAGGCGCGCTATTAGAGGGGTGATGAAACATTTGTCATTTACATCCACTTTGCTTAGATGCAGGATGGGGGTTAGCTCTGCTAATGCATCCAGGATAAATTGCCCGAATGATTTTGACCTACCACTAATATTGCTGACTTCTAGTGATAGAAATTTGTCGCCAAACTTTTCAGTTTTAAATAAATCTATCTTTCGTTGACGGCGAGCCAGATAGCTTGGCCTTGCAGATGCAAATCCACCGCCATCCACAAATTGCGAATCAGGGCGAAACGAAAAGACTTCAACCCAAATTGATAGGTCACCCAATTGCACAACAAAATCACAGCTTAGAGGTTGTCTTGCATTGTTAAGTCGCTTATTAAATGGATAGGGCGCTTGGCAGGTAAAACTAGCTCCCTCTGGCAATAGTTCTGTGAGTAGGTTGGCCACGATGAGCTCGTATTTGGACCGGCAAGCATGTCCACCAGAGCTAATGGAGTATGCCGTCATAGGAAATAACTGAAGAATTTGATTCTTCCAGCCCTGGGATGTAATCCATTCATTGAGTTTGCTGGGTAATTTAGCAATACCATCAATGTTGTGCTTTTCAATGAACCCGCATACCTCCTTATAAGTCATGCCATGATAAATAGTTGGCTTGCCATCCGCAATTCCAGATTCAACATAAATTTGTTTTCTGGCATTCTCAATTTCACGCCATGTAGTATTTGGCATGTGCTTATTAAAAAACTCCTTCATCCTAGGATGTAATGAGGGATATTCTTTATTGAGATAACTAACATTAGGTGCAAGTTGATTATTCTCACTCTTGTACTGTGAAACTTTAGAAATTAACTCTCTAATAATGAGTTCACGGTATTCAACCAATGTGAGGTTGGACATATTGTTACTGCAATGGGGTAAGAATGAGGACATATTGTGTTCCTATATAAAGGGACTGCATTAAAAAACATAGAGTTAATACTTGGGTGGGATCTAGTTATCGATCCGTGGAGTCCTCCGAAGTTGCGGCTGCAATACGTATCAATGCAGCCTTCGTTTCTGGATCTTTAAGATTTTGAGAGAGTGACTGAGTCAAGATCATTGAGTCCAACCTTGTTCTAGCTTTTGCGATTAGGCTACGAAGGTCATCTAGAGCTCTTTTTTGGGTAGCTAAAGATGACTGGAGTGGGGGTAGTTCCTTAGTGGCGGTACTAATTGCAGCATCAAGCGCTGCCCACTCCTTGCGTTTAATATTCTCAAAATCAGACAGAATCGATTCTTTGGCCGCTAATTTTTTGTCGATTGACTCAGTCTCGCTATATAGCTCTTTCTGGTTCTTTCTCAATATAGAAACAGCTTGATCATGATGGGTACGAATTTGCACCTCAAGTTTCTTATAGTGCGCCTCTAAGCCATTAAAGATCGCAATGGCAGGCCCGAGGACAAAAACTAGGAGAAGCCAACCAGCGGCAAGTATTGATAGCGCAAGACAAGTCAACACGAATATTTTTAAGCCTAATATTGGCCCGGCTATCGTTGTATTGCCACTCGTAAAGCCCGCACGTTTTGCTGCAATACCTGTAGCCATGACTGAGCTAGGACAGACTGCTAGATATGCCTCACAAGCCTCTAGCTTGGCAACCTCAATCTCCATTTCTGCTCTATAGGCGCGGTCGCGTTCCAGTTGAAGTGTGAGGTATGAGTTTTTAAAGCGATCCTCAGTGTTAGACACCCCCTCGTTGAATCCCTGTTCGTAGGGTGTGAGTGGTTTTGGTGGGTGAGAAGATTGATCGCATCCAGTTAGCGATAGCATGGTTGCCAGCACTAGAGATGTTGTAATTACAGTTTGGATTTGTATACGCATATCAATTTCTCCAGAAGGTGTTTTGGGATTGAGAATGACTGGGCTTTAAGAGTCCAACGCCCTTGTTGGTTTTTGAACCAGAGTGGAACTGAGCCTGAGTTCATGGCCGCGGTATATCTATCGCAAATAGATTGGCGGTCAGTTAGTAATAAAAAACGATCCACTTTTTTATCGATTAGAGCAACGCAAACGTTGTAGATAAATTGGTCAAGAGATCTTCCAAATTTAGGCGTTAATTCAACCTCTAAACCAGTTCGAGTTCCATCCGCATGAATCCAAATGCAATCAGCAATTTTTGTATTTTCTTTGTGCGGCACGGTATTTAGGTGCTCGGGAATGTAATCAGAAATATTTCCGTCACGCAAATTTTCAAATGTGAAGTCTTGTGCAATTAAGTCATGACGTAATTTGTCTTGACGAATTTTTGCCGGGTCAACTAATTTAGAAATAATGGATTCATCAAGGCCACCTTGCTGTAAAAAATCTAAGCCCAATTTTGTGAGAGTGGTAATGAAGCGGGCGGTGCCTCTAACGTAACCACCACTGGCAGTTTTAGTTTTTTTAAGTAACCCCTTCTCGACTAGCTTTTGACAGACGCCTAGACG
The DNA here is from genome assembly GCF_018687555.1 of Polynucleobacter sp. MWH-P3-07-1. Classification (NCBI taxonomy): domain Bacteria; kingdom Pseudomonadati; phylum Pseudomonadota; class Betaproteobacteria; order Burkholderiales; family Burkholderiaceae; genus Polynucleobacter; species Polynucleobacter sp. MWH-P3-07-1. The sequence goes on from NZ_CP061296.1 coordinate 575,426, forward strand.
GGTCGCCCCTGAAACTTTGTCTATCAAAGATGGCGTGCTTACGCCCCAACGCAATACCCAGTAGCACATAGCAAACGCTCTCTTGCGGCTGTATTCCAGCGTAGTTAGCCCATTCAGTGCTTTGGTACGGCTAGCCAATAGCGCCATTTGATTTTCGCTGATGGCCTTGGCTCTATCTACCATAGTCTGACTCCGCAGCAGATTGAGTCGACGCTGCCACTTGGTAAGTCCTTAAGTCATCGAAATCAATTTTGGTTTGCTGATACCAGCTGTCGATAGCTGATGAAAAGCCATTCTTTAGGCTACTCGGTAGCCATAAAGGCCGGGTTTGGTGTCGATCTAATTGCATAAAGGCGCTCCAAGGTTTTATGTAAGAGTTTTCCAAAAGCAGATGCTTCGGAAATCACCCACCGATACTGTCTAGTGGATGCACTTCATAAAAATCCGGGAGGCCGGGTATTACTGCATATTTCTTATTTATGGCTTGGTGACCATAAATTTAAAAATTAGCCACATACTTACTTAACGGCTATTTTTCCGAAAACTTTAATTTATTTTTCATTTATTTTTAATAAGAGATATTTGAGCTAATGTTTTCTGCCCACTTACTTCTAGTGAGTGATCAAAAGCAGGGGAGCCAAAAAGTGTGGTCACGGCCTAGTGGCTCACGACAGGAAAAATCACCCAAGTGATTTAGCAGTCCCAACTGCGATTTTCTGTTTTGGGGGCGCAGCCCGCCGCGCGAGTAAAGCCGCGCAAAGATAAGAACAGAGTCGGATGATCACCCTAAGGTGAGATGGCCAGCGTACTCGTTTGAGGAGTATCCGAAAAGCGAGGCTGATTCTTGTCTTTGCGCGGCTTTAGACGGCGGCCTGCAAGCTGGCTTTTTCAGCGCGCAACTTTGTGAAGCTAAATTGGATGAGCGTCCAGCGTGAAGGGTAATTAAACTCCTTTGGAGCGCGTCCAGCGTGGCACAGCCATTAATTTACCGACCAATTGCCTTTAATGCATCTCTTTAGTGAGTGCAAATTCGATAGCATTTTTTTTTAAGAAGTAATAGCATTTTTGCTAGCATGTCCAAATGCTATGAATATGCCAGGAAATAATCGTGATTTAGAGGAGGAGTTGGCGATAAATTACTCGACTGAGTGATGCAGAATACTTTGCCAAAGTCCCTTTTATAGTAACTAGATTGCGCGCATGGCGTAGATTAAAATCATCCGAAGGGGTGACTCAACCCAATATGACAATTACAAAGGTTATTGCGCTGGCATTTGCAAATAGCGTTTTAAATAGTGTCATCAAATGCTGTCGTGATTATCGTAATAATCACGACACAGAGACGGATAGGAGTAGCATTAACACATGTTAAAACCTAATTCTTATATTCGGTTTCTCAAGTTGGTTGATGCATTAAATACTAAAAGTAGCATCCGCAAATTGGACTCTATTGAGGCCTTGCTTCTAAATTGCATCATGATCGATGACCAGGCCGGCCGTTCTTTTCTTGTCGGGGATCTGATTAATCTAAAATTATTGGGCTCTCAAGCTACTCTGCACAAACGAGTAACGAATCTTCGGTCACTTGGCTACATCAGCCTCATAGCTCAGAGTGATGCTCGCAAGAAGAGGGTGATACCAACAAAACTCTCGTACAAGAGGCTTGAATCTCTTTCAAGTTGTCTGGAGCGAGCTACAAAAGCTCTTACTTCTAGGACTTAAAGCGCTGACGCACTGTTTTTTCGACTGGGATTGCTTGCGCTCTCCCCCTGTTTTCTCTTTGTTGATCTTCTACCGCTTTTGCGAACTCAATCTCAGAAATTGCTTTTTGTTCAGCCTGCTTGCCTAGTTCTGAGGCTGGGATAACTTCGCCTAGGGCTTTAAGCGTATCAACGGTAGGTTTCCCCGTCTTAATTATTCCGGAAGGGGGATTCATCATTTTATGTAGTGTTGTCGCAAGGATCTTGCCATCTGCATCCAGGACTGATTCCTGTACTCCGAACCAGTTGTTGATGACTGTCGCACCTAGAGCCTCAATGCTCTCAAGAGTTCTGTAATAAATCGAATGTTCTTCTTGACCAGTTTTTGGGTTGATTCGTTTCGAAGAGTAGACGCGAATGGTGTTAGCTGGACTATTCATTATTAAAAAAGATCAATAACTAGCGGGCAATAGCTACTTGACCAGCAGCGATTATCTTAAATATTCTATCTAGCTCTGTTCCTATGCCCATTGAGCTTCCATCAGGCTTAGCTAGTGGCCAAGGCTTATTTAGATCCCAGTCAGCGGGCGATAGCCAGTGAGCCTGTTCTCGATCGGATACTGTCATTAACCATGCTTTCTCAGTCTTGCTTAACTTAGCTGCCTCTAATTGCTGCTTGCTTGATAGGCCAACAACCCACGTATTGATATCTTCATCGGAAGGTGCATCTATTGGCCGGCGCAATCGTAGTGAAACATACGCATCTCTTGTTCCAATCCAGACAAATGCATTCTGAGAATATTTATCGGATAAGTGCTCAGCTTGGCTCTCCGTAATGCCGAGAATCAGTACGCTATCTTCTTTTGGCCATTCTTCAGCTACATCCTGTCCGTAACCATCAATATATTTGAAACCAAGAGCAACTACATCGCGAATTAAGCTGGATTGAGCCTTTGCGTTGTCGACATCCGTGAACTTGTCGCTGTAAGGGTTGTGCGCAGTGATAAATGCAGCTGTAGTAACGCCTTGCGCGATAAGCAGTCTAGATAACTCAAGATTACTTTGCCCAACGAATAGGGCTAATGGCTTTGAGTCATTCACTACAAACTTAGCCTCGCGATAAGCGCGAATTAGGAATGGTGGGATACCTGAAATAGGTGAGGTCATACATTTCTCCTGTTTAGCCATTTTGACAAAAGTCTGGGTATGGCAATTCGGAATAACTCCACCCAACGGCTAAATCTTATATGGTGGATTCAACTACGAAGTGCAACTTTGAACAACTAGTTAAGGAGGCTAAGGATGTTTTAGTATCCAAAGCTTCTAGACCTGCAAGTCAAAGTAGCCATGACCTATCAACACCTTAGCCAAACTGAACGATATCAGATTTATATCCTCATGAAAGACGGAAAAACCCAAACTCAAATAGCCCAACTGATGGATCGGCATAAGTCGACCATTAGCCGAGAGCTTGCTCGCAATACGGGGCTCAAAGGTTACCGTCCCAAGCAAGCCTGCCTGTTGGCAGAAGAACGCTCATTAGGCTGCCGTAATGCCGCCCAAATAACAGCCGATCAATGGAATCAGACAGAAGATTGCCTCTTAGCTCAGTGGAGCCTCGTCCAAATTGCCAATCAGGTTGGCATTAGTCATGAGACCATCTACCGCCATGTCTACGCCGATAAAGCCGCTGGCGGCAATCTTTACCAGCAGCTGCGTTGCCAAAAAAAGCGCAAGAAACGCTATGCCAGCGGCCGTGATCGCAGAGGCCAAATAGTAGGTAGGCGGCCGATCAGTGAGCGCCCAGCGCACATTGAGACAAGATCCCAAGTCGGCCACTGGGAAGGCGATACTGTAATTGGAGCGGCCCACAAGCAAGCTGTTGTGACCTTGGTTGAGCGCAAGAGTGGCTATGCCGTTTTGGCTAAGGTCAAGAACAAGACGTCGGATTTAGTCAGTAGCGCCATCATCACTAAATTAAACGCCGTGACCCCACTCGTTAAAACCCTGACTTTTGACAACGGCAAGGAATTTGCCGAGCACGCCAGGATTGATACAGCTCTTCAATCAACGACGTACTTTGCGGATCCGTTTGCTAGTTGGCAACGTGGATCAAATGAAAACTTCAATGGTCTATTGCGGCAATACATCCCCAAAAAGAGACCGCTATCTACTGTGACCGATAAGGAGCTTAGAATGATCCAAGACCGTTTAAACAACCGACCTAGAAAACGATTAGGATTTAAAACCCCCAATGAAGTATTTATGCAGTCCTTAAACCGTGTTGCACTTCGTGTTTGAATCTACGTATCAATACTATTTTCTAATCAATCTAAATAGCTTAAGGACTACGAATACGGCAATGCTCACTACAAAGATAAATAGGAAAGAAAGTGGATACGAAACTCCAGCTACGATTGCGTCTTGATCGGTGTAATTCGGCGGAAGAATTCTATATTGATTCTTAAAGATATACGAGAGAGCGCATAAGATTACAAACAATATTATTGAATAGCGAAGGGATCTATCTGGTTTATTGATCATGAAAAACTCAGTGAGAGATGTTGCAGCGGTATTCGGGTCAAATCTTCTATATTTCGCAGGGCATCATCCTTGCAGTCTAGACGCATCCATAAACTTAGCTCCCTGTGGCTGCGCAATGCAGTAGCGATGCCATTCAAGTACGGCTCACTTTCTACTCGAAGGAAGACGGAGGCTATTAACTCATCTTTACTCCTGGTAAGAGTTAGTTCCTGGCAGCTATTTTTACCAGCAAACTCAGCATGCCCACAGTAAGCAACAATCTTTAAAGGTAGATCACTAAAGAGCTTTGCAGCATTGGGACAACTCTCGTTGGGCGGAGCGATTAATAAATCCGCTATCTCAAGCCAGGCGCCTTGTCTGTCGATCTCTCTAACTGCATTTTTGGCTATAGAGTCAAATACATAGGGGGTTAGTTCTGCTTCAATTAGCAACTTTTTGAAGATGAGACTAGCTTCGTTCATCACCATCCCTTCATTACTGGAGCTTGTGGAGCTTGGCGGGGAGTATTGATCGTGGTATTCGGCATAGCGGGGGCCGGGGTAGCCGTGGCAGTGCCTTGATAGGCGCCAGCGGGTGAGTAGTAGTTAGTCTGTCCGTTATCCACCTGAGAAGACCCAACGCTTTGTCCTTGGGGGGTATAAGTTGTAGTTACGCCACTCGGGGAGGTCTGCTGGTAGCCTTTGTAGGCTCCGTTAGCGTCATAGATTGCTTGTGCGCTGGCAATGACGGGGCTAAATGCAATTAATAAACCAATAACGTATTTCATGGAGGGCTCCAGGTTAGAAGTAGCTACTATCGCTAAAAAAAGATACGTATTTTTAGGTAATGAACTATTTATAGTTATTAGTCTAATCCGTTCCCCCTAAGTTAAACTAAAAACCAATAATTAATACTCAAAAGTGGGCTTATTTAACGCATGGCAATTAATCAGGCAAACATCCTTATCGATTTAGAAAAGCTCGTGAATCCAGTGGATAAGAAGGAGTTTGCTTATGGGTTCTTAACTGCATACGGCTATTCAAAGGCTACGATTACCCGATTACGCAGTTCCGATGGTAGAAACCTAGCAGCAAATCCTGAATTTGGTGAGATTGCCTTTAAAAAAGGCGTTTATTTCAAACCAGTAGAGCCCGGACATAATATTCACGAAATTGTTGACCATCTGAGAGTTAGCGCTGATGTAACAAGAAATAATATTAGATTCGTCATTGCAACAGATTGGATTGATTTTGTTGCCTATGATCTAAAAGCAGATGAGCGCCTAGAGTGCTTGCTGACCACACTCCCAGAGAACTACACGTTCTTTTTACCATTGGCTGGCTTTGAAAAAGCGACTATCTATTCAGAGAATCCAGCAGATGTTAAGGCGGCTGAGCAAATGGGGCGCCTCTTTGATTTAATTAAAGAGAAGAATCAGCCGAAGTCCCCCGAGGAAGTTCATGCTCTAAACGTCTTCTTAACTAGACTCTTATTCTGCTTTTTTGCTGAAGATACGGGGATTTTTGAAAAATCTCAAATGAGTAATTCGGTTGCCTCATTTACCAGCGAAGATGGATCAGACGTTGCGACGTTCTTCAAAGAATTGTTTGAGGTGCTAAATGAAAATGATAGCTCTTCGATTCGTAAATCCAAGCCCGCATATCTGAAAAGTTTTCCATATGTAAATGGCGGATTATTTAAGAGCAAAGTGCCCGTTCCAGAATTTGGCGCAAAAGCTCGCAGGGTTCTCCTAGATTGCAGCACTCTTAAGTGGTCTGAGATTAATCCTGATATTTTCGGCTCGATGTTTCAATCTGTTATCGACGAAGATCAGAGGGGTAACTTAGGACAGCATTACACATCGGTTACCAATATCATGAAGGTTATACAGCCTTTATTTTTAGACAAGCTGGAAGCTGCCTTAGAAGATTCAAAAAAGAGTGAGTCAAAACTAAAGACATTGCTGGATAGAATTTCGAAAATAAAAATATTTGATCCAGCTTGCGGTTCTGGTAACTTTTTGATTATTGCTTATAAAGAGTTGCGCAAAATTGAGATGGCTGTTTTTAAGGCACTTAATGAAGTGAGCGAGCAGGATGTGATGTTCATGAGCAACATTAAGCTATCTCAGTTTTATGGGATAGAAATTGATGACTTTGCTCACGAAATTGCCTTGTTGTCTTTATGGCTAACAGAGCATCAAATGAATCAAGCATTTAAGGGTGAGTTTGGTTATGCCCCCCTTCCTTGCCCCTTAGGGATTCTGGCAACATAGCATGTGACAATAGTCTGAGGTTGGATTGGGATAAGTTCTGTACAAATATTGCATCAGAAGTGTACGTCTGCGGAAACCCGCCGTTCTTGGGCTCTAAGAATCGCTCCGAGGAGCAGAACAATGATATGGATGAAGTCTTTAGTGATTTTGAAAAGCATCGCTATCTTGATTTTGTTGCCTGTTGGTTCTGGAAGGGTGCGCAATATATTGCAGGCACAAATTCTGAGCTTTCATTTGTAGCCACGAATTCTCTATGCCAAGGCGAGCAGGTTGCATTGTTATGGCCAAGGATTTCTACTCTGAATATATCAATGCATATAGCCTACCAATCCTTCCCCTGGAAAAATAATGCAAAAAATAATGCGGGTGTACACGTTGTAATTATTGGCCTCTCGTGTTTTGCAAGGAAAAAATTTATATTTAGCAATCAAAAAGATATTTTTTTATCAAAAGAGGTTTCTGAGATAAGCCCATATTTACTTGAAGGAAATAATAGCTATGTAATTAGCAGGGCTAAACCTTTATGTAGTGTGTCTCAAATGGTTTATGGAAATAAACCTGTTGATGGCGGACACCTGATACTGGATAAAAGACAATACGAGTCTCTTATAGAATCCGAGCCAAGCTCTAGAAGATGGATCAAAAGATTATACGGAGCCGATGATTTTCTTAATGGAAAAGAGCGATATTGTTTATGGCTATTGGGTATATCGTCTGATGAAATCAATTCCATGCCAGAAGTATTACGTAGAGTTGAGCAGGTGAAGTTGACCAGGCTTGCCAGCCCGAAGGCCGCAACCAGAAAGCTCTCAGAGGTTCCCCATTTATTTGGCGAAATTAGACAGCAAATGGGCGGGCACTATATCTTGATACCTAGAGTTTCTTCAGAACGACGAATCTATATGCCAACTGCTTTTCTGGATTCTGAAATTATTTCTACTGATGGAAATCAAACAATTCCCAATGGAACTCTCTATGATTTTGGAATCATAAATTCGTCAATGCATTTAGACTGGATGAGAACAGTTTGCGGACGACTGGAAAGTCGATTTAATTATTCCGCCACAATTGTTTACAACACTTTTCCTTGGCCAAATGCATCATCGATACAAAAGAAGGAAATAGAAAGTCTCTCTGAGAAGATTTTACTGGTACGAGAGAATTTTCCTCAAAAAACTTTAGCTCAATTATATGATCCAGACTTAATGCCTGCCGAATTGCTAGAGGCTCATCAAGCCCTGGATGTTGCGGTTGAAAAGCTCTATCGAGAGAGGCCATTTAAAGGCTCTTCTGAGCGTCTTGAGCACTTATTTAAACTTTATGAGAAATTAACCTCCAACAATTCTGATAATCAAGCTAATGGTGAATTATGGTAGATCTAGTTAGAGTTGAATACGCCCAAACAGGCAAGAGCTCATCGCTTAATCCGATGGGGATGCGTGAAATGCAAGCCCGTGCATACGAGGCTAGATATGCGCAATACTTGCTATTAAAGGCGCCACCAGCATCTGGAAAATCACGAGCCTTAATGTTCCTTGGTTTGGATAAGTTAAAAAATCAAGGGATTAAGAAGGTAATTGTCTCTGTACCTGAAACTTCTATCGGCAGCTCATTCAAAGACGTGAAGTTAACTAACGATGGCTTCTTCTCTGATTGGCATGTTGAGGATAGAAATAATCTATGCGTTGGCGGAGAGTCTGGAAAAGTAAACGCTTTCATAGCATTTCTCAGGCATCCAACAGATGAGATCTTAGTATGCACTCATGCAACATTACGATTCGCATACGAAAAGCTTACCCCGTCCGACTTTAACGATACATTAGTTGCTATTGATGAATTTCACCACGTCTCTGCGGGTGAAGAAAGCAAATTAGGGCAACTCATTGACGGCCTCATTAAGGGCTCAAACGCCCATATCGTAGCGATGACCGGCTCATATTTCCGCGGTGATGCTGTACCTATCTTGCTCCCTGAAGATGAAGCCCTATTCAAGCAAGTTACATATTCTTACTACGAACAATTAAATGGCTATCAATATCTCAAGTCTCTTGGCATTGGTTACCACTTTTATAAAGGGCGTTACCTCGAGGCCTTGCACGAGGTTCTAGATCCGAATAAGAAAACTATTATTCATATTCCCAACGTAAATGCTATTGAGTCTACAAAAGACAAGTATCGGGAAGTTGATGACATCTTAGGTGTCATCGGTACTGATCCAGTTAAGAACTCTCAAACTGGAATAATTACGATTACGGCCCCCAACGGAAAAATACTTAAAGTTGCCGATCTGGTTGATGACAATGAGATGCGACCTGAAGTTCAGAAATACTTAAGAGGTGTTGAGTCAGCAGATGATATTGACATCATCATTGCCCTGGGTATGGCTAAAGAAGGTTTTGATTGGCCGTGGTGCGAGCATGTCTTAACTATTGGCTATCGCAGCTCAATGACGGAAATTGTTCAAATTATTGGACGCGCTACTCGTGATTGTAAAGGCAAGTCTCATGCTCAATTCACGAACCTAATTGCGCAGCCAGACGCTGAAGATGGAGACGTTAAGGTCTCTGTAAACAATATGCTCAAGGCCATAACAGTTTCACTGTTGATGGAAAACGTATTAGCACCAAACATTAACTTCAGGCCACGCTCAAGACTGTTGCCTGACGAGCAATTGCCTCCCGGCACTGTCATCATTGAGGATGTAACAGCCCCTGTCTCCGATAGCGTATTACAAGCCCTAGATAACTTAGATAATATCAGGGCCGCATTGATTCAAAAGCCTGAAGTAGCTGCGGCAGCCGTAGTCCAAACTCCGCCAGAGGTGATTAATGAGTATGAGCTCCCTAAAATCATTGAAACAATGTATCCGGATCTCACCCCTGCCGAAGTGAATACTGTTAAAGAGGCAATTCTTACCCAAATGGTTGTGCAAAATGGCGGAGGTTTATTTGAAGGTGGAGACTTGCCGCCTGGTGCAGAAATATTTGTTCCGCCTGGCACTAAAACACACACAGGCGATCCTGTGGATGTAAATAGCCTGCCCAAAGCTGGTCAGCAGTTCGTAAAAATGGGCAATAAGTTCATCAATATCGAACATCTAAATATTGACCTCATTGGCCAAGTCAACCCTTTCCAAGGAGCCTACGAGATTCTTTCAAAAGCATTTACTGCTGAAATGCTTAAATCCATCCAGGAGGTCGTTGTTGGGATGCGTGCAACGGTTACCGACGAAGAGGCAGTTATTTTTTGGCCGAAGATTGAGGAGTTCTTTAGAGAGCACGGCAAAGAGCCGAGCATTACTTCTAGCAATCTTTTAGAGAAGAGGTATGCAGAAGTATTAGCGTTCATGAGGCGTAAAAAACAAGAGGGTATGAGTAAGAATGGTGATTAAGCATGATGGCGCCAATGGCACTAAAAGGCTGACGCTAGATGAAATATTCGATAGGCCAGATGAGTTTGGTTTATTGATCGTAAAACAAAAATCAAGCTCCTCTCCAAAATCCATTGAAGCTGCTAAGTTCGAAGAGATTAATCAATTTATTGATAAGAACCAAAGACTCCCAGAAGTTGATGCAGACAACATTATGGAGAAGCAGCTTGCACATAGATTCAATAGCTTTAAAAAATCCAATGTATCTGAGGCAATACGAGCCTTAGACAGACACTCAATCCTTCCGCCAATAGCTGAAGCTGCGGTAGAAAGTGAACCAGCACCGATAAAAAAAGAAGTCACTTCTATCTCAGATATATTAAGTTCGGATAGTTTGGGATTACTCAATACACCTGATCTAGGTATCTTTGACTTAAAGCATGTGCCCGCAATACCAAGAGAAATGCCGGATGAAATTGCGGAGAGAAAGAGATGCGAGGATTTTTATAAGTTCCAATCGATTTTTAGGCAGTCTCACGAGAGATTAGATACTCGTCAGGTTGAGGTTATACCGTTCAAGCAGGGCTCCCAAATCAACGAGGGGGATGTGTTTATCCTGCGCGGAATGCTTTGTCTAGTTGATGAAGTAGGTGAATTTAGTAGCTCTAGTGAGCCATACAACCCGCGCTTAAGGGTTATTTTTGAGAATGGTACCGAGTCCAACTTGCTACTTCGATCCCTTGCCGCAGCCCTTTACAAGGATGAGCACGGACGTAGATTGCTAGGTAGTGCAGAAGATGTTGAAAAGAAACTCAACAATATTACCCATAAAGACAAGCGCTCGGGTGTGGTTTATATCGTTAGAACGTTAAGCGAGAATCCGGTTCTAAAGAATGTGCCAAATTTATACAAGATTGGTTATACAGAGCTAACTGTTGAGGAGAGAACCAAGAATGCTGAGCGAGATACGGCATTTCTTGAGTCGCCCATTAAGATTGTTGCCTCTATTGAGTGCTTCAATATGAACCCCCAAAAATTTGAGAGCCTAATTCATGCCTTTTTGGCTGCTCAACGCCTGGTCATGGAGTTGACGGGCAGGGATGGAAGGAAATACCACCCCAAGGAGTGGTTCTCAGTTCCGCTGGATACCGCAAGGGAGGTCATACGACGAATTATTGATGGAACCATCATTCAATATCGTATTGACAATACAACCGGCCAAATAATTCAGAAAAATAACCTGCTACCAAAATAAGCGACGTCTGATCTAAAACGTTTTAACTGCTGGCGAATCGGTGGCTCGAAATAATTTGCCTATCAATAATAAGGACTAGTATCAACAGTATTACCTAGAAAATTGGGTCCACGCATCAGTTTTGACTTGAAAGCGACCCGATCAATGCTTAAATTTCTACTATTAACTCCGTTATTGCTTGTTTTTGGTTGTGCAACACACGTTGTTAGCTCATCCCCGCGCTCTGTAGTTGTTGAATCCCAATCTCTAAATGCAGCTGAGGCTCAGACTCAGGCGGATCAAGAATGCGCAAAGTATAAAAAGTTCGCTCAAATGACTTCAAAAGGGAGTTACTGGGAGCGAAATTACATCTTCACTTGTGTTGATTGATCTACGGCTTTATTTAGGCTGAACTGGCCGGCTCCAGACTCCATAAAAGGGAAAGTAAATGGGATTTATCAATAGGCATCGCAGACCTGCTTCATATTCACTATTTGGCAAGCCGAAAAAATCAAATACCAAGAAAGCTGAAGCGCCAAGCTCAACAGGATCGTCGGGGACGCGTCCGGGGCTTTTGGTTATGGTTGCATTCGCTGTAATTTCCGTCATATTAATAGTCATCTTTAGTGGCAATACTCCGCCCAAGGTTATGCGTGACAAGACTCTGGGGGAAATGTCGGCCTCTGAATATGCCACTTATTTACAGGAAGAAAAGCAGGGAGTAACACTTAGGTTTTCCGATCCGGCAGAAAAGGCACGCTACATCAGAGAATCCAAAGAGGTCATGGGCAACTTAAGGGGTGCGGAATACAGGTTAAATGACATCTCTTCTAATGAATCAACGAAAGCGCGGCAAGAGCGATATGAAAACGCTCTTGAGGCAGTCAAGGAATTTAACAAAACCTATCGGCCTCTAGTTGAGGCGCATTAAGAGCAATAAGAAGCTTTGCATAAAAAGTGCTCTAAATCTGCATAATAGAACTAGTAGCAAACCAATAGAAACAAGGGGTTACGAGCCCCTGATGACTAATTCTATTATGCAAATTAATACTTGTAAGTCATTAATTTATATGAAGAAAGTGTCACTCAAGTACATTGGCTACGAACCAAGGGGTCGTGGGTTCAATTCCTGCCAGCCGCACCATACTACATAAGGGTCTCCCGTCAGGGAGGCCCTTTCTATTTGCATAATAAAATGAATTTTGCATAATAGAATCTACTTTTTAGGTCTCTATTGCCTAATTTACCGCCTGCAGAGCCATATAGAATATGAGCCCTCTATTAATCTTGCTTTAATTGGCTTGCATAATAGAATTAATCTGCATTTTAAATTTCCCACAATTATTTTCTTCAATCTCCCAAGAATTAAGTCCCATGCTTTGGTGATTATTTTTGTTATTTTTAATTGCATCACGACTACATATGGCCGCTTTTGTATCTAGAGCAGTCTTTCAAAGTAGGTGATTTTTAGGGTTCTGACGGGCAGAGAACGGCCAATAACGGCCTGTCGAAACTTTATGGTCTACTCTTAAATAACAAATTTAATGATTCGGAATATTGAGCGGAATCAATTGCTTTTTCATCCATAAATACGCTTTGTACACTAAAGCCGGGTATGACCAATCCAAAGAGGGCTACGGATAGCTGTTGAGTATTTTTATTCTTTTTCATCTTGCCTTTTTTCATTAAGAGAATAATTTTTTGCTCTAAGCCGCTACGAATCTGTTCAAAGTAGATCAACATGGTTTTACGTACCTCAGGTTCAACCATCGACATTGACCATACATGAAACGCAATCCCCTTACCGGGACCTTTGGTAATTTCTTCGGCAAAACTGGCTAACTCTTCAATGATCTCTAATAAGCTCAAATCACGCGCATCGGATTCTTTGAGAATGGTCTCGATACGATCACTGAATCGACCTAGGTTCTGCTCAGTAATAAGTTGAACAATTTCTTCTTTGGCTTTGAAGTGGTGATACAAGTTTCCACGGGAACAGTCTGCGGCCAATTGAATATCTTTCATGGAGGTGCCAGCAAAGCCTTGTTTGGCAAAGCAGGCCCGAGCCGCCATCAAAATCTTCTCTCTGCCTTTGATAAGGTCTTCTTTTGTGGCATTTAGTAGACGCTTTTTAAGCGTGGTGCCTTGACCTGTTCTAGCAACAGGAGAGTTTGATTTATGTAGGGGTTTGGATACTTTTTGCTTACTTGCCATAGTCACTTTCTCTCAAAACCGACCGCTTGATTCAAATTTAGTAATTGTTCCCAGTATTAGCCTTAGTAGCCTTATTCGGCTACCCTTCATGGCTAAACCGCTTAAAAAACCGACCGCTTGATCCTAAAAATTAAATTGACCTTAGTTTATATATATATTTTAATCGCATTAGCTCTAAAGCAAATAGCTTTGAGGCTAATATTTGACATAAATAAACCTAAGGAAAAACATGTCTAAGATATCCAAATATTGTGTTGCTGCTGCAATACTTTTTCCTGTACTTGCTTTTGCTGGTGGTGGTTATGGAGGCGGTGGAAATGTAAAGTCTGCTGCAGTGCAAAATACTGTAGTCACTTCCGCTTCTGGTGGGGGTACAGCGGTAGCTGGGGGTCTTGGTATCGCCTACGCCGGTCGTACGCCAATTGCCGGTAGTATTGGTGCCGCTCAATCTGATACTAGCAAATGCATGAGCCCATGTACTGCAGCTGCAGCCGTTAACACAACCACTGTATCTACTAATGCGTCTGGTCTTCATTCTCTGAGGGGTTTATATCCAGCTAAGATTGTCTCTATTGGCGTTGTAACTAACTTAGCCCCAATTGCACCAAATTAAGCCAACTTATCAAGTGTTGTGCCCAGTAGTCCTCACGGATTAATGCTTAGGTATCTCTTTGCCCTTTTTTGTTTGTTGATTGCACATCATGCAGTTAGTCAAACTGCAAGCACAGTCGGGACAGCCTCTGGGACTGCGAATTCATCTTTGGGGACGCAGGCCTTAAGTAATAGCTTTAGCACTACAACCAATGCATATTCGAGTGGAGCTGTTGCTTATTCCGGCTCATATACTGCTAGGACTACCGGCGCAGCAATGTTGGGTGGTTTTTCAGGCTCATTTAGCTCGGATTATTGTGGTGCAACTGCTCAAGCCGGTGTTGGTGGAATTGGTTTTTCTTTTGGTGCTGGCGGTCCGGTAATCGATAACGGCTGTTTAATGCTTCGCAGTTTTGAGCGAATACAGCAAGCAGCCTCAGCACTTGGCCCCAGCGATCCTGAAGGAGCGGCCTTATTGAGGAGTGCATCTTTAGAGGTATTGGCAGAAGTTGATCCTAGGATTCGTAACATTTTTGTTAACAAAGGTCTCATAGTTTCTCCGGAAGTAAAAGCACTTGCCTCTAACGGCAGTTCGCTTGTTGGAGCGGATCCTCAGTTGGGGAAGGATCTCACGGTAAAACAAATTCGGCCAATTAATCAACCAGCAATTTCCTCGATTAACAAGACTGGGGCTGATGAAAATGAAACTAGCAAAATGAAATCTTCAGCTGCATTTGCAAAATAGTTTAATTATTTGAATAAGTTGGACTTCTTCTGCTACTAATATAAAGACCACTACATGAACTGACCCCTGGGGTCAGTTCATTCGGGTGGTTTTTCTTTGATAGTCTGCTTTGGGTCGGACTCTGCCGATTAGACTTGGATAGGGTGATGGCCTGCTTTGGATTTAAAAGCCGCCCGATGTATTCTTTGCGCGTCCAACATTGAGTGTGAGTCTGAAGGAAAGGGCTAACTCTTACTGCCAATTTAAATGCACTAAAGAAAAGGGAATGCTTGCATAAAAAAGTGCTCTAAATCTGCATAATAGAACTAGTAGCAAACCAATAGAAACAAGGGGTTACGAGCCCCTGAGCGCCAATTCTATTATGCAAATTACTACTTGTAAGTCATTGATTCATATAGATAAAGTGTCACTCAAGAACATTGGCTACGAACCAAGGGGTCGTAAGTTCAAATCCTGATAGCCGCTCCAAATATGAGAACCTCCTGTCCGCATCCTTAATATCTCTTCCTTATTAACCATCGTGCTTATAGCGCCCGGTGGTTCAGTAAACCAAATGCCCCACAGCAAAGAAAAACCAGTCTTACGCCAAGTTATTACAACCTCGAACGGGGTCTTAAGGGTTAAGCTAAGTCCTGAGGGTCCGAATTTGGTCGTCTTTACCTTGGAGTTGATGTGGCAGGAGAGGTTGCGACGGCTGGTTAATCTCTTACTTTCGGCTTACTTAAGCCTAGAAAAGTAAAAAGGCTTTCAAGCCGATTGACCTGAAAGCCTTATATATACTGGTTGCGGGGGCAGGATTTGAACCTACGACCTTCGGGTTATGAGCCCGACGAGCTGCCAGACTGCTCCACCCCGCGTCTGAGCCTTAGATTCTACCATTTTTCCCCGCACCCTGTCCAGCTACCCCGCCGTACTTGGTCTAAGGCTACCCTAAAAGATTGCGTTTTTGACTGGCTAAAGCGCCTTATTTCAGGAGTAATATATCGCCACGCAGCATGATGATCATCAATCTCCTTGGGAAGACCTATGTCAGTTAGCAAACCTGAATTTTCAGAATCTGATCTACTTAATCCAGTAGCAATTGAATATGCCGAAGTAAATAAAAAGAGTGGGCTTGCTACCTTAGCACTGGGTGCAATAGGAGTTGTTTTCGGAGATATCGGTACCAGTCCGCTTTATGCGCTTAAAGCCTGCTTTGACCCCACAACTGGGATTCCGATGACACAAGAATCCATTTTTGGCGTGATCTCGATGGTCTTTTGGGCCTTCATCGTTGTGGTCTCTTTAAAGTACGTGTGGTTTGTGATGCGCGCCAATAACCATGGAGAGGGCGGCATTCTGTCATTGATGGCCCTAGCGATGAGAACCTCCAGAACGGATACTAAGAGAGGCTTTCTTTTAATTCTGATTGGCGTCCTCGGGGCCTGTCTTTTTTACGGCGATGCTGTAATTACACCTGCGATTTCTGTTCTTTCGGCAATTGAAGGGACGGTAGTTGTCTCTAGTGACTTTACCCCTTATGTGCTTCCGATCACGATTGCGATTTTATTTTGCCTATTTTTGATTGAAAAGAAGGGCACCTCGGTGGTTGGCGCTTTATTTGGACCAATCATGTTGGTTTGGTTTTCGATCATCGCCCTAATGGGGCTTTACCAAATTCAAGATGCCCCACAAATTCTGCAGGCATTAAACCCCATATACGCCATTACCTTCATGTCCAAAGACGCCACGATTGCATTTGCTGTTACTGGTTCCATCTTTTTGGTGTTGACTGGAGCGGAGGCACTCTACGCAGATATGGGCCACTTTGGTATTCGCCCCATTAAGCTGGCTTGGTTCGCATTGGTGATGCCATGTTTATTGTTGAACTATCTGGGACAGGGCGCAATGTTATTAACGCATCCTGAGACCATTTCAAACCCTTTCTTCTTGATGGTTCCTGAAGCCTATACCTTTGCATTGGTGATATTGGCTACCATTGCTACTGTCATCGCATCTCAAGCCTGTATTTCTGGGGCTTACTCAATGACGAGCGAGGCGATTTTGTTGGGCTTTTTGCCTAGAATGAAAATTCTATTTACTTCTGCCAAAGAAAAAGGCCAGATCTATGTTCCATTCATTAACTGGATGCTTTGCTTTGTAGTGATCGCTATTGTTTTGTCATTCAAAAAATCTGACAATCTTGCTGCTGCTTACGGAATTGCTGTTTCCACCACGATGTTGATGACGACGATTTTGGTGGCAGTTGTGATGAAGTCGGTTTGGAAATGGAATCCTATTTTCATTGCCCTTGTCATCGGTACATTTCTGATTGTTGATTTCGGCTTCTTCGCAGCCAATCTCGGTAAGGTACTTGAGGGCGGCTGGTTCCCCTTGGTGATTGGTTCAATCTGCTTCTTACTGATGATGACTTGGTATCAAGGGCGTCAAATTGTTCGTAAACGCCTTTTGGATGATGGTATTCGTCTCGATACCTTCATTACTAGCCTGCTAAAAAATCCTCCACATCGTGTTGAAGGCACCGCAGTCTTCTTGACTGCTCATGTGGATTACTTGCCGGTTTCCTTTTTGCACAATCTCAAACATAACCATGTCTTACATGATCGGGTGTTCTTCCTCAAGATCAGCATTTGGGATGTGCCCTATGTTGCTGATGAAAAGAGGCTCACCTTAAAGGAGCTTGGCCCCAATATTTATGTTGTCCGTGCAGTCTACGGCTTCAAAGAGACGCCAGACTCTAACCAAATTCTCGACTTGCTTGAAAGTCATTTCGGTATGAAGATTGATAGGATGAATACCTCTTATTTCTTATCGAGAGATACGATTGTTCCAACCGAGCTACCAGGTATGGCAATTTGGCGCGAAGTGCTCTTTGCTTGGATGTACCAGAATGCTGGCAGACAATCCGACTTCTTCAGAATTCCAGCAAACCGTTTGGTTGAGTTGGGTTCAAAGGTTGAGATTTGACGAAACTGACTGGCCTGCGCTTAAGGGTATTTCTACTCTTTGCTTCTTGCTGCCTTAGTGCTCTGGCATTCGCAACGCCCGAGGAGGAGGCTCAGCTTGACTCTCTCGATAAAATCGATCAGCAGCTTGAGCTGCAGCGTGATTGGGCCAAGTATCGCTGGGAAAAAGCGCAAAACGAATGCTATAAGCATTACTGGGTGAGCTATTGCCTCAGTAGTGCCCGCTCCGATTATCGTAAGGCAATTGATCCTATCGGCACTCAACAAGTTGCCCTGCATGCTGAGCAAAGAAAGATCCGCGAGAGCGTAAAGGATCAACGAGATGCTCAAAAAATCGCTGATCGAGCTTCCCCAGAAAAAGCTGCTGAACGAGCTGAAAACAAGCAGAAGTATGAGCAAAAGCAAAAAGACGCTGCAACGAGGGCAGCAGATTTAGAGCAACGCCGCAAAGATGCACCCAAGCGTTCTCAAGAAAACAAAGCTGGCACTCAGCTTGATTAATCTGTAAATACTTTCATCCTTTTTATTAGGTTATTCCTTGGCTAAAGCTAAAACGATTTATATCTGTCAGTCTTGTGGCGGCACTTCTGCCAAATGGCAAGGGCAGTGTCCTGCTTGTCAGGCTTGGAACACCATGGAGGAGGGGCTTCCAGAGTCCAGCACGCCATCCCGTTTTCAGGGCTTAGCCCAATCCTTGCCCAGACAAAAACTGGCGGCAATTACTGCGGAAGATTTGCCCCGCTTTAGCACGGGAGTTGAGGAGTTTGATCGGGTGCTCGGCGGCGGCTTAGTTCCGGGTGGTGTCGTTTTGTTGGGCGGTGACCCTGGTATCGGTAAGTCAACTCTGTTACTCCAAGCTTTGGCCGAGATGAGTTCGGCCGGCATGCATGTGCTGTATAGCAGTGGAGAAGAATCTGCTGCGCAAATTGCATTGCGGGCTAAACGGATTGCTTTAGATGCGCCTGCGCTTGAAGTGCTGGCTGAGATTCAGTTGGAAAAACTATTATCAATTATGGAAACAGTGAAGCCTCAAGTGCTGGTAGTAGATTCCATTCAAACTCTGTATTCAGAAGCCTTCAGCTCTGCGCCAGGTTCGGTTGCTCAGGTTCGCGAGTGTGCTGCGCAACTTACTAGAGCTGCTAAATCTAGTGGGATCTGCGTTTTGATGGTGGGGCACGTGACGAAAGATGGCCATCTTGCTGGGCCTCGAGTCCTAGAGCACATTGTGGATACGGTTTTGTATTTTGAGGGAGATACCCACTCTTCATTTAGATTGGTGCGCTCGATCAAGAATCGCTTTGGTGCCGTCAATGAACTCGGTGTTTTTGCGATGACTGAAAAGGGTCTGCGGGGCGTATCGAATCCATCAGCGATTTTCTTGTCACAGCACGAGCAGATGGTGCCCGGCGCTTGTGTCTTAGTGACTCAAGAAGGCACAAGACCGCTCTTGGTAGAGATTCAGGCGCTCGTCGATACTGCGCACATTCCTAATCCAAGAAGATTGGCGGTGGGTCTAGAGCAGCATCGTTTGGCGATGTTGCTGGCAGTCTTGCATCGTCATGCTGGAGTCGCTTGTTTTGATCAAGATGTATTTCTGAATGCAGTCGGCGGAGTCAAAATTACTGAGCCTGCTGCTGACTTGGCGGTATTGCTAGCCATTCAATCCTCCATTCGTAATCGCGCACTGCCAAAAGAGTTGATTGTCTTTGGCGAAGTAGGTTTAGCAGGAGAGATTCGTCCTTGTCCTCGTGGTCAGGAGCGACTCAAGGAGGCTGCTAAATTAGGCTTTAAGTTGGCGATTATTCCAAAAGCCAATATGCCCAAGAATAAAATTCCAGGACTCAAGGTGATCCCTGTAGAGAGAATCGATCAGGCAATTGCTGCGGCGAATGAGCTTAGTTAAGCTAGTAGATCTTCTGCCTGAATGAGTAAGACCTGCTGATCACCTGCTGAAACCTCCATCCAAATTACTGGGATTTGCGGAAAGGCATTCTTAAAGTGTTCATATTCATTGCCAATTTCAAGCAGAAGTGCGCCACGATCAGTTAAATAATCTGGAGCGCCAGCAATAATCTTTCTAATTAAATCCATACCGTCTTCACCACCCGCTAGCGCAAGAGCAGGTTCAGCCAAGTATTCTGCGGGGAGCTTACTCATTGAATCAGCATTGACATAAGGAGGGTTGCAAATGATGAGGTCAAAACGATCCTCTTCATTGGGCTCAGGCAATGCTTCCCACAGGTCGCCATTGAGCAAATCAATCTGCTCGCTTAGACCATGACGATCTAGGTTACGTGAAGCTAAAGCCAACGCTGGTAGGCTGATATCGCAAGCGCTTACCTGAATATCGGGACAGGCCAAGGCCAGCAAAATCGCAAGTGAGCCGTTGCCAGTGCAAAGATCAAGAGCCCGGCCATCAGCAGGCAACCAGGGCTCAAGATCTCCATTGACGATCAATTCTGCAATCCACGAGCGCGGCACGATGCTCTGTTCGTTGCTATAAAAAGGGACACCCATTAACCAGGCTTCCCCCAAGAGGTAGGCGAGTGGTTTTTGTGAATCAATTCGGCGTTGTGCCAGCTCAAGGGCTTTTGCATGGCTCTCGGCAGTAATCACTTGCTCAAGTTGATCTAGGGCATCGGTGGGACTGAGATCTAGTTGCTTACTAACAATCCAAAGGGCCTCACTTTGAGCATCGCTGGCTCCATGTCCGTAATGGAGCTTTGCTTTTTCCAGTAACTGAGCGACTTGCTCAATACTGTGATCGACTGTTAGTTGGGGCTGAGGCTCAGGGTCCATGATCGAGAGTGTATTGAAGAGGGAATAGCTTAAGCAACCAATTGCTCAAGTGTGAGACGGTAAATATTTTTGAGTGGCTCCACATCATCCACATTGACGCACTCATCGATCTTATGGCTCGTGGCATTGATAGGGCCGAATTCAACTACTTCTTTGCAGATTTTCGAGATGAAGCGAGCATCGCTGGTTCCACCAGTAGTCGATAGTTCTGTTTCTATATGCACTTCTTTTTGAATAGACGAGCGCAAGGCATTGGCTAGCGCGCCATCGCCAGTCAGAAATGGACTTGCACCGAGATGCCAGTCAAGCGCATAGTCCAGATTCTCCGATTGAAGAATCTGCTCTACTTTTGCCTGCAATTGTTCAGGAGTGCTTTCAGTAGAGAAGCGGAAATTGAAATCAATTTTCAACTCGCCTGGAATGACGTTATTTGCGCCAGTTCCAGCATGAATATTGGAGATCTGAAAACTGGTGGGTTGGAAGAAAGTATTTCCCTGATCCCACTTTGTCTCACTTAACTTTTGAATTGCCCCTGCCGCTAAGTGAATCGGATTTTTACCTAAATGAGGATAAGCAATATGAGCCTGGACCCCTTTGACGGTTAGCTTGCCGGAGAGGGATCCGCGGCGACCATTCTTAATCATGTCACCGAGTTGATCAACGGAAGTTGGTTCGCCTACGATGCAGTAGTCCAAATTTTGTTTATCTCGTTTGAGGCGCTCACACAAAATCACAGTGCCATCATGGCCGGGACCTTCTTCATCGCTAGTGATTAAAAAAGCAATTGAGCCAGCGTGATGAGGATGAGCGGTAATAAATTCTTCGGTAGCAACCACAAAGCTAGCAAGCGAGGTTTTCATATCGGCAGCTCCGCGGCCGTATAAATAACCATCACGAATCGTCGGGGTAAAAGGGTCGTTAGTCCATTTTTCGAGAGGGCCAGTAGGGACTACATCGGTGTGCCCAGCAAAGACAAAGACTTTGCCCTGGTCACCTAACTGCCCTTTTTTGATTGCCCACAAATTGGTGACTCTGAAGTCATCTGGCCCGCTCACAATGCTCTCAGTATGAAAACCAAGCGCTTGCAGACGCTGGGCAATCAGCTCTTGGCAGCCACCATCGGCTGGGGTGACTGATTTGCAGGCGATCAGTGCTTCGGTGAGGTCAAGGGCTGCGCTCATCGTAATTTAGTCGCGGAGCAATTCGTTAATAGCAGTTTTGGCGCGGGTTTGCGCATCCACTTTTTTCACAATGATGGCTGCATAGAGGCTGTACTTTCCATTGCTCGCTGGAATAGAGCCCGGCACCACTACTGAACCGGCTGGCACACGACCGTAATGCACTTCACCCGTCTCGCGATCATAAATTTTGGTGCTTTGACCAATGTAGACGCCCATCGATAAAACGCTATTCTCTTCAATCACTACACCCTCGACTACCTCGGAGCGAGCACCGATAAAGCAGTTGTCTTCAATGATGACGGGGCCGGCTTGAATCGGCTCTAAAACACCGCCAATGCCAACGCCGCCAGAGAGGTGGACATTCTTACCAATTTGCGCGCATGAGCCCACGGTTGCCCAGGTATCGACCATTGTGCCTTCACCAACATAGGCCCCAATATTCACGTAAGAGGGCATTAAAACAGCGTTCTTGCCAATAAAGGAGCCACGGCGAGCTATGGCAGGTGGAACGACTCGAAACCCGCCTGCAGCAAAGTCTGCTTCAGTGTAGTTCTCGAACTTGCTGGGAACCTTGTCATAGAACTGGGTATAGCCGCCAGCAGCCATTGGCTTGTTGTCTTCGAGGCGAAAGGACAATAGGACAGCCTTCTTTACCCACTGATTAACCTCCCACTTACCGACGCTTTGACGTTCAGCAACCCGAATGGTCCCTGAATTAAGGCCTTCAAGCACGGCATTCACAGCCTGGCGGATATCTGCAGAAACGGCCTGTGGAGAGAGGTTGGCGCGGTTTTCCCAGGCTTGTTCGATGGTGTTTTGGATGGATTGGCTCATGCTTTTTAGTTAACTATAGGATTGTTAAGGGATTTTGCCCTGAATGTCGATTTATCATTATATCGATGGGCCAAAAACGGGTGTAAACACCCCCAAGCTTGCTATCATCATCCCACCTTAGCTGTAAATTTTTGACCCTTTATTTAAACCCCTTTTTATCCTGCAAAGTACGCCGTGCATCTGAAATCCATCAAACTTTCCGGCTTTAAGTCATTCGTAGATCCAACCCATTTTGAAATGCCGGGACAGTTAATTGGGGTGGTTGGCCCAAATGGTTGCGGAAAGTCCAACATTATTGATGCGGTTCGTTGGGTTTTAGGTGAGTCTCGTGCGAGTGAGCTGCGTGGCGAATCGATGCAGGACGTTATTTTTAATGGCTCCGGTTTACGTAAGCCAGCTGGTCGTGCCAGTGTCGAACTAATTTTTGATAATTCAGATGGACGCGCACAAGGCCAGTGGGGCGCATTTACTGAGTTATCAGTCAAACGCGTGTTGACCCGCGATGGCAACTCGAGTTACTACATCAACAATCAAGTAGTGCGTCGTAAAGACATTCAAGATATTTTCTTAGGCACCGGCATGGGTCCAAGAGGGTACGCCATTATTGGTCAGGGTACGATCAACCGCATCCTAGAATCCAAGCCTGAAGAGTTGAGAGTCTTCTTGGAGGAGGCTGCAGGGGTTTCTAAATATAAAGAACGCCGCAAAGAAACTGCATCCCGACTGGAAGATACCAAAGAGAACCTTACCCGGGTTGAAGATATCCTGCGTGAACTCGATCAACAACTCACCCGCCTTGAGAAGCAGGCGACTGTAGCTGAACGCCATGCCCAGCTGTCTGGAGAAATGAAATCACAGCAGCAGTTGTTGTGGTTTGTGCGCCAAACTGAAGCTGGTAAAGAGCAGGAGCGTCATGCTAATGCGATTCGAGATACTCAAGTCAGCTTAGAAGAGCAGACAGCTAAGTTAAGGCATGCAGAGACCCAGCTAGAAGTGATGCGCACCGAGCAATACGCATTGCAAGATAAGGTTTCTCAAGCGCAGGGCGATCTTTACCAAACCAATTCAGATATCGCTCAAGTAGAGTCACAAATTCGATATGTGCAAGAAGGTCGTCAACGTCTTGCACAACAAATTCAGGATTTGCAGTCGCAACTTCAGCGTTGGACTGTGCAAGAGACGGATGCTGCACAAGCCCAACGTACCGCTGAACATGAACTCGCTGCGACTTCAGAAAAAGAACAGGCTTTGGTAGCCGATTTGAATGGCTTGCAAACCCAGTTACCTGGGCGCGAAGCGTCATATCAATCAGCGGTTCAAGCGCTGAATGTTGCCAGAGATAGTTTGGCAATAATTGAGCAGCGCTTAGCGAGTTTGGGTGAGCGCACGAAGGCATTGCTAGCAAAACAAGCAGAATTACAGAATCGTACAAGTCGACTAAATGCCGAGTTAGATGGGATGCGCAAGCCTGACCCTGAGGCCTTGCAGATGGCTTTGGATCGTCAAGTGATGGCTCAGCGTAAGGTGGAAGAGTCTAAGCAACGCGCCCTTGAAACTCAACAGCGTGTACCTGCCGCCGATGAAGCGCGTAACGCTGCGCAACAACAAATTCAGACAGCTAATCAAGACCTCGCTCAGACTGAAGCTAAGCTGACTGCGTTGACAGCTTTACAAGCCAGCGTGCAGGCGCAGGGGAAGATTGGACCTTGGTTGGAAAGTAAGGGTCTTAAAGAAAGTAAACGCCTCTGGCAGGAGCTGAAGGTCGAGTCTGGATGGGAAACTGCCTTAGAGTCCGTATTGCGCGAACGTCTTGCAGCAGTGACTGCGAAGAGTGTGCAAGAGACGCTGGCATTAGCAAATGATGCGCCACCAAGTCGCCTCGCAATCTTATTAACTGAAGAGATTGCACCCGCCACCTCTCCAGTTCCGGCTGATTTCATTGCCTTGGTTTCTCGGGTGCAAAGCGCAGGGGCACCTCGTTTATCTACTGTTTTACAAGAATGGCTTGATAAGATTTATATCGCCGATAGTCTTGAAGATGCATTGCGTCGCCGTGAAAAACTCCCAGCGGGTGGGGCATTGGTAACGCAACAAGGCCACCTAGTCAGCCGCGTTGGCGTTCAGTTATACGCAGCAGATTCTG